>NZ_JAAGLT010000156.1 GCF_010548275.1 Streptomyces sp. SID12488
CGAACCGTCCTGCAGCCTGACCGACGCCCCGACCGCCCCCGCCATCGCGGCCTTCGCCGCCGAGCACGGGATCCCGCACCTCCCGGTCGTCCCCATCGACCGGCCGGCCGGCGCGGGCCCGCTGACCGACGCGCTCCCCGATCCGGACCGGCCGTTACCCGTACCCGAACTGGACGACATCGCCTACCTCAAGTGGGACCACAACCGCGACCTGCTCGACGCGGGGCACGGCGCCGACGGCGTACCTGGCGTGCACGGGCAGACGCTCGCCGTGTACCGGCTGATCGACGAGCTCAAGGCGCGGCACCCGCGGGTCGAGATCGAGTCCTGCTCGTCCGTCGGCGCGCGCGTCGACCTCGAGATCCTCGAGCGCACCGACCGCGTGTGGGCCTCGGA
>NZ_JAAGLT010000157.1 GCF_010548275.1 Streptomyces sp. SID12488
ATACTGGTTGAGACTTCTGCTGCTGTCGGCAGAGGCATCTTTTCGAGAAATGCGTTGAATGCCGGTGGCTCTTCCAAACGTCCGCTCAGTTTACCATCGGGTGTTTTGGCATAGCGCGCTTCAGCCGGGTTAGGAGTCGTATCTGTGATCCCGACCAGCGCAAAGGCTTTGCTATTGGCATAAGCAATATGGCCGTTGCTCTCCATCATGAAAAACGGATTGTTCGGCGCCAGTTCATCCAGTTCCTCAAGGGTCGGGATGTGCGAACCCTTGGTGATGCTCGGATCTAACTGCTTTGCCCGAACCCATTCCCCTTCCCGAGCCTTGCTAATGCCGTTGCGCAGCATGCTCCAGACTTGTTCGAAAGTCGGTGTCGTGATCGGGCCCACATCGAT
>NZ_JAAGLT010000158.1 GCF_010548275.1 Streptomyces sp. SID12488
GTCAGCGGGAAGGCGAAGGAGCGGTGGGAGCGGCGCAGGTCGGCGAACTCCGCGCTCTGCTGGACGCGTACGAAATCTTCGGCCGCGGGGCTCGCCGGCGGCGCTCCCGTGCTGCCCGGGGGCGGCGCTGCTTCGGTGGTCACGGGGGACTCTCCTTGTGACGCGGGTGCGGTGGGGACGACGGACACAACAACCTCCGTGTGGGGGGACGGTGGCGCTGATCCCCCCTGTCAACGGCACGGCCGGCGCGTCGGGACGGTTCAACACCCTTTGTTTCTTTGGAAACTGATTTCGCGAACTGATGGCGCGAAGTCGAACGTCGGCACTAGGTTCACGTGACATGCACCCGTCCGGCGCGACCGTGCCCGACGGTTTTTTCACGATGATGTGGA
>NZ_JAAGLT010000015.1 GCF_010548275.1 Streptomyces sp. SID12488
ACCCAGGCCCGCCACGAGGCCCTGGCGCTCGGCCTGCGCCGCAAGGACGGGTCGGGCGCGCTGCTGGCCGCACAGGACCGCCTCACCGGGCTGCTCGGCCCGGCGGCGGAACTGCTGACGGTCACCCACGGTCACGAGGTCGCCGTGGCTGCCGCCTTCGGTGCGGGGGCGGACGCGATCGCGGTGACGACCCCGGCCGCCGCGGCAGCCGCGATCCGACTGCTGCGCAAGCAGGACGCGGGACGCGCTTCACTGCTGCTGGCGGGGGCACCGGAGGACGCGGAGGCACCGGCAGCGCCGGGGGGCGGGCCGCAGCCGGGTGGCCCGGTGGGGGAGTGGGACGAGGGCGCACGTGGCTCGGTGGGTTCCGGCTCGGGGGAGCAGGGCGGTCCCGTGAGCGACGGCCGGGCGGGTGCTTTCGGCGTGGGGCAGTGGCCGTCAGCGCCAGCGCACCCCGGCGCCGTGGGCGTGCGCGGTGCCGATGCCCTGGGGGAGGCGGGCCCGGGGCCCGGAGGTCCGGGCGGGGGAGTGGCGCCGGGCGACGGATCCGGCCCGGCCGGGGATGCCGCCTCCGGCGGCGCCGACGCCTCCGACGGTGCCGACGGTGCTGGCGATGCCGGTGCTGTCGACGGGCAGGGCTCCGCGCCCGGCGATCGTCCGGGAGCCCGGGGACGCGGGCCGAGCGGGCCGCCCCTCGCCGCCGACCTGGTCCGTGGCCCCGCCGAACTCATGCCCGCCGTACGCCGGTTGCTGCGCGGGATCGTGGTCGTCGGGACACTCGAAGACGCCGAGGAACTGGTGTACGCGCGGCCGGAGTTGACAGCCGTGACCGCAGAAGGGGACCTGCTGGGCGCCCACTTCGCGCACGGCGGGTCCGCAGGGGCGCCGAGCCTGCTCGAGGTGCAGGCCTCCGTCGACGAGGCCGCCGCCGAGCTCGATGAACTGGCCGTGCGGTGCGAGGAGTTGGCCGAGGCGCAGCGGCTCGCCGGGGAGCGGCGCAAGGAGAGTGCCGCGTTCGTCGAGGAGCTGGGGGAGCGGCGCCGGGCCGCCGACCGGGAGAAGTCGGCCGTAGCCCAGCAGCTCGGGCGGCTCGCCGGGCAGGCCAGGGGCGCCGCCGGAGAGGCCGAGAGGTCCACCGCGGCTGCGGCGCGGGCACAGGAGGCGCTCGACAGGGCCGTACAGGATGCCGAGGAGCTCGCGGAGCGGCTGGCCGTCGCCGAGGAGATGCCCGTGGAGGAGGAGCCCGACACGGGAGTACGGGATCGGCTCGCCGCCGACGGCGCCAACGCGCGCCAGACCGAGATGGAGGCCCGGCTCCAGGTCCGTACGCACGAGGAACGGGTCAAGGGGCTGGCCGGACGGGCCGACTCGCTCGACCGGGCCGCGCGTGCCGAACGGGAGGCACGCGCGCGTGCCGAGGAGCGGCGGGCGCGGCTCAGGCATGAGGCGGCCGTCGCCGAAGCCGTCGGCTCCGGGGCGAGGCAGCTGCTCGCGCACGTCGAGGTCTCCCTCTCCCGGGCCGACGAGGAACGCACCGCGGCCGACGCCGCCAAGGCCCGGCGGGAGCAGGAGCTGACGGCTGCTCGCGCCGCCGGCCGTGATTTCAAGGCCGAACTCGACAAGTTGACGGATTCAATGCACCGCGGGGAGGTACTCGGCGCTGAGAAGAGGCTGCGGATCGAGCAGCTGGAGACCAAGGCGCTGGAGGAACTCGGTGTGGAACCGGAGGGGTTGGTGTCCGAGTACGGCCCGCACCAGCTGGTGCCGGCCTCGCCCCCCGCCGAGGGCGAGGAGTTGCCCGAGGACCCGGAGCACCCGCGCAACCAGCCGAAGCAGTTCCACCGGGCCGAGCAGGAGAAGCGGCTCAGGGCGACCGAGCGGGCCTACCAGCAGCTCGGCAAGGTCAATCCGCTGGCCCTGGAGGAGTTCGCGGCACTGGAGGAACGCCACAAGTTCCTCAGCGAGCAGCTCGAGGACCTGAAGAAGACGCGGATCGATCTGCTTCAGGTGGTGAAGGAGGTCGACGAGCGCGTCGAGCAGGTCTTCACCGAGGCGTTCCGGGACACGGCGGTGCAGTTCGAAGGTGTCTTCAGCAGGCTGTTCCCCGGTGGTGAGGGACGGCTGATCCTGACCGATCCCGACAACATGCTCACCACGGGCGTGGACGTGGAGGCGCGGCCCCCGGGCAAGAAGGTCAAGCGGCTGTCGCTACTCTCCGGCGGCGAGCGCTCGCTCACCGCCGTAGCGTTGCTGGTGTCGATCTTCAAGGCCAGGCCGAGTCCGTTCTACGTGATGGACGAAGTGGAGGCGGCCCTTGACGACACCAACCTTCAGCGGCTGATCCGCATCATGCAGGAGCTCCAGGAAGCCTCGCAGCTCATCGTGATCACGCACCAGAAGCGGACGATGGAGGTCGCCGACGCGCTGTACGGCGTCTCCATGCAGGGCGACGGCGTGTCGAAGGTGATTTCCCAGCGGCTCCGTTAGTCCACCTCGGCTTCGCCGGCCGTCGTCCAGCCGTCTCTTCTTCCCTCTTTTCCTTCTTCAATAGTTGAACGCAAGTTGGCTGTTTATGCCTTCTATCTCACATCGACCGCGCTCTTGACTTGGGAACTTGAAGGCATAGTCTCGGCAATGTCGTTTTTACCTTCAGGTACCACGTACCTGGGAGGGTCCCCCACCCGGCGGCGTTGCCGGTGGCCCGAGGAGTTGTAGTGACCAGCGCTGAGCAGACACTCAAGTCAGGAGCCGGAGCGGCTCATCCCGAGCATCTCGGGCATGTCATCTTCATCGCGGCGGCGGCCGCGATGGGTGGTTTCCTCTTCGGCTACGACAGTGCCGTGATCAACGGCGCAGTCGAGGCCATCCGGACCCGCTACGACGTCGGCTCAGCCGCTCTGGCTCAGGTCATCGCCATCGCGCTGATCGGCTGCGCCATCGGTGCCGCCACCGCGGGGCGCATTGCCGACCGCATCGGCCGTATCCGCTGCATGCAGATCTCCGCCGTGCTCTTCACGATCAGCGCCGTCGGCTCCGCGCTGCCCTTCGCGCTGTACGACCTCGCCTTCTGGCGGATCATCGGCGGCTTCGCCATCGGCATGGCCTCCGTCATCGGCCCCGCCTACATCGCCGAGGTCGCCCCGGCCGCGTACCGGGGGCGGCTCGGTTCGTTCCAGCAGGCCGCGATCGTCATCGGCATCGCCATCTCGCAGCTGGTCAACTGGGGCATCCTGAACGCGGCGGGCGGTGACCAGCGCGGCGAGCTGCTGGGCGTCGAGGCATGGCAGGTCATGCTCGGTGTGATGGTCGTACCGGCGGTGCTGTACGGGCTGCTCTCCTTCGCGATCCCCGAGTCGCCGCGCTTCCTGATCTCCGTCGGCCGGGACGAGCGCGCCCGTGAGGTGCTGCGTGAGGTCGAGGGCGACAGCATGGACCTGGACGCCCGGGTCGCCGAGATCGAGCACGCCATGAAGAGCGAGCACAAGTCGACCTTCCGGGACCTGCTCGGCGGCACCTTCTTCTTCAAGCCGATCGTCTGGATCGGCATCGGGCTCTCGGTCTTCCAGCAGTTCGTCGGCATCAACGTGGCCTTCTACTACTCCTCGACGCTCTGGCAGTCGGTCGGCGTCGACCCGACGGAGTCGTTCCTCTACTCGTTCACCACGTCGATCATCAACATCGTCGGCACCGTGATCGCCATGATCTTCGTCGACCGGATCGGCCGCCGGCCGCTCGCGCTCATCGGTTCCGTCGGCATGGTCGTCGGGCTCGCACTGGAGGCCTGGGCCTTCTCCTACGACCTCGTCGACGGCAAGCTGCCCGCCACACAGGGCTGGGTCGCCCTGGTCGCCGCCCATGTGTTCGTACTCTTCTTCGCGCTGTCCTGGGGTGTCGTCGTCTGGGTCTTCCTCGGCGAGATGTTCCCGAACAGGATCCGCGCCGCCGCCCTGGGCGTGGCCGCCGCAGCCCAGTGGATCGCCAACTGGGCCATCACCGCGAGCTTCCCGTCACTGGCCGACTGGAACCTCTCCGCGACCTACGTGATCTACACGATCTTCGCCGCGCTCTCGATCCCGTTCGTGCTCAGGTTCGTCAAGGAGACGAAGGGCAAGACGCTGGAGGAGATGGGGTAGTCCCACTACCCCGCTACCCCTGAGACTCGGGGGGAAGGGCCAAGTCCCCGCTGCCCTTCTCCCCGTATCCACCGCCGCTTCCGGCTCGGCCACTGCCCGAGCCGGGAGCGGCTTTCGGCAGGTGCGTCAGGCCGCCAGTGCCGGCACCACCCGCTCGCCGAACAGCCGCAGGCTCCGCCACCCCTCCTCCACGGGCATCCCGCCCGACAGCGGATGCAGCACGTAGTTGTCCAGCCCCTGCGCCACGCACTCCTCGGGCGTCAGCATCCGGTAGACGCCCTCGGTACGCAGTTCCCCGACCGTCGTGGCCGCCGACTTCACGGCGGACCGTATGTCGCCGGACTGCCAGGAGGCGTACGTCCGGGCCTCGTGCAGGAAGTGGTGGCCGTACTCGGCCCACGCCCGGTCCGGGTCCTCGGTGATGTGCAGCAGCGGGGTCTCGGCGGCCGGCATCATCGTCCAGCCCTCCGTGCCGTACTCGACCAGCCGCTCCTTGTAGTAGGCCTCCAGCTCGGGCAGGTGCGCGCTGGGGAAGAGGGGGAGCCCGAGACGGGCCGCCCGCCTGGCCGCCGCCTTCGACGAGCCGCCCACCAGGAGCAGCGGGTGCGGGTCGGTGCACGGACGCGGAGTGACCCGTACCGTACGCCCCTGGTACGTGAACTCCTCCCCGGTCCAGGCCTTCAGGAGCGTCTCCAGCAGCTCGTCCTGGAGCTTGCCGCGCCGCTTCCAGTCGGCGCCGAAATAGGCGTACTCCTCGGGCCGGTATCCGATCCCGGCAACCGTGACCAGCCGTCCGCCGCTCAGCAGATCGAGTACGGCGATGTCCTCGGCGAGCCTCAAGGGGTCGTGCAACGGGCCGATCACCGCCGACACGGTCACCGCGATCCGCCGCGTCGCCCCGAACACCGCCCCCGCGAAGGCGAACGGCGAGGGCAGCCAGTTGTTGGCGACGCCGTGGTGCTCCTCGGTCTGGACGGTGGTGATGCCGTGGGTGTCGGAGTACGCGGCCATCTCGATCGCTGCCTGGTAGCGGGCGCGGAGATCGGCGGGAGTGGCGTCGGGGGCGACCAGATTGAAACGTACGACGGTGACGGGCATGGGACCGATCCCCTTCGTCGGCGGTGTGGAGGGGACGGTAACTGACACATCGTCAGGTGGCCAGGGTGTGGGCGTGCGAGGTGCCGAGCGCTGTCGGCGGGGAGGACGGGGCGCGGCCCGCCGGATGGGGCGTTGCCCACTCTGGGGAAGCTGGTCCGCGTACCCGGGCTGCGGCCCCGCGTGGAGAGCGAACGCCTGCGCGGGAGGTCACGCCATACTGGCAGCGTTATGGAAACCATCATCCTTGCTGTAGTCATCGCCGTGGTCGTGCTCGGTGTGCTCGGTGGGCTCGTCGTCGGCAGCCGCAGGAAGAAGCCGCTGCCCCCGGCGCCCCCCACGACACCCGACCTCACCGCCCCTCCGGCCGAGCCGCACATCGGCGACGAGGCCGAGACGCCGCGCGACGAACCGCGCCGCACGATAGAAGAGGTGGATCTCCCGGGGAGTGCGGACGGCTCGTCCGTCGCCGTCGAGGAACCTCCCGTCCCCGTCATCGAGGTGCCGGAGCCCACCGCCGGGCGGCTGGTCCGGCTGCGCGCCCGGCTCTCCCGGTCGCAGAACGCGCTCGGAAAGGGGCTGCTCACGCTCCTCGCGCGCGAGCATCTCGACGACGACACCTGGGAGGAGGTCGAGGACACGCTCCTCACCGCCGACGTCGGCGTCCGGCCCACCCAGGAACTCGTCGAGCGGCTGCGCGAGCGCGTGAAGGTGCTCGGCACCCGTACGCCCGCCGACCTGCGCGCGCTGTTGCGCGAGGAACTGCTCCAGATCCTCGAACCCGGGTTCGACCGGACCGTGAAGACCGACTCGAACCTCGACACGCCGGGCATCGTGATGGTCGTCGGCGTCAACGGCACCGGCAAGACCACCACCACCGGCAAGCTCGCGCGTGTCCTCGTCGCCGACGGGAAAAACGTTGTTCTCGGCGCAGCCGACACCTTCCGGGCCGCCGCCGCCGACCAGCTCCAGACCTGGGGCGACCGCGTCGGGGCCCGTACCGTGCGCGGTCCCGAGGGTGGTGACCCCGCGTCGATCGCCTTCGACGCGGTCAAGGAGGGCATCGAGGCCGGTGCCGACGTCGTGCTGATCGACACCGCCGGGCGGCTGCACACCAAGACCGGGCTCATGGACGAGCTCGGCAAGGTCAAGCGCGTCATCGAGAAGCACGCCCCGCTGGACGAGGTGCTGCTCGTGCTCGACGCCACGACCGGGCAGAACGGGCTCGTCCAGGCCCGCGTCTTCGCCGAGGTCGTCGAGATCACCGGCATCGTGCTCACCAAGCTCGACGGCACCGCCAAGGGCGGCATCGTCATCGCCGTACAGCGCGAACTGGGTGTGCCGGTGAAGCTGATCGGGCTCGGCGAAGGCGCCGACGATCTGGCGCCGTTCGAGCCGGAGGCGTTTGTTGACGCTCTTATCGGAGAGTGATCACGATCTTGATCACCGCCTCCGAAATTTCGTAGGTCCGGGAAGAGTCCTACGAAGAGGTCCACGAAGAGGCGCCCGCCCCCAAGGTGCAGTTGGGGACGGGCGCCCTGCTGTGTCGCCGGCGGTCCGGACCCGGGCGCTACGCCCGCGACCGGTGCGCCACGTACGCCAGCGTCCCCAGCAGCAGCCTGGCCGCCGGAGGCCTGGTCGCCGTGTCCAGGGCGGGCGGGCGCAGCCAGGTGACCGGGCCGAGGCCGCCCCGGTCGGAGGGGGGCGCCGTGAGATACGTACCGGCGCCCAGGCCGTGCAGGTCGAGGGCCGCGTCGTCCCAGCCCATGCGGTAGAGGAGTTCGGGGAGTTCGGCGGCGGCGCCGGGGGCGACGAAGAACTGGGCGCGGCCCTCGGGGGTGGCGGTGACCGGGCCGAGGGGGAGACCCATGCGTTCCAGCCGGACCAGGGCGCGGCGGCCGGCCGGTTCGGCGACCTCGATCACGTCGAACGCGCGGCCCACGGGGAGCATGACCGCGGCGCCGGGGAACTGGCCCCAGGTGTCCGTGACTTCGTCGAGCGTGGCGCCGGCCGCGACCCGGGGCGCGAAGCCCAGCGGGTGGGCGCCCGGCGTGGGGCAGCCGGTCAGGCCGCAGGAGCAGGCGCCGCCCGCCGCGCGGGCGCCGGCGACCACGTCCCAGCCCCAGAGGCCGGTGTACTCGGCCACGGCGGTGCACTCGGACGACCGGCCGCGGCGGCGCGTGCCGGGCCGGATCTCGCGGATACCCCGGCTGCTGCCGATCGTGAAGCCCATGCCCCCTCCAACGGGTCCGACGCACCGGTGGTTACGAGTTGCGACCAGAACGTAACCCTGCGTTTCCGACTGCCCGTCACTCCCGTCCGCCCTCACCCGCTGGGGTCGGCGCCCAGAAGTGCCTCGGGTAGTGCGCTCGGCGGCGTGCGCCCTCGAGTGCATCGCTCCGCTCACTCCCGGCCGTCCTCTGTCAAGTGAATCCTGCGTAGCCGCCCGGGAGTTCATTCGAAGGGGTGGCGAATGGTGGCGTTTCCTGGATCCCCGTGGCCGGAGCCGTGATCGTAGGATTACTTTGAGTGCACGAGGCCTGGGAGCACATGCGCTTGTGGGTATGCCGGAGGCAAGTCGGCTTCCCGTTCGAAGGGTGAGAACTGTCGGACACGGAGCCTATTTACCGGCATTCTGATAGGGCTTGGCGCACTCGGCGACAAGTGGTCTCAGGGATGGGGGCGTTCCAGTGGGCGGCAACGGCGGAAGCGCGACGACACCGGCTAGCGCCGACAAGCGCCCGAATGAGCTGCTCGGCTCGTGGTTCGTGCGCAGCGGCTGGTCCAAGGGCGAGCTGGCGCGCCAAGTGAACCGCCGGGCACGTCAGTTGGGCGCCAACCACATCTCGACGGACACCTCGCGGGTCCGGCGCTGGCTCGACGGAGAGAACCCGCGCGAGCCGATTCCGCGCATCCTGTCCGAGCTGTTCTCCGAGCGGTTCGGCTGTGTCGTCTCCGTCGAGGACCTGGGGCTGCGCGCCGCCCGCCAGTCGCCGTCCGCGTCCGGTGTCGACCTGCCCTGGACGGCCCCGCAGACCGTGGCGCTGCTCAGCGAGTTCTCGCGCAGCGACCTGATGCTGGCGCGGCGCGGCTTCCTCGGGACCGCGCTGTCCCTCTCCGCCGGCCCCACCCTCATCGAGCCCATGCAGCGCTGGCTCGTCCCGGTGCCCCCGGCCCCGCCCGAGGAGCCCGAGCACCCGTCCGCCGCGCGCCGGGCCGGCCGTCTCTCCAAGCCCGAACTGGAGCTGCTGGAGTCCACCACCGCGATGTTCCGGCAGTGGGACGCGCAGTGTGGCGGCGGCCTGCGCCGCAAGGCGGTGGTCGGACAACTGCACGAGGTGACGGACCTCCTCCAGGAGCCCCAGCCCGAGTCGACCAGCCGCAAGCTGTTCAAGGTCGCCGCCGAGCTGGCCGAACTCGCCGGCTGGATGTCGTACGACGTGGGGCTCCAGCCGACCGCCCAGAAGTACTTCGTCCTGGCCCTGCACGCGGCCAAGGAGGCCGGCGACAAGCCCCTGGGCTCGTACGTCCTGTCCTCCATGAGCCGCCAGATGATCCACCTCGGGCGGCCGGACGACGCCCTCGAACTGATCCATCTCGCGCAGTACGGCAGCCGTGACTGCGCGAGCCCCCGCACCCAGGCCATGCTGTATGCGATGGAGGCGCGCGCATACGCCAATATGGGACAGCCCGGAAAGTGCAAGCGGGCCGTGCGGATGGCCGAGGACACGTTCGCGGACGTACACGATTGGGACGAGCCCGATCCCGACTGGATCCGCTTCTTCTCCCGGGCCGAGCTGTACGGCGAGAACTCCCACTCGTTCCGTGACCTCGCCTACGTCGCCGGCCGCAGCCCCACCTACGCCTCCCTGGCCGAGCCCCTGATGCGGAACGCCGTCGACCTGTTCGCGAAGGACACCGATCACCAGCGGTCGTACGCACTGAATCTGATCGGCATGGCCACGGTCCACCTCCTTCAGCGAGAGCCCGAGCGGGCCACGGTGCTGGCCATGGAAGCCATGGAAATCGCCAAGAAGGTGCGCTCGGAGCGCGTCAACACTCGTATCCGAAAAACCGTCGACACGGCCGTACGCGATTTCGGGGATCTCGCCGAGGTCGTGGACCTGACCGACCAGCTCGCGATCGATCTGCCCGAGACCGCCGAGGCGGTCTGAACCCCCGGAACCCCGGCCGCGGCAGGCCTTCCCGACAGCCCGACTCGGCTCCCCCGCCAGGTCATCGGAAGGTCGGCCGCGGTCGGCCCGCGGCCACGGGTGAAGGTTGCGCCACGATAACGATCGGCGCGTCCAACATCCGGCAGTTCATCGATCCGTAACACGCAAGGCACCTTCGTCACTGCGGCGAAACATCGAGGGGCGTCGACCGAAACGGCGCTGCGTCAATGTCTGGCGCATAACCGGCCCACCCCTCAATCCGCTCAGGCTTCGCCCGCACGGGGCCGTACCAATGACGAGGAGACGCCGATGGCATCAGCCGCCATCACGCTAGCCGCAGAGGCTCCCAAGCTCTCGGCCGCCAACACCGGGTTCATGCTGATCTGTTCGGCCCTGGTGTTGCTCATGACCCCCGGACTCGCCTTCTTCTACGGAGGCATGGTCCGCGTCAAGAGCACCCTGAACATGTTGATGATGAGCTTTATCAGCATCGGCATCGTCACCCTCCTGTGGGTGGTGTACGGCTTCTCGATGGCCTTCGGCACCGACAAGGGCGGCTTGATCGGCTGGACCTCGGGTTGGGTCGGTCTCAGTGACATCGGCACGACCGATCTGTGGGACGGCTACAACATCCCGATCCTGACCTTCATGGTCTTCCAGATGATGTTCGCGGTCATCACCCCCGCCCTGATCAGCGGCGCCCTCGCGGACCGCGTCAAGTTCTCGGCATGGGCGCTGTTCGTCGCCCTGTGGGCCACCGTCGTGTACTTCCCCGTCGCCCACTGGGTATGGGGCGCGGGCGGCTGGGCCTTCGAGCTCGGTGTCATCGACTTCGCCGGTGGTACGGCGGTCCACATCAACGCGGGTGCCGCGGCACTCGGCGTGATCCTGGTCATCGGCAAGCGCGTCGGCTTCAAGAAGGACCCGATGCGCCCGCACAGCCTCCCGCTGGTCATGCTCGGCGCCGGTCTCCTGTGGTTCGGCTGGTTCGGCTTCAACGCCGGCTCGTGGCTGGGCAACGACGACGGCGTAGGCACGCTGATGTTCGTCAACACGCAGGTCGCCACCGCCGCCGCCATGCTCGCCTGGCTCGTCTACGAGAAGATCCGCCACGGCGCGTTCACCACGCTGGGCGCCGCCTCCGGCGCGGTCGCCGGTCTGGTCGCCATCACCCCCTCGGGCGGTGCGGTCTCCCCGATCGGCGCCATCGCGGTCGGCGCCATCGCCGGTCTGCTGTGCGCCATGGCGGTCGGCCTCAAGTACAAGTTCGGTTACGACGACTCGCTCGACGTCGTCGGTGTCCACCTCGTCGGCGGTGTCGTCGGCTCCCTGCTCATCGGCCTCTTCGCCAGCGGCAAGGGCCAGTCGGAGGTCGAGGGCCTCTTCTACGGCGGCGGCCTCGACCAGTTCTGGAAGCAGTGCGCCGGCGTCTTCGCCGTCCTCGGCTACTCCCTGGTCGCCTCCGCGATCCTCGCCTTCCTCCTCGACAAGACGATCGGCATGCGCGTCTCCGAGGACGACGAGATCGCCGGCATCGACCAGGCCGAGCACGCCGAGACCGCATACGACTTCAGCGGCGCCGGTGGCGGCGCGGCCCGTACGTCCGTCACGGCGGCCGTCGGTGGCGAGAGCAAGAAGGTGGACGCATGAAGCTCATCACCGCCGTTGTGAAGCCCCATCGGCTCGACGAGATCAAGGAGGCCCTCCAGGCCTTCGGGGTCCACGGTCTGACGGTGACCGAAGCGAGCGGCTACGGTCGTCAGCGGGGCCACACCGAGGTCTACCGCGGTGCCGAGTACACGGTCGACCTGGTTCCCAAGATCCGTATCGAGGTCCTCGCCGAGGACGACGACGCCGAGGGTCTCATCGACGTCATCGTCAAGGCGGCCCGGACCGGCAAGATCGGTGACGGCAAGGTCTGGTCCATCCCGGTCGAGACCGCCGTCCGGGTCCGGACCGGCGAGCGCGGCCCGGACGCGCTCTGAGGCAGGAAAGAAGAACAGGAGTCGCTGGGTGACGAGTACGGACGTGCGTAAGGATGCAGAGGACTCGGGACCCAGCGGCTATGCGGCGGCCCGGCTGCGCCTCCTCACTGAGGGGGCGCGGTCCGGGCCGCCGCGCCGTGCGGCCCTGGCCGAACTGACCGACGAATGGCTGACCGGCCTGTTCACGGCGGCGACCGAGGGACTGCAAGGACTGCGCGGAGTCTCCCTGGTCGCCGTCGGCGGCTACGGCAGAGGTGAACTCTCCCCACGCAGCGACCTGGACCTGCTCCTCCTGCACGACGGCAGCGACTCCGCCGCTGTCGCCGCCCTCGCCGACCGCCTCTGGTACCCCGTCTGGGACCTGGGCCTGGCCCTGGACCACTCCGTCCGGACACAGTCCGAGGCCCGGAAGGTGTCGGGCGAGGACCTCAAGGTGCAGCTGGGTCTGCTGGACGCCCGCCACCTGGCCGGCGACCTCGGGCTCACGGCCGGCCTGCGCACCGCCGTCCTCGCCGACTGGCGCAACCAGGCCCCCAAACGCCTCCCCGAACTCCAGGAGCTCTGCGCCGAGCGCGCCGAGCGCCAGGGCGAGCTGCAGTACCTCCTCGAACCCGACCTCAAGGAGGCCCGCGGCGGCCTGCGCGACGCCACCGCCCTGCGCGCGGTCGCGGCCTCCTGGCTGGCCGACGCCCCCCGCGAGGGCCTCACGGACGCGCGCCGCCGCCTGCTGGACGTCCGCGACGCACTCCACCTCACCACCGGCCGCGCCACCGACCGCCTCGCCCTCCAGGAACAGGACCAGGTCGCCGCCGAACTCGGCCTCCTCGACGCCGACACCCTCCTGCGGCAGGTCTACGAGGCGGCACGCGTCGTCTCGTACGCGAGTGACGTGACCTGGCGCGAGGTGGGGCGCGTGCTCCGATCGCGCGCTGTACGTCCGCGCCTGCGCGCCATGCTGGGCGGCGGCAAACCGGCGCCGGAACGTTCCCCCTTGGCGGAGGGCGTCGTGGAGCAGGACGGCGAGGTGGTCCTCGCCCGCGCCGCGCGCCCCGACCGCGACCCCGTACTCCCGCTGCGCGCCGCCGCGGCAGCCGCCCAGGCGGGCCTCCCGCTGTCCCTGCACGCGGTCCGCCGTATGGCGGCGGCGGCCCGACCGCTGCCGACCCCGTGGCCGGCCGAGGCAAGAGAACAACTGGTCACGCTGCTGGGCTCGGGCCGCCCGACCATCGAGGTCTGGGAAGCCCTGGAGGCCGAGGGCCTGATCACCCACTTCCTCCCTGACTGGGAGCGGGTCCGCTGCCGCCCGCAGCGCAACGCCGTCCACATCTGGACGGTCGACCGCCACCTGATCGAAACGGCCGTCCGGGCCTCCGAGTTCACCCGCCGGGTCAGCCGCCCCGACCTCCTCCTCGTCTCCGCACTGCTCCACGACATCGGCAAGGGCTGGCCCGGCGACCACTCCGTCGCGGGCGAGATCATCGCCAAGGACGTGGCCGCCCGCATCGGCTTCGACCGCGCGGACGTGGCGGTGCTGGCCACGCTCGTACGTCACCATCTGCTGCTCGTCGACACCGCCACCCGGCGTGACCTGGAGGACCCGGCCACCGTGCGCTCGGTCGCCGAGGCGGTCGGCACCCAGAGCACCCTGGAACTCCTCCACGCGCTCACCGAGTCCGACGCACAGGCGACGGGCCCGGCCGCCTGGTCGACCTGGCGCGGTTCACTCGTCGCCGACCTGGTGAAACGGGTCGGCGCCGTCCTCGCCGGGGACGCCCCCGAGGAGCCCGAGGCCGCCGCACCCACCGCCGAACAGGAACGGCTCGCCATCGAGGCGTTCCGCACGGGCGGCCCGGTGCTGTCGCTGCGCGCCCAGACGGAGTCCCCGGCGGAGGCGTCGCCGGAGGAGTCCCCGTCGCCGGACTCGGGGGAACCCGAACCCCTCGGCGTGGAACTCCTGATCGCCGTACCGGACCAGCCGGGCGTGCTGCCCGCCGTGGCCGGTGTCCTCGCCATGCACCGCCTGACCGTGCGCACCGCCGAACTGCGCGCTCTGGACCTTCCCGACGGCGTCGAGGGGGCGGTCCTGCTCCTCGACTGGCGTGTCGCCGCCGAGTACGGCTCCCTGCCCCAGGCGGCCCGCCTGCGCGCCGACCTCGTACGGGCGCTCGACGGCTCCCTGGACATCGCGGGCCGCCTGGCCGAGCGCGACGCGGCGTACCCGCGGCGCCGGGGCGTCGTGGCGCCGCCGGCCCGGGTGACCGTGCATCCGGCCGCGTCGCGGCTGGCCACGGTGATCGAGGTGCGCGCGCAGGACGCCCCGGGGCTGCTGCACCGGATCGGGCGTGCCCTGGAGGACGCGGGGGTGCGGATGCGGAGCATGCACGTCAGCACGCTGGGTTCCAATGCCGTGGACGCCTTCTACGTGACCAGTCGCAAGGGCGTGCCGCTGCCGGGCGACGAGGCGTCGACGGTGGCGCGGAAGCTGGAGGAGACGCTGCGGGCGTCGTGACCACGCGCGCGGGGATTCCCGTCCCCGTCTGCTGATTCAGCAGGCGGGGACGATTTGCTTGCGGGGCCGGATACCCTGGAGAACAGCCCACTCTGCCCCCTACTCCGAGGACCGACGCCGCCGTGTTCGATACTCTCTCCGATCGCCTCTCAGCGACTTTCAAGAACCTGCGCGGCAAGGGGAGGCTGTCCGAGGCGGACATCGACGCCACGGCCCGCGAAATCCGCATCGCGCTCCTCGAAGCCGACGTTGCCCTGCCGGTCGTGCGGACGTTCATCAAGAACGTCAAGGAGCGCGCCCTCGGGTCCGACGTCTCCAAGGCGCTGAACCCCGCCCAGCAGGTCCTCAAGATCGTCAACGACGAACTCGTCACGATCCTGGGCGGCGAGACCCGGCGCCTGCGCTTCGCCAAGCAGCCGCCGACCGTCATCATGCTGGCCGGTCTCCAGGGTGCCGGTAAGACCACCCTCGCGGGCAAGCTGGGCAAGTGGCTCAAGGACCAGGGGCACTCGCCCCTCCTCGTCGCCGCCGACCTCCAGCGCCCCAACGCCGTCAACCAGCTCAGCGTGGTCGCCGAGCGCGCCGGGGTCGCGGTCTACGCGCCCGAGCCGGGCAACGGGGTCGGTGACCCGGTCAAGGTCGCCAAGGACTCCATGGAGTTCGCGAAGACCAAGGTCCACGACATCGTGATCGTGGACACCGCCGGCCGGCTCGGTATCGACGCCGAGCTGATGCAGCAGGCCGCGGACATCCGGGACGCGGTCTCGCCCGACGAGATCCTCTTCGTCGTCGACGCGATGATCGGCCAGGACGCCGTCAACACGGCCGAGGCCTTCCGCGACGGCGTCGGCTTCGACGGTGTCGTCCTGTCGAAGCTCGACGGTGACGCCCGTGGTGGTGCCGCGCTCTCCATCGCCTCCGTGACCGGCAAGCCGATCATGTTCGCGTCGAACGGCGAGAAGCTCGACGACTTCGACGCGTTCCACCCTGACCGGATGGCCTCCCGCATCCTCGACATGGGTGACCTGCTCACCCTGATCGAGCAGGCGGAGAAGACGTTCAGCCAGGAAGAAGCCGAGGCCATGGCCTCCAAGCTGGCGTCCAAGAAGGGCCAGGACTTCACCCTGGACGACTTCCTGGCCCAGATGGAGCAGGTCAGGAAGATGGGCAGCATCAGCAAGCTGCTCGGCATGCTGCCCGGCATGGGTCAGATCAAGGACCAGATCAACAACCTCGACGAGCGCGATGTCGACCGTACGGCGGCCATCATCAAGTCGATGACCCCGGCCGAGCGCCAGGACGCGACGATCATCAACGGCTCGCGCCGCGCCCGTATCGCCAAGGGCTCCGGTGTCGAGGTCAGCGCGGTCAAGGGCCTGGTCGAGCGGTTCTTCGAGGCCCGCAAGATGATGTCCCGCATGGCCCAGGGCGGTGGCATGCCGGGGATGCCCGGGATGCCGGGCATGGGTGGCGGCCCCGGCCGTTCCAAGAAGCAGCCCAAGCAGGCCAAGGGCAAGCAGCGCTCCGGCAACCCGATGAAGCGTAAGCAGCAGGAGCAGGAGGACGCCGCCCGCAAGGCCGCCGGCGCCCAGGGCGCTCCGGGCGGCGCGTTCGGTCTGCCGGGCCAGCAGGCCGCGCAGGACTTCGAACTCCCGGACGAGTTCAAGAAGTTCATGGGCTGAGAAGTCGACCGGCCGGGAAACCGGCCACACGATTCGAGACGTCGGTACGCCGTGCGGGGCGCCTCTCTCCGGAGGGGCGCCCTCGCGCGTTCCGCGCAGCGGCTGCCGCGGGTCACCTCACGCGGTACGGGCGATGAGGTACCGGAAGACGTTCGGCATCCAGATCGTCCCGTCCCGCCGCTGATACGGATGCAGCGCCTCCGCCAGCTCCTTGTCCACCTGCTCCTGGCCGGCCGCCGCGATCGCCGAGTCGAACACTCCCGTCGACAGCAGCCCTCGTACGGCGCTGCCCATGTTCGCGTATCCGAACGGGCAGGACACCCGCCCGGAGCCGTCCGGGCGCAGACCCGCCCAGTGGGCCACCTCCTCCAGGTCGTCGCGGTGCGCTGGGCGCCAACCGCCCGCGCCGCGCAGTGGATCGGCGAGCCTGGCCGCGACCCGCAGTACCGCCGACGTGGCGCAGCGCTCCGGTGGACCCCAGCCCACCAGTACCACCGGCGAGCCCCGCCCGATCGACGGCACCGCCGCCGCGAGCGTCCGGCTGAGCCGCTCGGAGTCGCCCGCGAGACAGCCGATCGGCTCGAACGCGGTCACCAGGGTGTATGCGGGGGAGTCCACCTCCTCGGGGAGTCCCGCCACGAGCTGGGTGTCGCCGCGCGCGCGTGTGAGCGCCGGTTCGGGCAGTAAACGCTCCCGTGCGAGGCTCAGCCGCTGCGGTGAGGATGCCTCGACTCCGGTGACGGCGGCGCCTCTTGAGGCCGCCATCAACAGGGCCAGGCCCGAGCCGCAGCCGAGGCCGAGCAGTCGGGTGCCGGTGCCCACTTCCAGCCGCTCGTAGACGGACTCGTAGAGCGGTACGAACATCCGCTCCTGGATCTCCGACCAGTCACGCGCGCGTGCGCACAGGTCCACGCGGGTCGCCGGACCCGCGTGAGGCAGGTGCTGCCGCACGAGTGTAGGTGTCATCGAAAGCGCCCCAATCCGCCGAGAGTTGCCCTTGTTTCCGATGTGGTGGCCCCCGTGCAGTGCGCGCTCGCACTTCCCCCGTATGCCAGGTAACTCCGCACCCGAGCCGCCGTCCAGGGGTTGTGGGGCTGAGGTTGTGTGCTCGCTGTGCTCACGAAAAGAATTCACATGCCGGCAACGTGAGCCCGTAGCATCCCGCCATGGCAAAGGCACCCGTACTCACGCCGCAGGCAAGTGACTTCCCCCGCTGGTACCAGGATCTGGTGGCCAAGGCCGAGTTGGCCGACAACGGTCCGGTGCGCGGCACCATGGTCATCCGGCCGTACGGGTACGGGCTGTGGGAGCGGATGCAGGCCGAGATGGACACGCGGATCAAGGAGACGGGCGCGCAGAACGCCTACTTCCCCCTGCTGATCCCGGAGTCGTACTTCGCCAAGGAGGCCGAGCACGTCGAGGGTTTCGCGCCGGAGCTGGCCGTGGTCACCCACGGCGGAGGCAAGGAACTCGAAGAGCCCGCGGTGGTGCGCCCCACCTCCGAGATGATCATCAACGACTACTTCTCGAAGTGGGTGCAGAGCTACCGCGACCTGCCCCTGCTGATCAACCAGTGGGCGAACGTGGTGCGTTGGGAACTGCGCCCCCGGATCTTCCTCCGTACGACGGAGTTCCTGTGGCAGGAGGGCCACACCGCGCACGCCACTCACGAGGACGCCCGCGACTTCGCCGCGCACATCCACCGTGACGTCTACGAGGACTTCATGGTGAACGTCCTGGCGATGGACACCGTTCCCGGCCGCAAGACGGTCAAGGAGCGCTTCGCGGGCGCGATCAACACCCTCACCCTCGAAGGCATGATGGGCGACGGCAAGGCCATCCAGATGGCCACCAGTCATGAGCTGGGCCAGAACTTCGCCAAGGCGTTCAACACCCGCTACCTGTCGAAGGAAGGCAGGCAGGAACTCGTCTGGCAGACGTCCTGGGGCTCGACGACCCGCATGATCGGCGCCCTGGTGATGGCACACGGCGACGACAACGGCCTGCGGGTCCCGCCGCGCCTCGCCGCGATCCAGGCCGTGGTCCTCGCGATCAAGGGCGACGAAGCGGTTCTGGCCAAGGTCCGCGAGATCGGCGACCGGCTGAAGGCGGCGGGCGTACGCGTGCACGTGGACGACCGCACGGACGTGCCCTTCGGCCGCCGTGCCGTCGACTGGGAGCTCAAGGGCGTACCCGTACGCATCGAGGTCGGCCCCCGTGACCTGGAGAGCGGCACGGCGATGCTCGTCCGCCGCATCCCGGGCAGCAAGGAACCGGTGAGCCTCGACGCGCTGGTACGGCTGCTGCCCACCGTCCTCGAAGAGGACCAGGCGCTGCTGCTGGCCCAGTCGCGCGAGCGCCGGGAGTCCCGTACATCGGACGTGTCGACGTTCGAGGAGGCCGTCGAGGCGGCGACCGCCGGCGGCTGGGCACGCGTCCCCTGGGCGGTGCTCGGCGAAAAGGGCGAGGCCAGGCTCGGTGCGCACGCGCTGACCGTACGGTGTCTGGTCGCGGCGGACGGGTCGGTGCCCGACGCCGACGACGCACCCGGTAACGTCGCCATCGTCGCCCGCGCCTACTGAGGCAGGAACGAGAGCGACCGAAACGCCTCTTGCGTACCGGGCGAGCACAGGTGCCCCGGCGTGCGGACAGCGTCTACGCGCCGGGTCGTACGTGGGGCTACGCACCGGCTTGGTATGAGCTGTGAGGCTTCTCCGCAGATCAGCGCACCCGCCCTCGTCCGGACGCATCAGCGGCAACTGACGGGTACGTGCAAATTATTTGGGATGGCCCGGAATCGGAACACAGCGGCACTCAGGCTCGTTGTCATTACGTGAGCACGACACAGACACCACCTGTACTCGCCGCAGAACTGGCGCAGGCGTGGGCCGATATTCAGCGGTACCACCCCGAGCTGCCCGATCTTGCCGCGCCCGAGTCCCTGATCGGAGAGTCGTCGTCCGCCTGCGGGCACGCGCTCTCCTTCGAGCGACTGCTTCATGAGGCAGTCCATGGCATCGCCGCCGCCCGAGGAGTCCGCGACACCTCCCGGGCCGGCCGCTACCACAACCGCAGATTCCTCGCGATCGCCGAGGAGCTGGGTCTGGACCACCCCGATGAACCGCATCCCAGCAGCGGCTTCTCGCTGGTCACGCTCAACCCCGAGGCCAAGCGGCGCTACCGCCCCACCATGGAGCGGCTGCAGCGCGCCCTGAAGGCGCACACCGTGGCCACCACCTCGGACACGACCCGCACCTTCCGCGGTCCGGCCGCCCGCCACGGCTCCTCCGGGGGAGGGGTGCGCGTGAAGGCCGTCTGCGACTGCGGTCGCAACGTGCGCGTCGTCCCGTCGGTGCTGGCACAGGCTCCGATCGTGTGCGGCGGCTGCGGCAAGCCGTTCCGCATCCCCGAGATCGTGGGCGCGGGCGTCGCCTGATCCCCTGCTCCGATGCGTGATCGAGCCCGGCATCTCGTGGGTGCCGGATGAACACGTGGGGGAGTGCGCGGTCCGCAGGCGGTCGCGTGTATGGGCACCCGGAGTGCCGGGTGCCCATACAGGCTTGACCAAGTGATGCCCGGGTTCGGTGCGACCCACCGGGTATGGCAGAATGGCCAGCTGTACTCGACAGCCGCACAGGAACCCTCTCGCCTCCGGCTGACGCGTCCATCGGGCACTCGGGTACCGCAACCCCACGCGGCAATCTCGCCGTGCCCAACCACGTCAATTCCAGGAGAATCCACTCCCGTGGCAGTCAAGATCAAGCTGAAGCGTCTGGGCAAGATCCGTTCGCCTCACTACCGCATCGTCGTCGCCGACTCCCGTACCCGCCGTGATGGCCGGGCCATCGAGGAGATCGGCCTGTACCACCCGGTGCAGAACCCCTCGCGCATCGAGGTCGACACCGACCGCGCGCAGTACTGGCTGGGTGTCGGCGCGCAGCCGACCGAGCCGGTTCTCGCCATCCTCAAGCTGACCGGCGACTGGCAGAAGTTCAAGGGCCTGCCCGCCCCGGCTCCGCTGCTCGTGGCCGCTCCGAAGCCCCCGCGTCCGTTGTTCGAGGCCCTGGGCGGCGACAACGAGGGCAAGGGTGAAGCCATCACCCAGAAGAAGAAGGCCGAGAAGAAGGACGAGGCTCCGGCTGAGTCCTCTGCGGCTGCGCCGACCGAGGCCTGAGCATGCTCGAGGAGGCTCTCGAGCACCTCGTGAAGGGCATCGTCGACAACCCCGACGAAGTGCAGGTCGCCTCGCGCGATCTGCGTCGCGGGCGCGTTCTGGAGGTCAGGGTTCACCCCGACGACCTCGGTAAGGTGATCGGCCGTAACGGCCGCACCGCACGCGCCCTGCGAACCGTCGTGGGTGCCATCGGCGGACGCGGTGTCCGTGTCGACCTCGTCGACGTGGACCAGGTTCGCTGATCACCACGTAGCACCGGCTCGGGCCGGGGAGGGCCACTTGGGCCGTCCCCGGCCCGTAGTCGTCTACGGAGTAATGCCGTAGGCACACGACAGGAGATTCCAGAAAGTGCAGCTCGTAGTCGCGCGTGTGGGCCGCGCCCACGGCATCAAGGGCGAGGTAACCGTCGAGGTACGTACCGACGAGCCGGAACTCCGGCTCCCGCCCGGCGCCGTCCTGGCCACCGACCCCGCCACGGCGGGACCGCTGACCATCGAGACCGGCCGCGTCCACAGCGGCCGGCTCCTGCTGCGCTTCGAGGGCGTGCACGACCGGACCGGCGCGGAGGCACTCCGCAACATCCTGCTGATCGCCGACATCGACCCCGAGGAACTGCCCGAGGGCGAGGACGAGTACTACGACCACCAGCTGATGGACCTGGACGTGGTCCTGGTCGACGGCACCGAGGTCGGGCGCATCACCGAGATCTCGCACCTGCCCTCCCAGGACCTGTTCGTCGTGGAGCGCCCCGACGGCAGCGAGGTGTACGTCCCGTTCGTCCAGGAGATCGTCGTGGAGATCGACCTGGAGGAGCAGCGGGCGGTCATCGATCCGCCGCCGGGTCTGATCGACGACAGGGCCGAGGTCGCCTCTTCCAAGGACGGCGAAGACTCCTCGGATGACGAGTCGGATGACGAGGACTCCCCGGGAGCCGACGTCTGATGCGTCTCGACGTAGTCACGATCTTTCCCGAGTACCTCGAACCCCTGAACGTCTCGCTCGTCGGCAAGGCACGCGCGCGTGGACAGCTGAATGTGCATGTGCATCATCTTCGGGACTGGACGTACGACCGCCACAACACGGTCGACGACACACCCTACGGCGGCGGCCCGGGAATGGTCATGAAGACCGACCCCTGGGGCGACGCGCTGGACGACGTACTGGCCGACGGATACGAGACCGGCTCCCAGGCACCCGTACTGGTCGTGCCCACGCCCAGTGGCCGCCCCTTCACCCAGGCGCTCGCCGTCGAACTGTCCGAGCGGCCGTGGCTCGTCTTCACGCCCGCCCGTTACGAAGGCATCGACCGGCGTGTCATCGACGAGTACGCCACGCGGATGCCCGTGTACGAGGTGTCCATCGGCGACTATGTGCTCGCCGGCGGCGAGGCGGCCGTACTGGTCATCACGGAGGCCGTGGCGCGGCTGCTGCCCGGGGTCCTCGGTAACGCCGAGTCGCACCGGGACGACTCCTTCGCGCCGGGTGCCATGGCCAACCTCCTGGAGGGGCCCGTCTACACCAAGCCGCCCCAGTGGCGCGGCCGGGAGATCCCGGACGTGCTGCTCAGCGGCCACCACGGAAAGATCGCGCGCTGGCGCCGGGACGAGGCGCTGCGCCGTACGGCGGTCAACCGGCCCGACCTGATCGAACAGACCGACGCGTCGGCCTTCAACAAGAAGGACCGGGAGACGCTCTCCATCATGGCGTGGCGGCCTTCCGGCGACGGCCGATTTTGGCGCAGGCCAGAGGGCGTGGAAGAATAGGTCGCTGTTGTGCGTCGTCCGGCGTGCGCCCCTGCCACGGGGGGACACGACGCCCGCCCCGGCACGGACAGCAACCTTCCGAGATTCAAGCTCCCGTTGATGACCTGTGGCATCAGCGAAGAAAGCAGACAAAATGTCCAACCTGCTCGACTCCGTCGACTCCGCGTCGCTGCGCGACGACATCCCGGCCTTCCGCCCGGGTGACACCGTCAACGTCCACGTCCGCGTCATCGAGGGCAACCGCTCCCGTGTGCAGCAGTTCAAGGGCGTAGTCGTCCGTCGCCAGGGCGCCGGTGTCCGCGAGACCTTCACGGTCCGCAAGATCTCGTTCTCCGTCGGCGTGGAGCGCACCTTCCCGGTGCACACCCCGATCGTCGAGAAGATCGAGCTGGTCATGCGTGGTGACGTGCGTCGCGCCAAGCTGTACTACCTCCGTGATCTGCGGGGCAAGGCCGCGAAGATCAAGGAGAAGCGCGACAGGTGAGCATTCGGTGAGCCCGATATAAAGAGGGCTCACATCGGGGCCGGATAACATCCTGCCCCGATGGACACCGCAGCACAGCCGACGGAGCGCGACCGCTCCTCCCGCCCTGTTCGATCCGAGGAGATCTCGGACACCGAGGGGCCGGAGGACCGGTCGCGTTTTGCGTTGGTGTCCCGGGCGGCCGAGTGGCTCCCGGGCGGGCGGATCACCCTGACCGTGCTGCTTTTCCTGCTCTTTCTGCTCCTCTTCAGCCGATTCGTCATCCAGCCGTTCGAAATTCCCAGCGGCTCGATGGAGCGCGGATTGAGGATCGGGGACCGCGTTCTCGTAAATAAGTTCGCGTACCGTTTCGGTGCCGAGCCGCAGCGCGGTGACGTCGTCGTCTTCGACGGAACCGGCTACTTCGGGCACGCCGACTACATCAAGCGCGTTGTGGGTGTGGGGAGAGACCACGTGGTCTGCTGCGACAAGGAGGGGAGAATCGAGGTGAACGGCCGGTCGGTCGACGAGTCGACGTTCCTTTACCCCGGTGACAGCCCGTCCACGGTGTCCTTCGACGTCGTGGTGCCCGAGGGCGGACTCTTCGTCCTGGGAGACCACCGCAGTGACTCCAGGGACTCCCGGGACCATCTGGGTTCGCCGGGCGGCGGCATGGTCCCCGTGGGCAGGGTGATCGGCCGTGCCGACTGGATCGGCTGGCCCCGTGAGCACTGGACCCGTCTGGACCGACCTGGCGCGTACGCGCGTGTGCCCGCCGCGGACGGTGTCCATGGGTAACCGCGGCAAGCCGCGCGGGGCGCCCAGCACCGTCGCCGACCAACTGCTGCCCACCGGTTCGCGCCGAGCCTCCGGTGCCGCCGCCAGGCCGGGCCGGGCCGAGCGGCGCAAGCTCCAGCGCAAGGTCAAGGCGCGCAGACGGCGTTCGGCCGTCAAGGAGATACCTCTTCTGGTGGGTGTCGCGGTCCTCATAGCGCTGGTCCTGAAGACGTTCCTCGTGCAGGCGTTCGTGATCCCGTCGGGTTCGATGGAGAACACGATCCAGATCGGCGACCGGGTCCTCGTGGACAAGTTCACCCCCTGGTTCGGCTCCGAGCCCCAGCGTGGTGACGTGGTCGTCTTCAAGGACCCCGGCGGCTGGCTGGACGACGAGCCGACCACCGCGAAGGGCGAGGACCCCATCGTTGTCAAGCAGGTCAAGCAGGGGCTCACCTTCATCGGCCTGCTGCCCTCGGACAACGAGAAGGACCTCATCAAGCGGGTCGTCGCGGTCGGCGGCGACACCGTCAAGTGCTGCGACTCCGAGGGCCGCGTGACCGTCAACGGCATGCCGCTCAACGAGACGACCTACATCCACCCCGGCAACAAGCCGTCGTCGTTCACCTTTGAGGTGAAGGTTCCCGAGGGGCGCCTGTTCGTGATGGGCGACCACCGGGCCAACTCCGCCGACTCCCGCTACCACCGCACCGAGGCGTACAGCGGCACCGTGTCCGAGAGTTCCATCGTGGGCCGGGCCATGGTCATCGCCTGGCCGTTCGGCCACTGGACCCAGCTGGAGGAGCCGGACACGTTCTCCTCGGTGCCGGGTGGGTCGGCCACCGCCCTCGGCTCGTCGCATAGGGTGGCTTCCGCGGATCGGTATGGATCGATCCCGCTCCCGATCCCTGCGGAACTCCCGCTCGTTATGGGAGTGGTGGGCCTGCGTCGCATCCGGCGCGGGCGGCGGTTCGGAGTGAGGAGTGGGTGTGGGGGATTTGGCGGTCGGCGCACGGTCCGGGCAGGACGGTCCCGAGGAACAGCGCCCCGCGCAGCCGGTTCCACCGGCCGCAGAGGACGCGGTCCCCGCCGCGAGTGACCCCGGGGCCCCAGGGCTCGCGGGGAGTGGCCCAGGGTTCTCCGGGGCGGGCGGCGGTGACTCCGGGGATTCCGGGGACGACACCGCGCAGGACCTCGACGAGCCCGGCCACAAGCCCAGGAAGCAGCGCTCCTTCTGGAAGGAGTTGCCGCTGCTCATCGGCATCGCGCTGGTGCTGGCGCTGCTGATCAAGACCTTCCTGGTCCAGGCGTTCTCCATCCCCTCGGACTCCATGCAGCACACGCTGGAGCAGGGCGACCGGGTACTGGTCGACAAGCTCACCCCGTGGTTCGGCTCCGAGCCCGAGCGCGGTGAGGTCGTCGTCTTCCACGACCCCGCCGACTGGCTGGCCGGCGAGCCGACCGTCGAACCGAACCCCGCGCAGCGGGTCCTCGGCTGGATCGGCCTGATGCCGTCCGCCAACGAGAAGGACCTCATCAAGCGCGTCATCGGCGTCGGCGGCGACACCATCGAGTGCAACGGCACGGGCCCGCTGAAGGTCAACGGCAAGGCGCTCGACGAGCCGTACGTGTACGCGGGGAACACCCCGTGCACGATGGACGACCAGGGCGGCCAGTTCAAGGTAACGGTACCCACAGGCAAAATCTGGGTCATGGGTGACCACCGGCAGAACTCGCTGGACTCCCGGTACCACCAGGAGGACAAGAACGCGGGCTTCGTCCCCGTGGACAATGTCGTCGGCCGCGCCATCGTGGTCGCCTGGCCGCCCACCCGCTGGAACACGCTGCCGATTCCCGACACCTTCGACCAGAACCTGAGCGCCGCCGCTCCGGGCGCGCTGGGTCTCGCGGGCGCCGTCCCGCTGGTCCTGTGGCGCAGGCGCCGCGTGGTCGGTCGTACGACTGCTCCCGTTACCGTCGGAAACTCCGGTGTTCCCGGGTCGGGTACCGCCGGGTAGGGTGCCGTCCCAGACAGCCGATCTTCCGTGGCCCGGCCAGTTGGCGCAGGGGCCACGGGGATCGCCTCTCCGAGCTGGGAGAACACTGGGATGAGCAGCACGACGACACGTACGGACGAGGGCCGTGGGCGGCTCGGCAGCAAGCTGTCGGGACTGGTCATGGCCCTCGGCTGTGTGCTCTTCCTCGGCGGCTTCGTCTGGGGCGCGATCCTCTACCGGCCGTACACCGTCCCGACGGACTCCATGTCGCCCACCATCGTGGCCGGCGACCGGGTGCTGGCCCAGCGCGTCGACGGCGGCGAGATCAAGCGCGGTGACGTCGTGGTCTTCAGGCAGGAGAGCTGGGGGGGCGACATGGCCCTGGTCAAGCGGGTCGTGGCCGTGGGCGGCGACACGATCTCCTGCTGCACGGACGGCAAGTTGGTCGTCAACGGCAAGCAGATCCAGGAGTCCTACCTGCGCAAGGGCCAGGACGCCGAGCTGACCGGCATCCCGTCGATCACAGTCCCCAAGGGGCGCCTGTTCATGCTCGGCGACGAGCGCACCGGCTCCCTGGACTCCACGGCCCACCTCACGGAGGCCTTCAACGGCACGGTGTCGCGTGGTTCGGTGGACGCCCGCGTCGACGCCGTGGTGTGGCCGATGAACGGCATGCTGGCCCGTCCCACGGGCTTCGAGTCCCTGGGTGGCCTTTCCACGCCGGGCCCGCTGCGGCTGCTCACCGTCGCGATCGTGCTGGGCGGGGTGCTCGTCCTGGGTGGCGGCGCCTACGGGGCGATCGCCGACCGGGCGGCGAAGAAGCGGCGCGGTGCCCCGGTGGCGGAGCCGGCCGGTGCCCGCTGAGGTGGTGGGCACCGCGGACGACTCGCACGCCGGCGGTATGCGCGAGGTGTCCCGGCTGGTGCTCCTCGATCCGCGGGACCGGATCCTGCTGCTGCACGGGCACGAGCCGGACGATCCGTCAGACGCCTGGTGGTTCACTCCCGGCGGCGGTCTCGAGGGCGACGAGACGCACGAGGAGGCCGCGCTGCGCGAACTCGCCGAGGAGACCGGCATCACCGAGGTCGAACTCGGTCCGGTGCTGTGGCGGCGCAGGTGCTCCTTCCCGTTCGCGGGGCGCCGCTGGGATCAGGACGAGTGGTACTACCTGGCCCGTACGGACAGAACGGAGACCCGGGCCACGGGTCTCACGGAGCTGGAACGGCGCAGTGTCGCCGGAGCGCGCTGGTGGACGTGCCAGGAACTGACCCAGGCACATGAGACGGTGTATCCGACCAGACTCGCCGAGCTCCTGCGCAAGGTGCTCGACGAAGGTCCCCCGGCCATGCCCGAGGTCCTCGAAACGGAAATCGTCTAGAGGCTCGCGGCACTGGCGCACAATAGGGGGACGCACGGCTGAAGGGGAACATGCCATGAGCGCCGAGGACCTCGAGAAGTACGAGACCGAGATGGAGCTGAAGCTCTACCGGGAGTACCGCGATGTCGTCGGTCTGTTCAAATATGTGATCGAGACCGAACGGCGCTTCTACCTCACCAACGACTACGAGATGCAGGTGCACTCGGTCCAGGGTGAGGTTTTCTTCGAGGTGTCCATGGCGGACGCCTGGGTGTGGGACATGTACCGGCCGGCCCGGTTCGTGAAGCAGGTGCGGGTGCTCACGTTCAAGGACGTGAACATCGAGGAGCTGAACAAGAGCGATCTGGAGCTCCCTGGCGGCTGACCGTCACCCGTGCGGGTGGCGGAGTTATCCACAATGCCGAGGTTGTCCACCAAGATCCAATAGCTCGCTGAACTGTCCGCATTGTTGGCGCCGGAGGTGGTGCCGACATGAACACACGCCATGAACAAGGCGGCGGACGGAGCGGTGCGCGGGGCAACGCGCAGCGCGGAGCACTGGGCAGGTACGGCGAGGACCTGGCCGCGCGGCGGCTGACCGAGGCCGGGATGACGGTCCTGGACCGCAACTGGCGCGCCGGCCGGACCGGCGAGATCGACATCGTGGCCCGGGACGGCGACGCGCTCGTCGTCTGCGAGGTCAAGACCCGCCGGGCGACCGGTCCGGCGGGGGCCTTCCAGCACCCGATGGCGGCCGTCACGCCGGTCAAGGCGGAGCGGCTGCGGGGCCTCGCCGAGCGCTGGGTCCAGGAACACGGGGGAGCGCCACCCGGCGGCGTCCGCATCGACCTGATCGGCGTTCTGCTGCCCGAGCGCGGCGCGCCCGTGGTGGAACACGCGCGGGGGGTGGCGTGATGGGGTTCGCCCGTACGTGTTCGGTGGCCCTGGTGGGTGTTGAGGGCGTGGTCGTCGAGGTCCAGGCGGATCTCGAACCCGGAGTCGCCGCGTTCACCCTGGTGGGACTGCCCGACAAGAGCCTGACGGAGAGCCGGGACCGGGTCCGGGCCGCGGTCGTCAACTCGGGAGCCGCCTGGCCGCAGAAGAAGCTCACGGTGGGGCTCAGCCCGGCATCCGTGCCCAAGAGCGGCAGCGGGTTCGATCTCGCCGTCGCTGCGGCCGTGCTCGGGGCCGCTGAGCGGATCGACCCGCGGGTCCTCGCCGACATCGTGATGATCGGGGAGCTGGGCCTCGACGGCCGGGTGCGCCCGGTCCGGGGCATCCTGCCGGCGGTGCTGGCGGCGGCCGACTCGGGATACGAACAGGTGGTCGTACCGGAGTGCTCAGCCGCCGAGGCCGCGCTGGTCCCCGGGGTGTCGGTGCTCGGAGTGCGCAGCCTGCGGCAACTGATCGCCGTCCTCACGGACGAGCCCGTACCCGAGGAGGAACCGGACGAGCACGGCCGCCCGGACCCGCTCATGGCGGGCCTGCGGATGCCGGGCACCGGGGCGGCCACGGGCATGCGCAGCATGGGTTCCGCCCAGTACGACAACGGCCACGACCTGGCCGACGTCGTGGGCCAGCACTCGGCGCGCACAGCGATGGAGGTGGCTGCGGCCGGCGGTCACCACGTCTTCCTGGAAGGGCCACCGGGGGCCGGCAAGACGATGCTCGCCGAGCGGCTGCCCGCAGTCCTTCCCCGGCTCACCCGGGAGGAGTCGCTGGAGGTCACCGCCGTGCACTCGGTCGCGGGCCTGCTGCCACCGGGCAAACCCCTGATCGACACGGCGCCCTACTGCGCCCCGCACCATTCGGCCACCATGCAGGCGCTCGTCGGCGGTGGACAGGGCGTGGCGCGACCCGGAGCCGTCTCGCTGGCTCATCGGGGAATTCTCTTTCTGGATGATGCGACTGACGGGCTATGCACCCTTCAGGCCAGACACATCACCAGAGGGCCGTCAGGTGGGTGTGTAGGCCAGTTTACGCCCGCCCCCGATGACGGGTCAGACCCAGCAGCGTTGAGCCCGCCACGAGGCACACACGCTCTCGGGCACAGTGGATCAGGTGAATTGCGGTCCCCTGGACCGCAAGATCATGACCGCCTACTACCGGTCGAGCAGGGAGCAACCCTCTGTCCCGTCGCCAGACCATGGCAACAGGTGGTGCATCCTCACCGGCCACGCCAAGGACATCGGGCATATTCCGCTCACCACCTTGTCGGCTGATGTCGCGATCTTGAACGCGTAGCGCAGATCGCGGGTGATACGTCGGCGTACATGCCATGCCGCCAGAAGGACTGTGCTGCCCCGATCAGTCGGTAAAATCACCTGATCGGGGCGAAGTTGCCCTTGAGGGGTGGGAGGGGCAGTCAATGCAGGCGCGGCGGATTCATCCTGGGGCGTACGGGGCCCTCATCGAGGCGCTGGCCTCCATCTACTGGTACAAGAAGGACCTCAAGAAGTTCATCCAGACTCGCGCGGTAGAGCACCCGAAGCTCTTGGTCGGCCTCGACTTCGACGGCTACAAGCGTGCTTTCGCCGAGGAGTTCGTTGACCGTCTCATGGCCGACGAGGAGCAGTACCGCGACCTCACCTTGAAGATCATGCTCGAAGTCGCGCAGATGGACAGCTTCCTCAGCCTTAAGCGCCATTCCGACGCGGCGACCCTGCTGCCGGCAGCGCAGGAAGCGGTGGCAGCGCTCGGCACCTGGACCGACAAGTACCAGGGTCTCGTCGCGGAACGCGAAGCCCTGGCCGCCGAGCTGGCCGCCCGCCGTGCGCAGATTGAGGTCCAACAAGGCTTCGCCGGGAAGCTCGCAGCGCTCAAGGATCAGTTCATGGAGCTGGGCAAGATGGAGAACCGGCAGAAGGCCGGACTTCTGTTCGAGCCCTTCCTCAACGAACTGTTCCACCTCTTCGACCTGGAGCCGCGGCTGTCCTACGTGCTGAAGTCGGAGCAGATCGATGGGTCGCTCACCTTTGACACGGACGACTACATCATCGAGGCGAAGTGGTGGAAGGGACCGGTCGAGGTCCAGGACGTCGACAAGTTCGACGCCAAGGTACGGCGCAAGGGTAAGAACGCTCTCGGGCTGTTCATCAGCGTCAACGGGTTCACGGCCGGCGCCCGCGAAGAGTACGACAAGCGGACCTCGTTCATCACGATGGATGGCGGCGACCTGTTCTGCGTACTGGAAGGCCGCATCGCCCTCGATGAGCTCCTCCGCCGCAAGAAGCGTCATGCCAACGAGACCGGCGACTGCTACTTCCCAGCGTTTCTGGCGCTGGCCGATTAGAGCGCAGACTTTCAGCTCTGTACAGCAGTCTATTTCGCCAGGATCCCTCCACGCTATTGCAACTTCCCGCAATATGTGCGATAATGCGTAATTCCAGATTGCGCCCCTGCTGAGTGATAGGGGTGCGGTCTGGAAAATCCAGGCTGCCCGTCAGGCGGAAGGCTTGGGAACATTATGGGGAAGAATACTTCACACACCCTCACTGAGGCATTCGACATATCGAGTAGTCTCACCCTCGAATCTTTCTTCGAGGCAATGCGTTCAGGAACTCGCTATAGTCCGGTCGCCATCAAGATGGATGTAGATGAGCGCATGGTTATCGAAGACTGGATGAAGGGCGCTGACGTCACTATTCAGATGGTTCCTACTCTGCTCAGGACGATTTTCGTGTCAGAGCAGGGGTGCGCTGAATACGAGTTCGAGGGCTGGCTCCTCGGCGACTACCCGGAGCGCATCTGGGTCCAGGGTCAACTCCGTACGGGAGGTGAACCCGGAGTCGTCGACGAGGGCAGCATACGCCGTCTCGTTGCCCATGAAGAAATCGGTACTGACCCCTTCTTCCCGGAGCTCAACCCCGAGACATATTCCTACGAGCTTCCCAATTCGTAGGTACCCAAGGCCACAGTTAGTCTGTGGCCTCTTTCTTTTGTGCCGACTAGTCCCGGTCCGGCGCCGGCCCATCTGGCGATTTCCATTCTGCCCACATGCCGGAGTAGAGATGGGGAACTGGATTGGTGAAGATGTGGGAGTAACTACCATCTTCGGACGCCGGAATTGCAATGTCCTCTCTCCTGTTTGTGCCATGCCACTCCCATATATCGCCGATTGGGTCCCAGGCGTATGCCGTGTCGGGATGATGGCGGCGATCCTGCAGGGCCCCCACCTCCTGCGGTAGGCAATCGGGCTCGAAAATAAAATGCATAGTAATCTTTGGGTACTCTTCCATCGGTCGGAATACGTAGTCCTCGGTCTCGCGCGGGTTCCAAGGAGCGACGGTGAAAGCGAATTGGCGCGTTTCACCCTCTCGTAGTGCGGGCTGGAGTTTGATCTCCACAGTCGGAGTAGTACTCCCTGGTTCGTGATAGCCCGGAAAGAAGTCAATCTGCTTGACGGTGCACCCAAACAACGGGTGTATCTCAACACCTCTTGGCATTCGCTCTGGGAGGTAGTCGCAGGAATCTACAAGCTCGGTGTGGTTGCCTGATATTGATCGGACGGTGCGGCAGATGTCAATGCAGTGCATGACGATACGATCACGCCTATCTCTGTGGAACTTGTAAGTTACCTCTACGTTGCCTGCTGATATTGATACAAGAGGCCGGGGTTGAGGGGGAGCGAGACTCTGAGCAAGAGCTCGCATCAATTGGAGCTCCCCACCTTCCGTCTCGGGCGGCTTTCGACGCCAATCTCGCACATCTCCCGGTGCGTTCACTAGGTTCATTACATGCAGCCGCCGTAGATCGTGAGGCTTATCTACCCAATCCCTACTGCGCTTGAGTAGTACATTGAGCGCCTCGCGTGCCAGGTCGGCACTTATTCGCCTTCGGCGACCATAACTAAAGAGCAAGTCAACGTCCCCGTGTATGTTCAGAATGCCGACGGCAAGAGCGTCATTGATGGCCTCTGCCAGGTCTTCGGGCTCCCCATCCAGATCGGCCTTTTTGGCCACTTGCGGAAGGCTCCGCAATTCCACCTTGCCGATGAGCCGTGTGACCGTCGTTCGGCGGGGGCCTACCAGTTCCTGGAGTTCTCGGGCCAGCCGTTCAACTTCGGCTCGGTACTCGATCACCATGATCACCGCCACAAAGCTGCCACACCGAAACGGTCGCGCCAGCCATCGGCTTCGTATCGGGATGGACTGTTGAGAGGTGGTGCGACCGCGCCACCTCCCCACCAACCCGAAGGGGGTCCTGATGGACCAAAATGAGTGGGCTCGGCGCTTCTGCGTGAGCCAGGCGGCTGTGGCCGCCGTGAAGGAGATCGAGACCTACAGCCTCCACGCTCTCGGCGCGATCGTCACCCGTGCGAAGGACAGCCGATGAGCGACTTCCGTCCCGACCACCGTATCCCTGCCGCCCCGTGGGGCGCTCGTCGAGCGGCAGACATCTACAACGCGGCCATCCAGGCCCAGAAGGAAATGACGCAGCAGCTGCGCTTCGTCAAGAACATGCGCGAGCGCTGGGGCACCCGGGCTCGCAGGGCAGTCGAAGCCGTCGTGGACGGTGTCGAGCGCCGCGTGAAGTTCCTGAAGATCATCGCCGAGGGCGATCCGGCCGTTAACGGCCTGCTGTACAACATCGAGGTCGAGGCCGCCTGGCTTCGCCGCGCGATCGACGCCGGAGGTACGGCCTGATGACGGAGATCGTGCCCCAGGGCAACAACCGGCCGGAGCGCCGCCCGCGGACCCGCGCGGAGAAGCATGAGCTGCGGGTGGCTGAGCTCCGTGCCGACGTCGCCCACATCAATGCCCGGACGGTGGCGGAAGTGGAACTCATTCGAGCTGCGGGTCGGGCCCAGCTCCACCTGGAGCGGGCTCGGTTCACGCGCATGCTCACCCGCGAGGTGGCCGAGCAGTACGAGGCCATGCATCACGAGATCGCCCGCATCCAGCAACGCAATCCTGACGACCTGGGCCTGGCTCTCGGCCTCGCCGAGATTCTGGACGACGGCCAGCAAGCGATGCGCAGCGTGATTCACGACCACATCCGCGACGGTCGGAGGCTCTCGTGAATGTCTTCGGCGACATCATCTCGTGGATCTTCGCCAGTCCTCTGAACCTGGTCATCACTTTCGTTGGCTTGATCGTCCTGGCACACCTGCTTGGGGACTGGCCAGACTTCTCGTCTACTAGCCAGCGGTCCGAGCGCCGGGCCGAGCGCCTCGCCGCGATGGAAGCTGTCCGAGACGCCACGTACAACGCAACCCGCCGTGCAGCCGAAGCCCGGCGGTACGTGACCCGCGAACTGGCCGAGGCTAGTCGGCTCGCCCGACGTCGTCGGGCTGAGGCCCGTCAGCAAGCCGCGAAGACCATCGACAAGGCACGCAAGTTCGCATGGCTGTTCGAGGAGGTCAAGAAGCGTCCCCAGGACAGGGGTGGCAAGTGAGCGGCCCGCCCAGCCGGTGGACGACTCTCATGGTCCTCCTGATCGCCGCCATGGTCGTGGCGCGGTCGCTGGTGGCGGCCCTCGCGCCGGTACTGCCCTGGCTCGCTGTTGCGCTCGTCGGTAGCGGAGGGCTGGGGGTGATCGTGCTGTTGCTGCTCCGCAGGAGCAGCCGGTGGTAGAGCTCTTCGACATCGCCGAGTGGGTTCGCCGCAGCAGGGCAGCGCAGACTCTGCCCGAGAAAGTGCTCGACCCGGCAACCGTCTCCCGACTGGCAGAGCTTGTGCACCTGGCCCTGGAGACGGAGCAGACCCGCCGCTCTGAACGCCGCACCTGGCACAAGTCCAGGAGCCATGCGCCCGTCAGTGCATGCGGATGCCCCGACTCCCACGCGGAGGACGGCAGCCGCCACTGATCGAACTATCCAGCGTCGGGGCAGTTCGTGCTCCGGCGCCTTTTCATTCTCGATCTTCAACAGGGAGAACCTTTGGGCCCTCAGACTTCGGCCGATCGCGGTCGCCGTACGTACCTCGTGCTCTTCCCCCGTGATCTCCACCGCGATGCGGTGCTCGCGGTCCTCCGAGCCCTTTACGGCCCCCTGCGTCCGTCGCTGCTCAACGGTGATGGCACCGTGGCTCTTGAGGTTTACGCCGACGTAGGCGGCATCAAGTTCTTCATCAGCCTGACCGGCAATGTCACGACGGGTATGGACAACCTTCTCCAGACCCACCTGGCCGGCGCCACCGTCACGCCGGCTGACGGCACCGACGACATCATGGTCACGACGCCTTGGTCACGAGTCGTCGAGGTCGGGACATCCAATGCCCACGCGTCGCTGCGGATCGCGTCGTCGGCAGCAGTCACGGCTGGCCTGCTCAGCTGCTTTACGAGCCTGACGAACAACGAAGCCCTCGGGCAGCAATGGATCATCACGGCGGCTCGGCCGCAGGGCATGCCCCCCAACCGTATGTGGACCCGGCGGCCCATCGACGAGGCGGCGCACAAACAGAAGAACGCCGAACCGGTCTTCCTCGCGGTCGGCCGGATGGCAGCTCGTGGGCCTGGTGCAAAAGATCTCCTTGGTCGGCTCCAGGCGCACTACAGCAGCCTGCGCACGCACGGCGTGAGTGTGAAGAAGCGGCGGTTCGTTCGTTCGGTAACCGCTCGCCAGCGCCTCCAGGCGAGGTCGGGCGCACTGGTCTACCCGGCCACCCTCAATGCTGCTGAGCTGGCCGCGGTCATCGGCTGGCCGTTCGGCTCGCCCCAGGTCGCCGGTCTGGCGCTCGGCCACTCCCGCCGACTGGCCCCGAGCTACTCCCTGCCCCGACAAGGGCTGGTCATCGGGACGTCAAACTTCCCCGGTGACATCCGGCCCCTGGCCATCGCGTCCGAGGACCGGGCAGCCCACACTCTGATCGTCGGACCCACAGGCACCGGCAAGAGCACCTTGATCGAGAACCTGATCACGGCCGACATCCGAGCCGGCGCGGGGCTCGCTTACATCGACCCCAAAGGCGACTCTGTTCGGCGCATCCTCGATGCCGTACCGCGTGAACGCCTATCCGACGTCTTGCTGTTCGACGTCACCGACCTTGAACGGCCCATCGGTTTCAACGTGTTGGCTGGAGAACGCGCCGACCGGGTGGCTGGCCAGCTCATGCTCGTCTTCGACAAGCTCTTTGGCCTGTCCATCAACACCCCACGCGCCTATGACGTATTGCGTAATACCCTCATGACACTCGCTGAGTGCGGCTACACCGTGATCGAGGTACCGCTCGCCCTCCTGCCTGGTCCCCGAGGCCAGGCCTTCCGCGACACCCTGACCGGCCAGCTGCGTAACCCTGAACTGCTGGACTTCTGGCGGTGGTTCGACGGACTCAGCAGCCGTGAGCAGTCCGAGACCGGAGCCCCCATCACGCGTCGGCTGCGTCCCTTGCTTCTCTACCCCGAACTGCGGGCGACGTTCGGCCAGGTTCAGTCCGGCCTCGACCTGGCGGCGGCCGTGGCCGAGCGCAAGATCGTGCTCATTCCGCTCAACAGCGCGCAGCTCCACGAGGAAGCCGCCCTCATCGGCACGCTGTGCCTGAACGCGTTGTGGAACGTCATCCAGGTCACAGAGAGAGCCGAGAACTTCGCCTTGTACGTCGACGAGTTCCGTGACCTGATCAACCTGCCGATCTCCTTCGGCGACATGCTCGCCAAGGCCCGCGGTCACCGTCTCCCCATCACCGTGGCGACGCAGGATGTCAGCCGTCTGACCGACGGCATGCGCAAGGACGTCATGAACAACGCCCGGACGAAGATCTTCTTCCAGCCAGCGGCTTCGGACCTGTCCCTGTTGGGCCAGGAACTGGGCGGCATGGCGACCGCGGCCGACCTGGCCAACCTTGGCCCGCGCGAAATCATCGCTCGCATCTATGTCGATGGCGTGGCGACACCGCCCGTCACTGGCCGGACCCATCCGCCGCCCGAGCCTGTCGGTCTTGGACAAGCAGCCAAGAGCGCTTCTCGCTCTCGCTATGGCCGCCCCCGGGGCGAGGTTGAAGCGGAGATCGACGAGCGGCTGAGGCTGGCGACACGGCGGGTAGGTCGTGCGACCGGGAACGGGACGGCCCCGGAGCCGAGTCCGTCGGACCAGATCGGCTGGGAGGACTGGGACCTGTGAGTATCACGTCGAGCTACCTGAACCAGTTGGCGCCGCAGCTCAGTGCACGAGACCTGGCCATCATCTACGAGGTCGGACGCTTCAAGCTGATGACCGGCGGCCACCTGGAGCGCCTGTTCTTCGCCGACTGCTCCGACACCAGCCGGACCCGGAACCGACAGGCCGTGTTGCGCCGGCTGACTCAGCACCGTGTCCTCGCCCGAGTCGGAGAGCGGAGGGTCGGCGGTGCCCAGCGCGGTTCCGCCGCGTTCCTCTACGCCCTCAATGTCGCCGGGCAGCACCTCAGCCAAGCCACCAGCACGCGGCCTCGGCGACCGTACTCCTGGTACGAGCCGACGATCGCGCACTTCCTCGCCATTGCCGAGCTGTACGTCATGCTCCGAGAGGCCGACCAGTCCGGGCTGTTCTCGCTGCTCGACTTCCAGACCGAACCGTACTGCTGGCGCACCTTTGGCCAGCGAACTCTCAAGCCTGACGCCTTCGCGCAGATCGGGATCGTGCTGCCCGATGGCCGGCGACGCAAGGGCAGCTTCTTCATCGAGGTGGACCGGGCCAACCAGTACGGCGCGAAGATCGAGACGAAGGTGCCACAGTACGTGGCGTACTACCAGCACGACCGTCTTGCCCAACCGGATCGGGCCTTCCCACGCATCGTCTTCCTGGCCCCGAACGATCAGCGCGCCGGGTACCTCGGCCAACTCGTCCAGGGCCGACCGGAGGTTCGTCAGCTTTTCTCCGTTGGGCTGCTGGAGGACCCGATAGCGACTCTCATGCGGTTTTAGGGCCGGCACATCAGGCATACGCCAGGGCTGCTGGCGAGACCATAGACGATCACGACTCAGGCTGGTTCACTATCCTGCATGTTGTAGGAACTTCAGTGAAACAGAGCTGATGGGGGCTGCTGTGCGCTTCACTGTCTTGCCAGCCGGCGTCTGGCCGCCGCAAGGAACCACCTCTTGTTCCTATCTCGTGATGGATAATTGGGATGACTGGTTCCGCTACAGCACGCTCTATCACCTCTACTACTGTGACGAGCGAGGCGACGTTGAGCAGATCGGCCAAGTGAAAATTGGCCAATTCAACATGGCGACCGACCAGCGGGCGCCCGATCTTCCGACCACCTTCGAGCAGCTGAGTGACGACTTCTTCTCTCTCGGACAGGACGACAGCTACTACCGGAGTCTCAACAAGCTAGGCGACAGCGTTCGTGACGAAATCCTCCGAGCGCTGCACGATGTAGCTCTGGACGGGGACCTATTCGTTCGGTCACTCAGCGAAGACGTGACTGGTACGTCATTGCTGCGCTCGGTGACGCCAACTACTGTGGAGGGGCAGTTCCGACGGTTGGCCACAGGTGGCGCACGACTCTCCCGTTACGAGTTCACCTACACGTTGCCCCCAGACCCGCAAGCAGAGGGTGACCCGGTATCTCTAGGGTTCGAGGTAGAACCAGACTCGGAGCCGCCGACCAACATCCACGTCCTCATCGGCCGCAACGGTGTTGGCAAGACACATCTCCTTAACCATATGGCCCGTGCTCTGGCGGATGATCGTGCGACAGCGGAGGAGGTCGGAACATTCGAGGTCGACGCTTCTGATACCAGCGGAAAAACCTTTGCCAACCTGGTCTCTGTGACGTTCAGCGCGTTCGACCCATTCGAGCCGATCAGCACACCTCGGAACAGGGCCACGGGGCTCCAATACACCTACATCGGCCTTAAGCGTATTCGCACCAGTCTCACGGATAAGCCGCAACCGCCCAAAGATCCCAGTGCCTTTGCCCGCGAGTTCAGCACGAGCGTCAAGGTCTGTGTGAAAGGAGCGCGCTTTGCCCGGTGGCGCCGAGCGCTCCAGATGCTGGAGGCCGACCCGATTTTCAGCGATGCGAGAGTGGCGGACTTGGCCGACTCTGCGGCTAACGAGAGTGAACTTAGTGGGCGAGCGCTACTACTCTTCCGGAATCTCAGTTCGGGCCACAAGATTGTTCTGCTGACCATTACTCGCCTCGTCGAAAGCGTCGAGGAACGATCCCTTGTCCTGCTCGATGAACCGGAAGCTCATCTACACCCACCGCTTCTCGGAGCGTTCATCCGAGCCCTATCTGACCTGCTGATCAATCGGAATGGTGTAGCCATCATCGCGACCCATTCGCCCGTCGTGTTGCAGGAGGTTCCTCAGCAGTGCGCATATAAGCTCCGTCGCTCTGGCCGTCAAATGGTAGTAGATCGGCCGGAAATCGAAACCTTCGGCGAGAACGTTGGCGTACTTACCCGCGAAGCGTTTGGGCTGGAGGTCACCCGTTCTGGATTTCATCGCCTCTTGGGTGAAGCTATCGTGTCGAACAGCAGTTATGAAGACATCATCGAGCGGTTTGGAGGCCAGCTTGGCGGTGAGGCGAAGGGAATTGTCCGGGGCCTAATCGCTGCCCGGGATGCGGAGGACGGCTTCTGATGTGGAAGGTCGATCCTCCAGAGCACACAGCAGCCTTTAGCTACAGAACATGCACCAGTCGTATCCAGGTTAAGGAGCTTAGGGATCGCCTCAAAGAAGCAGAGGACGAGGTGGTCGCAGCAGCCGATGAGTATGCCGAGGCGGCAGAGACGCTAACACTCCATACACTGGAGCCCGGCGATTTTACCCTTGATACGGTCAGTTGCGACGAGATGATAGCGCTGTACAAATACCGCTTGGTCCAGAAAAAGGCTGTAGGACGCTTCATCTATGATGACTTGATCCTGGCCGCCACCCATGGGCGTTGCCCTCTCTGTGGGCAGCGTGCGGTATCAACCCTCGATCATCACCTGCCGAAGACGCTATACCCAGCTCTTGCTGTCGATCCGCTCAATCTGATCCCGGCCTGCTCTGACTGCAACAAGCTAAAATCCAACGCTGCGCCGACCTGCGCGGAGGACGAGCCACTCCACCCTTACTTCGACGATATCGAGGACGATCCGTGGCTATGTGCCGCGGTCGTGAATGTAGCCCCTGCGGCCGTACGCTTCTACGTGGGTCCTCCACTGGAATGGCCCGAGACCCTAGCCTATCGAGCGCATCGGCACTTTAAGATGTTTAAGCTTGCAAGTCTGTACGCATCCCAGGCTGCCCAGGAAATCAACAACATCAGATACGCACTGTCGCAGGTGTTCGATAGGGGCGGTGCCAATGAGGTGCAGAGGCATCTTGAGGAACAGGCAGATAGCCGTCGGGCTGCGCACATCAATAGTTGGCAGACCGCGACATACACAGCGCTCGCGGATAGTGCATGGTTCTGCCAGGGCGGTTTCGCTGAGTAAGGCTGTCAGGCGCGTCTGCCGCTGGGCACCCAGGTAGCAGGCTCGCTGCCTTGCACTTCGTTGGGCTCCTGGACCTGGATCACCTTGGTGCCAGACCCTTCGACGAGTTGCTACCCCTACGCGCCGGCCTACGCGCCGGCCTACGTGTCGGCCTACGTGTCGAGCGGGACCATCACGACGCTGAGCTGCGACGACGGACGATTTTGCCGCGGATAACCTTCGGTCCTCCTGCTAACTACTCGCCGATCGTCAGCCAGTCGTCGCCTATGCCGTCAAGGTCGTTCGTCCTCCCCTTCCGCTGCTTAGCTCTCGGGTGAGGGCGCTCCACCGTGACGGCGTCTCCTACTGGCCCGTATCGGTCTCGTAGTTAGCAGGAGGACCGAGTCATCGTGAAGCGTTACGTCGATATGGAAACCGGCGAGATCATCGATGCGGTGAGATTCCAAGCAATGCAGGCACGGCTGGTGATGCAATCCCGGCCACTGCGTGAACTGCGAGAGTCCCACACTCAGAAGCAGTCCTGGAGCGAGTGGGCGCTGAAGCTGGTCCGCCACTTCGCAACGCTGCTGGTGCTTGTCGCTGTGCTCGGATTCATCCTCCTGAGTCGCTGACTACGACACATAAATATAAGGAGGATTCCACCATGGAAACTACCTACCCCTGCAACATCAACGAAGTCGAAGCATCGGTGTTGGTGCCCGTCTGGTATCACTGCGACGCCAATGGCCAGCCAACCAGTGTGGCGAGTGACCGGGAAGACCTGGTCGAATGGGTGTCTGAGTACGGCGAGGCCGGAGATTACTTCTGCGCTTGCGGCAAGACGTTTCAGTCCTGGTCGGACATCATGGACCACGTAAGTTCGCCACAGGCGATGGCGGTGGCACGATGACGTGCCGAGAGCGGAGACTCGCCAAGGCTGAGCGATTACAGGGCTGGGCTGACAGCCGGGAGAGAAAGGCGGCTGCATCGCATGATGCGGCCCGCCGGCATCGAGGTCGTACCGCTCGGCCAGCCCATCCTGGCCGGCCATCACTCAGAGCGCCACGGCCCTCGTGACCAGGCGCGGTTCAATGCCGACATGCAACGCCAGCAAATCCGCTGGAGTGCTGGTACCTGAAGGTGTTCCCCTAAGAGATTCACTGGATCGGCCAGCTCTGCCGGAGGGGGCCATGCGAGTGATTCCGTATCCCGCTGCTAGGGGAAGGTACCGGGCAAGCGAGTTTCGTGTGTGAAAGTGGATCCATGGCTACGGGAAGCGACGGGGAACCGAAATGACGACACCCACTCGGGTTGCTGAAGTAGACAACCGGCTGGGCTCGATCTCTCAGATCCTGTCGGCTGCCTTCGTAGCCGTTGCGGGTATTGGTACCGCATTCGGCCTATCGCAGGACACTCTGATCGTCGCTGTTAATAACGACGTTGGTCGTTTTTGGGGTGTAGCATTTTGTGCCCTTGGCGCTATCGCTCTGAGTATCGGAGCACTCTTTTGCGCCAAATCCACGGGGGGGAACGTCCTCCAACTTTTCCTCTTGATCCTTGGCGTCCTCCTGTACCTGACGGCGTTGCTGCTCGCTATCACCTTTGTTGCCGAAGCGGCCAGGAGTAACGGGCGCCCTAATCTTTCTGATGTTAAAATCGAGAGTAATAAACATTTGACAGTAAGCTTCACGGTTCATGCTGACGGTGTCCCTAATCACAATCAAATTATTGTTGAGGCTGAGGCTGTTCGCGACAATGCAGTTGTCGGTCCGAAGCCTCTCTACCGCGGGCTGATGCGTCCGGATGACCTAGGGGACGTAGAGCAGAAAGTCAGTTTCTTGGTCACGCCAGGAGACGCTACAAGTCTGATCATTCGTGCCCGGCCTTCCGGTGAATATAAGGATGGGACGGATTGTGACGCTACCCAGACAGCGAAAGTAAATCTGAGTTGTGCGGTCATCCAGCTGCCGAAGTAGCCATCTAGCTGCGCTTACCTCATTCCGCTTTACCTTGTTAACGGTGCGTGGTAAGTGGCATAATTGAATGGCGCCCTTTTGGAGTAGCAATTCCCGAGAGGGCATCAGATGAACCAAAATCACGAGTGGTGTGCGCATGCATGGTCGCCGTGGCGATCTAAGAGTATCGTGGCATACGTAGTTCCAGACCCTAGGCCCGGTAGAACTGGTGTCGCTGAGTCGCAGACGCTAGAGCGTAAATGCTACATATGTGAGATCGAGGAGTCTGTGACAGCCTTCATGTCGCCGAAACAGTGGCGGTAGGAGGGCTATCCCTAACCCGAGACCTGCGATCACGTAAGTGGTCCAAATGGTCTCGGGTTTTTCATTGTTCCTGGGTGGGTTCGACGAGATAGCGCCCCCCAGTGGTTTCCACTTCAATTTGTGATGTTTTATAGTGGCCGGCAAATATTTGCACAATAGCAAGGATTCTTTCGTCTCCGGGGCTAGAAATTTCATGAAGCTCGCCAAGCTCCGATATTTCTGAGTCCAGAACCGCCGAAACCGTGATCGCGCTTGGCCACTTGAGGACGTTCAGCTTTTGATCGCCCGGATTAAGAAGGATAGGGTGCCGAGGTTCCACCCACAAATCTTCTACTGTATCGCCGTCGGGACCCTGCAAGGGATGGATTTCACTGCCTCCGCCAGTTTGGGTTCCAATACCGAAGCTTCGCACGGTCGTTGGTTGCCTACCTCTATTGCACATGTATATGTAGATAAGTTTCAAGTCTGTACCGCTCTCCACCACGATTCGAGGACCGCTCCGAGCGAAGTACCAGTACGTAAGTCCGACACCTACAGCTGTAGCGACATTGGCGATCATCGCAATAATCGCTGCTGTAGTTAGTAGACCATCGGAGAGAGCGAGTACCTGCATGTCATGGCCGTTTCGGAATGAGCCGAAGACACAGCTTCATCTGCACTTTCCCCGACGAAGTCCTCGATCGGCAAATGTGATTGGTTCCAGGTTCGGCTGTGCAAATGTCGTTGCCGTCAAGGAAGCAGCTTTTGTCCCGTACCCAGAGGAAAGGCCCTTTAAATTCTCCCTCTTCATTGTCCGCCTCAACGCTCACCACATCCATGGGCCTTGATGGCCGACGGATGGGTTCTTCTTCATGCTGCTGCTTGGTATCCTCTGATTCGGAAGATAGTTCTCCCGAGATTTCCTCACCTTCGCTATGGCGCACAAATAGCATGATTCGCTGGTTTTTGCTGGATTCGTTGGGAAACACCACGATGTCTCCACCTGGTCCGTCCAGGTAGTGGCCTTCCAGCCAGACCGACGAGCCGGGATCGCCTATTTCGTCCCCCTGGACGAAATCTCCGTCTGAAGTCTCCGGCGTGAATGCTGGCCGGATGAACAATTTGGCTTTGTCCATCCATTCCTCATCGGCCGGGATGAAACCCTTAGGAGCTTGATCCGATTGATGCCACTTAAAACCGAGAGCATCGACCACGGTACGCAGAGAGAGTGGATTATCGCGAACTGCGGCCAAAACATTCTTAGGGTCGCTGAAGTCGCATCGGAGGGGAATGATGTTCGTCACGGCTACCTCCCGGTTCTATCAATTCTCCCTCCCCTCCCCGCTGCTGTCCACTGGCGAGTGGGTGATCTTGCGGATGCGGAATTGATTAAGGTGAGTTATAATTTATGTTTTTCACTGGCGGAATTTACGCTCCAAGGTGGACGTCGCCAGATATAGAATTGCAAAAGTATTGACTTTTCGCCTTTGGTGTGCTATAAACAATGGGCATCTTGTGGCGAACCAAAAGCGCAATTTGCATAAATGTCACCCATCCGCTCCGGCGAGATGTGTTGTGGCTAAGGGGGGTGGATGCTCTATGTGGCTCCACACAATCTTCGTACCGTCTCGGTAGTTGTCCCTCGTCCGCGTCCTCCGTTTAGTGGAGGTCGTCCATGAGAGACACGAGCCTGCTCGTCGCAAGCGCCGCGCTCTTTAGCGCCACCATCGGATTCATTTTTATTCTGCGCTATCGCGATCAGCTTTCCCGAGACACTAGCCGTGTGACCTACCGGCTCGACTTCCCACGTGACCTGACCATCCAGCAGGTGACAGCCTTCCTGCACGCCCTCACTCGGCTGCGACCGTCGCGAGGCTGGCTCTACGGTCGGGACAGTGCGGTCTTCGAGTGGGTCGGCCGGCCCGGCAGGATCGAGTACCGATTACGTGTGCCCGAGCACCAGGCCGACGTACTGCTACGGCAGCTGCGCGGCATCGTGCCCAATCTGCGTACCGCCCCCATAGACGCTCCAGCCTTGCCCCGAGTGCGCTGGTTGCGGCGCATCCACCTCACCACCACTGCCCGCCCCCTGCGGACGGACTTGGCCGAGGCATTCGCCACCAGTCTGCTCAGCACGCTTCAGCCGCTTGGCCGAGACGAGCTGCTGCTCTACCAACTGGTCGTCTATCCCGTCCGCACCCCACAGCCATCCGTGCCGCATCGCAGCACCACTGGCACGCAGGTGGGACCGGCCTGGCTCCATCGGCTCGGTCAACTGCTGACCGCCGCTCCACCTGCCCCGGTGGACAAGCAGGCCGCGGCCGACTTCAAGGCCAAGACCGCCGAGCCTTGGTTCGGAGTGGTCGGCACCGTCGGGGCCACTGCGGCTGACCGTCCTCGTGCTCACCTCCTGGTGGGCCGACTCATGGCCACGCTGCATCAGCTCGACCAGAACGGTGCTGCCCTCGTTCCACGCTGGCTGCCGTCCCGTGCTGCCGATTGGCTGGCCCGGGCCGCCACGAGAACCGGTACTGCTCGCATCCACGTCAATGCCCGGGAGGCAGCGACCCTGCTGAGCTGGCCGTTGGGCGGGCCGACCGTTCCGGGGCTGACACTCAAGGGTGGCCGGACCTTCCCGCCCTCATCGGAGTTGCCGTCGTCTGGCCGCATTCTCGGAACTGCGACGTACGACGGGCTGCAACGGCCCATCGCCATCGCAGCAAGCGATGCCCTGATGCACCAACTGATCACCGGGCCCACAGGTTCCGGCAAGTCCACGTTGCTGCTCAACGAGTTGACCCAGGACATCCAAGCCGGCCGAGGCATCGTCCTGCTCGATCCCGGCGGCGACCTGGCCCGCGACGTGGCCGACCGCATCCCCGAGCACCGTACGGGCGACCTGATCTACGTGGACGCCGCCGACGACCAGTTGGTGGGCATCAACCTTTTGGACTGCGCGCCGGAAGATGCCGAGCTCGTGGCCGACCAGATGTTGGAGCTCATCCGCGCCAATGCTGACAGCTGGGGTCCTCGCCTGGAGGAACTGCTTAAGGCAAGTCTCGTGCTCCTGGCCGCCACGCCGGGCATGACTCTGGTGGAGCTGCCGCCCGTCCTGACCGACTACGGCTTTCGTGCTTCCCTGCTGGCCGACCTCGATCCTGCCTTCGCCCCGACCGTGGGAGCTTTTTTCTCTCGCTTCAACGGCTGGAGCGAAGGTGAACGTGGCCAAGCCGTCTCCGCGGTCATCAACAAGGTGTCGCCCCTGACCGACCGACGCCAGCTGCGCGCCATGATCGGTCAATCCCATCCGGCCTGGACCATGCAGGACGTCATCGATCAGGGCAAGATTCTGCTGGTAGCCCTGCCGTCTGGTCTGGCTGGCTCGTACGCCGTTGACCTGCTCGGCGGGATGATCATCAGCATGGTGTGGAACGCGGCTATGCGTCGTGCCGCCGTCGCTCGCGAACACCGCCGTCGGACGTCCCTGTACATCGACGAGGCTGCGCGCTTCCTGCGCAGCGGCGTCGACCTAGCCGACATGCTGGCTCGGGCCCGCGGCCACGCTCTTGAAATTGTCGCCGCGCTTCAGCACATCACGCAGGCTCCTGCTCGACTCCGGGCCGCCCTACTGAGTGAAGCCCGGACCAAGGTCGTGTTGCAACCCGGAGCCGATGATGCCGTCACCCTGGCCCGTGCCCTGGGTCCGCTGGTGAAGCCTGAGGACCTGCTGACCCTGGAGCCGCGTACTGCCGTCGTTGTGATTGTCGTCGGTGGGCAAGTTAGCCCGCCCGTCACCATCGCCACCAACCCACCACCCGAAGCTACTGGGTGGGGAGAGGCTGCCCGCGCTGCCTCTCGCCTGGCCTACGGCCGGGACCGCACCGCGGTGGAGCATGAGATTGCGGCCAGGCAGGATGCCGTACGGCCAACCCCTGGGCCGCGTTTGGCCCGCCCGAGCGCGTAGGTCCCTGTCGCTAACCCTGTCCCAACGTGTCAGCGCTGCGCGGCCGTTCCTATCTGTTGATCCCGCCACCGTGCGTACGACATTTAGACGTTCCTCATTGACCAACGTCGCTAACCCCTAACTCCGAGGAGTCCGCGCTATCGGTTCTGCCACCCATCCACCCTTGATCCTCAGCCGTCTCAGCCGGCTGGACGAAGACCTCACCTCGCGTGAGCGCCTGGTCCTGGAGACGCTCGCCATCACGCGAGTGGTGACGGCAGAGCACATTGCGTACGTCGTCTTCGGGGATGAGGAGCGCGCGACCGCTCACCGTCTGGCCCACCGGCATCTCCAGCGCCTAACCAAGTTCGGTCTGGTGCGTCGATTCGCCAACGCTTCCTCTGGCCGCAAAGCTGGCCCAGCTGGCTACGTGCACGTCCTGACCAGTGCGGGACTCACTCTGACCGGGCACGCCAGCGGTCCCGGCGCTGGCCAACGTCGAGCCTGGCGACCGTCGCCTCCCAAGCTCAGGCACTGGCTCGCCATCTGCGATCTCTACGTCAGGCTGGTGATCGAAGCCCGCAACGGCGGCCCTGCCGTGCGCCAGTTCCTGGTCGAGGCCGATGCCCGGCGCACCTACTGGGACTCTGCTGGCCGCAGGCGCTCGATCCAACCCGATGCCCTGGTCCGGCTCGTCGCCGGCGACCTGGAGTTGTCCTGGTTCGTCGAGATCGACCTGGCCACCGAGAGCCCCGCCATCCTGGCGAACAAGTGTCGTGCCTACTGCGCCTTTGAACTGTCCGGGCTGGAGCAGGAGCGCCACGGAATCTTCCCCGGCGTGCTGTTCATCGTCCCGGACGACCACCGCGCCCGACGCATCGCTCGCGTCATCGCCGACCAGCCGCCCGAGGCCCGAGGACTCTTCCGGGTCACGACAGAGGCTGCCGCTCTGGCCGCCCTGCGCGCCTCCGGCTCCTGACCCCGACTTGCTCTGCCCGTCCACACCACCTACGAGAAAGGAGTCCGCCATGCCGCGTACTCACATGACCTTGCCTGAAAAGCCCAGATGTAAGCACGAAGTGCACCGAAGTCGGCCGCGTTCCTCCGTCGACATCGCGGCGTACTTCTACGGCGAGCAGACCGTCTGCCCCGACTGCGTGAAAGACCTCGCGATCCCGTACTACCAAATTTCCAACCCGGACCGATCGACCGAGGACATCCTCAACGAGGCCGCCCTCAAGGCTCGGATCGACCGTCACGCTGAGGACAGCTTCAACTCGCACGAGTTCCCCAAGGTGATCTTCGCGCCGGATATCGCCGGTGGCGACTACTGCTTCGTCTGTCTTCGTTCCTTGTGACCGCCCAGGCGGACGTCCACCTGACCAGCTGTTCCAGGCCGGCTGGCTGGGCGGGCGTCTGCCCGGGGCCCCTTGAGTACTGAGCCTCACTACCGAAATCAGTGCTCGTTCTTTTCCATTCGGAAGGAGTCAGCCATGACTGAGCTGACCACCGAAGCCCTGCGGACGCTTCCGCCGCAGGACCTGGCCGAGCTGCTGCCGGCCGCTGTCCAGATCGGTGAGGTGAACGGGGTCGTCCTCCGGGTCGCCGACACCGACCTGATCGAGGTCTACTTCGCCGGACGTATCTCGGTGTACAGCACCAAAGTCCTGGAGATCCAGCCCGTCACTCACCCAGTGGCGCGTGCGGCTGCCCTGCGTGATGCCGTCGAGGCCCTGTCCATCTGCCGCCAGGTCGCCATTCAGGCGCACGCCGATCAGCGCCAGTCCCACATCGAGGTGCTGGAAGCTATCCGGCAGTACGCCGTCGACCGGCACGAAGAGGGAGAAATCTGCCGCGGCGGCCTGGAGGACTTCTTGATCTCCTTCGGTTTCGTGCCGTACGAGAGCCGTGTCCGGGTCGAGTACACCATCACCGGCAGCTACGAAGTCAATCCCGGCAACGAAGCCGCCGCCGAAGAAGACGCCCTGAAGTACCTCCGGCCCGACCTGTCGGGCCTCGACGACGTCGATGACGACACCTCCACGTACGAGGTCTCGGGAGTCCAAGTCTCGGAGGCGTAGCCCGCCAAGGGGCAGCTTCCCAGGCGGCCCATCTGACACCAGCGGCGGTCCCACCTGTTGCTGGTGTCTCCCCAGCTACCTGGCATCCCCATAGAGAGGAGTCATGTCATGGACCTCACCCTGAAGATCACCTTCGAGCCCGAGGACGGTTCAGACGCACTGCTGGCCCGTTGTTGGCTGGCGGAGCAGATCCGGTTCTTCACCGGTCTGCCCATCACCGGCTACGCCAACGCCCTCCACCCAGCAGCCAACTTCCACATCACCGAGCTGACGTACGTCGACAGCGACTGACTGCACCTTCCACATCCCATCCGGGGAGTCCGGGCACCTCCAGGTGCTCAGACTCCCCGGTCCCATTTCTCGACCCACGAAAGGACGCCCGTCATGCCTGCCAACGTCGAGTCGATGTTCTCCGTCAGGGAGATGCCCTGGCACCGTGAAGGGCTGGTCCTCGACCAGCACCCCAAAACCTGGGACGAGGCACGGCAGCTCGCCGGCCTGACCTGGGACCCCATCACCGAGGCCGTCTACGAACTCCGCGGCATTGATGAGTACGGTCAGCCGATCTACGCGCCCATCAAGGGCTGGCAGCGCATCGCCCGCTCCGACACCAGCGCCACCCTGTGGATCAACCGGGACTCCTACGCCGTCATCGATCACGGCGAGATGGGCGCCATTGTCGAAGCCGTTCTGGCTCAACCGAACGTTACGTGGGAGACCGCGGGCGTCCTCGATGAGGGTCGCTCCGTCTGGTGCCTGGCCCTGCTGGACGAGCCCATCGTCCTGCCCGGCGACGACACCATTACTCTGCCTTACCTCGCCATCACCAACCGGCACGGACTACCCGGAGGCTGCACCGCCCGCGCGACCGCCGTCCGCATCGTCTGCGGCAACACCTTCCGCGCCGCAGAGCTGGAAGGAGACCGCACTGGCACCACCTTCTCGTTCGTGCACAAGCACGGCTGGCGTAACCGCGTCGACGAAGCCCGCGACGCTGTCACCGGCGCTCGGCGCGAGATGCGGGCTTATGAAGAACTGGCGCGCGAACTGCTGACGTTGCCCGTCTCTACCCGGCAACGCGAGCTGTTCGTCAGGGAGTTCATCCCTATGCCGCCCGCCGGCCTTGTCACCGACCGGGTTACTAATAACGTCGAGGAAGCCCGCCAGGCCGTCCGCGCCATCCTGGCCTCCCCGACCACCGCTCCCGTCGCCCACACTGCCTACGGGCTCGTACAGGCCGCAGGAGAGTACCTGGACCACGTCCGACGTTCCCGCACCTGGGAAACCAAACTCAACCGGACGCTCATCAAGCCCGAGCCGCTCAAAGCTCAAGCCCTGAAGGTCGTACGGCAGATTGTCAACGTCTGACTTCATACCAAAAAAGCCTCCTCGGTATAACCGAGGAGGCCGCTTCAATATTGCAGTGATTCACCACTTCGTGGCATAAAGGAGGTACTGCCAGTTGATTAATGCCAAGAAGCGGGAAGAAGATGCGCTGGACGCTGCTCAAAAGCTGGCGGCACGCGAGCTAGGAACGGGCGACTCGCTGGTTGATTATGTGAAAGTTTTATACGCAATGGATCAGGAGTCCAAGCTAGCTAAGCGATTACGGGGAGAGGGTGATGACAAGCGATGATCTTTTAAAGCAGCAACTGGATCAGGTGGAGCGGCTAGTTGTAAGTCAAGAGCCGTGGCTCTTGCTGGTGGCTCGCGTATCCGATCCTGAGCAGGTTGACGCCCTGCCGGCCCAGGAGAAACGTCTCAGAGCCTATGCGGCATCAAAATCGATGCCGTCCATATATGTTGAATTTGACGAGTCAGCCTACAAGGGCAGGCGACTGCGCTTTAGGGAACTCGTGATCGATCCCATCACTAGAGCGCAATCGCTCGTCATTGTTGTCTTCGACAAGATTGACCGTTTCAGTCGAGACTCGTCAAGCCTTGAGAAGGTACTCTTTGAAGACCTTCGAAAGAAGGGGAAGATTGAACTGCACTTCCCATCAGATAACTTATACGTCCACCAGGACTCGCCAGCCCCTGACTTGTTTCGACTCAACATCGGTGTCGCTTTGTCCAGCTACTTCTCTGGCTCCATTCGCGACAACGTGCGGCGACGCTTTGAGGAAATTGTCGAGGGGAGACGTGAGTGGATTAGTCGTGCTCCGTATGGATACAGGAACATCGACACGGGGATTCCTGTTGACGGACGAGTCGAACGAGGAAAGAAACGTAAGACCAAGAAGGATATAAAGCCGGACGAGGAACTGCGTAATTTTGTTGTCATGGCGTTCGAGCTTCGGGCAACAGGAATGTCCCTTAAAGCTGTAACGGCTCGCTTGAAAGAAGCGGGCATGGTGTCAAGAGGGAAGCATAAGCCGATTACCGTAGAGCAGATTCACCGCATACTGTCCACTCCGTTCTATGCGGGCTTCATGTCGTACCGAGGAAACCTCTATCCGCACCGCTATGCCCGAATGATTCCGGGGTGGCTTTGGTACAAGGTTCAATCGGTTAACAAGCGGCGATCGGCGAAGCGGACGAAGTATGCGTCCAAAGAGCACCTGTATCGAGATTTTATAACGTGCCACGTGTGTGGCTATACAGTGCTGACAGACGGGCCCAAGAAAGAGAAGTACTACTACCTCAAATGCACGGAATACGGTGAGCCTCATGGTGCCAAGTGGGTCAATGAGGATGTGATTACGAGGCAGATTGCAGAACGACTCTTTGGAGCCTTACTGATTCCGGATAGCACCGCCGGCTGGCTCTTAAAGAAGTTGGAGGAAGGCGAGGAAACAGATCTTCAGCACCAGATTCGCAAGGCTCGGCAGCTACGGACCGACCGGAATCATATTGATGACGAGATCATGGACATGTTCCGTGACCGCGAGAGTTTCAAGATTAAGCCGGAGCTCTTCAACCGGATCGTAGCGGAGAAGAATGCGCGTCAGGCTGGGATTGACCGCGAGATAGAGAGCTACACGAAGGAAGATAGAGGGAGGTTAACCGCGACCGTAGCTGACCTCATACGGCTGGCGAGGAGTGCCGCTGAGCTTTTTATGGATCGTGACGTCTCGATAGAACTGAAGCGTCGACTGCTTCGCATTCCACTCTCGAACTTAACTTGGGATGGGAAAAATGTGTACTTCAAGCTGAAAGCACCATATGAGGCGATCCTTTTGTGCCAAAAAAACCAAATATGGTACCCCTTAGCGTCCAAGTTTAGAACTGAGCTGAGAGGCGAGATTCTAGACCTTAGCGATGACATGGACTTCCGTATGCTGCGGGACGACGTGCTGTAAGAAGAAGCATGGCTTACGTCCGGACTGCCTCGCCTCTAATACGCCGAAGTCAGTAAAGGGCGTGTCCTCGTCTCTCACGTTCGCTGTCGTAGCTGACTTGCCACACGCCTCACAGCGACGGCGATCGGATGTGTGGGCGAGAGACGGGAACAATCGGCTTCGAGACCGGGGAGCCGCTGCAGCGCCTCATCATGTTGCCCTGCCTCCACCAGGAGTTGAACCACCGCCTTGCGTCGGTCCAGCACGGTGAGATCCTCCGGCCCCAGCGTGATGGCACTGTTTCGAACGGCAGCTTCTAGAAGGGCTAGGCCTTCATCCTGAGCTCCTGCTGAAAACGTGCTGGTAGCGATTCCAAATTCCATGCCGAGAACAATACGATGATTGTGTCCCAGTGCTTCCGCTGCCCTATTCGCCAATTGTTCGTAGAGGTGGCGGGCCTCAGAGTAGCGGCCGCTGCGCATGGTGAAGAAGGCGACCATGCTTTCAGCTATTAGTGTCTCCTCATGGTCAGTACTGAACTCTTGTATAAGAGCTTGCATCCTTTGTTGTGCGACGATTAACCCTTCCTCTGCGGGACGCATGGGCTCGCCTGATTCCCACAAGATTGCCTCGGCTTCACCGATACCTGCTTGAGCCGCACGTCGCATCGCCGGGACGGCAAGCATGAATTGCCCCGCTATCACCGCATTATAGGCAATCGTGTACGCCTCGTGGATTGGGGCAAGCTCCATGACTGCCACCCAGACTGCTTCAGGTATGGACTCCTGTACGGAAAGGTCGATCAAGTAGTCGAAAGCCATGTATCCATGTTCGGCGTCGCCGAGCAAGAGGCTGTTCGCGCCCGCAGGGAACGTGGGGGTCAGAGCCCAGTGCAGCGCCTCCGAGAGCGGTTCGGGACGCAATTCCACTCCACCGCGGCGAGCAAGGTAGCCCTCGTGAAGTTGCTGGAGAATCTCCGCGGGTAAAGGACGGTGGTAGCCAGTGCGGCGGGCGTCGACAGCCGTTGCAACTAGGGCCGCCCCGCGAGGGTGGTGTCCTGGGATCCAAGCATGCTGCCAGGCTTCGACTAGTTCCGGGCCGGCCGCCAGCAGTTCGGCTACCCCGAGACGCTCATCACCGGCCAATGCGCGGACCAGTCGGGGATCGGCGACCACCGCTCGGGCCCGCTCGCGCTCGGCATGCGTCCAGCGTCTTTCGACGTGGACCACCTGGGCTTGTCGCAGTACGGCCCTACCCTGGCGCCAGACTTCTTGCGCGCTCCCGGAAGTCTCGGTCTCCGCACGATCCCGGTAGCGGTCGTACTCGTGGCTGCGCATGGTGGCCAGGACCAGCACCTGCCGGTCCAGCAGTAGTAGGCGGTGCAAAGTGGAGGTGGTCAGCCCTCCCGGCCCCAGGAAACGTTCCAGATCATCCAGCCACACTATGCAGCGGTGGACTGCTCCCCAGTCGCTTAGCAACACTTCCACGGCCTCTCGCATGGAAGGAGCCGCGAAGTGATAATCAGGGTGCAGGAGTCGCATCGCCTCGAAGGCGGCTCGGGTTTTGCCGGCGGTGGATTCGCCGATCAGTAGGACGAAGCCGCCGCGTCGTAGGGCGGCGTGCAGGTGTGGCTCGATGTCCCGCGTGACGTACGCCGGGACGCGGTCGATGGTGCCGCCCTGCTCAATAGTCTCGGCTGGATGCACTCCCACTGCGATCGGATCGTGCATGTCCCGGACCAGCGGAAATCGGCCTTCCGGCGAGGGAACGTCCAACGCGCGGGACCGATGGTGAGCCGACTCGGCCTGCCGCTGCATCTGCGTCTGCACGCCGACGGCAACGGCACTCACCACCGCCGCGACCGCAGCCCCCAGCACCCCCGCCCATGCTTCCGACCCCCACAGCGCAGTGAATAGTCCGATCAACGCGCTGACAGTCGCCATGGCCACCAAACGCAGCCACCGGTACGGCCCCCTCGTGGCCCCCACAGTTCCCCCGCCTTCCATGGAAGAGACGCTTTCGAAGCCTTCCCCCAGAACGTCTCACCAAATCCGTAGCCTTTACTGACTTCGGCGTATTAGGGTCCGTCCGGTCTGTTGAGAGCGAGGCCGGTTCCGGTGATCGGGTGGGCGGGCAGTCAAGCGGGGACTCGTCGTGAAGGAGGGCGAGCGCGACGGCTGGCTGCTTCTGCACTGTGAGAGGGCGGAATGAGAGTGCATAGGAGTTTTGTCGTCACCTGAACGTGTGGCGGTGCAGCATCCTGGCCGGTCGGGGGCCATGGGCATGTTGGGCTGGTCGCCGTGAGTGAGCGCAAGCCCTACAAGACCGACGTGAGCGACGAGCAGTGGGCGCTGGTCGAGCCGGTGATCGCCGCGTGGAAGGCCGCGCATCCCTCGGTCAGCGGCCATCAGGGCCGGTACGCGATGCGGGAGATCGTCAACGCACTGCTCTACCAGGGCCGGACCGGCTGCCAGTGGGAGCTGCTCCCGCACGACTTTCCGCCGCCCGGCGCGGTGAAGTACTACTTCTACACCTGGCGTGACGACGGCATCGATCAGACCATTCACGACCTGCTGCGCTGGCAGGTGCGGGAAATGGCGCGCCGGAAGGCGGACCCGAGCCTGGTGGTGCTCGATACCCAGAGCGTGCACGCGGCGGCCGGAGTGCCCGCCGGGTCGACGGGGCGTGATGCGGCAAAAAAAGTACCGGGCCGCAAGCGCGGCCTGGCCGTTGACGTTCTGGGGTTGGTGATCGCGGTGGTCGTTGTGGCCGCGTCGGCGCACGAGAACGCCGTCGGGATCGCGCTGCTGGACAAGGTCGCCGCCGACACCGACGCCGTGGAGAAATCCCTGGTCGACCAGGGTTTCAAGAACGCCGTCGTCGCGCACGGGGAGAAGGTGGGCATCGAGGTGGAGGTCGTGGAGCGTAATCCCGCGCAGACCGGGTTCGTTCCCCAGGCCAAGCGGTGGGTGGTGGAGCGCGCGTATGGGATCTTGATGCTGCACCGCAGGCTGGTGCGCGACTACGAGCATCTGCCCCGCAGTTCGGAGTCGCGGGTGTACTGGGCGATGACCGCAGTGATACTGCGCCGGCTGACCGGGGCGACCGTGCCGGCCTGGCGCACCGCATGACCGGCGGGAACAGATCACGCAGCTGACCACACAGCTCGACGAACTCGGCCGGGCCGCCGAGGAAGTCCGGATCACCCGCAAGACACTGCTGGGGCTGCCCGACCCGCAACCGCCCGCGCCGCCGGCACCGAAGCTACCGGATCATCCGGCCTACCAGCAGATCATGGCGGTGTTCACCGCGGCCGACCATCCGCTGCGGGCCCGGCAGGTGTGCGAGGCGATGGACCTGACGGTCGCACCCAACAACATCAACAACGTCCGCCTGAAGCTCAAACGGCTGGCCGACCGCGGAATCCTGACCGAGACCGAGCAGGGCTTGTTCACCCAGCCCCGGCCGTAGCCGACCGACGCCGCCGCGACCTTCCCGCTCGCCCCACACGAAACCAAGAATCGGGCATCAGGTCTGATACCACCCCCTGAGGACCGGCGCGATCTGGAATGTGCACATCGCTTTATTGCGTGAGCCGCAATTGCAACTTCCAGCCCCCGTTTCCTCCTGGAACTAGCCGCCAGTATCCGCTCCGCATGTGGGCGCTTTGGTCACCACGGGTTCGGCCCGGGCCTGCCCGTAAGACCGTGTTAGATCCCGACCCCAAACCCCAGGCTGGAGACGTGCCCCTTCATCAAAGCCCAGCCGACTCAGCTGTACGCCATTACGCCTCCACGGCACACCCTCGCGATCCACGAAATGTAGGTTCATCACGAAAGCCGATATTTTAGGGTTAGGCTTCTCCCACTCCCCTTTCTTCGTCTCCTGGTACCTCAACGTGCCCAGCTCGAAGGTCACTTCCGAGCAAGGCGCCATATCTCCCTGCCATAGTGAGGAATTCACCTCTCTATGGGCGGTGGATTGGGGCATGGGGATCATCAGGATCAGGGACAGGTTTACACTGGTCACAGGGTCCGGCGATCTGTTCATCAGGCGCAGGATCGCCGCACCATTCGGAGCTTTGCTACTCCAGAAGGCGACGCGTGTGGCCTGGTCACGAGACTTCAACTCGGCATCTTCCCGCGACTGATCAAGCTGATCCCGCGAAACCATGGCTCCGTAGTAGGTTGCGACAGCCGTGAACAGCAGGCTTCCAATGCCCGCGCCGACCCCAACGACAGCGCCCCACCTGGTCCAGTCGATATGGGGCCTCCAAGTCCGTTGCGGAGGTTCACCGACATCCCGCACCCGCGCTCTCACTCGGTCTGGCCCAGGCCTCCTTCGCGCTGTGCGCAGTCGCGCCCTTCGTTCCACCACGTCCCCCATTCCCTCCCTCAGCGGTGTTTTGCCGAGGGACACCAAAACGCGCGGTCACGCCCCCTGGAGTGGCGTATTGATGGCCACTCGGTGATCCAGTTTCAGGCTATGCGGTGAGTTCTGTGGGGATGGCGGGATCGTCGGATTCTGACTCGATCGGGTGGAGTCGGGCCTTGGCCAGCAGTTCGCGGCCCATGTAGCAGCGGGCTTCGGTCCATTCGTTGTTCTGCTCGGCCGGGCCCCGTCGTGCGGGCAGGGACGCTGGCCCCCACGTGAACACTCTGCGTGTCGAGCACCACGAAGCTCTGGTCGATTATTCGGCGCTTCTTCTCCCGCACCTGCCAGCGCAGCAGGGAATGGATGGCCTGCTCGGTGCCGTCGTCGCGCCACTTCGCGAAGTAGTAGTACACGGCGCCGCGGGTGACAGGTCGTGCGGCAGGAAGTCCCACCGACAACCGGTCTGGGACTGGTTACAAGATCGCGTTCACGATCTTCAGCATCGTGTACGGGCCCTCATGGCCGCCGGCCGAGCGGTGCCCGGCCTTCCACCCGGCGATCACGGGCTCGATCAGAGCCCACCGCTCATCGGATAAGTCGCCCTTCTGAGGCTTGCGCTCACTCACCCCGACACCCCGGCACGGCCAAGCCCACCGACCGGACCGAATGCCGCAGACCCATACGATCAGGCGACCCCTAACCGGAAGTTAACTCACGTATCACCCTCTGAGTGCTTTCTGTGGGCCCAGCGCGACCGGATACTACGCTCGCAGCCGCAGAGAGGCACCCTCACTGCCACCATCCGCAGGAAAAGGGCGATCCGGGTTGGTGGGGCCGACCGGACAGAGAGACGCTTTCCTCAGGGCGTTGCCCTGACAGGCGATTCCCTCTGACCGCCGCAAGGGAGTGCACACCATGGGTTCCTCTCTCAAGTCCTTCAACATCGACAATCACTTCGTCCGGCACGCGAACTTCCTGGGCGAGCTGTCGGCCGTCGCGAGCGATCTGGACCGCGCCGACGCCACCTTCGACATGGTGAACGGCCTGGCGGACCACAACCTCGTGTCCTTCCGGTCCGTCAACTTCCCCCTCCACTTCCTGCGGCACCAGGACTTCCGCGTCAAACTCCACGAAGGCCCGAACCCCCCGCTCGTTCCCCCGGGGTCGGTACCCCCGCCCGAGTCCCCGGACATGCAGCTGATGCGGAAAGACGCCACGTTCGCCATGGTTCCCGGACTCGCGAACCCGAACGCGGTGTCGTTCCGGTCTTTCAACTTCCCCAACCGGTTCCTGCGGCACAGGGATTTCCACCTCTTCGTCGAAGAGGTGGACAGTGACCTAGCTCGGAAGGACGCGACGTTCACGGTGGTCCCCGGCCTGTCCCCGGAGCCGCCGGGACCGCACTAGGAGCTGTTCGGGGTTCGGATCATGTGGTCGACGTGAGGTGCTTCAGCCACATGATCGAGCCTCGGAGGTGGAGTCCGGCCTCGAAGCTCTCCGGGCTCTTGTCGTAGCGGGTGGCCACCCCGCGCCAGGTTTTGGCCTTCTGAAAGCAGCGTTCAACGGTGTTTCTCTCTTTGTAGAGGTCGGTGTCGTGGCTGACGGGCCGGCCGCCCTTGCTGCCTCTCCTCTTGCGGTTGGTGGCCTGGTCCCTCTTCTCCGGGATGACGGCCTTGATGCCACGCTTGCGCAGGTACGCCCGGTTGTCCTTGGCCGAGTAGGCCTTGTCGGCGGCGACCGCGTCCGGGCGGGTGCGTGGGCGGCCGACCGGCCCCGGGACCCTGATCTTCTCCAGCACGGCCTTGAACTGCGGGCAGTCAGCTGCCTGACCGGGTGTCAGGACGAACGCCAGCGGCAGCCCGGCCGGGTCGACCGCGGCATGGACCTTGCTGCTCAGACCGCCCCGGGACCTACCGAGTCCGGCAGCCTTCGCACGGACCTTGCGACGCCGCCGCTTCGCGGCACGATCCGCACCCGCCCGGTGTGCACCGGCCGCGTCCGCCCCGGCTTGCGTTGCACCACCCGCCACACCGGCGGCTGGCACGCCAGCGCAACCCCCTTTTCCTCGGTCAGCGCCTGCTCCAGGGCGTCCAGGGTCTCCCCGGCGACGGCCAAGAGGTCCTTCACGCGCTCACCCGCGACGGTAGGGACGCGTTACGTCAGCGTGTCCTGGCGGACAGCTGGCGTCGGCCAGTTGGACTTCGTGGTCGGCGATGCGCTTGTCGGCGAAGCGGACGCTGTCGCGGGCGGGCCGCAGCTCGGTGACGGAGACGAGCTGCGTGCCGAGGGTGATGGCAGCTGTACGGAGAGTTGACTTGAACCTCTACAAGCCCCCATCCTGATAATGCCCTGAGGGGGGATTATGGTAGAGCGTCCTCAAGCAAACGATCCCGTACAATGCGTCTATTGTTCGACTGTTGGAGTGTATGGCAGTGACGGCAATTTCGGGATCAAGGATAACGCTGTCGGAATAGCTGCCATTTTCTATAACTCTGTGAAGCCGTGGAATCTGTTTCAAAGTCCTCACTGACAACACTAAGCTCACCGAGTCTCATGGGCTCTACGTCTGCCTGAGCTGCGGACACAAGCAAGCTCGCTGCCCTCGGGACGCTTGCCACCAGTGGAACTCGGTTCGACTAGCTGACGTAGGAACTCACGTTACGTGCCGCAGCTGCCAAATTGACTTCTTGCTGTGGTCCTGAATCGGGTCAGTTGCGATTCGCTCCCGTATAGCTCATCGAGCGTCTACGCCTGCCCCTGGGATCTAACACGGCAGCTGTAGTTCGTGAGGGAGGGGCCTGGGAGTGGGGCCGCACTGCGGTCGGGAGTAGCAAGGTACACGCAGCGCCTTGGATCTTGGGGAGGTCTGACGAAGGTACACGACCGCTGGGGTATGACGAGAGTGGTACGGAAGTTGCACAAGGACGGACCTGCAACGGTGCTGGTTCTGCCCGCCCCGCTCAATAGTGGCTGATTGACGGACAGGGCGCGTCCCGCCAAACGGCGGTCCGTCATCCTTCATACGTGACTGACACCGAGCCCAGCGGCGGCCCAATTCCGGGAAGCGGTCCGCCGACTCTTCCCGCTGGAGCCGAGGGCTGGAAGTCCCGCCTCATGCGAGGGTTTTCAAGGCTGAGGGTCCTCTTCCGGGAGGAGAGCCGGTTCCTCTTCTGGGCCGTCTTCTGGAATCTCGTTACCAGCCTTGGCTCGGCCGTCGTGCTGGCGGTCTGGTTTCACTCCGGCGTCATCGAGGCGGCGGGGGGTGGAGGCGTATCTCTGGCGCTCTTCATCACGGCGCTGCTGGGCATCGCGGTACGCGGTTCGAGCGATGACGTACCCCGCCTGTGGGCGCGAAACATCCTCTTCGCCCCGCCTGCGGCGGTCGCCGTCATTTGGGCAGTAGGGCTGCTCGTCTGGCTCTACGTCATCAACATGCCGCTCGATGTGACCAATCAGGTGAGCATCGAGGGCGAACAGCCAGTTCGGCCGGGCAATTCGATTACGGTCAAGCTCCACGCTGGCCAGCCACGCCAGCATCTGGAGATCACTCTCAGGGCTGTCGACAGCGCCCCTGAGCAGCCCATCTGCCTGCCGACCAGCCGGTTTACGGCGACCCTGACGGTAGGCGGCAGCCGGCGCGACTCGCTGGAGCAGCCCCCCGGTACGCCTATAAAGATCGAACTCGGATCCGGGCTTCGTGACATCACGCTGGCTGTGCGACTCGACGCCGAGGAGGGCTGCGCGCTGAACGTTTCGGTCTCCAAGGCGATCCTCAATAACTGACATATCATCAGGAGATGAAGTGACCCTTAAATCGAGGCGCAGTGCCAGCGTACTGGCTGCCCTGGTCCTACTGCTCATCACCGTGGCATGCGGCGATAACGGACCGTATTTGACCGGCGTGGTTCACATTGGGGCGAAGTACGAGCAGCCTGGCTTCGGGATGCATGACGGCGAATCGCACACCGACGCGGGGTTCGATACCGATCTCGCCAACTATCTCGGGGCAAAGATCGGTTTCACGCCCAAGTTTGAAGACGTCCCCTCTGGTAAACGTGTGTCTGCGCTCACCGATAAAACCCACTGGGACGTCAAGCTTGACATCGAGACGTTTTCGATCACTGAGGACCACAAGAAACACATCGACTTCGTCGGCCCGTATCTGCTGACCTATCAAGGGTTCCTGGTGCTCAAGGAGGATCAGTCGATCAAGACGAAGGCCGATTTTAGCTCGGACATGACCATCTGTACGGTTGAGGGGTCGACGTCCGACATGCCCCTACCAGGCGGTGCTCACTTGGACACCAGGTCCGACTACAAGGCATGTATCGAGGAACTCAAGGATGGTAATGCGGCCGCAGTCTTCACGGATCTCTCCATTCTCTACGGGTACGCCCAGGTGGACAAGCAACTGAAGGTGGTACCGAACCTCACCTACGGTCGCCGTCAGCGATACGGTATCGGTCTGGCCAAGGGGCACATAGAAGACTGCAAGAAGCTTCTGCGCGCGCTGCGCGACTACATGAAGGAAGACTGGGCCAAGGACTTCAAGACGGAACTCCCTGCGATCGTGGAGGCATATCCTGATGATTGGGAGACGCAGTTCAGGCCAGACCCGTCAGATCTAAACCAGTGGTCTTCGTGTCAGGCCTGATCGTGAGTCATGCGATTTGATTCAGGTTATCTATGCAGTAGGGGGTTGAGACTCCCACTGGAGGCGGGCATTTCGCCGAGATTTGGCATTTTTTAAGAGTGCGGGCTCAGCGATGAGTGCTCCTGCGGTCCCGAGAAGGACACCGATCAAGGTGAGGACTGTGCCTCCAGCAATGGTCAACGTGACGTCAGAAGCAGGATGCACAACCGCCGCAGAGGGGCCACAGTCTGCGCACTTCCGGGCGCGTGCCGTCAACGTGTGCAACGGACATGCCGTCAGTATCTGTCACGGTAAGCCGGAGGATTCCGTCGGGCCTAGCGATGTTCATGCCCATCCTGATTATTGCGTCCGGATCAGGCCGAAGAAGTACAGGTTCACCTCTGGTGGCCATGGCTGCCCAAAGTGAGAGTTGCTGCGGCATCTCGCCGGTTTTCCGTAGGACTCTGAGCAGGTCCGGAACCGCTCCATTTGCGGCGAAACCATCCTTGGCCTTCCACGTCAGCCCCGTGTAGTGAACCCGAGGATGGTGGCTCATCAAGATTGTCTTGATGAGCCACCGGGACAGCGGAGCGATATCACTCTGTGTTGACGTGAATATCATCCGGCCCTGGATCAACTTCGGCAGGTGCTCAGCGGCCGGCTTTTCGAAGGTCTCGTTCAGCCACTGGTTGCATGAGACACAACAAGGCACCCGGATGGCGCTGAGACTGTTGTCCAGCTTTCTGGTCTCTTTCTCCCTGTGCCCCTGATAGGTCGCGGCGTACATGTCGTACGTCTTGCCAAGAACGAGATTGTTGGCATCGCCCAGGAGCTTCAGCAGTTGCTCAGGCAGAGCATGCTCGCCGGTGGCCTTCTTCACTTGAGCCCGGCAGAGTGCACAGGTGTGCCTCTTCGTCGACATGAGTCAGAATCTTAGCGACTTCCGTGTCTGACACGGCAGCAGTAATTCCGATCATGAGGCGGCGGTGACCTCGTTCCAGTGGCGGTGGCAGGTCGCGGCCTGGTGCTGGTGGCGTCGCCGCCATCTCGACCAGCGCAGGATGTGTTCCGGGTCGGCCACCGGCTGTGGCAGGACGAAAGCCCGCAGGATCCGGAGGAGTTCGGGGCGGGTGAGGGGGATCATGGCGGCCTCCGCCGGAGCGGACTCGTCGGTGTGAGCGACGTCAGCGATGCGGTGGAGGGCCGTGCTCACGGACAGCCGGGCGGCGGCGATGAGGCTGATTAGGCTCCAGCGGTGCCAGGAGTTCCAGCAGGTCACCTGCCCCTGATCGAGACCGGTCAGCGACTTCGCAGCCTGGAAATCCTCCTCGACCCGCCAGCGGGGGCAGACCACGTCGACAAGATCGCCGAGCGCGACCGAGGCAGCGGAGTGACAGCGGTAGAAGGACAGTTGACAGGTGTAGCGGTGGCGGCGGATGAGCAGGAAGCTGTGTCCGGCCTCCTGACCGGGTGGGGTGTCGTCGCCGACAATCTCGATCGTCGCCCAGTCATAGTGCCGGTCGCCCTTGGTGCCGTGTCCGGTCCGCATCCGCTGCCAGGCCCGACGCGGCAGTTTCGCCAGCACGGCGGCGGTCTGCGCACCGTCGGTAGTGGCCGCGGTATTCCTCCTAGTCGTCATGACCATCCAGCACAGTGTCATGAAAGACGCGACCACCAACGCCAGCTCGATGTTCTACCCGGTGCCCTCACCCGAGCGGTACACCCACTCCATGGCCAAGGTGGAAGAGGAGTTGGAGGACCTCCAGGAGGAGATCCGTCTCATCGGGGCTGGTGTCACGCCGTCCTTGCAGGAACACCGGAACCTGTACCGCGAGGAGATGCCGGCCGTCATCGAGCAGTACCGGTCGGAGAGCCGGCGTTACCGCAGAGTCCACAACTCCTTGCAATCGCTGATCATGGTGGGATCCACCGCGGTGACCACCCTGGCTGCCCTGGAAGCGAAGAGCTGGACCTGGCAGACCATCGCGACGGTCAGCCTCGGGTTCTGCGTCACCATTGCCACAGCTTTCACCGGTTACTACAAGTACCGAGAGCGGAGCTACTTCCTCCAGCAGACAGCGGACGCCATCGAGGAGGAAGCCAACGCCTTGATACTCGGTATCGGGGCGTACATCGATCAGCCGGCGGATCAGGCCATGGGGCTGTTCACGCAGCGCGTGGAGGCCCTCCGCAATGAGCAACGCCGCCGACAGCAACAGCTAGATCAGCCTGTCCACCAGGCTCAGGAGTCCGGCCAGCCGGTCAGTTGACGGTCTACCCCACTGCAAGCTTTCGCTACTGCCACTGGCAGCGTAGCGTTGTCAGTCGTCGGGGGTTGGTCCGCCGCGCGGACCCTGTACCGATGCGAATCGCCGCCATGATGTCGCCTGGCCATCCACCTGAGGGTGGTGCGCCCATTCCGGGCGGACGTCGCACCGCCTGTCAGTGGGTACGTCTAGGCTTGACGCCATGCCTGCCAACCGGCCTGCGATGCCTCGCGAACTAGAACGCCGAATCCTTGTTGAAGCTGGACATCGATGCGCCATCCCCACGTGCCGCGCGACTCTTGTCGAGATTGCGCACATTGAACCATGGTGCAAGGTTCTTAAGCATGAATTCGAAAATCTTATCGCCCTTTGTCCTAACTGTCACACCCTCTTCGGTCGGGGAAAAATCGACAGGAAGGCAATGTACGAATATAAAGCGCGCCTGAGTCCATTCTCGACTGCCTATATGGCAAGTCACCCACACCACATCCCACTGTTGGCACAGTGTGCGCACTTCCGCTTCCTATGTGAAGAATATCTAAAGGAATTATTGCGACGACAAGAAGCGGTATTTTCTGGAGCCTCCGCCGAAGAAGTGAAAAAGTTGGCGACCCAGGACGTGGGAGCGTTCGCCAACTTCCTCCTGCTCACGCTGGATCTAAAATCTCAGGTACCGGAATATCTTTACGAAATCATGCTCGCGATATTCTGGCACCTGGCCGAATGGGGAGATGCCTTGAATGAGCCCGACCTCGCCAAATCGAACCACAAACGCGATATACGCGATGAGCTAGCTGATGCTTGGCTGAAGTTGGATCACGAAATCCACAATGTCGTGGAAGGACGCCCGACCCCGCTACCTTCCGAGGCAGGTGGCTGAGCCACGTATGCCAGCATTGAGGACTTGACGTCAAGGCTGGACTGGGGATCTCGATAACAGCGAGCTTTGGATGTGGCCTCTGGCGCCCTTGAATACGCCTCAGAGTTGGTCACAACGTTCGGGCGCGGGAGTGGCACCAGATCACCACGCTCAGTACCTACGGCGGCGAACGCTCCAAGTTCCCCCAGGTCATCGTCGCCGCCGTGGCCTGCCTCTCGGGCGCCAGCCGTACGCCTCAAGGCCGGCGCCGACCGCGCCTGCCCCGTTCCGAGAGCTCAGGCCGTGAGCCGGATCAGGAAGTCGCCCTGTCGCGGGTCGACGGGCAGTCTGCCGACGCCGAGCGCGCTGAGCAGTTCGTACGGGTCTGTGCCGAGGCGAACCGTCTGCGGCGCGTCGTCGAGCCGCACTCGAAGGAGGCCTAGGTCCAGCTCCAGTACATCGGTCAGCCAGGGGACACGCGGGCGGGTCCGTCGGAGGTCGGTAGCGAACGCCTCTGCTTCCTCCGTGGCCAACAACTCGGGTGGATGGGAACTGGTGTAGTCGTCCAGCAGGGCGCGCACTCCTGCCTCACCGAGGGTGAGTAGGAGTAGCCGGATGGTGTTCACGAGCGTGCCAGCCAGTGCGCTCGCCCGGAACTCCATGACGAGTTCCCGCAAAATCGCGATTGCCGGATCGGCCGTCAGCTCCCGGGCGAACGCGCTGTCTGCCTCCCGGCCGATCGTCAGCGTTCCCAGTGAGTGCTCCCATTCCTCAGGGTTCGGTCGAGTGGCCGGTCCGTCGCCGAGAGGGAAGCTTTGCGCCACTGGAGCCAGCAAAGGCCGCCCTGCCGTCAATGACGGCCGCCATTGCTCGCGGACGCGGATCAGCAGGTCCCGGACGGCCTGCGGGTCGAGGCCCGGTAGGGCCGAGCTCATCACCTCGAATAGGACCGCCCGCAGTGCGGGTAGCCGGGGCAGCACCCGCTCCGCTAGGGCGAGCAACTCCTCGTCGGGCATGCCACTGTGCGAGTCCAGCCAGTAGCCGCGGTGCTCGAAGCCACCGGCCAGATGCACCTCCCAGACCCGATCCAGCGGGAGTTCGTCGAGTAGCCGGTCAACGGGGGCCCGGCCGTTGCGCTGGTTGGCGAGGACGTTGTGCAGGTCGAGCAGTAGCCCGCAGCCTGCCCCCTCGGCCACGGCCGCGACGAACTGACCGTCTGGCAATTCGTCGGCGCGAGGCTGTAGGTAGTTGGCGCCAATCTCGACGGCGAGCGGCACCGGCAGGGCGTCAGCCATGACCCGCACCGAGGCCACGCTGCGCCGTACGCCCTCGGGGGTCTGCCGCGGTGGGAGTATGAAGCCGGTGCGGAACCCGTCCCTGCCCCGGCCGGTTCGGTTGAACGCCAGGTGTTCGCTGACCCAGGGTGTATGTAGGCGCTCGGCAAGCTCGCCGACGAGGGCGGTCTGTCGGGGATCGGGGGGCCGGCAACCGCCGACCGGGTTGCCGACGCTGTGCAGGAGCCGAGCACCGGGGAGGTCGGCGAGGCGGCGCAGCGCTTCCTCGTCGCAGATGGTCGTGCCGTCCGGCCATGAGCGCCAGAGCGTCTGTGGTTCGATCTCGACGACCTCCAGCAGGTCGGCGCAAGCTTCAAGGATTGGCTCGGCGCCGGGGACGTGGGTGAGGCCGACGCCGAGTCCCGTCACGTCGGCCTAGCTCACGAACGGCTGGGGGATGGCCGGCGCGACGTTGCCCTTAGGGGAAACCACGAAGTCCAGCGACTGCCGGAACCTCACGTCGAATCCGGAGTGGCACGACGGATGGCCGAGCTGGGTCATCACCTCTTTGAGTGTTTCCGTCATCCGGTCGAAGTTGCCCAACACTCCTGCGGGCACGGTGATGTTGACCTCCCGTCCGGTCCACGTGTCTGGGGGTCCTCCCATGAATTCGCCGTTCGACATCGCGCCTCCTCGCTGTACGCCGCGGCCCCGTGCCGGCGGGTGCCGACACCCTGAGCCCGGCCGGGACACAGCATTCCGCCTGGCTGGCGCGCCAACAACGTACGCGCCCGAAAGGTCACCCAAGGGGCTCACTGGGGTTCCCGCTATCGGGTCACTGAGCTGTGGAAACGCCCGGGGTCGCATTGGATGCGGAATTTTCGCATCCAATGCGATAGGTGGAGAGTGATGAACGGATGGTTGGGAACGTCGTTCATCCCTCGGGGAGGCGGGCCTTCTCCTTGGACGGACCTTGCTGCGCAGATGAGGACCGCCTAAAAGCAGCGATGGTCCGTCGAAACAGTCTGTCGTGTTGCTTCTGCTGCCGTACAGATTCGAGCAACTTCTCTCTGCCGTAGACCAAGGCGGCAGCCCAGTCCTTCTTCTTCACATCGGCGCCGAACGGCCGAGCAGTGATTCGCAAGAGGTCATCGGTCACCTCTTGCACAGCTGGATCGCCCTCCGTTTTGACCGACTCAGCAGAGAAGAAGAAGCCAGCCTGGTCTAGAGGCTTCCCCAGTTCGGTTGGCGACTTCGAAGCCATCCTGTACGCCATGATGCGGCTCAACGCTCGCGTGAACTCGTTCACCGCGCGGTCCAGCTCAGCGGACTTGCGTGCTCGGGACTCACGGTAGCCGCGCGACAGTTCTCCAACAATGACGCCTGCCACCGCGGACAACGGAGCGACCCACCAGGGCGTGGTTGGAGAAGCAGCCAGTACGGTTGACATGCGCGGTCCTTTAAACTCGGTAACCACCGATCCACCCAAAGTGGATCCTATGGGATGAAAGAACCGCTAGCGCCTTAAATGCGGCCAGCTGAGTTTGCCTCCGCAGGGAAGCTGCGGCGTCCAGCCCTCACTCCGTCTCGACTGCCAGGTGCCAGAATCGGCCTTGCAAGGCTGGCACGAAGGGTACGGTCGGCCCGTGGCAGAGAATTCCCTCGGTGAGATCTGCGAGTCAGCGTCAGACCGACTACGCGCCGACTTCTTCAGCTCCAGCGGGTTCGTGCACCGCGGCGAAAAGGGCGGCGCACGCGAGAGACTGTTGGTCGACTTCATCTCGAAGTACCTACAGTAAGGAGGGTTCACGCGTTCGGGACGGCTCACGCGTTCCACAGCTCGGTGAGCAGCGCCTGCACGAGGGGGTTTGAGCTCGTGGGATGCGCGCAGAAGTAGTTCTTGAACTGCGACGCGATGTTCTTCGCCTCCGTGCGGATCGCCGGGGGGTCGTAACGCGCGTACTTGTAGACCCACATGACGTAGAGCGTCGCGCGAGCGAAGCCGCTGCCGGGTTCGAACTTCGCGTCCATGCCGTTGTCGACGGCGGGAGCGCCCGTCCACGCGGTGCACGTGGCGTGGCCGGGGTCACCCGGCTCGTTGTGCCGGCTCTCGTGGTTGAACAGGTACAGCGAATGGACGTACGGGGCGGCCACGGTAGGCGTCGCCGGGTTGTTCCACCACGTGGTGAACGTGCGGTTGAGGTTGATCACTCCGCCGCCCGCCATGTTGAGCGGGGTGTCCAGCGAGACCCGGATGGTGTGCGTGTTCAGCCGCACCTGCTCGTAGGCGGTAGCGGCCGTCCCGTAGGGCAGCGGTTGGGAGAATCGCTGGTGGCGTAGCACGTCGAGCTTGGCGATGACGGCGGTGCGCGACGGGTTCGGGGAAGTCTGGTCGAAGGGAAAACCGGGATACGAGGCCCACTGCTGGGTTGGGTCGCCGGAGGTGCCGTCCACCCAGTAGAACGTGAAGTCTCTGAGTACGCGGCCGATCTCCGCCGGCGAGGGCGCCGCCTGGTACAACGCCCCCAGGTCAGCGAACACGCGTACGGTGACGCTCTGCTTGAGGCGCTCCTTCGAGGCGGTGATCACATGTGTACCGGGTGACAGCGTGACGGTCGGCGAGCCCGTGCCGAGCGCGCCGTCGATGCTCGACTGCCAGGCGACGCCGTCGCTATTCCAGAACGGCCTGGTCGCGTTGAGGATATTCGCGTCGAGCGAGGTGGTCTCGCCGCTGACGAAGCGCTCTCCTTCGAGCAGGCTCTTGATGTTCATGGACCCGCCGAACCACGGGGACATGCTGATGCCAGCGTGGTTGAAGTTGTACCCCAGGCCCATCCGCTTCACGACGCTGCCGCTGAGCGCGAGCGTCCACAGGTAGGAGAAACCGTCCTCCTCGTTCGCCACGAAGTAGAAGAGGTTCTCCGACGGCGAGTGGCACAGCCCGCCGAACACGCGCAACCCGGCGCCGAAGAGCTTGGTCACGGTGCTGCTCTTCTTGATGGAGTAGAACCAGGTGAAGTTGTCCTGCGTGATCAGCGCGTAGAAGGTGTCGCTCGCCTGCACGTAGGTCAGGCCGACGGCCACGCCGAGGGCGATCGTGAACAGTTCGCTGGCCTGGCCGCTCATGGTGATGCGGTAGAGCTTGACAGATCCGTCGAACTCGTTCGAGAGCGCGTAGAAGCAGTCGTCCGCGCCGTGGTAGGCGATCCCGCCGGTCATGTTCTGGCCGGTCGGGCCGAGGATCTCCAGCGCTCCGGCCGTGCTGATGCTGCACAGGAGCGGGCCCTCGGGATTGGTCGGTGCCACAGTGTAGTAGAGCCGCGTCGCCGGTTTGTACGTCAGCCCCGCCAACTGCCGCGCCGGGGTGATGGGTTGGTCCTTTACCGTGCCCTGGATGTCGATGGTGGTCCAGGTGGGATCGGTACCCGGGTGCTGGGAGCCGATCGTGTACAGGTCGATCATGCGAACCGCCGCTTGCCTAGAGGATCGCTGCGCGGGCGAAACTGCCGCGATACGGACAATGCTGGCACGGGCGGCGGGGCTGGTGTGCGAGGCGCGCATGTTTACCCAGGTGACGCGGGGCTGCGCGCGGGGCAGCCGCAGGTGCTCTTCGTGAAGTCGTCTGAACCCTCCGGATGATTCGCCCTGTACGCCCTGTTTCGCTGCACACAGCTCCATGCAAGCATCGACTGGGCCACGCTGCCATTCGATGGCAGGCTCTCCACGACCTCACTGATTTCCTGCCCGAGAGTAGGAAAGGTGGGGTCTGGTTGGCTCCTGGCGCACGTCCGCGCTGAGTTGGCACTGCCAGGGCGTGACCGCCAGCAGCGCGGTGACAGGCCTCATGGCGCTGTCCAGGCCGTCGTTTGCATGCACAACCTCAGCCCCGCGCCCCGAGTGGACAATCCCCAATCACAGACTCTGGCCTGCCCGAGCATGGCCCATGCGTAACGAGCTTGGCGTCCGCCTCGTTGGAACGGTTTCCGCCGAGGTGTGGCTCCTCGTAACGAGTAGAAGACAATCGGCTACGGACAGCGGCGGACGCCGCTACCATCGCGACATGCCAGGGGAAGCGATGCATCAAAAAGGGGCGGATGGAGCAAGACGGGCAAGGCTGTGGCTCATTGCGACAACCCGAGTGAGTCAGTCATGGACCAATGAGGACGCCGTCCAAGCCGCCCGCCTTGAATTCAACTGGCCTCATGGCGAGCAACGACCGTACTCATTCGATGTTGGCGGCATCCTGAGCGGTGGAGAGTTCGACGGGCACTTCTTTGTAGCGGAATGTAAGAACTATAGTAGCGCTGGCGACCAAGGCGCCCACTATGACGACTGGGTTGCCAAATGCTATCTCCTGCGCCGGGATCAGCGACGGTGGGCCGACCACTTTATGTGGATCACTTGGCATCCATTTCGACAGGAGTCATGGAAGGAGTTGTGTACTCCCGCAGCAGTAACTAAGGGACTCCTTGTATCACGCAATTTGAAAAGGGTCTTCGACACCGAAGACGAACAGGCGGCGCGAGAGAAAATTGACCAGGAGATCGTGGCCGAGGTGGCGGAGCGACTCTGGGTGATCGTTCTCTCTGGCAAGCAAGAAAAGCTAGTGATTACTCCTAGGCATCGTGGTCTGTTGCTTTCACACCGAGCCGAGATGGGAGAGATCTGATGAGTGAGTACAGTGTCGCCATTGCTAATCTCGTCGACGACGATCCGGCTCGCAATGTGCAGTCGATTAAGAATGCGGTCATCGCAAACCTTCTCTCCTCCGACTCCTCCGTGAGGATCGAGACGACGGAGTATTTCAATCATACCTATGCGCCCGATCTGGTCCTGCGATGGGATGGAGTCAAAGAGGAGCGTCAGGTATTCCTCAGGACAAACACAAACCCGCAGTATCTGCGTGAAGATGTCGAGGTTATCTCTGAGAAAAAACCCATCCTGATGCCCCTCGCCCCACTGGTGGACCCCAGGAATCACGAGGAATTGGGCCGTGAATCGGCCAACGCCAGAACGCTTGTCGCGGACCCTGACAGCCTGTATGCCTTCTCAGCTGAGGGGCGTGGGCAACGATCAGTTCTAGGACTGTTTTCGCGTGCTGTGCTCCAAGGTGGCAAGGGTCTGGTCGATCAGGAGCGGGCCCGCTCTACCAGCGATGCGGTCGGGCTCGGGTTTGTTGGCGCTCAGCATGCGGAGGTTGACCAGACGCGCGAGGCTGTAGAGGCGACGGAGTCGCTGCTGGACCCGTCCCACGCTGACCAATTCACCCGCTTGCTGCACGCAGTGTGGCTGGGGTCCGGAGCCTCCCCAGCGAGCTTCCCTGGTGCTACCGACGTTAGGGTGGATCTGGATGCTCCCGGCCTAAAATTGCTGCTCGAAATCGCTGTAGCAGATGACAGTGAATTCTGGAGGCGCATTGGCGGCGGCGTCACCCTGAGTCAACTGTGCGAAATCGATATTCCAACCAGCTCGGAGAATCTGCAAAGGCTCGTGAATGTGAACCTAGATTGGTTCAAAGCGAAGAGCTGCCTTGTATCCGACGCTGCGTTGACCGAGGAATACGGGTACGAGCCACGGTGGTTCACCCAGTCCGGACTCCTGGGATACACCACCGACCGGTATCAGACCTTCTTCTCGACAGGTCGAACCTCGTCGCTGCCCTCCGTCGAAGACATTGAGAGCGGTGAGGTGGACCTGCCGGAGCTACTCGACAGGGCCAATGCTGCTGGGTTGAGCATCAGCGAGCTCGTGATTGAGTCCGCCGCGGGTGGTCAGATTGAGTACAGGGCACCGCTCAGCTCGGAGTTCGGCCACGACGAGATCCTTGAGGACCTAAGAGGTGCGCTAGGGAGACGATCATCGGTGAAGGCAGTAGCCATCGCTCTGGGTGGAGGAAGCCGGCACCTGTGGTGTGACCTGATCAAACGGACCGCGTCCGGTCGTACGAAGGCCACTTTCCCCCTTTCAGATTTCATGGCTAGTGCCATTCCGATGCTCAGGAGCCTCCGGCGCGGCGAATACGGAGAGATTTCGAGGCTATTTGAGCCCCTGGACCTGTCGCCAATCGCGCTCCGAGTCGTCGCCGATGAAGAAGCCGAAGACTAGGCCGGACAGCAGAACGGCCTAGTTTCGTCGCATACTGCGTCGCAGGGTGAGGTCTGGCTGCAGACAGGCTTGCCGTGACTTGCTTGGGCCTGATCCCGTTGGCTCAGTCATGGACGACTACAGCCACCTTGACCTGGATGAGATCGACTTCGACATGGAGCCCATGGCGGATCGGCTCGCATTGCTCACCCTGGAGGAAGCGCACGATCTGCGCCAGCTGCTACTGGCCGTCGCGGAGGAGCGAGGACCCGAGTCAGCGAAGGCAGACCGGTGGGCACGGGAGATCGCTGCTCGTGTCCCCTCGGAGGACTGGAACTCGCCCGCAGCCGCATGAGGCCAGCAGGGCTTCCCCTCTTGGGGCAGCATATCGGGGCATATTACGTAAATCTCTGCTTCGGTGAGTGATGGCAAGTGGACGCTCGCAGGAGCATCGCACCCGCTCCAACTGGGCCAGCGGTGCGCGAGCTGTTCTCCCTCCTCCACGAAAGGACGCCTCCCTTTCATGCCCACCAACAACAAGAAGAAGACCGCGTCAGCGCCCAGAGGGGCAGCCTCGTCCGAGGGCAAACTGATCGAGTCCCTGAAGCAGTACATCCGCGTACAGGGGCCGGATCTGCTCAAGGATCCAAACGTGTCGTCCGTCGGCATCGGCCAAAAGATCACGGGCGGCGCACGAGGGAAGCAGGTCGTGCTGCAGTTCACGGTCAAGAGCAAGGCTGAGCCGGAAGCACTCGAAGCCCTGGGCACGACCCGAATCCCGGCAACCATCACTGTCGACGGCAGAGAAGTGCCGACCGATGTCGTTGAACGGCGCTACGAGTCTCACTTCCGTGTGGTGCCCGAGGTCGCAAAGCCGGAGCGGAAGACCCATCTCAACCCGATCGCCCCGGGTGCGAGCGTTGGGGGCGTGACTGTCACGGCCGGCACCATCGGCTGCAAGGTGTTCGACAAGGCTGACGGCACCCCGTACGTACTGAGTAACTGGCATGTACTACAGGGCCCAGACGGTGAGCCGGGCGAAGAAATCGTTCAGCCTGGTCGGTTCGACGACAACCAGATCTCCCACAACCACCTCGGTGTCCTGAAACGATCCCACCTGGGCCCGGCCGGCGACTGCGCCGTAGCCACCATCGACAAGGGTCGTACCTTCGACCCCAAGATCTTGGAACTCGGCGTGGCGCCCGAGGAGTTGGGCGAGCCGGACCTGGGCGACAAGGTCATCAAGAGCGGACGCACGACGGGCGTCACTCACGGGATCGTCCGCCGCATCCACACCATGGCCAAGATCGACTATGGGGGCGACGTCGGCGAGAAGACCATCGGCTGCTTCGAGATCGGGCCTGACGACGAGCACCCGGCGGCGGACAAGCAGATCAGCATGGGCGGCGACTCAGGTGCGGTCTGGCTGTTCAAGCAGAATGGCAGGCCGAGCAAGGTCATTGCAGGACTCCACTTTGGTGGTGAAAGCGCTGGCGAACCGGACGACCATGCGCTGGCCTGTCTGTCGAGCTCGGTGTTCGAGAAACTCGACATCACCCTGCAGCAGCCGTCTCCCGAAGAAGTGCAGCCCCTCCAGGGCTACAACCCTGACTTCCTCGGCGAGCAGATCGACATCCCGCAGCTCACCGCAGAGATCAGCGGTGACGCCGTGCGGCTCAACGGCTCCGAGGCCATCCCTTACACGCACTTCTCGCTGACGCTCAGCAAGAAGCGACGTTTCCCGTTCTGGGTGGGGTGGAACATCGACGGCGGCAGCCTCAAGAGGCTCAGTCGGTCCGGCATCCCGTTCACCAAGGACCCGCGGCTACCCGCGAACGCCCAGGTTGGGAACGAGCTGTACGAGGCCAACCGCCTCGACCGCGGCCACATCGCACGCCGCGCGGATCTGCTGTGGGGCAGCCTGCCCGAGGCGCAGAAGGCGAACACCGACTCGTTCTTCTACACCAACATCACCCCGCAGATGGACGATTTCAACCAGAGCTCCAAGAACGGGCTATGGGGCGAGCTGGAGGACGCAGTCTTCGCGGACGTCGATGTAGACGACCTCAAGGTCAGTGTCTTCGGTGGACCGGTCTTCCAGGACGACGACCACGTCTACCGCGGCGTGAAGATCCCCCGAGAGTTCTGGAAGGTTATCGCCTTCGTAGAACATGGTGAATTGAAGGCCAAGGCCTTCCTGCTCACCCAGGACCTGGACCAGCTCGAAGCCTTGGACCTCAGCGAGTTCCGCGTCTTCCAGGTCACCCTCGACGAGATCGAGGCACGCGCCCACATTCGTTTCCCCACCGCTCTCCACAAGGGCGACCATCTGCTCGTACCCGAGTCGGTCGCTGAGCGGACGCCACTGACGAATCTGGGCGCCATCCACTGGGATTGATCTGTCAACTCCACCAGAAGGGCGGACGCCAGGCATCGGTGTACTTCCGTCTGATCTAAGCGGCGGGGTACACCGATAGGGCCAGTTCGTATTAGACGTACCGGATTCAGCGGGGACAGGGGGCAGTGATGGCGACAGGTCCTACGTCACCCACCTGATCGAGGACGGCCACGACCACGCCTCCACCACGGCGATCCACTCCTCCGTCTCTTCCGACGTCCGCACCCGGTCTCGTCCACCGTGGCGCAGGAGCGGACGGCTACCCGAACGGCGGTTTCTTCCTATATGACACCGTTTTAGTCTGCCGAAAAGGGGAGCGGAGGCGCTCCGCCTCGGCGGACTGGGATCGGGAGGCTCCATGCGCGGCCGGACGACTGGTTTCTGGAACAGACCGGGGGGCGTGCTTCTCGCACTCGTTCTCTGCGCAGCAGCAGCCCTGCTGACCAGCTGCGGCTCCGGCGACGACTCCGATCCGCGCCCGGATACCGACGTGACCGCCCCGACGGCGGCGGAGGACGGGCAGGAGACGGAGCAGGAGAAGCAGGAGAGGCAGGAGAGGGAGAAGCGGGAGAGGGAGAAGGAGAAGGACGACGGGAGCTTCAACCGCGCGGGCCGGCTCTCCGACGGGTTCTCGGGCCACTGGCCGCAGAGCTACAAGAAGACGGTCACGAATCCGTCCTCCGAGACCTACGTGGGCACGCTCGAAGTCCTGGACTGCACACCGGGCGAGGAAAGCCGGCCCGCCATTCCGCCTAGCCAGAGCGTGACCGTGCCCGCCGGGGGCGAGGTCGCGCCGGAGTTCAGGTTCTCGGAGGAGGGCGGGAACTCGAAGTCAACCCGCCAGGTCTGCGCGACGCTCCGGAACGAGGCCGGGGTCGCCGACGAGGTCAGCGAGCCGATCTCTGCAGATCCCGTGCCGCCGCCCGGCGGGACCACCGGCGAAACGACCGGGGAGACAACCGGCGAAACGACGGGCGAAACCACTGGGGAAACGACCGGGGAAACCACGGGCGAGACCTCCGACGGGGGCACATCCGAAACCGGCGGATCCGATGACAACGGCTGAGCCCGCCCACGCGAAGGGGGCCTTATGACCGAAGCGGACTCCGACAGCGGAACGCGCCCCTGGGGCAACTGGGTCGCGACCTTCGCCACACTGGCCGCCCCGACCACGTTCTTCGGCGCCCTGCTGCTCTACTTCGGCTTCGCCTACACCGACGCTCTCTACGCGCACTTCGGCGTCGACGCTGCGACCCTCGGCTTCTCCACCCAGGAGTACGCACTGCGCAGTGCCGGGGCCCTCTACGTCCCCGCGGGCGCAGCGCTCACCGTCGCACTGGCCGGCGTTCTGGTCTACTACGCGGCACGCATGCTGGGAAACCGGGACGCGCCCCTGCCGTCGGGGAGCCGGCTGGCGCCGTATGCGGTCTCGGCCTGCGGCCTGGTCATGTTCATCCTGGGCGTGCTCGGCGGTTTCGCTGTGTGGCGTGCCGGAGCGATGGATACCCCGCTGCTGATCGGCGGCGGTCTGGTGCTTGTCGTGTTCGGTAGGGCCCTGTCGTTCAAGCTCACCGGCGCTGGCTACCCGGTAGCACGCGAGCGGCTGGCGCTCGCCCTCGTCGCCGCGCTGGTCGGCCTATCCTGCTTCTGGGCGGTGCACGCGTACGCGAAGAGGCACGGCGCCGACGACGCTCGGTACCTGGCGCGGCACCTGTGGCTGCGTCCCGCGGTGACCGTCGATACGGCGGAGCGCCTGTACTTTCCCCCTCGACAGGTACGCGAGATGACCCTGCCGGTCAGCAATCCCCCGCAGCGGTTCCGGTACCGATACGAGGGGCTGCGGCTCCTCGCGGAGGTCAAGGACCGCATGTTCCTCATCCCCGAGGACTGGGCGAAGACGGGTGGCCGCGTGCTCGTCGTGCCAGCGGATGGCGCGGTGCGCGTCGCCTTCCGATCGGGCTGAGGAATCCGCGGTGGCCGTGGCCCGCAGTCCGAGCGTTTCTCCCATGCCCTGGTCCTTGAGACTAGGACCGCCGCGGCTCCGGGGCGAACTACGCCTCTTTGCTTTGCCTGCGGGACCGTTCTCCAGGGCCAAGGTGAAGGAACGGGCTAACTCAATGTCATCGCACGTCAGAGCTGGCAGGACGCGCCACGAATGGCCTGCCAGCTTCATGCTGTCACCAATGGTCCCCGGTCCGGCGCGTCCGCTTGAATTCCCGGTGTCGGCGCCAGCAGTTCGGCTGATGCTGCCGCCGACACGGCGGGCCCTCGTCAAGTTGGCAGCTCAGGGGCAATCAGTGAGCGACCTCGTACTTCTCGATCACGTCACGAGGTACCCGGCCGCGGGCATTGACGTCAAGGCCCGCGCTCTTGGCCCATTCACGTACCTTGATGGGGTCCGGGCCATCAGTCCGCTTGCTGCTACCACGGTGACGAGGTGCGCTGCCCGACTTGCGGCCGACCTTGAGGAAGGGCGCCAGGGCATCCAGTAGTAGCTGGTGGCTGTCAGGATTGAGGTCAATTTCGTAGCTGACACCATCGAGGCTGAAAGTGTGGGTAGCGATGTCCTCACCCTCGGTGTCCGTTAGATCGTCGGTGAAGACGGTTACAGTGCGCTGAACCATAGGAATTTCCTCTTTCAAGTTGGACTGTAAGAAGTCTAATAGGCCGAGGGCTCAACTTCGCCATCAGTGTGGGGCATGACTTGTCGTCAAGGCTGGCATGTCGCGCGAGCGGTACATGCCGAAAGAGTCCTATTCGTTGCGAACTGAACGAGCGGACGGGCCCAGTTCGCTTCAAATTGATACTCTTCTCGACGGCCGCGTACTAGCGTTAGAGTTAACGGAAGATTCGGATCGGCTGACTCAGAATTGGTCCAGTTCTTTCCGTGGGTTCGTGCTATGGCTGGCGCTTCAAGCTGGACTGCATCACAGACCATGCAGTGGGTTACGCCTACCTCTGTTGGCGCGTGGCCGGCGTGCGGAGCGGCCACCCAGAGGATGCTCGGTTGGAAGTGAGCTTCGCTTCTGTCAGACCAAGCGTCTAGGCTGCGCCTGTGGTTCAGCAGCTAGAGATGGTCTATGAGTCAGCCCCCGCGGTGGATGAGTCGGCGGAGGGAGACGGGCAAGTGCAGCTGATGCACGGTGACGCCTACGACCTGATGGAGAAGTTGGAGCCAGAGTCCATCGATCTGTTGATCACCTCTCCGCCCTACTGGGGCTTGCGGTCGTACGGCCAAAAGCACAACGAGGACATCCTCAAAGAGTGGCTGGCCGAGGACGAGTCACGAGAACAGACGGACGTGCCGTCGTACGACTGGTACCGCAACCACGGTGGCGTGCTGGGTCTGGAGCCCTTGCCCGAGTGGTACATCGCTCATCTCGTCGAGATCTTGCAGCGTGGCGCAGCTGCCCTGAAGGCTGGCGGCAGCATGTGGATCAACATCGGTGACACCTACTTCGCTCGTTGGTCCAGCATCCGCCACGACGGCCGGCAGGGTCTGGGTGACAACCCGCGCTCCCGGCGCCGCACTCCCATGGGTGGCTATCGCCAGGAGAAGCAGTTGCTGCTGGTCCCTACCCGCTTCGCCATCGCCATGCAGGAGAAGCGGTGGATCGTGCGCAACGACCTCATCTGGCACAAGCCGAACGTGCCGCCGCGGCCCGAGAAGGACCGACTGCGCCTCGGACATGAGCACTTCTTTCACTTCGTGAAGCGGGCCAAAGAAGGCCGTCCGAAGTACTACTACGACATGAGCAAGGTCGAGCCAGGCGCTCTGGACGTGGTGAAGACGATGGCTCGATCTGGCTCGGACGGTCACTCGGCGACCTTCCCGGAAGATCTGATTACGCCTCGCATCCTCAGCTCCTGCCCGCCAGGCGGAACGGTCCTTGATCCGTTCTGTGGCACAGGGCGGTCGCTGTCCGTGGCTGCGAAGTATGGTCGGCTCGGCATCGGCTTCGAGTTGCACGAGCCGTTCCACCAAGCGGCGACAGCCAACGTGGCCAAGGCCGTGAAGGCAAGCCAGCCAGTCAAGCCCACGACGAAGAGCAAGAGGAAGACGGAGGAATAGTTGTCCGGGGGGACCATCCCAAAGCAGAAGCAGAAGAAAGAGCCCAACAACTTCATCGGCGAATGGTTCGGCCATCGGGTCTACCCGGTAGTTGCCCAGACGGCAGAGAGCCTTTACGACCAGGAGCACCAGCGGTGTCCGTTCTTGACGATCGTCAAAGGCGAGGACACCTCATGTACGAAGCGGGAGGCATCGAAGGGCGTCTGCTCGATCAGCAGCACCAGTAACGGGGTGCGGCAAGACTGGTTGGTGTGTCCCCACCGAGCTCTCGACACCTCGATGCTTGAGTCAGCAGCTCACCGTCTGTTCGGCTTCGCCGAAGGCGCAGACGTCGAGGTTTTAGCCGCCACAGTTTTGGACCACAAGGAGACGGCTGAAGCGGTTCGCGAGCGGGTCGCGGCTGGTCTGCCCACCATCGTGTACTTCCAGGAGAAGCTGGGTGGCGAGATCGGGATCAGCGCCGGCCACCGCTCGCCGGAGTTGTCGTTCGACGCGACGATGATCGAGTTGGTGGCCGACGAGCAGGGCAAGCTCTGCCTTGGCCGGTACGGCATCTTTGAGATCCAGACCATGGACTTCCACGGCGGGTACAGCAAGGCCGTGGCTAACCTCAACGCCGCGCTGCACATGCACCAAGAGGGGTTCGGCGATGCGGTCAGCGAGAAGCCGTGGTGGCTGGCGGAGAAGGTCGAAGGGCCGAACATCGCCAACGTCTTCAAGCGCACCTTCTACCAGATGATGTTCAAGTTCCAGCTCGGTGCGGATGATTCGTCGGCCGGCTGTATCTTCGCCATCCCGCGCTCGGTCTGGGACAGCTGGCAGCGGCACCTCGGCAGGCCCGAGTTGATCGACTATGAAGACGGCACTTGGCGCCTGATGAAGCCTGACCACGAGCCGGTTGAGAATCCACCAGCGTGGATCTATGTCTTCGACACCGAACTGTCCGAGACAGAGACTCCGAACTCGTTGAAGCTGTGGCGAATCATTGGCACCGATGCAGCCACGCTGAGCTACTACGCGTTGGAGGTGTCTCCGGACGCGGCTCTGAAAGACGGCACCGCAACGGACAAGCTCCAGCTGTCTATGAAGAGCCGGCTGGGCGAGTTCTTGCCGGAGTTGAAGCCGCCGCGGCCCCCACGCAAGAAGGCGATGAAGAAGGTCGTGGCCAAGCCGCCCAAGACAGAAACGCTGCTCTAACGGCCAGGTGGCATCGAGTAGATGTTCACCTACTCGACGAGAGCAGCAGATCGTCCGTGACTGCTGCTCTCGTCGGGCCCGATGTACTGCCGTGCCACTGCCAACGTCGCGTTCATGACGCTCTCGGTCTCTGCGGGTCAGGCTGTCGATCTACGAGTGCAGCCAGTTGACGAGGTTCTGGATCGCATCGAACGGTGGTGCCTGCCGGGCTCGATTCGACTCCGGTCAGGCCACCACCTTCCAACAGTCGCCTCCCGGGCCTGGCCTTCGCACTCATCGATGACTGGGCACGGCCTACCCGGTGGCGAGGGCCACACCCATGGAGCCCGTGTTGCTTGTTGTCCGCTGGCAGCGGTCGGACGCTGCTACACCTCCGGACCCAGCCAGGCTCATCGGGACTCATTGGAAGGCCTAGGCCGCAGTCCGTAGCATTTGCACGGACCAGCAGCCACGCCCACAGTGGTAGGGAAGGGCTTGCCGCTCGGATCAGCGCCAAAGGATTCGCGCAGCTAAGAAGCCCACCGAAGGTAGGTGCGTTGCCATGCGAATCGTTTCTCGCAAAGAGTTTGAGCATGACCCCGTCCATCAGGTGAGGATCGCGTTCAAGAGCGAGGAGCCCACTCTGATCGGTGACCAGGGTGGCCAACAGATGATTCTGGGAGTCAACACTTCCACTGATATGCCGCCGGTGGATGCGGAAGAAGCCAACCAACTTCCGACCGAGCGCGAGTTCGCCTTGGGTAACGAGGAGGCGGAGGAATGGCTTCGCTAGACGAACCGAGCGGCGACTCAGTGCCGTCACGCGAATCTACGAGTAAACCCCGTCTTCTTAAGTCAGTCCCACGCTCCCTGGCTGATGGAAAGGTGCGAAGTTTCCCCGGCTACGACGACTATGTGCAGTGGCTTATCGAAGACGGCCAGATCGAATCACCTGATGATTTGGCCGCTCGTTCTGATCTGGTCAGCAACATCCTCTATAACTGGATCAGCCAGGGTCAATCCTCTTGTCTGTTCGCAAGTAGCCTCGCTAAAAAATTTGACCGCGCCAACTGGAAATCCGCCTGCATTCCCGGTCGTGTCAATTCGCAACTCTTGCGCCGTGACGTCGCTAACCTTCTCGACGCAGTGGAAGACTCTACTGAAGCCATCCAGATCATATTCCCCTATGTAGACTCACTTGAGTGCTTGATCGAGTTGATCAACGACCTTTGTGAATCTGAACGATGGTGGTGGGAGAAGATCACAGAGGATCAAGATGGAAATCCGACAGCGGAGGATGAAATCATCGTTGGTCTTCGATATGTACTCTTGGGTGAGCAGCACGAAAGCTGGACACTAGGGTTCGCTCCATTTGATTTCATGCCCTTCACTCGGCAGGCTCCACATACGGCACTCGTGCTGCGTGCAAACAGTCACAAACGCGTTTCCAAGGATGTCCCTGGACCCAACGGAATGCTGGCAGTTCACCTTGCCGACATGGACTCATTGCTAACTACTGTCGCACACAAGAACATGACTAAAGAGACCAATAAGAACAAGGGAAGGATCTTGAACGGCGAAATGGCGCACGCCGCACGAGGCCGGGTCACGTTCAGACTCCCAGCTTCGGCCGCTCCGAGCTTGTGCTCCCCGGGCTGGCTCGCCGAGAAGTAAAGACCTCCTGAGGCGCGTGCCCCAAGAGGTGATATTTCTGACTACCGGATAAGTTCCCGCTATTTGTCGAGAGTCGACGCCTCGAATTCAGCAAGGGCTTCATCGTCAGCTTCTGGCATTCTGCCAGCCCCGTCTACGCCCAACACGGCGAAAATTCGTCCGCTGTCGTCCACCACGGCAACCGGCTCTAGTGGGTCAGTGTCAGGGATTTCACTAGAGTGAATCTTTCGCATCTCGACTGTGCTCCTTTCCGGTATGGCTTGAGGTGTGTTTATGTCACCTCTAAACCATGATGTATTTATGCGAAATGGTGATCGCATGCTTGGATCATGATCCAAAGGTGACATCTCGTCAATGTAGCGACAGGTTCATCTGTCAGTGGGGGCGCTTCGAGCCACACGATAGTGGGAGGCAGGTTGAGCGTCAGCGACTGTGGCGAGGGTAACGGGAGTTGTGATCCACTTCCTCGTGATCAGCTCGGGCCGTCCCATGCGGTCAGCGGCATCCACAGAGGCGAGAATTCGGCGTCTCAAGGTCAAGCGGCGTGTCAGTACGTGAACCCGAGCGAGGTCAGCCCTTCAGATCGGCAGAGTCGATCTGAGGCTCCTCCAACCTCAGTTTGGAGGAGCTGGTAGGTGGCTCCGTTGCTCTGTCCCCAGTGCATCGCGGCACGCCACAGCTGCCGTCCCAGTCCCTTGCCGCGATGCTCCTGGAGGACGCCGAAGTACTGGGGCATCAACTGAGGGGTGCCGATCGCGTCGGGCCGGATCTCCATGGGGCCGATGGCGCCAGCTACCTTGCCGTCCAGGACAGCGGTGAGAACCGGACCGACGGTCGCGGCCTGCATCTGCTCGTAGAGGAAGGTGAAGCCGTCGGGGGCCATCTGCTCGGCGAAGGGGGCAAAGGTGCCTCGTACCTCCGCCGGCCACTCGTTGAACGGTCGTACGGGGCCGTCGGGTGCTGGACGGATGGTCGCCCTGAAGTCTTGGAGCTGGATGCGCGTACCGCGCCCCTCCGAAGACTCAGGGCCGAGAAATCGCACGATCCGCGCCTTACCCGCGCCGTGCTCGGCGGCCAGCTTCTGAGCCAGCTCGGTGGCGGCGAAGGCGCTGTCGGGCTCGATGCCGTAGACGTGGACCTTGACTATGCCGGAGCCTCGCCGTGACAGCGTGGGAACCAGCGTCTCGCCGGGCCGGTGAACGATGGCCTCGACGAGAACCGTCTCGTCCTTGCGGTCGGACCAGCGGATGTCCTTGTCGTAGCGCAAGAACCACTGGTTAGTGGAGGCTGCAATCAAGGTGTCCGTGAACAGGTCTTCGGTGAGGACCGACGGGTGGACCGGTCCGATCGTCGGCACGTAGGGCGCCAACACCACTGGACGTAGCCAGTCCCAGCGGAATCGCATGTGCTCAGGGTACTCATCTCGTGCTCAGGGCTCAGGCCCCGACGTAGATCCGTCAGGGCCTGGGCGCAGATGACCGGACGGGGTTCGGTCAGTTCGGGTTGTCGTCGCCAGCCGCGCAGGAGCAGCCGCTGCCTTCCATCAGGGCGTCGGCGTCGGACTCGATGACGAGCGCCGTGGTTGCGACGAGGGTGGTGGGCAGAGCCGGGCGGATGGCTGGCGGGCGGCTGGTCTGGATCTCGACGGGAACGGGACTCATGAGTGGACCATCTCCTTGGTGTCTCCGTGCTGGCAGTAGGTGTTCAGTGGTGCCTTCGCCTCCTGGTAGACCTTGGCGAGCGGTCGGCACACCCGGCAGGAGCCGGAGAGCGAGCAGCCCGTGCAGCCACCGGTGCGAAGCATGAGCCGGTCGGAGATCGCTCCGAGTCGGCGAAGGCCATCGATGCCCTCGGTCATGAGGTTGATCTGGTCGTCGCGGCCGATCTTGCAGATCGAGACCATGGCGTGCGGGTCGGCGTGGAAGAAGGTGACGCCGGCATTGCAGCCCTGGAAGACGGGACGCTTGCGAAGGAATTCGGTGGACTGGACGAGCAGGGGTTCACCCGTGCCCGAGAACGTCGGCTGCATATTGGTGTAGACGTGGTGGTCCAGACCCCAGCTCTTCACCAGGGCCACCATCGCGTCGACCTCGTGGGCGTTGTCCTCCGTGACGACGACGGATACCCGCAGCGGCAGGCCGGCAGTTCGAGCCGCGGCCATGCCCTTCTGGAAGTTCTTCCAGGCGCCCTTGCGCTGGGTCAGCTCGTCGAAGGACTCTTCCGTGGCGCCGTACATGCTGACGACGACGCGATACGGCGGGCAGTCCCGGAACAGACGGAGCAACTCAGGTTTCCACAGGCGCGAGGCGTTGGTGGAGACCGTGAGCATCATGCCCTGGCGGTACGCGTATCGGTAGGCGCCCTCGAAGTCCGGGTCGATCGTCGGCTCGCCACCCGTGATCTGGAGCCAGAGAACGCCCGAGTCGCGGAAGATGTCGATGAGCTTGACCTTCTCGTCCCAGCTCAGACCAGCCAAGGGGCGTTCGCCGAGATAGCAGTGCTTGCAGCCGAAGTTGCAGTAGAGGTTGATCTCCCAACTCGCCCGCGCGAAGGCGAGTTCGGTCGGCTCGCGCACCAGGACCGTCGATTGGGCGGCCTGACCGTCCAGGTCGAGATTCCACGCTTCGGCGGCGGTCCCGACCAGCCAGGCCGGCACCTGGTCATCGGAACCGGCCCGCTGCCGTAACTCCTCGTAGCGCTCGGCTGGCAGTCGCACACAGGTGGCGCTCCCCGGCTGGACGGCCAGGTAGCCATCCAGGAACGGGCTGACGATCAGCTTGTGCATCTGGTACCTCCTGAAGGCTGAGCCCCACCCCGGCTCGTACGGGGGAACCAAGCCGGGGTGGGAGCTACATGGCAGGACGCGCGTCCCACCGCTGGTTGTAGGAGCGGACGACTTGGCGACACCACTCGCAGCAGTCGCCACAAGCGAATGCCGGGGCCGATAGGCCGCCTACTTCGACCGGGCCTATGAAGATCACGAGCTGATCGGAGCGACGGCAGAGCAGACAGGTGCCCCTGACCCACTGGCGCCGGGTCATGCTCCGGCCTCGGCGCGCTCCTGCCGAGTCCGCGTCACAAGGAGCTGGTCCGGGTTGTCGGCCGGCCACTCGGAACGAGCAGCGGCCCGAAGGATGAGCACGCCCTGTCTGACGTCCGTCACGATCGCCCGGCAGCCCGGTTTGTACTCGACCTCGTCTCCGACACCAGGCCGCTCTCTCTGCGTCACTGCAGTGCCCCGCCGTTCCTCTCGACATAGACCCACATCAGGCGTCGGGTGAGGTTGGCTACCTCACGCATGAAGAAGAAGGCAGTGAAGCTCGGCGTCTGTCTGCCGGGGCGGCTGGTCAGGTCCAGCAGCTTGTACGCCTGATGGAACAGGTCCATGACGTCGTCATCGTCGTTCGCGCCCAGCTCTTCGGCCAGGAGCAGGCGCAGGAAACCGATGCCCCTCGTCGTCTTGAAATCGATGTCCTCTCGGGTAGACGTGCTCAGCTCCATCTTGAGCACGTCATCCGTGATGCCTGAGATCAGCTCGACATCGATCGGCAAGCTGTCGACGCCGGCCTCGGGTTCCTCGGTCACGCTCGCCACCACGCTTCTCCCCTCGATGCCGCCTGCGCGGGCTTGGGTTCGAGAACGAACGTAGAACGGCCGCGGTCCAACTCCCAAGAAGATTGCGTGAGTTTGCAGCAAGTCGATTGACGGCCTCGAACAGGCCCTCGACCATCGAGGTGTCGCGCAAACAAGCGCAAGGCAGCAGACAGGAGAGCGCCATGAAGCTACGGTTCCTTGGTAAGAACTCCACCGTGGGCGACTGCCCAACGCTCTACGCCACGGATCGGGAGACGTACCTCGTCCAGGGCTGGAAGATCTTCGCGAACGACCTGCTGATGCAGCTCGACGTTCCCGAGGGGCAGACGGCTGTAGAAGTACCGACGGAGCTGTTCGAGTTCCTGAAGGAGGACGGACTGGCGGCCGGCGAGATCAGGCGGATCGAGGACCCGATCATGATCCTGACGCCTGGCGGCACGTACGTCGTCCAGGGCCTGGAGGTCACCGACCCCGAGGCCCTGTCCCAGATGGAGATTCCGGACTACGAGACCGTGGTCGAGGTCCCCAAGGCCGCGATCACCGCCCTACTGGAGGAACCGCGTGGAGTTGATCTCCAGCGCCAAGCGCAACCGGCTCTTTGAGACCTTCACGGAGGACGCCTTCCATCTGGAGATGAGGGACGACTACTCCGTTCCGGATGAGGACGGCCCGTTCGAGAGCTGGCTCCGCGGAGAGGCTGTCGACTACTCCTACATGGAGCCGTGGACCCAGCTGATCCAGCACGTCACCGGCGAGGGCAAGACCGTCCGTCGCGTACGCGTCATTGCCGAACCGCACACGCCCTACATCCAGTGGGAGTACGCGGCCACCAGCTACAACGAGGCGGCCGGCGAGGAGATCCGGTGGATTCCTCGGCAGCTCGTTCCGCCCGAGCTGGTCTTCCCCGCAGGCGGCAACGACTGGTGGCTGTTCGACAGTCGGCTCCTGGCCGTGGGGCACTTCGGCGACGATGGCCGGGTTGTCGGCTCGGAGCTAATCGAGACGCCTGAGGTCGTCGCCAAGTGTGTTCGTGTCCGGGACCTGCTCTGGGACCTGGCCACCCCGCACCGCGAGTACAAGCCCTGAACCATCCGTGAGCAACCAAGCACAAGAAACGCGCGAGGCACTGGGTGCCCGGCTGCGCGGCTTCCGCAAGGATGCCGGATTCGCCAGTGGCCGGGCCTTGGCGCGCACCCTCGGCTGGCAGGAATCGAAGGTCTCCCGCCTTGAGCACGGCAAGCAGAACGCGAGCGAGCAGGACATCAGAGCCTGGTGCACAGCGACCCGGCAAGAAGAGCACATCCCTGATCTTGTCGCGACGGTGCGCCACATCGACGAGCTGTGGCTTGAGTGGCGCCGGCAGGTCCAGACAGGCGCCGAGCGTCGGCAACAGAAGTCCCTGCCGGTCTACGCCAGGACCAAGGTCTTCCGGATCTGGCATCCCAACATGATCTGGGGGACGTTCCAGACAGCGGACTACGCCGCCGAGATCTTCCAACAAGCGGTCCGCTTCCTGGAGTTCCCCAACGACACCGAGGCGGCCGTTGGTAAGCGACTCGAACGGCAGCGGTACCTGTATGAGGGCAACCGGATCTACAACGTGCTCCTCGGCGAGCAGGCTCTGTACTCCAACGTGGGCGGACCAGAGGTCATGAGGGCTCAGCTCGACCGCCTCCTGGCTCTGATGGGGTTGCCTCGGCTGAGCCTGGGCATCGTCCCTCGTGCCGCCGCCACGGAGATCTGGCTCGGTCACGGCTTCTCGATGTTCGACGACAAGCTCGTCTTGGTAGAGACCTACTCGGCGGAGTTCTCCGTCACGCAGCCCCGAGAGATCGAGCTGTACACCAAGGCCTTCGCCCTCTTGAAGCAGTCCGCGGTCTACGGCACCGCCGTCCGCGACCTCATCCTCACTGCCAACCAGCACTTCGACCAGATGCCAAGCGACTAGGAGAGCACCACCATGCAGCCTGTGACCCCGAACTGGCGTACCAGCTCCTACACCGGGACCGAGAACTGCGTCGAAGTAGCCGACAACGAACCGATGACGGTGATGGTCCGGGACACGAAAGCCCGGGGCCGCGGAGCCCTGGCCCTCCAGCCAGCCGCGTGGTCGGCGTTCGTAGAGTTCGCCAAGAACAGCTAGTGACGAGCCTGGAAGACGGTTGCCAACGCACTACAACTGCTGGTCAGCAGCAGTTGTAGGAGCTCTCACCACACCTTGCCGAGCGCTCCTGCCGCTCCGTGACCCCGTGACCTCGGTCACATGAATGTAATTGAATGATCACTCAGGGTTTGCGCAAACCGCGGCGGATGTGGGGCTGCTTCGGTGGATGTGCAGTTGGCAGGCGTGGCGAAAGGGGTGGCGTAAGCGAGCGGGGGATAGTGCGAACCCATGTGCGGCGTTTGCCGTAACCGGAAGGCTACTCTCCGTTAAAAACTGGTGGTGAGGCGCTCTGCACGAACTGGCCCCCACGCACGGTTTGCTTCTCGCAGGAGTAACGAGGCTCCAGGTGCCGGAAGTTGACGAGTTGGGGACGAACTGCTGACTGGCGCCGTCTGAGATCAAGAGGACCACCAGGTGACACTCGACGACGTTGCCAGCCTTGTGCTGGCCTCGGCCGCCGCGGCTCGGGCGTTTGCGCCCGACGTGCGTTCCGGTTTCCGGCGCCTTCTGAGCGCCGGCGTACGGGTCGGTGCGGCGACTCTCATCGAGCAACAGCAGCCCGTCGCTCGGCCCGACCAGCCCGGGCTCGACGAAGGAGGCCGTCGATGAACGCCCAGCCTCCGGATGATCGCGACGAGCGCGCCCTGCGCGAGCCGAGCGACATGATGCCGCCGGCCTTCTGGGCCTTCCACGAGCTGTACCACCAGGCCTACTTCGAGTACGCCCAGGTTCAGTTGGGCGACAAGGTCGCCGCTGACCGCCTGGTGGACACCACCTTCGTCTTTTTGGCGGTCATCTGGGAGAAGGTGACCGCCCATGAGAACCCCGGCGCTCTGGCTTGGACCCTGCTCAAAGAGCGAGTCGCCAGCGAGCTGGAAGCCCAGGGCCGCGATCCGGCCGCCCAGGCGACACTGGCCTTCGAACGCGCCATACGCGCGGCCTGTGATCCCATCCTGGACAGTTTCCGCCAGGAGTTCCGTGCGCAGGTTACCGAACTTGAGGACGGCTTGGGCCTTTATGCAGCAATGGCCCGCTTACCGGAGCGCCAGTTTGATGTGATGGTGCTCCAGTTCGCCCTCGGCTTCGATACCAAGCGCACTGCGCTGGTCATGGGCATCTGCGAGGCGACCGTCCGTTCGACGCGCCGCGCTGCCAAGCGGCGGCTGGCTGCGGACCTTGGACTGGAGATCGACGAAATCGGGGACGTCGATGATGAGGAGTGACTAACCATGGGCTCGCAACGCCCGCGCACGATCGAAGAAGCGCTCGCTCGGGCTCGCATCTTCGCCGGCTCATATACGTCGGCGGACCTTGAGAGCTCCCAGCAACGCATCACGGAGCAGTTGCTGGAACTGCGTTGGATGCAGGCATTACCGTCCCCCACCATGGTCTCGGGGGGCCGCTCAGCGTGGGCACCGCTGATGCTTCATGAGCGTGCGGCTCACGACCTCCGAGCCCTGTGCCAGGGCGTCATCCACGATGACGATGCCGTCCATCGCCTGGCTCACTTCGATGACGCACGCGATCCTGGGGGCGCCCTCGCCTTCGCCTGTCTGCTCATGCTGGCCGACCGAGAGGAAGGAGCGCAGTTCTGGCTTCAGTTCGCGGCTGGCGGCGGCCAAGCCACCGGAGCTCTGTGCCTGTACCTGCTGCACCTGCGCCGTGGCGAATGGCGCGATGCCCAGCACTGGGCCAGGCAGATGGCCTGCCTCGAACACGAACCCTGCCAGTACTCGCCGGTCGCCCATGAAGTCGTCGAGACGACCTCAGCGGCTGGCGGAGTCACCGTGTTTATCGACTTGCCAGATGACCAAGTGGTTGTACCGGAGGCTGCGGTCAAGGACGCGTTGGAGGACTTGGACGTCGAGCTCATTGATGAGCTCGGGGCAATTCCTCAGCCCAGCCCCGGGCTGGCGCACCAGCTCGAAGATCTGGTCACTGCCGGTCGTTAGCCCTCGGACGCTCATCGTCTGTGTGGTGTGCGACAGGCACGCGATGTCCGAGATCGGCCAGGCTGGTTCGGCGAGGATCAGTTGGCCAGGCGGCGATCTGAACGGGCCCTCGGCGCCATGGGCCTCCTGGAAAACAGCGTTAGTTCGGTACGCCGTGGGCCGGTTGAAGGCGTTCTCGGCCCGACTCGAACTGCGCAAGTACATCCCGGCTGTCCGTGAGTTCCGCGAACGGCCAACCGAACGCCTTCGGGCACACCGGTCGTGGCGGTTCACTCGGCTTCGCCGACCCGGAGTAAGGCATCGCCTTCGGCTCTACGCGGTGAACAACATCATCAGCGGCTCGGAGGACGTGCGCGCCACATTGCTGGTCGAGGCGGTACGAGGTGCTTCGGGTAGCGATCGGAACGGTTTAACGACTCAGCATCTTGAAAAAGAAAGACCAGGCTCCGAATTATGGAACCTGGGTATATTAGTGGCGAGATCCTAAACCTCTGGAAGTGTCATGCCCGCTTCCTCTCGCAAGCGCCGGACGTATTCTCTTATATCGACGACTTCATAAAGGATGCGATCGAATTCGGTCGGAGTCCTTACCGTCGAAGTCTCCGGGAACGGGGTGAGGCCATTTAGGAGGCAAGCTGCCGCCATCTCCCCAACAATTCGTTCCGCCAGATCATGATTCATTGTTTCCTCCGTTGACAGATTCGACAGTCTTCTTCTTTTTGCGGAGTTCTCCGCGTAGCCACTCTTCAATGAATCGCTGCTTGTAGGTTTCTGCGTCCCCGTACTTTGATGGGAAGATGCTCGACCTGATCCTAGAATCGTGCGCTTTCCATGTTACAGCTTCCCCGTCATATTTCAATGGTTGATTTTTCCGCTTGCGAGTGTCATCGATTTTCCTGTGCTCGCTTGAGAATAGTTCCGCGAAGCGCCAGTAGACAAATCCCGAGAAGGGTTCAAATGCGATTTTATCTTGGCGGCTTTCCGTCCCGTAAGCTTCAAGGTAGATTGAGTCGGATTGTAGATCGGCGCCTTTGCTTTTCGGGTAGGGCTCCAAGTAGACAACTCTTCCAATGCCTGTCGCAATGATGTTGCGAGTGCATTCATGACAGGGCAGGGTAGTTGTGAACAACGTTGCGCCCTCGACCGCAATTCCCCTTCTGGCGGCGGCGGTGATCGCTACCATTTCCGCGTGTGTGGTCCGCGTGTATTCAATAACGTCGAGTAGCTTGCAGCCTCGAAGCTGATTGGCCATCGCCACTGCCAGTTTCCTCGGCGCGAGAGTCTTCTTGTCCTCTGGGGCTTCCCAGTTGGCCTCCTTCAAGAGCTCAAGAAGGTCGGTCAAAATATCGATCTTGATATGGTCGCTTGGGTCTCTGCCGAGCTGAAAATCCCTAGCATCGAGTCCGCTTTTCCAGCTTTCTTCATGGTAGGTACCGCCGCCTGCCCTTGGAACCTCGTTTGATCCAACAGCTACAATCTGTTGGCCAATCATGATGGCGGCCCCGACTCTGCGAGATAGTGCTGCTGAAGTCAATGCAGTCTGATACGCAAGTGCCATGCCTAGTTCATCAAGAGTGGGGGCGTGAAATGGGTGGCTAAAAATGCATTGAACGAGGCGAGTGATGATCTCGCGCGTTTTCTCGGGTGCGTCTCCTCGAACGAAAACATCGGCTAGTTCTAGGGTTTCGCCAACTGCAACCCGGTAACGCTTATCGATCTTGCTGCACTGGGCGTCCTTGGATTGTGCCTCGCCAGCGTCGCGATTGATCGCATGGACAGCAGCCTGCATCGCCTCATCTGCGTTAAGGCTGGACTCCATGAATTTTGCCTGCATCTCCTTGAGGCGCATGGATCTGGGGGCATCGCACGCGATCAGAAAGAGTCGACTACCATATGTTGCGCGCAGAACTTCTACTTCGTCTGGGCGTACCAACTTATCGAGAAAGAAGGCAGTCTTTACACCCTTGCGTCGTAGATTACTGATCCGCTCAATGGCGCTGATGGCAAGAGGACCAGGAATCCTGATGGTATTGCGGTATCTGTCGCCAGCGTCCATCAAGGCCTCGTATCGCTCTGCCATGTGCTGGAATTCTTGCTGCCCGCCGAGTTCGTCGCTGATCCTCACAGGCTGGAGGGCGTGACCACATGCGGCAAGCTCGCTCTCCAGATGATGCTGGAGCACGCGGTAGTCGGCCCCAAGCGTGCAGACCAAGGCGAACACCAACTCCGGAGATGAGGCAATCTCGGCCTGCTCCAGAGGCCGTGAAGATTGAGGAAGCGTAGGCCGATCCAGGCCTTGATCGGTAGTTTCACGATTTGGAGCGGGCTCAACACCCTCCGGAGTCGTCATGTACGAACCGTACGGCCACAGGCTTCGAGCGGCCTCTTGGGTAACGCCTACTGGGCGACGAGCTGCCACCGGGCTTGGTGAGAGACCTTGCTGACAGTTCGCCGCTCGCAGCCGCAGAGTCTGATTGCGAATCAGTCCTGTAGCGAGGCTCGACATATGGCCATGGCTTCCTTGAAGCACTCAAACGCCCTCGAACTGTATGCCCCAACCTGGGCGATGTCCGCGTTGCCGGGCGACAGCTCTATGAGCCGAAGTTCATGCACGAGGAGGTAGAGAGCCTCCATGAAGTTTCGAGCCGTACGCACGAGCTCGGGCGGCGCTTCGAGCGCCATGGCGGCTTCGGCTTCCTCGATCTCGTCGTATGCGGCAGAGCACTGCGCGATCAGGGTGCCGAGCTCGCCACTCTCGATGCCGACGAAGCCGATTGTCTGGTCTCGGTCGAGCGCCTCCTGGAACGGCCCATCGAGTGCGCGGCGAGCTTTGATCAGGAACGCTACGTACACGTCCCGTCGGACCTGGCGGAGCCACTGCTCGTGACTGCTCTTGGCCTGAGTGTCGGCTTGGTAGCGGGCTGCGCGGAAGGCGATCAGGGCTGCACCCCAAGCGCCGGCGGCCCCAATCACGCCACCGCCGAGCGCCCCGACGAGTCCTGCGAGTGCTGCGTCCATGAGGGGAATTGTGGCTGATGGACCGAACTTCGATCATGCCGGGGTCGAACTAAAGTTCTAAACAGGTCAGTTTGGTCGTTTCTGGCCGCGCTGGGTGATACGCCTGCTAGCCTCCTGAATCCCGGCCACACCGGTAGGCATGTATGACAACTGCCGTCACTGCTGTGCACTTTGGGCTCGCAAAAAGCGCCGGGTGATCATAAAATGGGACGTATGTAACCCGGGGGAGCAGTGCTCACTAAGATCGTCATCAAGAATTACCGGACGTTTCGAGATTTCAATCTCGATTTCGACCCGAAGATGAACATCTTGGTTGGTGACAACGACCGGGGGAAGTCCACCCTGCTTGAAGCGATAGGCCTGGCCCTGACGGGCCGGATCCGAGGGCGACTCTTGGCACAGGAACTGTCGCCGTACCTGTTCAACAAGGAAGTCGTCGACGAGTACATCGAGGCTTTGCGTGACGGCCTTGAGGCCAAGCCGCCCGAGATCATCATCGACCTGTTCCTCGACGGCAAGAACGCGCCGCCCACCTTGAAGGGAACGAACAACCTTCTCAAGAGCGACGAGCCCGGCGTCCGTATCCGGGCATCGCTCAACCCGGACTACGAGGCGGAGTACCGGGAGTTCGTCAACGACCCGTTGCAGGTCCGTCTAGTACCGACCGAGTACTACAAGGTCGACTGGCTCGACTTCGCGGGCAACGGCATCACCTTCCATCGCATCCCAGCCACGGCCTCCTTGATCGACGCCACCACCATCCACCTCCAGAGCGGTGTCGACTACTACCTCAACGGCATCATTAGCCAAAACCTGGAGGCCAGCGAGCGCGTGGAGCTGGCCCGGGCATATCGGAGCCTCCGAGAGAACTTCGCCGATGACGACTCCATCGTCAAGATCAATCAGAAGTTGCGCGGTGCTCCGCGGGAAGTCAGCGATCGAGACCTGACGTTGGCTATCGACGTCTCCCAGAAGACCAACTGGGAGAGCAACATCGTGCCCCACCTCGACGACTTGCCGTTCCAGTTCGTCGGTAAGGGCGAGCAGAGCACTCTGAAGATCCTGCTGGCGCTGAACAAGCAGGTGGACGACGCGCACGTCGTCCTGGTCGAGGAGCCGGAGAACCATCTGTCGTTCCCGAACCTGGGCAAGCTGATCCGCAAGATCGGCACCAAGTGCGAAGACAAGCAGGTCTTCATCACGACGCACAGCTCCTATGTGCTCAACAAGCTGGGCCTGGAGAACCTCGTTCTGTTGTCCGCCCGGCAGGGCTTCCGCCTGAGCAGCTTGCCGGCCGACACCCAGGAGTATTTCCGCAAGCTGTCGGGCTACGACACGCTACGCGTCGTCCTGGCCCGCCGCTCGATCCTCGTTGAGGGCCCCTCTGACGAACTGGTCGTCCAGCGCGCCTACAGCGACGTGCACGGTTGTCTGCCAGCCGAGGACGCCGTTGACGTGGTCAACATCCGCGGGCTGTCCTTCAAGAGGTTCCTCGACATCGCATCGCTGCTGGAGCAGAACCAAGTCGCGGTTGTCACCGACAACGACGGCAAGGATGCCGCAGATGTGAAGGCGCGGTACGCCGCCTTCGGCGGGTTCGCCAACATCACGGTGCATGTGGGCGAGGACAAAGACTTCCCAACCCTGGAGCCGCAGCTCCTGAAGGCGAACGGGCGAGATGCGCTCAACACCATCTTCGGACAGACCTTCGCCACCGACGACGAGCTGCTCGCGTATATGAAGGCGCGCAAGACCAGCGTCGCGCTGGCCATCTTCGAGGCCGAGGAGGCCATCACCATGCCGGGGTACATCGCCGATGCCGTCGCATGACAACTTGGCCGTCTTGGCCGCGGCCGGCTCGCGCAAGACGCAGCACATCGTGGACTGCGTGCTCAGCGACCCGAGCCAGCGTGTGCTCGTAACCACGTACACCACCGAGAACATGAATCAGCTGGTCGATCGGCTGAGTGCCGGTACTGGCCTGCTGCCGAAGCACGTCACGGTCATGACCTGGTTCACGTTCCTGCTCAACGAGTGCGCTCGCCCGTACCAGAGCGCCGTGCTCGACGAGGTGGGGGTGATGCGTGGGCTGAACTTTGTTGGCGAGCGCAGCAGGTTCATCCCCAAGACAAACGTCAAGCGGTACTACCTCGACACCAACGGCGACATGTTCCGTGACGCTGTGGCCGCCTTCGCTTACGAGGCCGATCAGCGGAGCGGTGGCAAGGTCGTAGGCCGGCTGGCCGACATCTACGATCACATCTACATCGACGAGGTCCAGGACCTCGCAGGCTACGACCTCGAAATCCTCGACCTGTTGCTGAAATCGTCTGCCCCGGTCACGGTCGTCGGGGACCCGAGACAGGCCACATTCGCTACGAACAACGCGACCAAGAATAAGCGGTACAAGGGTAGGGGCATCGCGGACTGGCTGGACGAGCGCAAGGACATCTGCGAGATCGAGCATCGGCTCGAAAGCTATCGCTGCAACCAGGCCATCTGCGATTTCGCCGACGACCTCTTCCCCGACCTGCCGCGAACGATCTCCAAGAATACCGAGATCACCGGTCATGACGGCGTCTCCACGATCACGCCAGCTGAGGTGGCTGCCTACGTCGAGAGGTACGACCCGGTAGTGCTCAGGTGGGACAAGCGGGCCAAGACCCTGGGGTTCGAAGCCATGAACTTCGGTCAGTCGAAGGGATGCACTTTCGACCGGGTGCTGATCTTCCCGACCCAGCCGATGGTCAAGTACTACCGAGGTCGCGATCCGGAGCAGGCCGGCGATCGCTCCAAGCTGTATGTCGCGGTGACGCGAGCTAAGTACAGCGTGGCGTTCGTGATCCCGTAGCGACCGTGCTTCGAAGGTAAGGAATGTGGGCACAGTGATCGCATGAATAGTGCAATCGCGTGGAACCTGCTTGCTCTACTCATATCAGTAGCAGCACTCGCAACTTCCGTAACCATGGCCCGCAGACAGCTCAAGTTGGCTCATGACTCGAACGTGCTGCCAATCATCATTGACGCCTTTCGAGAGACTCGGAGCCTCCCATTTTCTCAGTCCTTAGAATACGTCCGTGATGAGCTAACGCAAAACTATCCGGCTCTGGATGGATACAGAAACCTTCCAGAGCAAGTTAAGGTCCATATTCGTCGTGTCGGCCTGTTCTACGATGACATCGGAAAGCTCGTCGCTCATGGGATCGTCGATGAACAGCTCATCTTGGGTGCGTATGGGCGTGCGATCCTTAAGGCTTGGGATAAGCTTGCCCCTTATGTCTACGCAGAGAGACAGAAGTTCGGAAACCTGACCATGGTCTACTTCGAGGATCTGGCAAGCCGAGCCAGCTTAACCACCATGCAAGACGTTCATGGAATGCTCGGGCTACGCAGTCGACCTCCAGCCTAGAGCGCCCAACCTTAGCTGCTACCGTACTCCTCGGAAACGGCAGCAGAGCTAGGCTAGGCGTCACGGCGGTGAGGCCGGCAAATAACTTAGTCGTGCTCAAGAAGTACGGCGGCTGCGATCGCGATAACAACCACGACACCCCACAGTTGTCCGCCGTTTGCCAACAGATCCTTCTCGGTGATACCGACCCGCTTGGCGATTTCCCGAGCCTCTCGAAAGTCCTGTCTCAGGATTGCGTTTTGAAGATTCAGGTGCTCGTCGGGGTAGCTCTCGAACGAGGACAGGATGGCCCGAAGGTCGTTTACTGCCAGCGTGATCTTGTCGGGGTCGAGGCGATCAGGTAGCCCCATCTTGATCAGCCGCTGCGCTGACGCCGTCACGCCGTTGGTGTCTTGGGGCATGTCATCAAAGCCAGCAACGAGCTTCATGCCGGTGTTCGTGGGCATAGCGCCCCTTCTCTCGTGTAGGCGTCGGTTCGTCTCACCGTGAGCCCGCAGGAAGTGCTTCGCCACTCATATGCGTCATCCAGGTGATCGCGAGGGAGCCGGAGGGCTCGCTGTCTAACGAGATCTCGTGAGGAAACACCGTGTGGCCTGTCGGGTGAGTGCCGGAAAGCTTGTGGATAAATTGGGGCTGGGCCGCTCGGGGAGATCGAGTCGCGGTGGGCTCTGTGTGGGGCCACAATGGAGATATGGCTGGGCCTCGACCGTTCACAGGCACTGTAGTCACGTGCTCTCTCTTGCTGTGGCGACGACGGGCTGTTCCAGTGGCACAGGCGACGTCGGTTCAGGTCCCAGGGAGAGCGGCAGGAGCGCTGCCATAACGGCCTCTGCTATATATCGACACGACCGCTAGAATGCCTACGGAAGCCAAGGTGCTGGGCACTTTCGGTGCTGGTGAGCAGGTCACGCTTGCAGACTCAAACGGATCGAAATTTGCCCACGCAGTGATTGAGTAGTGTCCCTCTGCGGAGATGATTCATCATGTGTTGCGGCAACGCTTCTAACGAGCAGATGCTTTCGAGCGCCAGGGCGACAGTGGAGAAGTATGTAGCGGCAGGCGAATTGTTCAAGGAAGCGGTGGCCCGGGCCGTACTCGGGAAGATGCTATCCCGGGAGGGGCAGGGAGATTGCGCCTTCATTGAACTCAGCCGGGCTGCTCAGATATTCGAGAACCACGGCCCCATTTCTTATGCTGCTCATGCATTCCTCGACTGCGCGCATGAGCTCGCCATCCAGGGCCAGAGACAAGAGAGCTTGCCCTGGATCGAAAGAGCAATCATAAGCTTCAAAAAGGCAGACGACCGGCCCGGTTTGGCTAAGGCCTGGGCTGCCAAGCTGGAAACTCTTAGCGACCTAGAGTGCTGGGACGCCGTCGATGAATGTGTGCAAATAGTCACGCGTATGAAAGGCGCAAAAGATAGGCAGGTGCTTAAGTTGCGCCTAGTAGCCTTTCAATACCTGACTAGGGCGCGAGATTGTGAATACGGTCGCGGTCCGACGACTGCGCCCGATGATGTCCCGTGACGTGGTGTAGCTGATCTTGACTGGGAAGCGCGCCGATTCCCCTTGCCTTGTGTGCCTCGGCGGCCGGTGAATGCTCCCTGGAAACGGGGCAGGGCATCATGCAACTGTCATTGCCGAACGGTCAGTTCGACGAAACGTCAGCTCAGGCCAGACCTGCGTGGACGTTGTACGACGCGTATGCCGACCGGTAGCCCGGGACATAGATCGTAGCTACCGATGGCTCGGTCACTTCAGCTGGTATGTGGTCTCAACCGCGGCCACTTTTCCCTCCGGGTCGACTACTACTCGGATCGTCCCTCCGGAGCAGCAAACACCACGCCCGACGGTGATCTTCTCCGGCTGGATCTCGCCCTCGTCGTTCGCTCGAACGAGACGACGTTCAGCCTTGTCCTTTGACAAGGTTGTCCCCCGCCCTGCGACCAGTTCCACCCAGACATCGGCGCCCGGCTCGAAGCCTTTGCCGGTCAGTAGGAAGGGCTCGCCGGCGGGACCGAAATGGGGCTCGACTCTGACTGTCGTCAGAGGCGAGCGCTGAGTGTCGCGGGACAAGGCGGAGGCCGTGGCGCGCGAGGCCGTCGCCTCGGCGGATTCCGACGACTGCCCGGTAGAGCCGGACTTCGGCGTCACCGGCGCCCCATCGTCCTTGAACCAGGTCGGCACGTTGACGATCAGGGCCACGATGATCGGGACGAGCATGCCTGTGAGGGCCAGCTTCTCTGCCCGCTTCCAGGGCTCCCGGGAATCATCCTTCAGCAAGATGTACGTCGTAAATCGACGCCGTGCAACCAGCGTGATCAGCAGTGTAGCTACGGAGCAGCAGACCGCGCTGACTACCGCGACCCAGCTGAGCATGAGTGAGGTCATCAAGATGGCGGCCACAGCCATAACCGCTTCCAAGGGCAACAGGCACCAGTCGATGATGCGCCGCGTGTGCTTCGGGAGGGTCCGGTGCAGCCAGGAGGAACTCTTCCTGAGGATGGTCTCGACCTCTTCGCAGAACCCGGCCGGGAAGTGCCGGTCTCCCCCTCCAGCCTTGATCTTGATCAGGCCATTTTTGATCTCGAACGTAAAGCTCTTGTCTCCAGTCTGAGCATTAATCGTCAGATTATTGACGAAGGCGGGGTGGCCCGCCGCCTTCATGACACTCTCAAAGGAGGGGTCGTCGTGGTCACCGTCCTCCACCGTGACGGAGAATACTCGTTCTGAAGGTGAGGGGAACTCACGTTCAACGGCCTCAACGAGAAGCTCCAGCTGATCCTTGCGGATCGGCCGCCCGGGGAACTCGCGCGGCACCTTACGCGCCATCGAACCTTTGAACCCTTCGCTCGTATCGCCCGTATTACGGGTTTGAGTGACGAGCACCGGTGGGAGGCTCCCACTGGCGCGAATCAGAACAAAGCACTCTCGGAGGCGCGAGAGGCGGGCCACCTTGAGTCCAGTCGAAGATTAGTGCATGGATGTCGACCTGGCGTGCGCGCTTACGTCGTCACCAAGTCGACATATCGAAGTGTCGTGACAGTTTGCACCAGGTGCATAAATCCGTGGCCAAAGAAGAATCGTTCAGTCTGTGGTGGATATAGAGCCAAACTGGACGTACCCTGCTGCGCTGCTGGTGGAATTCCCAACATGACGGCACGGAAGTCAACGCGCGCGATCGTCAGTTTCTCTGTCCACGACACGCCGGAGGGTTCGTGTTTCTCTCCCTGAACGAGTTACCCGGGGCGTTCTGACGCCTGCATGCAACGCCTGGGTGTGCGGTCAACGCTTGTCCGTTCGAGGATTTAGGGGCGCATGCGCTGGCTCGTGTGCCCCATCCGCGGACACCGTGCCCGTGGGCTGGCTGGCGGCCGGGTATGCCTTTCGGTGTCGCGCGGGGCAAGGTCTAGCGGTCATTGGGGGCTGGTCGTGGTGGCTATGCCCAGCATTCCAAGCAGGGGTGCGGTGGGTACACGCCAAGTCGCCCCGACGCGTAGTACGGGTACCGGGAACTCGCCGCGGCGGACCAACTCGAAGGCCCGCGTGCGCCCGATGCCCAAGGCGCGGGCGGCGGTGACGAGGTCGATGGCGACCGGCAGTTCCAACAGCTCGGCCTGGCTCATGCCAGGCCATGCGGCTCACCTCACCTGCGGTGGTGTGCTCTGTTCTAAGAGCAGATGATTCGCCCTAGTTTGTTGCAAGTCAACCGCTCTTGTTCATGAGCAGATCACGACGTACCGTTGAGTCACCTTCCTCCCAGAGGTGACTCCATGAAACAGACGCCACAAACCCTGCGGCAGGTACTCGGAGCTGGCCTGCGAGAGATCAGGAAGGCCCGTGGCCTGAAGCAAGAAGAGGCTGCCGCACTGTTTCAGCAGCACGGCCTGACGACCTGGATCCGTGGAACCGTCGCCCAGGCGGAAGTAGGGGCTCGGCGCATAGCGCTGGAGGAAGTGCTCCTGCTGGCGCTCGCCTTCGAGGTGTCGCCGGCCGACTTCGTTGCTGGAGCGTCGGATGACCTCGTGGAACTGTCGCCGGGGGCGCGACTAACGGTTGGCGCGGTGAAGGCATTGCTGTCCGGCAATACGGCTGCTGTTCAGGCCATGCCTGAGCGGGCGGTCGAGATCACCGAGTCGCTGGCTCTGGTCAATCGGACGTCTGACTTCCTGGCGGAGGTACAGCGATGTGGGCAGGCAGACCCTGCTCTCGTTGAACGGGCGGTTGCCAGCGTCGGTGAGGCCGAACGGCACGTTGCCCGCAAGGTCGGAACGTCGCCGGAGTGGGTCAACCTGGTGGCGCTGCAACGGTGGAACCGGACCTTGTCGCAGGAACGGGATCGGCGGCTCCAAGAACGCCGGCCCGAGGCATCCAAGGGGCAACTGGCCACCATGCGAGGCCACATCACCCGGGAGTTGCTGACCGAACTGGAACACGACCTCCGTGGAGCCAAACCTGGCGACGCACAGACGGCAAGGCGCCCCTCGCTAGCATCCGATCCCGAAAGCGGCCCAGGGCGTCCTCCCCCAGGGGAGAGCGTCCAGATCGCAGATGGTGCGCTGTCAGGGACTCGAACCCCGGACCCGCTGAACAAGACTCAGTCGAAAGACGATCCGGATGATGCCGAATGAGCCCGGGATCGTTCGTTCTCGTGGGTCAGCAGGTATGTGACTCTGCCGGCTCCATCCAGGACATTTCAGGATCGTCCGGCGGCGCCGTTGGTCTCGCGCTAGCACGGGGACGGTCATGAACACAGTGTCCATTGATCTGTATGCCGTGCTTGGGCTTTCAAAGGATGCGGACCTGGCCGCCATCCGTACTGCTTTCCGCGCCCGGATGCGGCAGAGCCACCCCGATGGTCGCCCGCCCGCGGAGGCCGCAGCGGCCCACGACGAGATGGTCCTACTCAATCTGGCGTACGAGACGCTGATGGACCCCGGCAAGCGGGCTGTCTACGACCTCGACTGCCGGGCAGCAGGCAACGCGAAGCGCGAGCAGTACCGCGAACCGCCTCCACCCCCTCCTCCGGCGCCACCACCGCAGCCCCGCACAATCGTCCTGAATCACCGATACATCAACCTGGGGCCGGTCTGGACGGGTGCCGAGGCGCAGGAGCAGGTGGTAGAGGCGGGCTTCGATGACGGCTCACCGATTCGCTTCGGGCGAGTCCTGAACACGATGGGTTCGTTCTGGCATGTGACGTCGGAGCCCCTCGTGCACGACGCCACATGTCTGATCATCCGCATCCAGGGTGGGCTAGTCGCACCTGACCACGCTCTCGGCCGGCTCACTGAGCGGCTGAACATCCACCTGGACGGCGTCACCGCCACTGTGGGTGTTACCGCTTTCATCCGGACGCCGCCCGCGCCGCCGCCGAGCCTCGCCAACTGGCGCCACATCCGGCTGACTGTCCTGGGCTGGAAGATAGTCCTCGGCTTCCTGGTGCTGTTGATAGTTCTCTTGCTGGGAGCCGAATACATCCTGGACACCACTGTCTGGGAGCCTGACCGTGGCCAGCATCCGCCGACCAAGTACGCCGTGGACCTGGACTATTACTGCTGGCCCGAAACACCGTGGCTCCCTGGCCAGCGCTCCGCCACCGATCTCACCGGCAGACGCATCCATGCTCCGCGCGCCGCGTTCACCTGGTCATGCGGACGCAACGGTCCCAAGCTGACCCAGAAAGACTTCGATACAGCCTGTCAGGATCAGTACCCGCGAACTACGGCGGAACCAGGCGATCGAAACGACGCATACTCCTGGATGTGTCGCTGACGACGACGGAAACCTACGGTTCCCTGCCCCGCACTCCAGCCTTGATGAGGCTCATTGAATTTGGTTCTGACCGCGATTCCGTGAAAGCCCAGGTCAGAGGGTGAATGCAGGAACGTTCACTCGGGGCAGTTCTCGATCATGGGGGCCTCCGCGATCGAAGACGTGCTGTTTCCCGGGATCCATGTGCGGATGGAGGGCGTAAGCGTCACCGCCGCGATGCTGTTCGTCGACGCCGCAGCGTGCGGACGGCCACCGTCCTGCCCGAGCTGCCGATGGCGGGGACGCAGAGTGCACTCGACCTACCGCCGCAACCTTCGGAGCGACCCCTGGGCGGGCGGAAGTTGGTCGTTCGTCTGCGGGTGCGGCGCTTCTTCTGCGATCGCAAATCGTGCACCCGCAGGACGTTCGTCGAGCAGGTCGGCCAACTGACGGAGCTCTACCGCCGCTCCAGCCTCGGGCTGAAGGAGTGGCTGACGACGGTGGCCGTCGAGCTCGGCGGACGGGCCGGCGAGCGGCTGTGCCGCAAGCTGAACCTGGCGGCGGGCCGGACCCGCCTGGTGGGACTGCTGGAGGAGCCGCGGGCGTCGGTACGGCACCATCCTGGTCGACGTTGAGGCAGGTCGGGTGGTCGACGTCCTGCCCGACCGTACCTCGGAGACCTTCGCCGCCTGGCTGACTGCTCACCCCGGAGCAGAGATCATCTGCCGGGACCGAGCCAGCGCCTACACGAAGGCAATCAAGGAAGCCGCGCCGGACGCCATGGAAATCGCGGACCGCTGGCACCTGCTCCAGAACCTCTCCGACGCGGTTGAGGAGACCTGCCATCAGCACCGGCCGTGCCTGAAGAAGCACGCGGAACGGGGAGGCGACCGCCTCATCCAGATGCCGCTGGTGGACGCCTTGCCGCCCACGCGGATCGTGCAGCGAGTTCTCCATCACCACGCCGAGGTCACGCGCATGGTCGTGGTCGGCCATCCGCTCAGTGACATCGCACGCCGCCTCGGTCTCGACCGCAAGACGGTCCGCCGCTACCGTGACACCAGCCGCGACCACCTCCTCAACAGCACCCGCGACCGCCGCCCCAAGAAGCTGGACGGGTTCAAGCCCTTCCTACAGCAGCAGTACGCTGCCGGCATCACCAACGGCCGCACGCTGTTCAAGCAGATCCGCGAACGCGGATTCCGCGGCGGCTACTCGACACTCACGCCCTACCTGCGAACCCTGAAAGCCTGGCACGGCCCCGGCCGCTCCAGCGGAAATCCCGAGCCCGCGCCGGATCACCTCCTGGATCGTGCGCAACCGCGAGCGCCTCAGCCCCCAGGAGGTCGAGCACCTCGACCGGGCCCGCCTCGCGTGCCCGGACATCGCCCGGGCCTGTGACCTCGCCCGAGCCTTCACGGATCTCGTCCGCAACCGCCGAGGCCAACTGTTGCCCGCCTGGATCCGCCAGGCCGAACAGTCCGACGTTCTCCCGGTCGCCAAGTTCGCCGCGTTCCTCCGCCAGGACTTCGACGCCGTCACCGCCGGACTCACCCAACGAATGGAGCTCCGGCAAGGTCGAAGGCCATGTCAATCGCGTGAAAACGATCAAGAGAGCCATGTACGGCCGAGCCGGCTTCCGACTGCTACGGACCCGAATCCTCGCCCGGCCGCGACCTACAGGGCTCGGATCCCGAGAGCCCACACCTTGATTATGTCGTGTGAGGGGTATCCGGCATGGTCTTTCGAGGCGGCAGATACCCCGTGCCCCTCGGGAGTAGACCCATTCTTTTGCGGCCTGAGTAGCATGAGCATCTGTCCGGGTTCGCTGTAACGCACCTCCGCCCCGATTCCGGTTAGAGCAAATCCAAATGGCAGAATTGCTTCTGCTAGCGGGTGATCTGACGGCCCGGCGAATCCGCTTGATACTCCCACTTCCAGGTCGAGCGTTCCTGAGCTTGCCGTGGTCAATTGCTTGGTGATGGCGACAGCGAAGGATGTGATAGTTGCTTCGGAGGGAACGCCGTGATCCTTTGCCTTGACGCTCCATTCCTGATCGAACTCCGGGTATGAGGCAGTGGCCAGGTTTCCGGGGTCGGTTGGCCGCATGTTCACCCGGAAGCCGCCGCCGATCAGGAAGTGAGAACTCAGCGGCGCCTGTGCAGAGGCCATGGGGTGTGCGGCTGAGAGACCCGTCGCATCGGTGACCTGGATTGCGGACACGAGCTGCTCGCGGGTCATGCCTTTCACTTGCATACCCAGGGCGTAGCACGAGAGAAGGTGCGGCGAGCTGACAAGGTGATCCTTGGAGGAGACCAGCCAGGCCCCGAGGTCTCCTCGCGGGTAGGACGCGAACAGGAGGGCACCCGCCCCCGCATTATTTGCTGACCCGCCCCCGATGACTACGGACTCACTGGGCACCTCACACTCATGATCGATGTGGATGCTGGCTGGGGTCGTTGTGTTTTCCCTGAAAACAGACACGCGAATATTTCCTGACGCGTCGAACGAGTCGAAGACATGCGTAGCCATGAGGCGTACCTCCAAGCCGTATCGACCCCTCGGGACACGCTCTCCTGCGCTCGTACCTGTCCAGGCTAGGCCTTATTGATCGGCTGTGCCTGTCTGAGGCGGGCACGCAGGGACCCACCAGCGCGACCGTAGAAGGCCGGCTCTGGCGCCCGGTGGCCGTGCTCCCTCACTTCGGCTGCTCCTTGCAGATGGGCGCCACTCGGGAGGGCGGACGTTAAGGCACGACCGCAGGCCTCAGGCCAGGGAGGTTGCCGAGAGGGCGAGCAGCCCCCTGCGTTCGGTGCCTACATAGACCACTCCGGCTGGGATGACGGGTGTGGAGGTGGCGCTCACGGAGCCGGGCTGATCACGCCGTTCTTGTCCATGACGAAGACGCCCGTGGTCTCGCCGCCGACCTGCCGGTCCTTGATCCACTGCGTCGACAAGTTGTGTAGATTCTGGTGTTGTTGTTCCCAAGGCATCTGGTGGCTGGCACCGAGTGCTCTGACCATCACCTTGTGGGGTCCGGTGATTGCGTCGTACAGCGCGCGGACCGAGAAGGTGAACTCCGTAGAGCTCGGCGGCGTCGTGTTCGCCGTCCTGTCGTGCTCCCCGTCCACGATCAGCACGGGCACGTCTCCGCCCAGGACCCCGCTCTGCCCCGCGGTTGTCTCGTTCCATCCCCACCGGACAAAACTCCTGATGCGGTTCAGGCCTTCCGGTGGTCCCCAGGTCCTGCCGACCGGATCGCTGTCCATGTGCGCCGCCCACACCGCTTCCACCATGCCGGGTTCCCGCTGGTCCGGGGAGCGCAGCTCAAGGTTCCACGCCTTCTCCAGGCCGTATCTCGTACCGAGGGACATCGGAACCCCCGAGCTCGGTAGCGGGCTTGGTGGGCTCGACGTGGCCTGGGGCGGAAAGATCGGCGCCAGCAGGAACATGCTCTCCACGTTCTCCGGGTGCTGGACCGCGTAGGGTCCCATCGTGAACGCTGCTGCGGACCAGCCGACGAAGGCGACTTTCGGCACCTTGCACTCCTGCTTGATGTACTCCACGACGGTGTGCAGCTCGGCTTGGTCGCTGTCGGAGTTGTTCAGCTGGAACGGGTAGCTGGGGCTGCACGGGGTGAAGCCTGGCGGCCGTGGGGTGAGCAGCTCCTGGTCGGTTTTGCTGAGGTTGCACGGGGAGCCCATCTCGGGACGAGGTGACCGCCCGGAGCCCTGGAGGTCCATCATGAAGACGTCGTAACCGGCCTGCGCCAGTGCCTCAGCCCAGCTGTACGTCTTGTACTGGAGATCGAAGCCGGCGAGCACCGGAGCACTCCTGCCGTGAAGCATGAGCACGGGTTTGCGTACCGGTGAGGGCCACCAGTACCTCCGCTCCCGTACGAATAGCTTGACCGCCTCTCGATTGTTCGCGGGAACGCTGGACGTATGGGTGACCTCATGGTCGAAAGTGACGCTCCAATCCCATGTTGGCCATGGCCACCACGGACCCCACCATGACAAAGGCCTTGGCGCTGGTGGCCATGGTTTTGGCAAGGGCCATCTTGGCTTTGGCAATGGACGTGGCCGCCAGTCCCAACCCATGCGAATCATCCGTTCCGTGCACTTGGTCCGGGAGCTCATGCCCCCTTGAGCCAGCATCGGAAGGCTGCCCGCCCAGCGCTACAGCACGGCCGTCGGCCTAGGCCTTTAGGGTGGCGCGACTCTCCGATTGGCGGTCGCCGAGTTACACGCGTGTCTCCCGCTCGTCGGGTCCACAGGTCGGGCACCTCCTGGCCGAAGAGGTCGAAGGCGAGCTGACTGACTGCTGACCATCGCGGGGACTCCTGGTGGGTGAGGATGGGGCGGGGATTCCGGCCGCTGTGCGGGCTTGGTCGGGGCCGTGGCCGCCTCGTTTCCTCGTGGGGTGTAGTGAGGCGGGGCCGGGTGGCCGCTTAGAAACGCAGGTGGGGCCGTGACCGGGCAGGATCGTGGCCGACGATAACCGAGTGGTGCACGAAGAGCGGCACTGGCCGATTTCACAGATCCCTATCAGCCTCGCTGTGTGTGGGCCCGCCTGTCGGCCAGGGTGCTAGAACTTCCACTTGATCTCTATCTTCTCCGGATCGAAGCGGTAACCATGCCAGTGCTGCGTACCGGGTTGACCCGGGTGGACGATGACCCGGTCGACCACCAAGCGCAGGATGTTGCGCCGCCACTCCAGGCCCGAGGTCTCCCATGCGTCCCGGATCGTCTGTGCTGCTGGCAGGTGGGCGAGGGACGTCTCGCTCTGGTAGTGACTCAAAGCTTCTCGGGCTTCCTGGACCGATGCTTCGGCGATGCCTTTGGCCTGGATGAACTGGTCGCGGCTTAGCACGTCGGTGGCGTAGTCGGTGACTAGCTGGTCGAGCTTGCCCTTGCGTCGCTCAAACTCTTGCACCAGGTGGCGCACCTTGTCCTCGTCCACCTTTGGCGAGAGGAATACGGCGACCTTTGGATCGTCGAAGACATGCCAGACGGCCTGCGTCACCAGCAACTCGACCGGCTCGGCGATACGGAAGGTCTTGTTGCACCCACTGGCGTTGCCGTAGTTGTCGTGCGGTCGGCATCGATACCGACGCTGCGACGGTCGCCCGCACTCTGGCCCCCGGCCGCCGCTGTACATCCTGGAACCACACCGGCCGCAGTAGATGAAGCCGGTGAGCAGATACTTGCGTACGCCGGTCTGAGCCTTGGGCCAGCGCCACTCTTTGCTCAGGCGCTGCGCCTCCATGCGGTCCCACAGTTCGCGGGTGAGGATGGCCGGCCACTCCGCCGGATACTCCTGGCCCTCGTACTCCCGCACGCCGATGTACCGCTTCTTCATGATCGTGCGCTGGAGGTTCTCGATCCGCCATTGCTTGCCGGTGGCGGTCAGTACTGCCCTCTTGTTGAGGTCTCGCGTGATGTCGCCGATGGACTCTCCGGCGACGAAGCGCCGGGCACACTCCCGGACGACCCTGGCTTCTGACTCGCGGATGACCAGGCCGCCAGGTTCGTAGCCAAAGGGCCGGCCGCCGCCGTGAAACTTCCCCTCAATAGCGCGGGCCTTCTGCTTGCGCTTGATGCGCTTAGAGAGGCGGGCCGCCTCCAACATGGCGTTGTTGACCGCGTTGATCGCCGCGTGGATGCCTTCGGCGCTGTCGAGGTTGTAGCTGATGCCGTCGGTCGTCTGGATGCGCTGGAGCTTGGTCGTCTCGGCAAGCTTGATCAGCTCCAGCAGCTCTTCCAGCCGCCGGTACAGCCGAGGCATCTCCGTGATCAGGATGATGTTGACCTGGCCCTGCCTAATGGCGCTGAGCAGTAGGTCGTAATGCTGACGGGGCTTCTTCGAGTACTTCGAGGCGCTGATGTCGTTGTCGGGGAAGACCCCGACCACCGGCCAGGCGTTCTCGTCCGCGTAGTCGCGGCACTCGTGGACCTGGATGGAGACGTTCTCGCTGAGCCCTCGTCGGTCGCGGCTCAAGCGGGCGTAGATGGCTGTGTTCCAGGCTCCTCGGGGGGAGGTAGGGGATATATCGGACATGGCGCACTCTCCAGTGGAGCATGAGTGACGCTCCTAGGGAAGTGCTGACCTGGGACTTTCTCGCCTTGGGGTAGGCGCTTCTAGTGGGTGCCTTCCCCGTCAGTTGCAGAAACCCCCGAATTCGGCAGCCGGGTGCTGGACGCTCTGCGCCAGCCGCTCGAGGCCGGGCATGTGGTGATCGCGCGGAGCGCGGGGGTCGTACGGTTTCCGGCCAGGTTCCTGATGGTCCTCGCGGCCAATCCATGCCCGTGCGGCCGTTTCTCCCAGCGGGACACCCTCTGCGAGTGCCCGCCCTCCGTGATCCGGCGCTATCAGGCCCGGCTCTCCGGACCCCTGCTCGACCGGGTCGACCTGCGGGTCGAGGTGGACCGGGTCACACGCTCCCAACTCGTCGAGCGCGGGGTGCGGGGCGAGTCCACGGCGACGGTCGCCGAGCGGGTGCGAGCGGCCCGGGAGAGGGCGGCGGCGCGGCTGGTGGGGACCCCGTGGCGGACCAACAGCGAGGTGCCGGGACGGGAACTGCGCAGCCAATGGCATGCCGTGCCCGGCGCCATGGAGGAGGCCGAGCGGAATCTGGAACGCGGTGTGCTCACCGCGCGCGGCATCGACCGCGTCCTGCGGGTCGCCTGGACCGTCGCCGACCTCGTCGGCCACGACCGGCCCGACGCGGGGGACGTCGCCCTGGCGCTGCAACTGCGTACGGGAGTGCCGCGAGGGGTGCCGATGGCCATCGGGGCGCTGACGTGACGGGGCATGCGGCCGGGGAGGCGGCCGGCGGCGGGCCCGGCGAACAGCCGGCCGAACGGCTGGTCGCGGAGGGGCTTGCCCGTGTCTTTCTCACCCGGGTCGTCGAGCCGGGGGACGAGGTCGCCGGGCGGTGGCTCCGGGAGTGCGGGGCCGTGGAGGTGGTACGGCGCCTGCGGGACGGTGGGCCGATGCCGACCGGGGTCACCGCGACCCGGTGGGCGGGACTGTGTGCTCGGGCGGCAGAGGCCGAGCCCGAGCGGGATCTCGCCGTCGCGCGGGCGGCGGGGGTGCGGTTCGTGTGGCCCGGCGAGCCGGAGTGGCCGGCCCAGCTCGACGACCTCGGGGACGCGCGGCCCACGGGACTGTGGGTGCGCGGGCGGCCCAGCCTGCGGATGTGGGCGCTGCGGTCCGTCGCCGTGGTGGGGGCCCGGGCCTGCACCGAGTACGGCGCCCACATGGCGGCCACGCTCGCCGCGGGGCTCGCGGAGAGCGGGTGGGTGGTGGTGTCGGGCGGTGCCTACGGGGTCGACGGGGCCGCGCACCGGGGTGCGCTCGGTGCGGGCGGGGCCACCGTCGCCGTACTCGCCTGCGGGGTCGACCGGCCCTACCCGCGCGGACACACCCAGTTGATCACGAGAATCGCCGAACAGGGTCTGGTGGTGGGTGAGTTGCCGCCCGGTGACCATCCGACGCAGAGCCGGTTCGTGATGCGGAACCGGGTGATCGCCGCCCTCACCCGGGGGACTGTGGTCGTCGAGGCCGCGTACCGCAGCGGTTCGCTCGTCACGGCGCGGGCGGCGCAGCGGCTTGGGCGGGTCACGATGGGGGTGCCGGGACCCGCAACCAGCGGGCTCTCCGCCGGAGTGCACGAACTCCTGCGTGGGGAGGCGATGCTGGTCACCGACGCCGCGGAAGTCGTCGAGCTGGTCGGGGACATGGGCGAACTGGCGCCGGACCGGCGGGGGCCCGTGCTCCCGCGCGACCTGCTGGAACCGGCGGCGGTACGCGTCCTGGCCGCGCTGCCCGCGCGCGGGACGGCGACGGTGGACGACATCGCGCGGGGCGCGTCGACGGTGAAGGACGACGCGGTCGCCAGACTGTACGAGCTCCGAGCACTTGGATACGTCGAACGACACGACGACGGCTGGAAGTTGACACGCCAGGCGATGATCTCCGTCCGGTCCGTCCGGGACCGGTGCTGACCGAGCGTGTTCGGCCGTCCGGGGGATGCCCGACGCCCTTGGTAATTCCCGCAGTTGGTCCGCACCGATGGTCACACAGGGCGACGGGTATGACCCTGGAGGGCGTCAAGCGGAACGTATCTGCGTACGCCCTGTCCCCCCGGCCTCGCACACTGCGACACCTCAGTCACGCTACGCTCACGTGGATTCCGACGCAGACCGGCAGTCGGACAGGCAATTCGGCCAGACGGGTAATTCGACATCAGACCGCAACAGACCGACGGCCCACCCGGGCACTCCTCCAGACACCACCGGTTCACGGCAGAACGGCACAAGGCGACGTATGCCCCAGCACACCTCCGGGTCCGACCGGGCGGCGGCCCCACCGGCAGCCCGTGACGGCGGTAACGGGCGCCCGCCCGCTCCCTCGACGCTCGACGAGCTGTGGCGTTCCTACAAGACGACAGGCGACGAGCGGCTGCGCGAGCAGCTGATCCTGCACTACTCGCCGCTCGTGAAGTACGTCGCCGGCCGGGTGAGCGTCGGGCTGCCGCCCAACGTCGAACAGGCGGACTTCGTCTCCTCCGGGGTGTTCGGGCTGATCGACGCGATCGAGAAGTTCGACATCGGGCGGGAGATCAAGTTCGAGACGTACGCGATCACCCGCATCCGGGGCGCGATGATCGACGAACTACGGGCGCTGGACTGGATTCCGCGGTCGGTGCGGCAGAAGGCGCGGAACGTGGAGCGGGCATACACGACGCTGGAGGCGCGGCTGCGGCGGACGCCGACGGAGGGCGAGGTGGCCGCCGAGATGGGCATCGCGGTCGACGATCTCCACGCGGTGTTCAGCCAGTTGTCGCTGGCGAACGTGGTGGCGCTGGAGGAACTGCTGCACGCGGGGGGCGAGGGCGGGGACCGGCTGAGCCTCATGGACACGCTGGAGGACACCGCCGCCGACAACCCGGTCGAGGTGGCCGAGGGCCGGGAGCTGCGGCGGTTTCTGGCGCGGGCGATCAACACGCTGCCCGACCGGGAGAAGACCGTGGTGACGCTGTACTACTACGAGGGCCTCACCCTCGCGGAGATCGGCAACGTGTTGGGCGTGACCGAGAGCCGGGTCAGCCAGATCCACACCAAGTCGGTCCTGCAGCTGCGCGCGAAGCTGGCGAGCTTCGGTCGCTGACCTGACCTGACCTGACCGCTCCGGCGGCCCGGGTGACCGGAGTGACTCCCCTCCGGGGCGGTCCGTCCGTACAGTGGTTGACGTGCCAAGGATTCGAGCGGCCTCTGTGGCCGAGCACCGGTCGATGCAGCGAGCCGCCCTGCTGGACGCGGCGAGGTCCCTGTTGTCCGAGGGCGGGACCGAGGCGCTGACGTTCCCGGCCCTGGCCGAGCGGACCGGGCTCGCGCGGTCGTCCGTCTATGAGTACTTCCGGTCGCGGGCGTCCGTCGTCGAGGAACTGTGCGAGGTCGACTTCCCGGTCTGGGCGGCGGAGGTCGAGGCGGCGATGGCCGCGGCGGAGGAGCCCGAGGGCAAGGTCGAGGCGTATGTGCGCCGGCAGCTCGCCCTGGTGGGTGACCGGCGGCACCGGGCCGTGGTGGCGATCTCGGCGAGCGAGCTGGACGCGGGGGCCCGGGAGAAGATCCGGGCGGCGCACGGCGGGCTCGTCGCGATGGTGGTCGAGGCGCTGCGGGACATCGGGCATGCGCAGCCCCGGATGGCCGCGATGCTGTTGCAGGGGATCGTCGACGCGGCTGTGCGGCGGATCGAGTTCGGGGTCGCCGAGGATCCCGCGGTGATCACGGATGCCGCTGTGGTGATGGCGTTGCGGGGGGTACGGGGCTGAAGCGGCCCCGTGAGGCGGTGCGGGCGTCGAGGCGCTTTCACTTGCCCGCGCTTGCGGGGTGCCGCCCTTGGCGGCACACATGTCCGCAGGCTGCGCAGCTGCCCGCATGTCTGCGGCTAGGTGGGCAGTGGTACGCCCGTTACCGGTAGCAGACGGGACGGGCCCCGGTGCAGTAGCCAGGCAGGGAGCAGCGTCAGGGGGTCCAGGTACGTGTCGCCTCTCAGCAGGCCCCAGTGGACGCATGTCGTCGGGCAGTGTCCCGACCCGGTCTCCACCGTGCCCACGACCTCGCCCGCCGTCACCTCCGTGCCCTTCTCGACCGTGACCGTCACCGGTTCGTACGTCGTCCGCAGGGGTGGGGTGCCCGTGCTCGAGAGTTCCACGGAGACGACTCCCCGGCCCGCCACCCGGCCCGCGAAGTGCACCCGGCCGGCGGCCACCGCGCGAACCGGGGCGCCGGGAGCTGCCGCCAGGTCCACGCCCCGGTGGCCCCTGGCGTAGGGGGTCGGGGGCGGTTCCCAGGCGCGCAGGACCAGGGGGCGGGATCCCACCGGCCAGGCGCGGGCGATCGTGGGTGTGGGCGGGGCGTCCGTAGTGGGTGATGGTTCTGTCGGCGGGGGCGCCCCGGTACTGGTTCCCCGTGTCGCCGACGACGCCGATGACGCCGTCAGGGTCAGCATCAGGGCCAGCGACAGGCCCAGGCCCGCACGTACTCCTCGTTTCGCTCGCATGGGCGGAGCCTGGCGTGATTCGGGGCGCTCCGGTTGGGCCTGTGGAGTACTGACCGGTTGTGGATATCGGCGTCACCCGAGGCCTCGCGGGTCCCGTACACTTCCTTTGGCGATCCGGGCGACCGGGTCGACTTCGCACGCCCCGACATCCGGCCCCTACACGGTGGGTGTCAACGCCTCTCGGTCCCTCGCGGCAAGGCGTATGCGGGCGTCAGGCGCGGGTGCCGTCCGGTACCCGCGGCACAACCGAGAAACACAAGGAGAACGGCCATGGCCGTCGTCACGATGCGGGAGCTGCTGGAAAGCGGCGTCCACTTCGGTCACCAGACCCGTCGTTGGAACCCGAAGATGAAGCGCTTCATCTTCACGGAGCGCAACGGCATCTACATCATCGACCTGCTCCAGTCGCTGTCGTACATCGACCGCGCCTACGAGTTCGTCAAGGAGACCGTCGCCCACGGTGGCACGGTCATGTTCGTCGGCACGAAGAAGCAGGCGCAGGAGGCGATCGCCGAGCAGGCGACCCGCGTCGGCATGCCCTACGTCAACCAGCGCTGGCTGGGCGGCATGCTCACCAACTTCTCGACCGTCTACAAGCGTCTGCAGCGCCTCAAGGAGCTCGAGGTCATCGACTTCGAGGACGTCGCCGCGTCGGGTCTCACCAAGAAGGAGCTTCTCGTGCTCTCGCGCGAGAAGGCCAAGCTGGAGAAGACCCTCGGTGGTATCCGCGAGATGTCCAAGGTGCCCAGCGCCGTCTGGATCGTGGACACCAAGAAGGAGCACATCGCCGTTGGTGAGGCCCGGAAGCTCCACATTCCGGTAGTCGCGATCCTCGACACCAACTGCGACCCCGACGAGGTCGACTACAAGATCCCGGGCAACGACGACGCGATCCGCTCCGTCACCCTGCTCACCCGCGTGATCGCCGACGCTGTCGCCGAGGGACTCATCTCCCGTTCTGGCGTCAACACCGGTGACAAGGGCGAGAAGGCTGTCGCCGAGCCCCTCGCCGCCTGGGAGCGCGACCTCCTCGAGGGCGAGAAGAAGGCCGACGACGCCGAGGCGCCCGCCGCCGAGGCTGCTGCCGCTGAGACCCCCGCCGCTGAGGCTGCTGCCGAGGACGCTCCGGTCGAGGAGGCTCCCGTCGAGGTCGCCGCCGCTGAGACCGAGGTTGCCGCTGAGGCCCCCGTCGAGGCTCCCGTCGCCGAGGCTCCGGCCGCGGACGCCGAGAAGGCCTGACACCCTCACCCCTTCGGGTTGTCGACGGCGGGGGCACCTACATGGGGCCCCCGCCGTTCGATCCGCAGATCTTTCAGACTTCGAGAGAGACTCCCAGAATCATGGCGAACTACACCGCCGCCGACGTCAAGAAGCTCCGTGAGCTCACCGGCGCCGGCATGATGGACTGTAAGAAGGCGCTCGACGAGGCCGAGGGCGATGTCGACAAGGCCGTAGAGGCCCTGCGCATCAAGGGCCAGAAGGGCGTCGCCAAGCGCGAGGGCCGTTCCGCCGAGAACGGCGCCGTCGTCTCGATCATCGCCGACGACAACACCTCCGGTGTCCTCGTCGAGCTGAAGTGCGAGACGGACTTCGTCGCCAAGGGCGAGAAGTTCCAGGCCGCCGCGAACGCGCTCGCCGAGCACGTCGCCAAGACCTCCCCGGCCGACCTGGAGGCGCTGCTCGCCTCCGAGATCGAGGCCGGCAAGACGGTTCAGGCGTACGTCGACGAGGCCAACGCCAACCTGGGCGAGAAGATCGTCCTGGACCGCTTCGCGCAGTTCGCGGACGGTTTCGTGCTGGCGTACATGCACCGCACGATGCCCGACCTGCCCCCGCAGATCGGTGTCCTCGTCGAGCTGGACAAGCCGAACGCCGACGTGGCCAAGGGCATCGCCCAGCACATCGCCGCCTTCGCGCCGAAGTACCTCTCCAAGGAGGACGTGCCGGCCGAGGTCGTCGAGACCGAGCGCCGTGTCGCCGAGGAGACCACCCGCGCCGAGGGCAAGCCCGAGGCCGCCCTGCCGAAGATCGTCGAGGGTCGCCTCAACGGCTTCTTCAAGGACGCCACGCTGCTCGGCCAGCCGTACGCGCTGGACAACAAGAAGTCCGTCCAGAAGGTCCTGGACGAGGCCGGTGTCACCCTGAAGCGCTTCACGCGCATCAAGGTCGGCATCTGAGTCCGTACCGCGATCGACGCGCGGCCCACGTAGGGATACCTATAGGGTCGACGGCAGTCGCGCGCGTACGCCGTCACGCACGCGCGCGTGGCGGACGACAGCAGATCTGACGAGGAGGCCATTGCCGGGCATGGGATGCGATCGACACCCCATCGGCAGTGGCCTTCTTCGTGTGTGTGACACGTGAAGAGGCGAGATTCTCCATGACCACCAAGGCCCAGAAGAGCGACGACGGCAAAGTGCGCGGCAGGTACATGCTGAAGCTGTCCGGAGAGGCCTTCTCCGGTGGCGGGGGCCTGGGCGTCGACCCCGACGTGGTGCACAAGATTGCCCGTGAGATCGCGGCTGTCGTGCGCGACGGCTCCCAGATCGCCGTCGTCCTCGGCGGCGGCAACTTCTTCCGCGGCGCGGAACTCCAGCAGCGCGGCATGGACCGGGCCCGCTCGGACTACATGGGCATGCTCGGCACCGTCATGAACTGCCTCGCGCTCCAGGACTTCCTGGAGAAGGAGGGCATCGACAGCCGGGTCCAGACCGCCATCACCATGGGCCAGGTCGCCGAGCCGTACATCCCGCTGCGCGCCGTACGGCACCTGGAGAAGGGCCGTGTGGTCATCTTCGGTGCCGGTATGGGCATGCCGTACTTCTCCACCGACACGACCGCCGCGCAGCGCGCCCTGGAGATCGACGCCGAGGCGCTGCTGATGGGCAAGAACGGCGTGGACGGGGTCTACGACTCCGACCCGAAGACCAACCCCGAGGCCGTCAAGTTCGACTCGCTCGGCTACGGCGAGGTCATCACCCGGGACCTCAAGGTCGCCGACATGACCGCGATCACGCTGTGCCGTGACAACAAGCTCCCGATCCTCGTCTTCGAGCTTCTGGCCGAGGGCAATATCGCGCGGGCCGTCAAGGGTGAGAAGATCGGCACACTCGTCGGTGAACAGGGCAGCCGGGACTGACCGGGGATCAGCCCTGCCCGGGGACGGACCCTGAGCGGGGGATGGACAATGTCCTGCCGGTCGGGAACCGTGCAGGAAGAAGACGCGACGCAGCCGGCCGCGGACCGCGAAGAGCAGCCGGGCCTACTCAGACACGCAGGAGCAAGTGGTGATCGAAGAGACCCTCCTCGAGGCCGAGGAGAAGATGGAGAAGGCCGTCGTGGTCGCCAAGGAGGACTTCGCCGCGATCCGAACCGGTCGTGCGCACCCGGCGATGTTCAACAAGATCGTGGCCGACTACTACGGCGCGCTGACGCCGATCAACCAGTTGGCCTCGTTCTCCGTACCCGAACCGCGGATGGCCGTGGTGACCCCGTTCGACAAGACCGCGATGCGCAACATCGAGCAGGCGATCCGCGACTCCGACCTCGGCGTCAACCCGAGCAACGACGGAAACATCATCCGCGTGGTGTTCCCCGAGCTCACCCAGGAGCGCCGCAAGGACTACATCAAGGTGGCCCGTACCAAGGCCGAGGACTCCAAGATCTCGATCAGGGCCATCCGTCGCAAGGCCAAGGACTCCATCGACAAGTTCGTCAAGGACGGCGATGTCGGCGAGGACGAGGGCCGTCGCGCGGAGAAGGAGCTCGACGACACCACCGCGAAGTACGTCGCGCAGGTGGACGAGCTCCTCAAGCACAAGGAAGCGGAGCTTCTCGAAGTCTGATGAACGACTCTTCCTGGGGGGCGCCGCCCCACGCCGGGTACTGGGGGCCGTCCGACGGAGGGCCTGTCCAGGGGGCTGCCCCGGCGGGTCCCGCGTACGATGCGCACCGCGCGCAGCAGACTCGCCCCATGCCCATCGTGCCCGACGTACCCGCACATGGCGGACACCAGGAGGACGACCGGGGGGCCGCTCGGCCGGGCGGCCCCTTGTTCCGCGACGAGATGCCGCAGGCACAGCCCTACGGGGCGGTGCCGCAGAAGCCGGATTCCATGCCCACGCCCGACGACGCCCAGCAGCCCGTCCCCGTCCCTGTCCCGCAGAAGAAGACCGCGGGCCGGGATCTCGGCGCGGCCATAGGGGTCGGCGTCGGGCTCGGTGCGGTGATCATCGCGTCGTTGTTCGTCGTCAAGGCCGCCTTCGTCGGCGTGATAACGGTCGCCGTCGTGGTCGGCCTGTGGGAACTGACGTCCCGGCTCCAGGAACGCAAGGGCATCAGGGCACCGCTGGTGCCACTCGCGCTCGGCGGGGCCGCGATGGTCGTCTCCGGATACGTCCGGGGTCCCGAGGGCGCGTGGGTCGCGATGGCGCTCACCGCGCTCGCGGTCCTGGTCTGGCGTATGACGGAACCTCCGGAGGGCTACCTCAAGGACGTCACGGCAGGCGTCTTCGCGGCCTTCTACGTCCCGTTCCTGGCCACGTTCGTCGCGATGATGCTCACCGCCGACGACGGTGCGCAGCGCGTCATGACGTTCCTGCTCCTGACTGTCGTCAGCGACACCGGCGCGTACGCGATCGGCTGGCGCTTCGGCAAGCACAAGCTCGCCCCGCGCATCAGCCCCGGCAAGACCCGCGAGGGCCTGTTCGGCGCTGTCGGGTTCGCGATGGTGGCGGGCGCGCTGCTGATGGAGTTCGCGATCGACGACGGCACCTGGTGGCAGGGACTGGTGCTGGGGCTCGCGGTCGCGGTCAGCGCCACGCTCGGTGACCTCGGCGAGTCCATGATCAAGCGTGACCTGGGCATCAAGGACATGGGCACGTTGCTGCCGGGGCACGGCGGCATCATGGACCGGCTGGACTCGCTGCTTCCCACGGCTCCTGTGGTGTGGTTGCTGTTCGTGGCATTCGTGGGCTGAGGGCGGTCGGAATGTTCCAGTACGGTCCGGGTTTCCTTTGAAACACCTACGTCGGGCTGAAACCACCCCTTTCGAACCTAAGATCGACTTCAGTGCGGTCGATCCGTCCGGAAGGGGTGGCGTGCATGTGGGGACGTAGTCGTGCCAGACGCCAGCGGCAGGCCGAAGGGCTGGCAGCTGTCGCCGGTCCCGTCGAGGCGGCCGACGCGGCTCTCCAGACCCTGCTGGAGCTGCGACGGGCGGCACGTGGCGAGCTGGCGCGGATCGAGGCGCTGCTCGACCGGGGAGACGGACTCCCTTCGGACACCATCCGCGAGCAGACGCTCGGCGCGATGAGTGTCTTCGCCGACCTGGACGGCGTTTCCCAGCGTTACCACGAGGTCCGTACCGCGACCGTCGAGGCGGCCGAGCACGGTGTCGAGGTGGCCGTGCCCTGGCTGGGGGCGCTCGGCGAGCAGGTCAGGTCGATGACCGGGCTGGGGGAGACCTTCGCCGGAGTCGGTGAGTCCCTGGCCTATCTCCGCGAGCGCACCGAACGACTGCGCGCCGGCCTGGCCCCGCTGCGCCAGGGGGCCCACGAGGCCCTGCAGGCCGCCCAGGACGAGCTGACCGCCGCCCAGGGCGCCGACGGCTGGCACGCCTGGCGCACGGACCTCACCTCCCTGAGCGACCGGCTGACCGAACTGGACGGGGGCCGCGTCACACCGACGGCCCGACGCAAGGTCAGCGACCACTACCGCGAGCTGGAGCGGGAGGTGACGCAGCTGAGGGGGGTGATGGCTGCGGCGCCTCGGTGAGTACGTACAGCACGCGCTGAGCTGGGTTTTTCTCTCCGCGCCGCACGTTGTCCACAGGGCGGCGAAGGGCTGTCCGGATGTCTGCGACACTGGTACGGCCATGCCTAAGCCCGGAGAACTGGCAGTAATCCGGCAGCAAAACGGGCCCCCACCTGCGCGTATGGCGCCGGTAGAGGGCCCGTTTTGAGCTGCTGGGCCGTCTCTGGGCCGTGCGGCTCCTGCTGGGTGGTCAAGCCCCCAGGCTTGGCGTACTGCGCTTACGCTCTCGCATCAACGCACTCTGTACCTGTAACAGTTGCGGTTCAGCTGTTGGTTGAGTTGCTTTTGTTCTCGTTTCGCATGTCGAAATCTATTGCAGATCTTTAGATGCTTGGGAGTTCCTAAGCTATGTTCACTTACGAGTTGGTTGCCAAGTTCCTTGGCAACCTTCATTGGTTATTGCTTAATTGGATTTAAGAACGTGCTACCGTAATGGTCTGCAGTCCACAAGTGAAGGTGGGTCCCGTGCGAATCTTGGTGGAGGCACACGGGACCCGATAGCCAGACGTGGACCATGAGAGCCCACCCGATGCTTGGGTGGGCTCTCGCTGCGTCTTCCCAGGTCAGTCCTACAGTTCGTCCTCTACGCGGATCGCGTAGTAGACAAGCTGCAGGATGCTGACCATGAGCCGTGCGGGACGAAGTAGCCGTGTCCAGCAACGACGCTTGGTCTGCGCCGGCCTGGCCTCATCGGGCTCAGATCCGGACTGCATGCGCCTAACCTCCCCTCTGGTGTCAGGGCTGCCAATTGGCGGCCATCCGTCAGGGATATCAAATACCGTACACCAGTGAGAGTGCCGGGAAGGCTGACGGAGTGCCCGTGTGTACCCACCACTTTCCATGCTCCGAATTTGGGGTTGCATGGACAGCCGATAATGGAAGTCGGCTGAAATGCGGAAACCGCAGGTCAGCTCAAAATGGAGTGCGGTCTTACTCTCTTGCCCCATGCAACCTTGACCTGCTCGGGCATCACGAGTGTGATGTGGGTCACGCAATATTTGTTGCGGATGACGGAGCTATCGGCTCGGGTTCACTCGACGGTCACTGGCGCCCTGGCGTGTGCCGGAGGGGACCGGGGCCGGGCAGGAATGCTCTGTCAACGGCATTCCTCGTACGCTCCTGACTCGACGGCATGAGGTGCGCGTACACGCGCAGTGTCAGCCCCGGGTCGGCGTGCCCCAGGTACTGACTTACTGCCTTGATGTTCTCCCCGGCGTCCAGTAGCGCGGACGCGTAGAAGTGCCTCAGTGCGTGCATGCCGTGCTCGCGCGCAGACGCGTACCTGCCGCCCTTCTCGGCTTCCGCGATCAGGCCTGCAGCAGCAAGCGCGCGCTTCCACTCCTGCACGTTGAAGTTGCTTCGCCAGACGATCCCGTTCGCGGTGTTCGTGAACAGGAGGCGAGCCGACACCATCGGGCCGTCCGGCTTGCGCCATGGCAGGGTTATCTCAACGGGCTTGTGCGCGTCCATGTGGGCCCGTATGGCTTCGGCCACCGAGGGCGGCAACGGTACGTCCCGCTCCTTGTTGCACTTCGGCGGGGCGAACACGGCCTTTCCCCGGATGAGCTTCACTTGCCGGACCACGTGCAGGGTGGCGCCATTGGGGTCGAGCGCGTCCTCAGCGAGTCCGACGATCTCCCCCTGGCGTAGCCCGCATCCCGCCCCGAGATTCACCATGGCCTGGTAGCGCTCGGGGAGCGCCGCGCGGACAGCATGCACCTGCGAGGGCAGCCACGGTACGACGCGCCGCTTCTCGACTGTCGGCGGGCGTACGGACTTTGCGCCGCACGGGTTCCGCGGCAACAGCCCATCGTCGACAGCCGCGCTGAGCACTGCCCGTACGTCACCGTAGATGTTCCGCGCGTACGAGCCACTGACGGCGGGGTCCCTCTCCAGGACGCTCACGAGTTCCCGGATGTGTTCGGGGCGGAACGAGTCCAGGGGGCGGGAGCCGAGTACCGGGAGGGCGTGAAGGCGCAGCCTCTGTTCGGTCACGATCTGACTCGACACGTCCGCGCTGTGGGTGGTGAGCCACTTCTCGGCATAGGTCTTGAAGGTGATCCGGGCGGCTTTCGGGTCGATGTAGTGACCGCTGTTCATGTCGGCCTCGATGCCCGTCAGCCACTGCTCGGCGAGCCGCTTCTGACGGTCAGGGAAGCTCTTGGACCTCTCGGTGCCGTCCGGCCCGATGTACCGGGCGCGGTAGCGGAGTCCGGCGCCGTAACGGTCGCTCTTGACTCGGTGGGTCTTGCCGTTGGTGTCGGTTTCGGTCTTGTACCAGCGGTCTTGGATGTGGCCTGCCATGCGGGGGTGGTCCCTTCTGGGCATGGGAAGGGAGGGCCACGGTGTGGCCCTCCCCGGGGTGTTGAGCTGTGTGGTTGTGGCGGTGTTGTCAGGCGGCGGTCCGGTCGTCGGCCATGCATTGGGCGATGTAGGCGTGGACTACGGCGGGGTCGTAGCGCACGTGTTTGCCGATGCGGAAGCTGGGCGGGCCGGTGTTCTTCTTGCGCCACTGGTAGACGGTCTCTTTGGGCACCTTGAACAGCGTGGCGATGTCGTCGGGGGTGAGGTACTGGTCCGGGAGGCCACCTCGGAGGATGGCGCGAGGATCGGCCCGGACGGCGGCGGTCGCGTTCACTGAGTCCTCCGCAAGCTGGAATCACATTGCTCTGAGCCGCGACTCATCGCGACTCAGAGCAGGTTCGTGGGGGCTTGAGTCGCGATGAGTCACGACTCCGGCAGATGTGGTTCGCGTTGGTTGAGCGTGATCCCGCTGTAGACGGCGACCTGTTGGCCGTAGGCGTCGCGGGGGCGGGTGCGGTTGAGCTGGGGGACCACGGAGAGCAGGTTGCGTCCGAAGACCTGTTTGGTGCCGGCGCGTACGCCGTTGTCCTCGGACCACTCGCGCCAGACGGTCCACAAGGTGTCGACGGGGACGGTGCAGGCGGGTCCGGTGGTGCAGCGTTCGCGGACGAATGCGCTGGTGGGTGAGGCGGTGTCCTGCATGGTGGTGACTGCTTCCCGGCTGGACTTGGGTTCGGTGATCCGGCCGGTGCGCTGGAGGCGGGCGAGTCCTTCGAGAGCCCAGTTGAGGATGCCGGGCATCTCCGCGATGAGCCTGTCCATGAGGGTGGGGTCTTCTTTGCCCAGCCACGACACCGTCATGTTGAGCAGCACGAACCGTTTGGCGATGACCCCGGAGGAGTCCCCGAAGTGCGGCAGTTCGTTGGACAGGATCATCAGACGGGTGGGGAGCTTGCCGGTCCACACGGCGCGGTACTTGCGGTCAACGTCGATCGTGTCCTCACCGGAGATGGTCAGCAGCCGTTCGACGACCTGACTGTTGTCGTTGCCGGACAGCCGGGCGTCGGAGATGACCCCGAGCGGCTTGCCGACCAGGGTGGACAGACCGAAATTCGTGCCGAGTCCCGCGAGGGTGGGGCCGGCGAGATTCTCCTTGCCTACCAGCTCTTTCAGGACCCGGGCGATGGTGCCCTTGCCGGAACGCGTGGGACCGACCATGAGAAGAATCTTCTGCTGGTCGGTACGGCCGGACAGGACGTAGCCGAACCACTCCTGTACTGCCTGGATCGCGTCGGGGTCGTTCGGCCAGAGTTGCGCCAGGAAGTGTTCCCACGTCGGCGCCGTGGCGCCGGGATCGTAGGGGAAGGGCACGGACACGAGGTTGAAGAAGTCCGGGTTGTGCGGCAGCAGCGCGCGGTCCCGGATGCGCAACAGCCCGTTCTCACAGGCCACGATCGTCCCGTCCTCGCGCCCGTCGTTGCTGTCGAGCCAGGCGGGGGCGTCGGTGTCGGTGGGCAGGAGCGTGATGGACCCGAGCGCGTCCAGCAGGTTGCTGATCTTCGGTTTGGTGGGTGCCCAGTCGCGTTCCTCACTCTCGCCGTCCTTGGCGGGCGCCCGGTAGACGGCGTACTCAAGGCGCTCGTACATGGCCTTGCGCACCATGGCTTCGTCCAGCTCCCGCCAGCAGGTTCCCGTCCAGCGCATCCACGACGCCCGCCAGCGCCGGTAGACGAGCTGCCCCTCTCCGTTCTGCCAGTCGGGCAGCAGACGGCGGGCAACGGCCATCGGGTGGGACGGCGCGGGCAGTTCCTCGGTGTCGGTGTCGGGGTGGTTCGTCATGCTGCCGTCCTCCCTTCCGTGGTGGTGCGCAGCGGGCAGTGGTCGCGGTGGTCGGTGTGGTCGGTGATCAGGGCGAGCACATGGCGCTCGCCGAACGCTCGTCGGTCCCTGCCGCACAGGCACGTTGACGTGGCGGTGGGGGTGGCGCCGTACGGCGTGCGGATGGTCAGCCAGGCGATGGGGTAACGGCCGTCGCCGCGTGGCGCGTTCGGGCGAACGGCAAGGGGGACGCCTTCGGCGACCACCTTCGGTTCGCCCACGGCCGTTCGGGGTGCGGCCGGTTCGGCGGCGCGCGGGCGGTCGGTGGGTCCGGTGAAGCTCTTAGAGGGGGAGGGGGCGGTCATGCGGCCCTGCCCCGGGGCGAGTTGTGGGTGATGGACCAGTCCAGAGCACGTCGGATCACATCGTCGTAGTAGCGCTGAGACTCTGTGGCGTTGCCCCCCGCCGCCCCTCTAAGAGCCTCCTCGACCCGAACGCGGGTGAGGTCGCCGGACGCGATGAACCGTCCCAGGGCGCGGGCGGCGCGCAGGAGTGTGGCGTTGCGGGTGCCGTCGGCGGCGGTGGCGACGCTGTGGACCTCGTTGGCGAACGCTACATCCGCATACCTGCCAGATTGCCCCGCTACGGGTCCCGAGGGGGCCCGTACGGGCTTGGGGGCCGGTTCCAGGATGCTCAGCAGCCATTCGGGCACCGGGGCCGCCACGGAGTCGCTGAGGGCTTCGTAGGGTCCGGCGGGGGTGGTGCTGCCCGCCGCGACGACGTATCCGCCGGCGGCGCGGGTGTCGACCAACGGGCCGATGGTTCCTGCGGTGTTGGTCAGCCGGACGCCCAACGGGGCGGCGAGGTACAGGTGCGATCCGCCGCTCGCGGTCCGCACCCGGTAGGTGTCGGGCACCCGGTGTCCGGCGCGCTCGCAGAGCGCCCCAAAGGTCGTCGCGCCGCAAGGCGTGTCCGAACTGCCCTTCCCGTTCTTGCCGTTGAGCTTGGGCATGTCCAGGTCGACGACCAATAGCCCGGAAGGGCCGGTGGCGATGCCGACGTTGTACGGGGCCCGCGACCAGGCAGCGCGAATGCGGTCGGGGTCGGTGGTCGCGCGCTGCTCCCACTTCCGGTGCCCTGCCGCGCACGGGCCGGTGCCGGGGCACGCGGCTTCACCGTGCAGGGCGGGGCGCTTGGTGCCGGGACGGAGGGGGAAGACGTGCCAGCCGCGTGCGGCAGCGTCCAGTGCCGCGCGCAGCAGCGCGGAACGGGGGTCATGGGTCATGCTGGATGCCTCCACAGGTCTGTTGAGGGCAGGTGGATCAGGGCGGCCCCGGATTCTTTGGCGAGATGCGGGGGCTGCCCTGTCTGTTGCTGGATGTGAGCGAGGGGGATGGCGTGGCCGAGGACGTGATCAGTGCTCGTCTGCACGCGAGAGTTCGGCGGGACTTCCCGGATGCCGACGTTGCGCGGGGAGTGGTCGGTGCCCTGCGTGTGCTGGCCGACGAACTCGCCAACTCACGGCAGGACACGGAGCGGCTCTTGGCTGCGGCTGTGCTGAGTGCCGCCGGGGACGTCGACCAGTTCCGTGCGGCGATCCGCCTCGCACGGGCGGACTGGCGCGATCTCCTCATGGCGGGAGAGCTGGGTCACGGGAATTGGCCGCACGTGCTCGATGAGGAACTGGGTTCCCCGTAGCTGTCGGTCAGCCGTAGAACTTGTTGCGCTTGATGACTGCCTTGCGGATGTTGACCGTGGTCCCGCCCTGGTGGCTGCTCGCGCTGAAGACCTGGACGGCGATCCAGCCGCCGAAGATGACGGCGGCCAGGGTGATGAGCTGGGTGACGAACGCGGTCAGGGCCGCGATGAACGTGGTGAGCAGCAGCAGTCCGCCGCACACCGCGAGGAATCCGACACCCCCGAGGGCGACGTTCACCGCCGCGCGGGAGACGGCCGGCGGGGCGGCGACCGGTTCGGGCCGCACGGGGTCGATGGCGTAGCCGGTGACGACCCGCCCGTCCGGCAGGACGATGGACGCGACCGCCGGGACGGTGCCCGGCTGGACGGGAACGAGCGGCGCCGGAACGGCGACCAGGGGCTGTATCGGGGTGGGGTGGTGGACGTCCAGGGCCCGCTGTTCGGGCGCGGGTTGGGTGTGGTCGGGGTACATGCGGAATCCCTTCCGGCGGTAGGCCAGGGAGGTAGGGACACCCCCTGACGGATGGGCTGTGGAGGGGGTTTCAGGGGTCTGACCTGCAGTGCCTCCCTGACTCCCTGACGATCATTTGTGCAGGTCAGAGCCGGGGATGTGGGGCAGGGAGGGGGTTGGGGGTGTATCCCCGCCTCCCTGCCGTGAGAGGGTGCGCCTCCCTGCTACTCGACGGCGGAAGCGGAACCGTCGCCGTCGCGGTTGGCGAGGGCGCGCAGGACGTGATCGCGGTGGACGACCATGCGCCCGTTGGACTTCTTCGGCTCCTCGCCCTCGGCCTCCAGCACGCGCTTGAGGTCGCCGAACGTCCAGCCGTCATAGGCCGTCTCGTCCAGCACGGCGAGGCGCTTGAGGATGTCGAGCGTGAGCAGACGAGGTGCGTCACCCATCGCCCCGAGGATGTCCGCGAGCGCGTCCCGCTCCTCACCCCGCTCGATCAGGGTCAGCGGGGTGACTCCGTCGCGCAGCGCCTCGGCACGTTCGACGATGGCTTGGGCCGCTTCGTCGTCGATGTAGTGCGTGCGGACCGTGATGGACGCCTGCCCGGCGGGAATGGCGATGCCATCGGACGCGACGACCAGCGTTCCGCGGTCGAGCCCCGGACGCAGCAGGTTGGGGGCCGCACCGCCGTCAACTGCCTTGTCCCCCAGCGCCATCCGCGCCTGAGACTCTGTGCCCAGCGCGAGGGAGGCACGGGTGTGGGCGCCCTCGCGGACGAGCTTGGGGAGGTTCTGGTCGGTGGGGTCCTGCGTGCCCTGCCACATCAGGACGTTCACGGCACGGCCCTGGTTGTGGATCTTGCGGACCGCCATGTAGTACCGGGAGGTGGCCTTGGAGCCGCCGTAGGGGCGCTTCTCGTCGTCCTTGACGGGGCACATGAACGCGACCTGCGCCTCGTCGACCAGCACGATCAGCGGCGGGAACACCGTTTTGGGCGGGGCCTGGATCCGGCGGTTCATCTCGTCCACCGCGCCCTCGACCATCTCGGTCACCCGGATGACGTGGTCGTCGGTCGGGCCCTGGATGAACACGCTGGCCAGGCGCTCGAACATGGCCCAGTCGCCCACGCCCTTGAGGTCACCGATCAGGAACTGCACCGACTTGTCCAACGCGAGCCACAGCGCGAGGGAGCGTAGGGCGACGGTCTTGCCCTGGTTCGACAACCCAGTGATGAGCAGGTGGCGCTGATACACGCTCAGTGCCGCCATGTCGCCGCGCAGGTCCTGCCCCCAGGGCGCCTTGCCCTTGGTGTAGTCGGCGGTCATCGTCTCGTCGGTGACCAGCGGGGACGGGCCGATCGGCTCGTCCAGTGCACCCGAGTCGGCCACCCACAGCCGCACCGTGCGCGCCGCTTGCGGGATGGTGATGAACACTTCGTGCTCGTGCCGGGTGAGGTTCTCGGCGAGCTTGCGGCGCCGGTTCTGCACTTCGATCGTAGAGACCCCCGAGGGCAGGGTGACGTCGACTTCGACGCCGCATCCGGCGATCCGGATCGGTCCGAGCATGGACGCGCCGGCGTCGCCCATGTCCTTGATGGCGTTGCGCAGTGCGGGTACTCCGAGGTCGCGCAGGGCCTTGACGACGATGGACGGGGTGACCGGCTCACCCTCACCACTGCGGACGGTGGCGGGCAGCGCCCACTGCGGGGCGGCCTGCTGCTTGCTGCCGACCGCCCACAGCGCGAACAACGCGAGCAACGGGCCGACGATCAGCGCAGTACCCCACGTGACCTGCACAATCCGGATCAGCAGGGCGATGAACTCGATGGTCGCCTTCAGCGGGGTGATGACGTCGGTGATGTCGTGGTTGTTGATCGCCATGACGACCCCGAGGGCGACCAGCACGCCGATGCTCACCCCGGTACCGACCGCGATGCCCTTGGCGGCCTCTACGGGTGAGTGCAAGAGGTCCATGCGGCGGTGGTGGCGTGCCTGGCGGAAGCGCGTGAGCCGCTCCTCCCACTCCTCGGCGGCCTCCAGGTTCCCCGCCGCTTCGGCTGTGCGGATCATGCGTTCGTAGCGGGCGCCGGTCTTGCCGTCCCAGGTGCGGCGGGCCACGATCCGGCCCCCGTTAAACGTGTAGAGACTGTGCCGCGCCACCGCACGAACAGTGCTCTTCGTGTTCTCGTGCGTGACGGCGGTTTTGACGGCACGTCCGGAGCGCACCCACAACGGCGTCAGGGGCGCGGGCGGGGCGTCGGGTACCACGGTCAGCACGGTGGGGGTCACGTCCGGCTCAGGGCCGGTCGGCTCGGTTTTGGTGAGAGGGATGACGTTGTCGGTCATGCTGGTACTGCTCCTGACTGCCCCTCTTGCGGGGCGGGATGGGTGAGGGTGCCGGGGTGCCTGTGTCCGTGGAAAGAGGCGGGCACCCCGGCGGTTGTTGCGTGTGTCAGTGGTGGCGGGCGCGGTTCTCGGCATGGCTGAGCTGGGACGGCCCGGTACGCGGTCCGTTGACCCAGCAGAAGGGGCGGATGCCGTCGGCGGCGTTGAACACGCGGATCGCGGCGCCCTGCGGGGCGTCGGGCAGGGGGTAGACGCGACCGCGGTTCAAAGAGGCCAGCATCCGGGCGCCGTGGTGCTCACATCCGTCCGCGCCGGCGTTGACCGCGTCCAGGACGGTCACCACGGGCGGGCCGACGCACGGGGTCGGGTCCTGCGGATGAGCGGCGGGGCAACGGGCGTCCATGCTCACCACCACCCCGACGCCTTCTTGGCCGCCTTCTCGCGGGCAGCTTCCGTGATGAGTCGTTGCTTCTCGCCGTGCAGGGCGGCCAGTTCGGCCGTCAGCCGCATCTCAGCGTTGGCGGTGGTGGTGTCGATCTGCTGCTCGGCACGGGCGGTGCTCTTGCCGCGTACGACCTTGTAGGAGCCGCCGGCGATGGCGCGGGCCATGGCCCGACGCTCCGCACCGTTGAGCGGCCACGACTCGCCCCGCTTGACCGCCGTGAGCTTGGCGGCGGCCTTGTGTATCTCGCGGTCCAGACGGCGGATCTCGGACTTGGACACGGTCAGCCCTCTTTCGGGGTCGGCTCGGGGAAGGCGCACAGGACGCACATGCCGAGCGACGTCGGCATGCAGTAGCTGTAGATGACCTGGCAGTTGGGGCAGGTGCGGCGGGCCAGCATCGCCAGCGCGAGCGCACCCCACTTCCGGGACGTCATCGGCCGCACCGGAAGCGCGAGGTCGATCCGGTAGAGGTAGGCGACGCGCACCCCGCCGGCTCGCCGGTTGACGCGCATGACCTGCGCAGCTATCGGCTGGCCCCCCGGACGCAGTCCCCGCGCCCGTAACTGTCGGCGGGTGGCGAACTGCTCGTCGTCGGGAACGAACTTCCAGGGGAAGGTGGGGATGCCGTACCGGGCGCCGGTCGGGTCGAAGCACTTGCCGTAGGCGGCGGACATCAGGCGACCCGCTTCCAGGCGGCCCTGAGGCGGACCTCGGATGCGGAGTGGCCGGCCGCCCGGAAGCGGATGGCCATCTCCCGGTAGGACAGGGCGGGCGTCTGGCTGTGGCGGATCTCGTCGACCAGGTCGTCAAGCTCCTGGTCGGTGAGTGCGGGTACCGCTTCCAGCGAGCGGGCTGTGATGGGTTGGGTGGGTCCCCAGACGGGGAGTTCCCAGCGGGGTGTGACGTCGGGTGTGACGCGGCTCGTCACGCTGGTCAGCGCCCTGCCGGTGTCGTCTCCCTGACGCGCCGCTTCCAGCGTCGACCAGGCGCCGGCAAGGGATTTGGCGGTCTTTGCCTGGACGCGTGCGACGCGGGCCCCGGCGTGCGTCACGGCCGTCAGCCGCGTCTCCTCGGTCGCAGCCTCAGCCCGCAACCGGGCACGAGCAACGGCCGCTTCATCACGGGCCTCTTGCTGGATACCCCGGATCGCTCCGAGCGCGGACTGAGTCAGCGCTGTGCGCTCCCACAGTCCGTGCACAAGCCACAAGGCCTTCGCCGCGATCGGCAGCCACGCCACGGCAAGCCACGCGCCGGCGCCCTGCTCTGCGGTGAGCGCGTGGGCGACAAGGACACCAGCCGCGACCAGACCGAACGACCAACCGACGGCGGTCACGATGCGGTTGTGGTCCCCTTGCGCGGCGAGGCGGCGCTCGTAGGCGAGGGTAGCCAGCCACCCTCCGTCGATGCCGAGACCGACGACCAGCGCGACCGGCCACGGCACCGCCGTCCCGAGCCACATCATGACCACGGCCAGGGTGAGGACCATGGACACCGCCGTCATCGCGACAGCGGGCAGAACGGTCTTGGCCTTCATGCCGCACCCCCCACCGCGAGCACAGCGGCGACGATGAGCAGGGCGCCGCCGACGCAGGTGAGGTCGACCGCGCGCTTGAGGCCGGTGAACTTCGCCACCGCGATCCGGGACAGACCCGCGATGTCCGCGCCGATGTCCTCAGACAGGGCGGCGGCGATCTGCTCGGCGGTGAGCGTGGCCCACAGAGGGAACCCGCGCCCGCCGCTCAGGTTCGGGCGTACCGACCGCAGCAGCAGACCCGCCGCCGCGACCAGCGCGAGGATGCCCGTACCGCCGATGGTGAGGGCGGCGGTGTTGAGGGGGAGGTCGCGGGCGACGGTCCAGGTGCCGGCCAGGACCGCACCGACGAACGCCAGCAGTAGACCGGTCTTGGTGTCGGTCCGCGCGATCTCTGCTTTCACCTCGGTGTGCGCGGCCGTCAGGTTCTGTTCGGTGGTCCTCACGCGCCCACCTCCGGAAGGAGCGGCGCGGCGGTGTTGGCCAGTTCGCGGCCGACGGCGAGCACCTTGCGGCGGGCCCGGCGGAAACGCCGGACGTCCAGCTCGGTGGGGGTGCGGTCCATGGTGGTGATCTGCGCGTCCAGCAGGTCGACCTGCGCGAGGATCAGCGGCATTTCGCGGTCGATGCCGTCCAGCTCAGCGGCCGTCGGCTCCATCCAGTCGGCGAACGCGGTAACAGTGTCCTGAACAGTGACGATGTGCTTCATGGGTCGTGGTCTCCCGAGAAGGTGTTACGGCCCGAAAGCACCCCCGGAGCTGTAACTCCGGGGGTGCGCGCCGTTGATGTGGTGGGTTGGTCAGCTCGTGCGGCCGTAGGCCTCGTTCAGCTCCGCCACCGCGTCCGTGCACTCGCCGGACGTGATGCGGTCGTAGACCTCCTGGCCGCTCTTGACGGCCTCGGGGGAGGTCAGGTCGGTCGGCTCCTGCGGCTTCATGCCGAACATGCGGGACTCCTGACGTGTCCTAGGTGTGGGCCGGCGCCGAACGGATCGGCGGGCCACGTGCCCCTGCCTGCTTTGCTGCGTACGCCCGTGTGGCCGGGCAGGGACTGAGATTTCGTCGACGGTCATCACCCGGCCGTCGCGGGGGCGGGATTCAAGGTCCCGCCAATGCAAATCACTGTTCAGTTTTCAAGGAACGACCAGGTCAGGGCCCCACGTAAAGGCGAGCTATCCCGAACCAGCACGGCTACGAAGCAGCCCAAAGAAGGCTCTTCCGATCCGCTGTCCTAGGACTGCGACCGGCCTGAGAAGACGATGACACGCAGTCCCAGGACTGTCAACAGTCCTGGGACTGTGCTTCACTGGGACGCGTTGAAGGGAGTTCGGCTTGGCACCCAAGTGGCGTGAGCTGGCTGATCGGCTCGCGGAAGAGATCAGGAACGGCGACTATGCGCCGGGGGCTCAGTTGCCCCAGATCAGAGACCTTGTCGAGGCTGGGGAGGGCTCCAAGTCCACGGTCCATCAGGCGTACAAAGCGCTTGAGGCCGAGGGACTGGTGACGTCGGTACGCGGACACGGCACGGTCGTGCGCCCACGCACCCCGCTCAAGCGGCTCGGGGTTGCGCGGTACGACAAAGCGAAGTGGCGCGATGGCGATGAAGTCGCGTTCATCGCGGACCGTGTGGCGTCAGGACGTGAATACAAGCGCAATGAGCAGACACAGACCGTGAGCCGCGTCGAGGCGAGCGCTGCCGTCGCCGAAGGGCTCGGCGTCCCGATCGGCTCCGGGGTGTACGCACGCGCCCGCCTGGTGAAGGAGGGCACCCAACCCACCCACACTCTGACCAGCTACTACCGGCCCGAACATGTCGAGGGGACACGCATCGTCGACCCCACACCGGGCCCTGCCGGCCGTGGCGGCGGATACAGGGTGCTGTACGACGCGGGTTACGAGATCGACCACATGCGAGAGGCGCTGTTCGCCCGTGTCCCCACGGCGGACGAGGTGAAGCTCTTGCAGTTGCCGCCGGGCGAACCTGTCGTGGAACTGCACCGCACCACCTACACGGCCGAGGGCACGGTCGTCGAGTACGCCATCGGCATCCACTCGGCATCGCGCTTCGCATGGGAGTACGACTTCAAGGTTCCGGACTCGGCACAGGACGGAGAGAGTCAGAAATGATCTCGGCACAGGCATGGGCGGACGCCCGACTTCTGTGGGACTACCACCTCATGCACCACGCCCCACGGCCCTGCTCGGTCGCCGTCGGCCTGGGGAGCCACGACCTTGGCGTGGCCGATGTGGCAGCGGAGCTGTATCACCAGGGCATGGCCCCGGTGATCGTGTTCACCGGGGCCACCAGCCCTACGACCCGAGCACGTATGCCGCGCGGCGAGGCCGTCCATTACCGCGAGCGGGCGTTGCAGCTCGGGGTGCCCGACTCCGCCGTATTGCTGGAGCCGCGCGCCACGAACACCGGCGAGAACATCGAGTTCACGAAGGCGGTACTGGTCGAAGCCGGCATCAAGGCCTCGTCTGTCCTACTCGTCAGCAAGCCGTACGAAGAGCGACGCTCGTACGCCATGATGCGAAAGCTCTGGCCTGAGGTCGAGGTGGTGTGCGCGTCCAGCCCGCTGGGCTTGGAGGAGTACGCCGACTCCATCGGGAATGCCCGCATGGTGATCGACATGATCGTAGGCGCCCTGCAACGAGTGCTTGTCTTTCCAGGCTTGGGTCTGGCTATTGAGCAGGTGGTGCCGGAAGCCGCGGTGGCCGCTTACGAGCGGTTGTGCGGCGCGGGTTTCACCAGCCGAATCATCCCTGAGGCAACCAGCGCTTGAGTTAGCGCCGCCCGGTAAGGGCAACGGCAGGCTCATCCCAGTAGCAATCTTCTTGATTTCTTCGACGATCGGGAAGTCCATTCCATATCCAGTAGCCCGCCCGGATCCCGCTGGGCGGGCTACTGCGTTTCTTGAGTGCATCGAGGGCTTCACCAGCCGCCTCTTGCTGACGGATGTCGCCGACTGCTCTGGCCGTGCGAGCACCCGGCCGTGCTGTGCCGGGCAGACTCCCGGCCCCGCTCGGGGCTGCGCTCATGTCTTCGGCTCGCGCTGCCTCGGCTGCCCCGATGCCCGCCCACATGTGGATAGGGACTGGGGCCAAGAGTCGAGCAACCGACGTGCGCGTCCCACTGTTGAAAATATGCCTCCAGCGGGGGATCGGCGGACGCCAGGATGGAGAGGGCATCGTCCGGACTGCGGGCACATCGTGGCGTGCATGGGTGGGCTCCCCCGCTCCACGGGTGTGTAGGTCGACGACGGACGGGATGGGAGGCGCGGGCTGCTGTTTTCTCCTGGGATCCCTCCGCTGTCCACAAAAGGATCGGCAGGAAAGGCATCGTGTGCCAACCTGATCAAAAGCTCGATCGGAAGGCTAGAAGAGTCATGACATTTCCTGAGGACCGTCGGCACCACCTGGCTGGCGCGTTGACGCACATGGCATCGCGACTCTCTGACCACATTGACCGGGTCGATCATGGCAACGTGGCAGCGATTGACGACCTTGCCGTCACCCTCCGGTCGCTCGTTGGAGCAGGCAAGGGGAACGCCGTACTACTCACAGCCTGTCGAGTGTTCAGGCTTGATCAACCCACGATTCAAGCTTCACGCGCACCGGCAGGTTCTGGATCCTACCTGTCAATAGGGTCGATACCTGTAGAGGAACCGGGCGCTACCCTTCATGGGGCCCGAGAATTGAAGCTTTCTAAATGGGTTCAGGAACCCGTGCTTCGCTTCACCATGAAATCTGGAACTGTTTCGTACAGTTGGGACAAGTTCATCCGCGAATACGCCAACAAGTGGGGCGGAGCCCATTTTGATTCTGAGATTCCTGACGAACTCTTCACGATTGACCGACATGCGGCGGCCGGCGTTGTCATGAGTACCTATCTGCTACGCACCGCCGGAGTGGCTGTATGGGGGATGGTGCAGAGCGTTCTGACTAAGATCCTTAAACCGAATGCCGAAGCTGGAGAAGTAAAGTTTTTTGCCGCCCCGGGGGCGAGCTCGCCAATGCCCGACTACAAGAAACAATGCGGGCAATTGCAGTGGCTTACGCTGTCAACCGACAACATGGATTTCGGCTGGTACGTGGATGACGACAGCCAGCAAAACATTATGAGGCTATCTTTCGGTGCCATCCCCTACGATATTCACTACCAGTTCGAGGATATCGGCCAGGAAGAGAAATTTAAGCATTCAGTGCCTCAAGGGCCGCGCCATGAGTCGCTCGAATCACCTATTGTTGTAGACCCCTCACGTAAAGGTATCGCCACGGGAGTCGCGATATCGATTCAGCAATTGGCGACACTGTCCGGGCGGTGACCTGACGACAGTGCAGCAGTGGATCCAACGGACGCCAGCAGGCCATCGGTACAAGTGGCGAAGGTGTCGGCCCGAGGGTAGCGATCATCCCAAGTTGCTTCGGAACGAAGTTGTATGGCGGATTTTATGTGGCCAACCTACGGGCCCAAAGTTGGTTTACGTGAGCTCCGTGCCGATTATACAACCAAGTTGGAGTAGGTGGCGCTCCTGAAGTAGCGACGCAGTAGTCGCCGTAGGCTGAAAGTAGGGCGCCAACTCGGCTCGATCTAAGTTCCTCATCTGTGCAATCTGCGAGCGCCTCCAGGCGTCGGTCGAGTAGTTCGCTCTTCGAATGAGCCGAATGCCATGCTGCAACTTCCGACCATTGCGTGAAGGCAGCTCCAGATGCCAGGGCAACAACTATCAAACGAGCCAAGATTAAGTTCTGCCCATCGGACGCGAGGGGAATGGCCACAAGTACAGCAGTTACTGCGACGACCACAAACCCCCACAGGATTCTTCCGTAGTAGTCGGCAGCCTCCTTGTACATAAACTTGTTCCAGAATGCGTTCTCCTGGAGGTGGTCGCATAGGCGTCGCATTCCAACAGGAGCAGTACTAGAAAAATAATTTGGGGGGACTGGTTCGGGAAGTGCCTCTCCCTGCCGGGGCCAAACTCGAATCAGCCAATTATTTAGATCCACTCGCTCCTCGGCCGCTCCCAGAGCATCTAGCAGCAACCCTCTCGTTCGTCCTTCCTCTCCCTCGTTATGGCGGTTCCCGGCACCCCGCCGAACAGACCACACGTAAACTTGTACGCCGAGAGCAAGTAATGCCGGAATGTAGGTATAGGGATTTGCAATAAAGATTGACAAGACGCTCAGTAGAAATGTGGCCACCTGAAGCCATCTGCTTCTTCTGTATAGCTCTCCAGCCTTCTCTAGCTGACTATTGGCCAGAGCGATGATCTCAGAAGACGATAGTTGGGAATTGTTCACCGAGCAAGCACCTCCAGCATTCTATGGATCCCGCAGTGTCACCCTGTGCGGCCAGTTCAAGCGCATCTTGAGCCGTCAGTGCAGCTTTCCTAATGACACTTTTTCCGTGGCCCGTCACCTTATCGGGCTTATTCGCGTCGGCATCTCTGAAGAAAGCAGCAAGTGCCTCGGGTGGTGTGGGCATTTTTGTCCACTTGAGGAAGGTTCGGCTCATGACGCCTTCGATTTCATATGAAGGGATCGGGCTGCCGTTCGCTCGGCTCCACCACTTTGCTAGGCGGATAGCCTGCTTGAATTCGTCGCCGAGCTGTAGAGAGAGCTGCTCGATTCGTTGATCCTGTCCCGCAGGATCATAATTAATCCAGGCTCCCTGTTCGGCGGGAATCTTGAAGAGCGAATGGCCTGACGTATTTTTTCCTGCGATAAGCGCAGGTACAACGTCAATTCCTGGACCGTCATTTAGTGTAATGTGAACCGCACTGTCAAAGTCTTCGATGCTGGCATATGTGCGCGCCAGATAGCTCGAGATAGCACTAATTGCCAGGTTCGAATTTTCCATCATTTTCGGATCATCGTTAATTATGGCGATGATGTCCACGTCTGAAAACTTTCGAATTGCCGTGGATCGTGCCATAGAGCCTGTTACGGTACATTCCTGTACTAGCGGACAATCCATTAGGATCTCGCGAACCGACTCTGCTCGGTTTAAGGCCTCGTCCCTCTCAGGCACGGTCAGACTGATGCGGTCTAGCAGTACGTGAAAGTTCTTTGTTGGTGAGTTGTTCATGGAGTTCTGTACATCCGATTCCTGCTTACTTTGGTGCGTGGGTGCCGCTATATGCCTCAACGGTTCCTCGCAAGTCAGCTCTCCGACAGCGACTGCAGCCACAGGCAAGCTAGATGCTTCAGTCCCTTGCGCGGAGAGGATCGGCATGAACACGTTGCCAGCATGCCAGTTGGTGATCTGTGAGGAGCCTGAACCGGAGCATCAGGTGGTGGCACTGGCCCCTCCCTTTGTCATACGAGCCCACTAGGTAGCGCCTCATGGCGACAACCGGTGGCACGCCAGAACTGTGCGACAGAGGACTGTCAACCACTGTCAACGACGGCTCGCTGAGGTTGAGAGGGACCGCTGACCCGGCGTGCCACGATTGCCGAAGTCACCTGGGCGTCCCGGCAGCAGATCACCTCCGCCCTTACAAGGCGGATTTCACCAGCACCGACGCGCATCCGTGCCCCATATCTCGGCAGGTCGGAGCCCATCTCCGGGGCCGTCTGTGGGCCGTCCGAGGGTGGCCGACGACGACCAGCAACGACGGTCAACGACCACCCCCCGAACCTTCCGGCGCAGGTCACACGAATCGATCTGCGACACTGGTACAGCCATGCCTAAGCCCGGAGAACTCACATTCGTCGCCCCGCGCGGAGCTCAGAAGCCGCCGCGGCATCTTGCCGATCTCACGCCCGCCGAGCGTAAAGAGGCCGTTGCCGCGATCGGTGAGAAGCCGTTTCGTGCCAAGCAGCTCTCGCAGCACTACTTCGCGCGGTTCGCGCACGACCCGGCCGAGTGGACGGACATCCCGGCCGCCTCGCGCGGCAAGCTCCAGGAAGCGCTGCTTCCGGAGCTGATGACGGTCGTCCGCCATCTGTCGACCGACCAGGACACCACCCGTAAGACACTGTGGCGGATGGTCGACGGGACGCTCGTCGAGTCGGTGCTCATGCGGTACCCGGACCGGGTGACCATGTGCATCAGCTCGCAGGCGGGGTGCGGGATGAACTGCCCGTTCTGCGCGACCGGGCAGGCCGGGCTGGACCGGAACCTGTCCACCGCCGAGATCGTGCACCAGATCGTGGACGGGATGCGTGCGCTTCGGGACGGGGAGATCCCCGGTGGCCCCGCGCGGCTCTCCAACATCGTCTTCATGGGGATGGGCGAGCCGCTCGCCAACTACAAGCGCGTCGTCGGTGCCATCCGTGCCCTGACCGACCCCGCTCCGGACGGCATGGGGCTGTCGCAGCGCGGGATCACCCTCTCGACCGTCGGGCTCGTGCCGGCCATCAACCGGTTCTCCGACGAGGGTTTCAAGTGCCGGCTCGCCATCTCCCTGCACGCGCCCGACGACGAGCTGCGCGACACCCTCGTCCCCGTCAACACGCGGTGGAGGGTCCGGGAGGTCCTGGACGCCGGGTGGGAGTACGCGGCGAAGTCGGGGCGCCGACTGTCCATCGAGTACGCGCTGATCCGGGACATCAACGACCAGGCCTGGCGCGGTGACCGCCTCGGGCGGCTGCTCAGGGGCAAGCCCGTGCACGTCAACCTGATCCCGCTGAACCCGACTCCGGGGTCCAAGTGGACCGCCTCGCGGCCCGAGGACGAGAAGGCGTTCGTCGAGGCCATCGCCGCGCACGGAGTGCCTGTCACCGTTCGGGACACCCGGGGGCAGGAAATCGACGGGGCGTGCGGGCAGCTGGCGGCCACCGAGCGGTAGGCTTACGCCGTACCTACATATCTTCATATTCCGACAGGGGAGCGCCACAGCGCTGAGAGTGCGGCAGCCAGATCACATTGGTGGGCCGCAGACCCTCTGAACCTCGCCCAGGTCATTCTGGGTAGGAAGTTCGGTCATCACTCTTGCTGTTGCGCCCTGCCCGGAAACCTTCACGGGGTTCCGGGCAGGGCCGCGTCTCTTCCTGGTCATCCCAGGAGGAAAATTCCAGTGAGCATCACCAGGCAGGTCACGGCCCTGGCCGTCGGGCTCGGGCTTGTCAGCTTGTCCGCGTGCGGGTCGGAGGACGGCGGCAGCGGTTCGGCGGCCGGCTCCAAGACCGTCACCCTTGTCAGCCATGACTCGTGGGCCGTGTCGAAGAGCGTCCTCGCCGCCTTCGAGAAGCAGTCCGGGTACACCGTCAGGGTCCTCAAGGACGGCGACGCCGGCCAGGCCGTCAACAAGGCGATCCTGACCAAGGGCAACCCGCAGGGCGATGTCTTCTTCGGCGTCGACAACACCCTGCTCTCCCGCGCGCTCGACAACGGGCTGTTCCAGTCGTACGAGGTGAAGGACGCCGCCGCGATCCTGCCCGTGTACCGGACCGACGAGGCCGAGCACCGGGTCACCCCGATCGACACCGGCGACATCTGCGTCAACTACGACAAGGCCTGGTTCAGCGAGCACAAGCTGACCCCGCCCGAGTCCTTCGACGATCTGATCAAGCCCGCCTACAAGGATCTCCTTGTCACGGAGAACGCCTCCACCTCCTCGCCCGGACTCGGGTTCCTGCTCGGCAGCGCCGCCAAGTACGGCGATGACGGGTGGGCCGCGTACTGGACGAAGCTGAAGGCGAACGGCGTGAAGGTCGTCGACGGCTGGGAGCAGGCGTACAACGAGGAGTTCTCCGGGTCGGCCGGCGGCAAGAAGGCCAAGGCCGACCGGCCGCTCGTCGTCTCGTACGCCTCCTCGCCGCCCGCCGAGGTGATCTTCGCCGACCCGAAGCCGACCACCGCTCCGACCGGCGTCGCGACCGGCACCTGCTTCCGGCAGATCGAGTACGCCGGGCTGCTCAGCAACGCCGGCAACAGCGAGGGCGGCAAGGCGCTGCTCGACTTCCTCGTCGGCAAGTTCTTCCAGGAGGACATGCCGCTCAACATGTTCGTGTATCCCGTGCGGGAGGGTGCCAAGGTACCCGCCGAGTTCACCGAGTTCGGGCCGCAGGCCAAGGACCCCGAGACCATGGACCCCGCGAAGATCGCCGAACACCGTGACCAGTGGGTCAAGTCGTGGACATCGCTCGTACTGAAGTAACCGAAGTGGCTGAAGCAGCCGGCGTAGTCGAAACGGGCCGTGCGGTCGCTCGTGGGAAGGGTGCCGCCGTGCGCGGGGCCCTGCTCGCGCTGCCTGTCGTCTTCTTCGCGCTCTTCTTCGCCTACCCCGTCGCCGCGATCGTCGCGCGCGGTCTGCACGTCGACGGGGTCTGGCGGCTGGGGCAGGTGGGGGGCGTGCTGGGGGACTCCGGCATCCGGCATGTCCTCTGGTTCACCACCTGGCAGGCGCTCGCCTCCACCGTGCTCACGCTGCTGATCGCGCTCCCCGGCGCGTATGTCTTCGCGCGCTTCGATTTCAGGGGCAAGCAGATTCTGCGGGCCGTGGTCACTGTGCCGTTCGTGCTGCCGACCGTCGTCGTCGGTACGGCGTTCCTGGCGCTGGTCGGACGCGGTGGGCTGCTCGACGAGTTGTGGGGCGTACGGCTGGACACGACCGTGTGGGCGATCCTGTTCGCGCACGTCTTCTTCAACTACGCCGTCGTCGTACGGACCGTCGGTGGGCTCTGGGCGCAGCTCGACCCGCGCCAGGAGGAGGCGGCGCGGGTGCTCGGCGCCTCGCGGTTCGCGGCCTGGCGGCAGGTCACCCTGCCCGCCCTGGCACCCGCCGTCGCCGCCGCCGCGCTCATGGTCTTCCTCTTCACCTTCACCTCCTTCGGCGTGGTGCAGATCCTCGGCGGACCGACCTTCGCCACCCTCGAAGTGGAGATCTACCGGCAGACCTCGGAGATCTTCGACCTCGGTACGGCCGCCGTGCTGACCATCGTCCAGTTCGTGGCGGTGGGCGCGGTCCTGGCCGTGCACGCCCGCACGGTACGGCGGCGGGAGAGCGTGCTGCGGCTCGTGGCGCCGGAGACCACCGCACGCCGACCGCGCGGCCGGGGCCAGTGGGCGCTGCTCGGCGGGGTGCTGGTGAGCATCGCCGTCCTGCTGGTGCTGCCGCTGGCCGTGCTCGTGCAGCGGTCGTTCGCCACACCCGGCGGTACCGGTCCTGGCTATTACGAGGCGCTCACCCGTGACGACTCCGGCATCTTCCTGGTGGCGCCGATCGCCGCCATCGGGAACTCGCTCCAGTACGCCGTCGCCGCCACCTGCATCGCCGTCGTCGTGGGGTCGCTGGCCGCCGTGGCGCTCACCCGGCGCGATGCCGGGCGGATCGTACGGGGGTTCGACGCGCTGTTGATGCTGCCGCTCGGGGTGTCGGCGGTGACCGTGGGCTTCGGGTTCCTCATCGCGCTCGACGAGCCGCCGCTGGATCTGCGCGGCAGCTGGATCCTCGTACCGCTCGCGCAGGCGCTGGTCGGGGTGCCGTTCGTCGTGCGGACCATGCTGCCGGTGCTGCGGGCCGTGGACGGGCGGTTGCGGGAGGCGGCGGCCGTGCTCGGGGCCTCGCCCTGGCGGGTCTGGCGCGAGGTCGATCTGCCGATCGTGCGGCGGGCGTTGCTGGTCGCGGCCGGGTTCGCGTTCGCCGTGTCGCTGGGTGAGTTCGGGGCGACCGTGTTCATCGCCCGGCCCGACAATCCGACCCTGCCGGTCGCCGTGGCACGCCTGCTGGGCCGCCCCGGGGACCTCAACTACGGCCAGGCGATGGCCCTTTCGACGATCTTGATGCTGGTGTGCGCGGTGGCCCTGCTCGTGCTGGAGCGGCTGCGGACCGACCGGACGGGGGAGTTCTGACCATGCTCAGTCTCGACGGAGCGACGGTACGGTTCGGGACGCGGGCCGTGCTCGACGGCGTCGGCCTGGATGTCGCCGAGCACGAGATCGTGTGCGTGCTCGGACCGAGCGGCAGTGGAAAATCGACACTGCTGCGGGCGGTCGCCGGACTCCAACCCCTGGACGCGGGGCGGGTTTTGCTCGACGGCCGGGACCTCGCCGGGGTGCCCGCGCACAAGCGCGAGGTCGGCCTGATGTTCCAGGACCACCAGCTGTTCCCGCAGCGGGACGTCGGCGGGAACGTCGCCTTCGGGCTGCGTATGCACCACGTACCCAAGGTTCAGCAGGATGTCCGTGTACGGCAGTTGCTGGACCTGGTCGGGCTGCCGGGCGCCGCTGGACGTGCCGTGGCCGCGCTCTCCGGTGGGGAACAGCAGCGCGTCGCCCTCGCCCGCGCTCTCGCGCCCCGCCCCCGGCTGCTGATGCTCGACGAACCGCTCGGCCAGCTGGACCGCTCGCTGCGCGAGCGGCTCGTCGTCGAACTCCGGGAACTCTTCGGCCGGTTGGGCACCACCGTGCTCGCCGTCACCCACGACCAGGGCGAGGCCTTCGCCCTGGCCGACCGGGTGATCGTGATGCGCGACGGGCGAATCGCCCAGTCCGGTACGCCACTTGAGGTCTGGCAGCAGCCCGTCGACGAGTTCGTGGCACGCTTCCTCGGCTTCGACAACGTCGTCGAGGCGACGGTGAGCGGGCAGGTCGCGGACACCCCCTGGGGCAAGGTTCCGGTCCCCGAGGGCGCGGAACAGGGGGTGCGCACGCTGCTCGTACGGCCCGCCGGTGTGCGACTGGTGCCCGCCGCCGAGGGACTGCGCTGCACGGTGGCCGCGCGCACCTTCCGGGGTACGCATGTCGCCGTACAGCTCCAGCCCGAGGACGCGCCCCGGCTGGAGGCCGCGTGCGCGCTGCGCGAGGCGCCGACGCCGGGGGACGAGGTCGGGGTGACCTTCGACGCGGCCGAAATTGTCGTGCTCGGCTGACGGGACCGCCCATAGGGTGCGGGGCATGACGACACTCGCACATGACCGCTATTGCGATGAAATCGCACACCAGGTGGGGCAGTTGAGGGGGGTGGTGACCTCCGGCACTGATCTGTCCGCGACCGTGCCGACCTGCCCGGACTGGTCCCTGGAGCAGCTTGTGCGGCACACCGGGGGTGCCCTGCGCTGGGCGGAACTACTGGTGCGCACGCGGGCCGAGAAGGAGGTCGAGGAGGATCAGGTACCGCTGGGCGGCGGGCCGGAGCCGACGGGCGACCCCGCCGCGCTCGACGCCTGGCTAGCCGAGACCGGTGAGCTGCTGGTCGGCACCCTGCGTGCGGCCGGGCCCGACACCAAGGTGTGGTCGTGGGCCGAAATCCACAACTCGGGGTTCTGGGCGCGCCGGATGGCCCACGAGATCACCGTGCACCGCGCGGACGCGACGCTCACCGCCGGACTGCCCTACGAGGTCGCGCCGGACATCGCCGCCGACGCGATCGACGAATGGCTGCAGATCGTCGAGTTCGCGCAGCGGACCGATCCGGACGACCCGGCGAACGAACTGCGCGGGCCGGGGCGCAGCATCCATCTCCACGCCACCGACGGCGCCCCCGAGTTGAACGCCGAGCGAAGCGAGATGGGGGTCCCCCCGCCCGAAGGGTGGGGGAGGCTGGTCGAGCTGGCCGAGGACGGTCTCGTGTGGCGGCGCGGTCATGAGAAGGCGACGGTCGCCCTGCGCGGCCCGCTCACCGACGTCATGCTCGCCTTCTACCGCCGACTTCCGCTGGACAGCCCGCGGTTGGAGATCCTCGGGGACCGGGAGCTGCTGGAGTTCTGGCTGGCGCGGACCAACTTCGGATGACGGACGACCGGTGACAGCGGAGTGGCCCGCCCCCTGATCCGGGGACGGGCCACAACGTACAGCCAGGTACTGCGGACACGGCGAGCGGAACGTCAGCTGTTGCTGGACGCCCCACGACGACGCATGCCGAAGAAGACGGCGCCGCCGCCGACGGCGACCAGGGCAGCCGCGATGCCGGCGATCACACCGGTGTTCGAGCTGGCGCCGGTCTCGGCGAGGTTGGAGCTGCCGCCCGCAGGGGTCGGAACGCTGCTGGCAGGGGCGCCCGGGGTGCTCTCGGACGCCGACGGAGTCGGGGTGGCGGACTCCTCGGGCTCCGACGCCGACGGGGTCGGGGTCGGAGTGGCGGACTCCTCCGGCTGCGAAGCCGACGGGGTCGGCGTCGGGGTCGGGGTCGGGGTGGACTCCGGCGTGCAGGCCTCGTCCGGAGTGTTCACGCCCGACTTGATGTCCTTGTCGACCTGGCGGCCGGCCTTGACGTGAACGCGGTACGTCGTGTTCGGCGCCCAGTCCTCCGCGAAGTCGACGGTGACGCCCTCGCGGGTGCCCACGACGTCCTGTGTGCCGATGAGCTTGTCGCCCAGGAAGACGGTGATCGTCGCGGGGGTGCCCGACGGGTCCTTGTCGGTGACGCTGATGACGCCCTTTTCGCCGTCGCACTTGGCGACGGCGGAGAACTCACTGATGTTGCAGGCGAACGCGTTGCCCGCGACGCCCAGCGCGAGCGCGGCCGAGGCGGAGGCGACACCGAGAATGCGCACGGAACGCGCGGTACGGAGAGATATGGACACGGTTGCCCTTCACGGGGTGCACAACTGAGGGGGGTGGCAGGGGCGAAGAGACCTCATCACCTCATCACCCCCTGGAGTCTCACAGGTCTATAAGCGCGGCATAAGAACTGTCAATGTGTATGCAGGCTCCAGGCATTTGTTTTGCCTACCCGTTAACCAGCGAGGCGTTTCAAAGCCTCCGGAGCGTCCTCGATCCGGTCGACCAGGGCGATTCTGTCCTCCATGGCCCGCGCCCGCGCCAGCGACTGGAGCAACGGCCAGGCGGGCAGCCGCTCGGTCCAGTGGGCGCGGTCCACCAGCACCATGGGTGTCGGCTCGCCGCGCGACTCGTAGTAGTTCGGGGTCGCGTTGTCGAAGATCTCCTGTACGGTCCCGGCGGCGCCCGGCAGGAAGACGATCCCCGAGTTCGAGCGGGCCAGCAGCCCGTCCTCGCGGGTGGCGTTGGCGAAGTACTTGGCGATGTGCGAGGCGAAGGCGTTCGGCGGCTCGTGCCCGTAGAACCAGGTCGGGATGCCCACCGAGCCTGCCCCTTCGGGCCAGCGGGCGCGGACCTCGAAGGCGGCGCGCGCCCAGTCGGTGATCGAGGGCGTGAACGACGGCGCTCCGGCGAGGAGTTCGCAGGCCTCGTCGAGCATGGTGTCGTCGAAGGGGGCCGCGTACGCGCCGAGGTTCGCCGCCTCCATCGCGCCCGGACCGCCGCCCGTGGCCACCGTGAACCCGGCGCGGGTCAGTTCGCGCCCCAGGCGCGCGGCACCGGCGTACGCCTGCGTACCGCGTGCCATCGCGTGACCCCCCATCACCCCCACGACCTGTGTCGCGCGCAGGAGTTCGTCGAGGGCGTCGGAGACGGCGTCGTCGTGGACGGAGCGCAGCATCGAGGCGAAGATGTCGCCGTCGGCCTTCGTACGCTGGAACCAGGCGTACCCGAGGGCGTCGGGTGTCCGCTCGTAACCCTTGTCGAGCCCGGCGAACAACTCGTCCGGCGAGTAGAGATGGCCGCGGTACGGGTTGACGGGCAGGTCCGGGAGGGGCGGGAAGACCAGGGCGCCGTCCGCGCGGACCTTCGCCGTCGCGTCCGGACGCATCGGGCAGCCGAGGAAGACGGCGCCCGCGGTGTCTCTGGTCAGCAACTCCTTCGTACGGTCCGTCAGATCGACGGCCTGGACGCGGAATCCGGCGAGGGTGCCACGGGCCGAGACGGTCGCGTCGAACTCCTGGAGCGTCTCGATCTCACGGTCGTCGTGGTGGGCCGCATGGGCGGGGCTCGTCTGCACCCGCCCATGTAAGCACGGTCGGATCAGCCCTGGACGGCCGCCGGGTCCATCCACATGACTTCCCAGGTGTGGCCGTCGAGGTCGTCGAACGCACGGCCGTACATCTGGCCGTAGTCCTGCGCGTCGCGCGGTTCGGTGCCGCCCGCCGCGAGTGCTCCGTCGACCAGCTCGTCGACCTTCGCGCGGCTCTCGGCGCTCAGACAGATGAGGACCTCGCTGGTCTTCGTGGAGTCCGCGATCTCCTTCTTCGTGAAGTCGGAGTAGCGCGGCTTGCTCAGCAGCATCGCGATGATGTTGTCGCTGATCACGACACACGCGCAGTCGTCGGTCGTGAACTGCGGGTTGATCGTGTACCCGAGTTCGGTGAAGAACTTCTTCGAGGCGGCGACATCGCCGACAGCCAGGTTCACGAAGATCATCTGCTGGTACTCGCTCATGAGGGTCTCTCCCGGTCGGTGTGTTGCTGTTCGATGGGGTAGACCCGGGGGCCGGGCGGAACTCATCGGCCGGTGCGGAATTTCTTCGTACGAGTTTTCGTACGGGTTTGCCCACGGGTTCTGTCGGGGTTCTGTTCGGGGTTCAGGCGGTCAGCGGCAGTGCCGCCAGCTCCGCGATCAGGAAGGTCAGCGGGGCGAACAGGGCGAGGAGGGCGGCGGCGCGCAGACCGGCGGCGGTGCGCAGTGTCGTGGCCGGTGCGCCCAGGCGGACCAGGGCCGCGGTGGTGTCCGCGCGGGCGTGCCTGGCCTCGGCGGCGGCCGTGAGGAGCGTGGCGACGGCGCAGCCCGCCACGACCAGGGCGCCCAGCGTGGTGAGGGGGCCGAGGGACGGGTCGTCGGCGTCGTACAGCACGACCATGGCGTACGCGCCCGACGCGACCGCGCAGACGACGCCCAGGGGGCGGCCGATGCGGGTCGCCTCCTGCATGAGGACGCGGCCGGCGAGAAGGCGGAGGGCGCCGGGGCGGACGGCCTGGAGCAGGCGTCCGCAGAGGTGGGTGAGGCCGGGGCCGGCCAGGGCGAGGCCCAGGGCGGTGAGGGTCCAGCCGACGAGTACGGCGGCGGGGCTGCCGGTGGCTCCGCCGGGCATGGCGAGGCGTGTGTGGGGGGCGCGGGCGGCGTAGGCCTCCACGGCGAGGCCGGCTGCCAGCACGGCGATGCCCCAGGGGAGGTCCCGGGGAGGCAGGTGGGGGGAGGGGAGGCCGGGTTCCTGGGCGGCGGTCTCAGCGGGACCCGGGGTTGGTGCCGCGGGCCGGGACGCGCTGTCCGGCGCTGACGCCGACGGGGTGCCGCTCGCGCCCGTGGTTCGGCGGCGGGCGTCCCGGGGGCGCAGGACCAGGGCGACGGCGATCGACGCCGCCACCGGTACCAGGGTCAGCAGGGTCAGGGCGGCCGGGAGGGGGAGGGGGTGGTCCGCGGCCAGGAAGTCCGCCGCGTCGCCGTCGAACGGCATGCCCGTCAGGTCGCCCCGCAGGTGGAGGAAGAACAGCAGGGCCAGCATCGAACCCAGGGTGCAGGCCAGGGCTGTTGTCGTGGCCGAGACGGCCATCAGGCGGCCCGGGCCCAGGCCGATCGCCGACAGGCCGGGGCGCGGTTTCGTACCGGGGTCGGTGCGGGCCACCGTCACCGCGAAATAGACCGTGGCCGCCAGGGGGGCCAGGCACCAGGCCAGGCGCAGGGCCGAGCCGCCGGGGGTGTCCTGGTGGGCGAGGGCGTGGCCGAGGGTGCCCAGGAGGAGGAAACCCGTGGCCGCCGACGCCGTCGCGACCAGCAGTCGGCGCAGCTGGACGCCCGGGTGGGCGCCGCGGGCTAGACGGAGAGCGAGCACGCGGCCCGGCCTTCCGTGTCGGTCCCGGTCCCAGGCACGGTCTCCGTGCCGGTCTCGGCGACCGGGGGCAGGTGGACGGTGTTCACGCGCCGCCCGTCGAGCAGCGAGACCGTGCGGTCCGCCAGCGCCGCCGTGTCCGCGTCGTGCGTCGCGAGGACCACCGTGATGCCGTGCGAGCGGGCCGCTGTCGTCAGCGTCCGCAGTACCTGGGCCCGGTCCGCCTGGTAGAGGGGCGCCGTCGGTTCGTCCGCGAAGAGGACCGTGGGGGCCGGTGCCAGCGCTCGCGCGATCGAGACGCGTTGGCGTTCGGACTGGCGCAGCTCGTACGGGCGTTTGCGGGCCAGGCCGCCGATGTCCAGGCGCTCCAGCCACTCCAGGGCCGCCGTCTTGGCGCGCCGGCGGCTGGTGCCGCGCAGCATGAGGGGCAGGGCCGCGTTCTCCCAGACGTTCAGTTCCGGCACGAGGGCGGGGGCCGGGTCGATCCAGCCGAACCGGTCGCGGCGCAGCCGTTCACGGGCGAGCGGGCCCATCGTGTGCACCGGCACGCTGTTGAACCAGACCTCGCCCCGCAGCGGTCGTACCAGGCCCGAGAGGCAGCGCAGCAGGGTCGTCTTGCCGCTGCCGCGCGGGCCGCTGACGGCGAGGATCTCGCCCTCCCGGACACCGAGCGAGATGCCGCTCAGCGCGGGTGAGCCGTCGTTGTGCTGGAAGTGCAGGGCGCGTGCCCAGAGCACGTCGTTGTCCGGCGGGGCCACCATCGCGTACACCTCGTTCTGGTCCGTTTTGCCTTGCAGTCCCCCGTGCGGGGGAACGAGAGCAGGGCCGATCGGTTACCAGGCACGCTAAGGATCCTGGGTGTGCACCCCGGACAGCACGCGGCCCGGGGCGCACCCTTCTCACTTGTATGGGTGCAATCCCGGGCCGTAACGAGCGGCTGAACCACTGAACCACTGAACCGCCGGAGGCTAGAGCTTCGTCCACGCCTCCGTCAGGGTCGCGCGCAGGATCTGCTCGATCTCGTCGAACGTCTCCTGGGTCGAGATCAGCGGCGGGGCGAGCTGGACGACCGGGTCACCGCGGTCGTCGGCGCGGCAGTACAGGCCGTTCTCGAAGAGGGCCTTGGAGAGGAAGCCGTAGAGGATGCGTTCCGTCTCGTCCGCGTCGAAGGACTCCTTGGTCACCTTGTCCTTGACCAGCTCGATGCCGTAGAAGAAGCCGTTGCCGCGGACGTCACCGACGATCGGCAGGTCGTGCAGCTTCTCCAGGGTCGAGCGGAAGGCGCCCTCGTTGTCCAGCACATGCTGGTTGAGGCCCTCGCGCTCGAACAGGTCGAGGTTGGCCAGGCCGACCGCCGCCGACACCGGGTGGCCGCCGAACGTGTAGCCGTGCAGGAAGGTGTTGTCGCCCTTGTAGAACGGCTCGGCGAGGCGGTCCGAGATGATGCACGCGCCGATCGGGGAGTAGCCCGATGTCATGCCCTTGGCGCAGGTGATCATGTCCGGCACGTAGTCGAACTTGTCGCAGGCGAACATCGTGCCGAGGCGGCCGAAGGCGCAGATGACCTCGTCCGAGACGAGCAGGACGTCGTGGCGGTCGCAGATCTCGCGGACCCGCTGGAAGTAGCCCGGCGGGGGCGGGAAGCAGCCGCCCGCGTTCTGGACCGGCTCCAGGAAGACCGCGGCGACCGTGTCCGCGCCCTCGAAGAGGATCTCCTGCTCGATCTGGTCGGCGGCCCAGCGGCCGTAGGCCTCCGGGTCGTCGCCGTGGATCGGGGCACGGTAGATGTTGGTGTTCGGGACCTTGTGCGCGCCGGGGACCAGCGGCTCGAAGGGGGCCTTCAGGGCCGGCAGGCCGGTGATGGACAGGGCGCCCTGCGGAGTGCCGTGGTAGGCGACCGCGCGTGAGATGACCTTGTACTTGGTGGGCTTGCCGACCAGCTTGAAGTACTGCTTGGCGAGCTTCCAGGCGGTCTCGACGGCCTCGCCGCCACCGGTGGTGAAGAAGACCTTGTTGAGGTCACCGGGCGCGTAGTTCGCCAGACGTTCCGCCAGCTCCACCGCCTTCGGGTGGGCGTACGACCACACCGGGAAGAACGCCAGCTCCTGCGCCTGCTTGAACGCGGCCTCGGCGAGCTCGACGCGGCCGTGACCGGCCTGGACCACGAACAGCCCCGCGAGACCGTCGAGGTAGCGCTTGCCCTTGTCGTCGAAGATGTAGGTGCCCTCACCCCGGACGATCGTCGGGACGGGGGCGTTCTCGTACGACGACATACGGGTGAAGTGCATCCACAGGTGGTCGTACGCGGTGCGGCTGAGGTCCTTGGAGCCGGAACCGGAGCCGGAACTGGGGTTGTCGGTGGTCGTCACGGTTATCGGGTTCCCCACATGTAGGTCTGCTTCTTGAGCTTGAGGTAGACGAAGCTTTCGGTGGAGCGCACGCCGGGCAGGGCCCGTATGCGTTTGTTGATGACGTCCAGCAGGTGGTCGTCGTCCTCGCAGACGATCTCGGCGAGGATGTCGAAGGAGCCCGCGGTCATCACCACGTACTCGACTTCCGGCATGGCGCTCAGCCCGTCGGCCACGGGGTCCAGGTCGCCGTCGACGTTGACGCCGACCATCGCCTGTCTGCGGAAACCCACGGTGAGCGGGTCCGTGACGGCGACGATCTGCATCACGCCCTGGTCGAGCAGCTTCTGGACGCGCTGGCGCACGGCCGCCTCCGAGAGGCCCACCGCCTTGCCGATCGCCGCGTAGGGCCGGCGGCCGTCCTCCTGGAGCTGCTCGATGATGGCGAGGGAGACGGCGTCCAATTGGGGAGTGCCGTTCCTGGACTCGCGGGAGTCCCTGTGCTCTGCGCTTCGACTGGCCACGCGCTCACTTTGCACGAGGAGTCGACGGTTTCGCAAGGCTCGATCGATGAAATTCGTTGTTCATGGACGCTTATCTTGCGGATTTCGCAGCTGGAGGGGGATCGGGGGTGTTGAAAACGTCGGACTGCGGAATAGGGTGGGTGTCTCAGTCAATGGACACCCGAATCTGGAGGGCCGGCAGTGAGCACCGAGCTGCGTCGTCTGCGCAACTACATCGATGGTGAGTTCCGGGACGCCGCCGACGGGCGGACCACCGAGGTGGTCAACCCCGTGACGGGCGAGGCGTACGCGACCGCGCCGCTGTCCGGGCAGCCGGACGTCGACGCCGCCATGGCCGCTGCGGCCGCCGCCTTCCCCGCCTGGCGCGACAAGACCCCGGCCGAGCGGCAGAAGCAGCTCCTGAAGATCGCGGACGCGTTCGAGGAGCGCGCCGAGGAGCTCATCGCGGCCGAGGTGGAGAACACCGGCAAGCCGATCGGGCTCACCCGGGACGAGGAGATCCCGCCGATGGTGGACCAGATCCGCTTCTTCGCGGGCATGGCCCGGATGCTGGAGGGGCGCAGCGCCGGCGAGTACATGGAGGGGATGACGTCGATCGTCCGGCGCGAGCCGATCGGTGTCTGCGCGCAGGTCGCGCCCTGGAACTACCCGATGATGATGGCCGTGTGGAAGTTCGCCCCGGCCATCGCGGCCGGCAACACCGTGGTGCTCAAGCCGTCGGACACGACGCCCGCCTCCACGGTTCTCATGGCGGAGATCATCGGTTCGATCCTGCCCACGGGCGTCTTCAACGTCATCACCGGGGACCGTGACACCGGTCGGCTGATGGTCGAGCACCCGACCCCGGCGATGGCGTCGATCACCGGTTCGGTACGGGCCGGTATGCAGGTCGCCGAGTCCGCGTCGAAGGACCTCAAGCGTGTCCACCTGGAGCTGGGTGGCAAGGCGCCGGTCGTCGTGTTCGAGGACACCGACATCGCCAAGGCCGTCGAGGACATCTCGGTCGCCGGCTTCTTCAACGCGGGCCAGGACTGTACGGCGGCCACGCGTGTCCTCGTCCAGGAGTCCATCCACGACGAGTTCGTCGCGGCGCTCGCCAAGGCCGCCGCCGAGACGAAGACCGGCCAGCCGGACGACGAGGACGTGCTGTACGGGCCGCTCAACAACCTGAACCAGCTGAAGCAGGTCTCCGGATTCATCGAGCGGCTGCCCGCCCACGCCAAGGTCGAGGCGGGCGGTCACCGGGTCGGCGAGAAGGGCTACTTCTACGCCGCGACCGTCGTTTCGGGCCTGAAGCAGGACGACGAGATCATCCAGAACGAGGTCTTCGGCCCGGTCATCACCGTCCAGTCCTTCTCCGACGAGGCGCAGGCCGTGGGGTGGGCCAACGGCGTGGACTACGCCCTCGCGTCGTCCGTGTGGACGAAGGACCACGCACGCGCGATGCGGATGTCGAAGGTCCTGGACTTCGGCTGCGTGTGGATCAACACCCACATCCCGCTGGTCGCGGAGATGCCGCACGGCGGCTTCAAGAAGTCCGGCTACGGCAAGGATCTCTCGGGGTACGGGTTCGACGACTACACACGGATCAAGCATGTGATGACGTCGCTCGGCGGCTGAGGGTGGTTTGAGGGCTGTCTGTAGCACGCGTGCGGCCCCGGGCGGGAGTTCTCCGTCCGGGGCCGCACGGCTGCGTGGCCCCGGCGGCTCGGCAGGCCCGCCCGCAGGCGACACGATGTCGCACCGGCGCCGTGCTGCTCGACACGGCGTCGACTTTCCCGGCCTGCGTACCGGTGATGTCCCGCCTGATCGTGGGAACGCCCGCGCTGTGCGCCCGCAGTAAGGAGAAGCAGGCCGGCCGGCGGCCCGTCATCGCCGCGGCTCTCGCCGAACGCGCGGGCTTGTCCTCGCCCACGGGACCGGTCCCACTGGTGCGCGGCGCCGCCGCGGTGGACGCCCTGAACATCGAGTCGACCTTTGGACCTCCTCCGACGGTGACCCGGACCTCGATGCCCTCCTCGTCGAGGTCTTCGCGGCCCTCGCGCTTTCCACGGTACGAACGCCGCCGGTGACCGTTGCCGTCGACGGGCGGGCCTGTCCGGTGGCATTTTTGAACGTGTTCAACTTGGGCGTATGCTGCCTCCATGAGTGACAGAGCCGCCCTGCTCAAGGGCATTCGCGCCTGGTTGGCCGTCTTCGTCGTGGGTCTGGTGCTCAGTGGCGCCACAGCTTTCCCCCTCGTGCACGAACTGCGCTGGACCGAGGGAGTGCTGCGGGCCCTGTCCGTCCCCGAGCGGTTGCCGGGGATGATGGCGTGGATCGAGCGGGTACGCGAAGGCATCGACGCCACCGACCAGCGCTACCCCTTCGTCCTCTACGGCACGGACTGGCTCGCCTTCGCCCACCTCGTCATCGCGGTCGCCTTCTACGGGCCCTACCGCGACCCCGTACGCAACATCTGGGTCGTCGAGTTCGGGATGATCGCCTGTGCCGGGATCATCCCGCTCGCGCTGATCTGCGGGCCGATCCGGGGGATTCCCCTCTGGTGGACGGTGATCGACATGTCGTTCGGGGTGTTCGGGGTGATTCCGCTGTACGTCGTACGGAAGCGGATCAAGCGGCTGGAGGCGCTGATGGCGGCGCCTCCGACCACGGCCCACGTCACGGTGTGAAGGCCGCCTGCGCGATGCGTGCGGCGACGGGATTCAAGCCCTGGCCCTTCGCGTCGGTCGAGTTGACGCTGTAGACGAGGGTGCGGGACAGGTCGCGGGTGGCCGCGATGACCGAGTTGTAGCCCCATCGGCCGCCCGACTTCAGCCACACCTCCGTGCCGTCGGGGGTGACGTACCGCTGGAGGCCCGCGCTCATCGTGGCGCCGGGTACGCCGGCCGGCAGCGTGAACATCTCCTCCAACTGCGTTCGCGGCACGACCCGCCCGCGGAACAGGGCGGTCAGGAACCGCTCCAGGTCGGCCGTCGTGGAGATCATGGCGCCCGCCGCCCAGCTGTCCGTGGTGCCCCACACCGTGACGTCACGGAACTCCGTCGTGCCGTCCGCGCGCGCCACGGCCTGGTAGCCGTGGTTGTGCGGCCCCCGGATGTCCGGATCGCTGCAGGGAAAGTACGTGTTCCGCATTCCCAGCGGGGCGAAGACCCGGCGGGTCGTCTCCTGCTCGTACGAGTGGCCGGTGGTCCGCTCGATCAGCAGCCCGAGCACGGTGTAGTTGATGTTGAGGTAGTGCTGCTCGGTGCCCGGGGCGAACTCGGGCTTCTTGGCGGTGGCGTCGGCGACCATCTCGCGGGGCGAGTGGAGGTCGAAGCGGCGCGCGTACCACTCCTCGAAGGTCGTACCTGTGCCGTCGGCGGCCGGGATGCCACTGGTGTGGTTCAGGAGTTGGCGCACGGTCACGTGCTCGTACGTGCTGGGGATCAGGTCCGGAAGGTAGTGCCGGGCCGGTCGGCCGAGGTCCACCCTGCCCTCCGCCGCGAGTTGGAGCACGACCGCCGCCGTGACCGCCTTCGTCGTCGAACCGGCCCGGAAACGCGCGTCCGGGTCCGCCGCCCGCCCGCTCGCCAGGTCGTGCACACCCGCGCTGCCGCGCCAGACGCCGCCGGTGCCTCCGACCCGTACGAGAGCCGCCGTCGCGTCCGCGTCCGGTAATCCGGCGAGCGCGGTCCGCAGCGCCTCCGCGTCCGGTGCCGTGCCCCGCGCGGTCGCCGGGTCGGAGGCGGCCGACGCGGGAACGGCGAGGGCACCGGCCGGCAGGGCGAGGGTGAGGGTGAGGACGGTCGCGAGGGCTGTGGCGCGGGCCGCGGTACGTGTGCGCATGTGCATCGGCTTCTCCTGCTGGTGGCGGCTGGTGTTGATGCTCACATCCTTGATCCTTACGGGCTGACGTGGATCGTCGTCGAGGAGGACACCGACCCTGGTCCCGGCCTGGGGGCAACAGGCGTACCGCATCCGGATCTTGCCGGGGTTCGCACCTAGGGCCCGTGTCCCGGGCGGCCGTGGGCAGGGGGCGAAAACTGTTATCGGTGGTGCCCCCCGACCGTCTCCTCGGGCGACCTGGCGGCGAACTGGTGTGCAACAGGGCGACGTAAGGTGCACACACGTACGAGAAGGGGCTTTTGTGGACGGGCGCCAGTGGAGTTCCACCATCGCTGCGGCGCAGGCCGGTGACCGGCGGGCGCTGGACGAGCTGGTCGCGGGCTGGCTGCCGTTGGTCTACAACATCGTCGGCCGGGCCCTGAACGGTCACGCGGACGTCGACGACGTCGTGCAGGAGACCATGCTGCGGGCCGTGGACAACCTCGGCTCACTTCGCGACCCGGACAGCTTCCGGTCGTGGCTCGTCGCTATCGCGATGCGGCAGATCCGGGACCGCGCCCGCCGCCGTACGACCGACACCCTGCGTGACGAGACCGCCGACGGAGCCGCCGACTTCGCCGAACTCACCGTGCTGAGGCTCCAGTTGGAGGGCCAGCGCCGCGAGGTCGCGGAAGCGGTGCGCTGGCTCGACGACGAGGACCGGCAGCTGCTGTCCCTGTGGTGGCTGGAGGTCGCGGGCGAACTCACCCGGCGTGAGCTGGCGGCTGCCCTCGGGATCAGCCGGCAGCACGCCGCCGTACGCGTCCAGCGGATGAAGGAGCGTCTGGAGGCCTCGCGCGGAATCGTACGGGCGCTCGGCGGCGCCTGCCCCGACCTGCGAGAACTGACCGTCCGCTGGGACGGCGACCCGGACTCGGTGTGGCGCAAGCGGCTGGCCCGGCACATCAGGGGGTGCGCGTACTGCGCGGGCCCCGGCGAGGCGGTCGTCGTACCGGCGGAACGGCTTCTCGTCGGCATCGCGCTCGTCCCGCTGCCCGTCGGCTTCACCCTGTCGCTGGCCTTCGGTGGCAAGACGGCCGTCGCCGCCACCACCGGTGCCTCCGTCGGCTGGTCGGGCAAGGTGCTCGGCGCCCTGACCAAACCAGCCGTCGCCCTGAGCGCCGGGGCGACGATCGTCGCGGGCGGCGCCTACGTCACGACGTACCCCGCGAAGGACCCGCCGCCGGCCGTCGCGGCCCCCACGGCCCGCCCCCATTCCCAGGCGCCCGTCACCTCCCCGCCCCGGTCCCCGTCGGCGTCGCCCTCTCCCACCCTTTCCCCCTCACCCTCCACCTCGCCCACTCCCACCCCGTCGGCGACGCGGCCGAAGTCGGCCCCGTACGGCACGGTCGTCGACGCCGTCGACACGGCGCCCGACCCGAACGCACGGCCCGCGGCCCTCCCGCGCCGGCCCGAGGCCGGGATCACCAGCACCGGCGGCGCGCACGCCACCATGAACCACCGCGGGGACAGCGTGACGCTCACCGGCCAGGGCTATGTCCTCGTCCGCTGGCAGATCTCACCGCAGTACCGGGCCGGCAGCCTGGTCATGCCGGCCTGGACCGGCCTGAAGGGCAGGCTCTTCCACGTGGCCTCGGGCGGTGGCCGCCGGATGGACGACCGGGTCAGCGGCACCGACAGCTCGGCCACCGGCATGGGCAGCTCGGCCACCGGCTACGCCGTCCCGCCGGCCGGCACCCAGCAGATGTGGCAGAACGAGTACTTCTACGTCGACGGCAGCGTCACCCTCACCGTGAACGAACGGGGCGCCGACTACGGCCTGAACGTCTTCCCGACGACCTGGGACAACGTGGAGGGCGACGTCACCAGCGGACCCCCCGATGGCGCCACCCGCTACGGCCTGGTCCGCGACACCGGCAAGGACGACACCCCCGTCCCGCAGTACGTCACCCGGGCGACCCCGGCCGATCCGGCGACCGTGGCTCAGGAGTCCCGGGTGTAGGGAGCCGCCAGCAGCGGAGCCGCGTCACCCCTTGCGCAGCGCGCACAGCGTGTCGATCCGGTTGGTGGTGATCGAGTCGACGCCGGCGTCCAGCAGCCGCCGGATGGAACGACGGGTGTCCGGAGTCCACACCGACAGCAGACAGCCGTCCCGGTGCACCCGCGCCACGAGCCTCCGGTCGACCAGGGTGAAGCGGTAGTTGAGCCAGCGCGGGCGTACGGCCGCGAGCAGGGCGGGGCGCGGCGGTGCGACGCTCTTCCAGGTCAGGGCGATCTCGGCGGACGGGTCGGCCGCGCGCACCGCGAGCATCGCCGAGGCGTCCGCGCAGTAGTACACGCGTTCCTCCGCCGCGCACTCCCGGACCATGTCCGTCACCCGTCGTACCGCGCGCGCGTCGGGCGACCCCGGCAGATCGATCATCACCCGGCTGCCCTCGGTCGCGGCCAACGCCTCCGCGAGCGTCGGCACCCCGCCCTCCGTCAGCCCGCGTACCTCGGCCGCCGACAGCACGGCCAGCGGCCGGTCCCGCTCCCACAGCCGCTTCAGCGTCGCGTCGTGCAGCAGCACGGGAACGCCGTCCCGGGTGAGCCGTACGTCGATCTCGACCGCGTCCGCGCCCTGGTCGAGCGCGGAACGCAGCGAGTCGGTCGTGTTCTCACGGACGCGGTAGGGGTCGCCGCGATGGGCCACGGCGGTCACGTTCTGCATGGGCCCATTGTGCGTGGGCGGGGCCGGTGGTGTTTGTCAGGGGGCGAGCCATGCCGAGGTGTAGGTGTCGATCTCGGCGGCCAGCGCGGCCTTGCCCGCCGGGTCGAGGAAGGAGGCCTCGACGGCGTTCTTGGCGAGGTCGGCGAGACCCCACTCGTCGAGGTCCAGCAGCCGGGCGGCGACCGCGTACTCGCTGTTGAGATCGGTGCCGAACATCGGCGGGTCGTCGGAGTTGATCGTGACGAGGACGCCGGCCCGCACGAACTCCTTGATGGGGTGCTCGTCGAGTGTGCGGACCGCGCGCGTGGCGATGTTGGAGGTCGGGCAGACCTCCAGGGCGATGCGCTGCTCGGCGAGGTGCGCGAGCAGTTCGGGGTCCTGCGCGGAACTCGTACCGTGGCCGATGCGTTCCGCGCGCAGATGGTTCAGCGCGTCCCAGACCGTCTCCGGGCCGGTGGTCTCGCCTGCGTGCGGCACCGACCGCAGTCCGGCGGCGATCGCCCGGTCGAAGTACGGCTTGAACTGCGGCCTGGGTACGCCGATCTCGGGTCCGCCGAGCCCGAACGAGACCAGCCCCTCCGGGCGCAGCCGGTCGTCGGTGGCGAGCCGCACGGTCTCCTCGGCCGCTTCGAGCCCGGCCTCGCCCGGGATGTCGAAGCACCAGCGCAGTACGGTCCCGAACTCGGCCTCGGCCGACTTGCGGGCGTCCTCGATCGCGTCCATGAAGGCGCGCGCGTCGATGCCGCGGCGGACGGAGGAGAACGGGGTGATGGTCAGCTCGGCGTACCGGACCTGCTGCCGGGCCATGTCCCGGGCGATCTCGTACGTCAGCAGCCGTACGTCCTCGGGGGTCCGGATGAGGTCCACGACGGACAGATACACCTTGATGAAGTGGGCGAAGTCCGTGAACGTGAAGAAGTCGGCCAGGGCCTCGGGATCGGTGGGCACCTGGGAGTCGGGGTGGCGGGCGGCCAGCTGCGAGACGATCCGGGGGGAGGCGGAGCCGACGTGGTGGACGTGCAGTTCGGCCTTGGGCAGCCCGGCGATGAAGGCGTGCGGGTCAGGGGCGGCGGCTGCGGCAGGCTGGTGGTGGTCGCTCAAGGGTTCCTCCCCGGGAACGGCGCCCCGGATCGTGCGACGGTCGGCGGGACGCAGGTGATCGGCTGATCGATGACTCGGGGATCATCGTAGGCCGGGCCCACGGGGAGACGCCTGTGGATTCCGCCGCAGGGCGGGAGGGGGCGGGGAGAGCGCAGATGCCCCGTCGCCCGGTGATCGCGGGCCGTAGCATGACGGAACGCACGAACGAGGGGACCCCACGCATGTCCGACGCCGCGCAGCCGCCGCACCCACCGGAGAACATCCCCGGGGAGGGGGCGAGTTCCGAGGGCGCGGCGACCGGGGAAACCGTCAGCGCAAGCCCCGCGAACGGCACACCCGCGCGGGTCCCGCTGGACAAGCCTCCGGCCGGACCCGCCACCGGCGGCACGACCGTCTCCGACGCCGAGTTCAATCCCTGGGCACCGCCGGCAGCGGAGACCCCTCGCTCGGGTTCCGCCCCCGAGGGCCCCGGCAGCACGGTGTTCTGGAACAACGGCGACACCACCCCGCCACCCCCCGGTGTCCACCACCACCCCACGGCCACCTCGACGCCCGCGGCCACCACGCCCCCGCCGGGTGCCCACACAGGTCCGCCCATACCCCAGGCCTCCCAGCCCTGGGCCAACCCCTTCGCGGCCCCCGGCGCTCCCGCGGCAGGCACCCCGCAGGACAACCCCTTCGCACCCCCCACCCCGCACTCCTCCTACGCCCAGCCCGCCGCGCCGGGTGAGCCGGTCCCCCCGCCGCCCGTAGCACCCGACGGCCCCGGACAGGCCCCGTACGGCTACCCGTCGTACCCGACCTACCCGTCCGATCGGCAGGACTACGGCTACCCGCAGCAGCCCGGATACGCCGTCGGCCCCGCGCATCCCGCGCCCCCGATGTACGGCGGCACCGGCTACGGCTGGGCCCCCATGGCGCCTCAGCCGATGAACGGCATGGGCACGGCCTCGCTCGTGATCGGCATCATCTCGGCTGTCTTCTTCTGCCTCTGGCCGCTGGCGATCATCCTGGGCATCCTCGCCGTGGTGTTCGGCCTGATCGCCCGTGGCAGGGCCCGCCGGGGCCAGGCGACCAACGCGGGCCAGGCGCTGGCCGGAATCATCTGTGGTGGCGTCGCCATCGTCCTCGCCGTGACGGTCGGCGTCCTCATCATCGCGTTCGGCGAAGAGGGGTCCGCGGACGACTTCGATGGCGGTTACTCGACCTCCCTGTCCCAGCAGGTCTAGCGAGCGGGCCCGGTGAGCGGGTCGAACGGGCCGCGTCGGGCAGGCGGAGCCGAGCGGCCCCGGGAAGGCCGGGTGCGAAATCCGTACCCCGGTGTCCGTGGCGTGGGCCCCGGGACAGGCCTTTGCCCAGCCTTAGCCCCGCAACCGCTCCCGTGCCGCCATCAGCGCGAACCCGAGCAGGTTCGGCCCCCGCCACCGCTCGGGGTCCATCGCCGCCTCGTCGTCCGCGGCGAGTCCGATGCCCCAGACGCGGTCGACCGGGCTCGCCTCCACCAGGACGCGCTCGCCGGTACCCAGCAGAAAGCCCTGCAGGTCACTGTGGGCGGCGAACTTGTGGACGCTGCCCTCGACCACGATCCCGAACCGCTCGCGCTCCCACACGGCCTGGTCGAAGCCGCGCACGAGCCGGCCGGCCTTCTTCGCCAGTGCCGGGTTCGGTGCCGAGATCGCTCGCTGCTCCGCCTCCGCGTCCTCGAACAGGCGGGCCTTGGCGGCCATCATCCAGTGCTCGGCCGTCGCGTACTCGACTCCGTCGACCGAAAACGCCGCCGGCCACCACTGGCTGAGACAGCTCGCTCCCACGCGGCCGTCGGGGCGGGGCCGGTGCCCCCAGAAGTGCAGGTACTTGACCCGGGCCCCCGCACGGACTTCCCTGGTCAGGGCCTCCAAAGAATCGATCTGCCCCGACTGCTCCGGGTTGGCGGTGTTGGCGGTGTTCGTGCCGAGTTTCCCCATGCACGCGAGTCTGGCAGCCACCACTGACATCGCGTCCCTCATTTCCCATCCCGCTGGACACCTCGTCGACAGATTCCGTCGCGTAACCAAATGGCAACAACGGAATCCCTTGTTGGAGTCCACTTACTCTGTCAGGATCGGCACTCAAATCGACCTGGAGCTACGTTGACCCCCGCAGTACGGGGCGGGCGACGGAGGAGAGCGACATGCACATTCCGGGCCATCGCTTCCCGGCGCAGGAGCGGCTCGCGGCCGGCGCGCAGTACATCGCGGGCCGTCTGACGCGCGGCACCTCAGGCCGTACGCACGAGGTCGTCGATCCAGCCACCGGCGAGGCGGTCTACACCTACGAGCTGGCCGGTCACGACGACGTGGACGCCGCCGTCGCCGCCGCACGCGCGGCCTTCCCGAGCTGGGCCGGGGCCACGCCGGGCGAGCGTTCCGACGCGCTGCACCGTTTCGCCGCCGTCCTCGCCGAGCGCGCCGAGGAGTTCGCGCGCGCCGAGTCCCTCCAGTGCGGCAAGCCGCTCAAGCTGACCCGCGAGTTCGACGTGCCGGGGACGATCGACAACACCGCGTTCTTCGCCGGTGCCGCCCGGCACCTCCAGGGACAGTCGGCCGGGGAGTACTCCGGTGACCACACCTCGTACGTCCGCCGGGAACCCATCGGCGTCGTCGGGTCCATCGCGCCCTGGAACTATCCCCTCCAGATGGCCGCCTGGAAGATCCTCCCGGCGATCGCGGCCGGCAACACGATCGTGCTCAAGCCCGCCGAGCTGACCCCGCTGACCTCGCTCCTCTTCGCCGAGGCGGCCACCGCGGCCGGCATTCCGGACGGGGTGATCAATGTCGTCACCGGGACCGGCAAGGAAGCCGGTGAGTATCTCGTCGGGCATCCCGATGTCGTCATGACGTCCTTCACCGGGTCCACCGCCGTCGGCAAGCGTGTCGCCGAGGTCGCCACCGCCACCGTCAAGCGGCTCCATCTGGAACTGGGCGGCAAGGCACCCTTCGTCGTCTTCGACGACGCCGATCTCGACGCCGCCGTCAACGGCGCCGTCGCGGGCTCGCTCATCAACACCGGGCAGGACTGCACGGCCGCCACGCGCGCGTACGTGCAACGGCCGCTGTACGAGGAGTTCGTCGCGAGAACGGCCGCCCTCATGGACACCGTCCGGCTCGGTGATCCGTTCGCCCCGGGCACCGACCTCGGGCCGCTCATCTCGCACGCGCAGCGCGACCGCGTCGCCGGTTTCGTCGAGCGGGCGCGTGCCTACGCGCGCGTGGTGGCAGGCGGGGAGGCTCCCCAGGGGGAGCTGAAGAGCGGCGCCTACTACCGGCCCACCCTGATCGCCGACGCCGCCCAGGACAGCGAGATCGTGCAGTCCGAGATCTTCGGGCCGGTGCTCGTCGTACTCCCCTTCGACAGCGACGACGAGGGCATCCGGCTCGCCAACGACACGCCGTACGGGCTTGCCGCCTCCGTCTGGAGCCGGGACGTCTACCGGGCGAACCGCGCCACCCGCGAGATCAAGGCGGGCTGCGTGTGGGTCAACGACCACATTCCGATCATCAGCGAGATGCCCCACGGGGGGTACAAGGCGTCCGGCTTCGGCAAGGACATGTCCACGTACTCGTTCGAGGAGTACACACAGATCAAGCACGTCATGTTCGACAACACCGCGGTTGCCCGCAAGGACTGGCACCGCACGATCTTCGGGGACCGCTGACCGGACACAGGCCGACCGACCAGCGGCCGAATCACCCTCCCGAAAGGGCATCACGCGCATGGAGCAGTACGAGCCCGACCGCCTTTCCCCTGCCCAGGTGGCCGCCATGCGGCGCAGCTTCCGCAACGGCAGGGCCGCTCTGACCCGCCGGTCCCTGTTGCGCGCCTCCGCGGGCGGCGCCCTGGTGGCCGGCGGCCTCGGCGCGCTGACCGGCTGCGGCATCCCCGCGGCGGGCAAGACCGCGGGAGGCGTCTCCGCGGACGACCACTCGGCCAAGGAGAAGACCGTCAACTTCTCCAACTGGACCGAGTACATGGACGTCGACGAGAGCGAGAAGCACCACCCCACGCTCGACGCGTTCACCGAGCGGACCGGCATCAAGGTCAAGTACACCGAGGACATCAACGACAACGTCGAGTTCTTCGGCAAGATCAAACCGCAGCTCGCGGCGGGCCAGGACACCGGGCGGGACATCATCGTCCTCACCGACTGGCTGGCCGGCCGGCTGATCCGGCTCGGCTGGGTCCAGAAGCTGGACGCCTCGAACCTCCCGCACGCGTTCGCGAACCTGTCGCAGCAGTTCCGCAGCCCCGACTGGGACCCGGGCCGCGCCTACTCCTACCCCTGGCAGGGCATCTCGACCGTCATCGCCTACAACAAGAAGGCGCTGAACGGCGTCGAGGTGAAGTCGGTCTCCGACATGCTCGACAACCCCAAGCTGAAGGGGCGCGTCGGGTTCCTCAGCGAGATGCGCGACAGCATCGGTATGACCCTGCTCGACATGGGCAAGGACCCGGCGAAGTTCACCGACGACGACTACGACGCGGCGATCGCCCGGCTCCAGAAGGCCGTCGACAAGGGCCAGATCCGCCGCTTCTCCGGCAACGACTACACGGCCGACCTCACGTCGGGCGACTTCGCCGCCTGTATCGCCTGGGCGGGTGACGTGGTCCAGCTCAAGGCGGACAGTCCGGACATCGACTTCCTCATTCCGGACAGCGGCTACATCACGTCGAGCGACAACATGCTGATCCCCAACAGGGCGCGCCACAAGACGAACGCCGAGCGGCTCATGGACTACTACTACGAGCCCGAACCCGCCGCCGAACTGGCCGCCTACATCAACTACGTGTGTCCCGTCGACGGAGTGAAGCCGTACCTCGCGAAGATCGACAAGGACGCGGCGGACAACCCGCTGATCATTCCCGACGCGGCGATGGCCGCGAAGTCCCACGCCTTCCGGTTGCTGAGCCAGAAGGAAGAGACGGCGTACGAGGAGAAGTTCGCGAAGTTGACGGGGGCGTAGCCCCGCCTGCCCCCAGCGGTGCGAAACCCCTCCGACTCCCCAAGGACCACACCATGACCAGCACAGACCACGGCGGCGACGTCCGTCTCTCCGGGATCAGCAAGACCTACGGCTCCTTCACCGCTGTACACCCCCTCGACCTCACCGTCCCCCAGGGCTCCTTCTTCGCCCTCCTCGGTGCCTCCGGCTGCGGCAAGACGACCACCCTGCGGATGATCGCCGGCCTGGAGGAACCTTCCTCCGGCACCGTCTTCCTCGGGGACCAGGAGGTCACGAACCTGCCGCCGTACAAGCGGCCGGTGAACACGGTCTTCCAGTCGTACGCCCTCTTCCCGCACCTCGACATCTTCGAGAACGTCGCCTTCGGTCTGCGCCGGCGCGGTATCAAGTCGGTGAAGAAGCAGGTCGAGGACATGCTGGAGCTCGTACAGCTCGGCGAGCAGGCGCGCAAGAAACCGCACCAGCTCTCCGGCGGCCAGCAACAGCGCGTCGCCGTGGCCCGCGCGCTGATCAACACCCCCAGGGTGCTGCTCCTCGACGAACCGCTCGGCGCCCTCGACCTCAAGCTGCGCCGCCAGATGCAGCTGGAGCTGAAGCGCATCCAGACCGAGGTCGGCATCACGTTCGTCCATGTCACGCACGACCAGGAGGAGGCCATGACGATGGCCGACACGGTCGCCGTGATGAACGCGGGCCGCGTCGAGCAGCTCGGGTCGCCCGCCGATCTCTACGAGAACCCGCAGACCACCTTCGTCGCGAACTTCCTCGGCACCTCCAACCTCATCGAGGCGGAGGTCGACGCCAAGAGCGGCGACGAGATCGTCCTCAAGGCGGGCGGCGGCAAGCTCCTGCTCCCCGAGGCCCGATGTTCCGCGCCGACCAGAACCGGCGGCAAGGTGCTGGTCGGGGTCCGCCCCGAGAAGATCTCCCTCACGCACGCGGACGCCGCCGGCGACATCCCGGCCGGCCGCAACCGCATCACCGGGAAGATCGCCGCCACCAGTTTCATCGGGGTCTCCACGCAGTACGTCATCGACAGCCCCGTCTGCCCCGAGTTCGAGGTGTACGTCCAGAACATCGACCGCGACGCCCGGCTGGCCCCCGGCGCGGAGGTCGTCCTGCACTGGAACCCGGCCCACACCTTCGGCCTGGACGCCGATCAGGACATAGACGCGGGTGTCGGGACGGTCGACGACGAGGCGGCCGTCTGATGACCACCGCGACCCCCGACGCGCCGCCCCTGGCGCCGGCGCCGACGAAGAAGCCCTCGCGCCGAAGAGGCCGCTGGACGCCTTACTGGCTGCTTCTGCCCGGTCTTCTCTGGCTGTTCGTGTTCTTCGCGCTGCCGATGGTCTACCAGGCCTCCACGTCCGTGCAGACGGGCTCCCTGGAGGAGGGCTACAAGGTCACCTGGCACTTCGCGACCTACTGGGACGCCCTGGTCGACTACTGGCCGCAGTTCCTGCGCTCGGTGCTGTACGCGGGCGCCGCCACGATCCTCTGCCTGGTACTCGGTTATCCGCTCGCCTACCTGATCGCGTTCCGCGCGGGACGCTGGCGCAACCTGATCATGATCCTGGTCATCGCGCCGTTCTTCACCAGCTTCCTGATCCGTACGCTCGCCTGGAAGACGATCCTCGCGGACGGCGGCCCGGTCGTCGGCGCCCTCAACTCGCTGCACGTCCTGGACGTCACCAGCTGGCTCGGCATCACGGCGGGGGACCGGGTGCTGGCGACTCCGCTCGCGGTGGTGTGCGGTCTGACGTACAACTACCTGCCGTTCATGATCCTGCCGCTCTACACCTCGCTCGAACGCATCGACGGACGGCTGCACGAAGCGGCCGGGGACCTCTACGCCAGGCCGTTCACGACCTTTCGCAAGGTCACCTTCCCGCTGTCGATGCCGGGCGTCGTCTCCGGCACACTCCTCACGTTCATCCCGGCGAGCGGTGACTACGTCAACGCCGACCTGCTCGGCTCCACGGACACACGCATGATCGGCAACGTCATCCAGACGCAGTTCCTGCGGATCCTCGACTATCCGACGGCCGCCGCGCTCTCCTTCATCCTCATGGCCGCGATCCTCATCATGGTGACCCTCTACATCCGCAAGTCCGGGACGGAGGACCTGGTTTAAATGGCCTTCGTGAATTCGATCGGGCGCTGGCTCAAGAGCCATTTCGTCGTCATCGCGGGACTCGTCACACTCGGCTATCTGCTGCTGCCGAACGTCGTCGTCACAGTGTTCTCCTTCAACAAACCGAAGGGCCGCTTCAATTACGAGTGGCAGCAGTTCTCGACGGACGCCTGGCGTGATCCCTGCGGGGTCGCCGGGATGTGCGAATCGCTCTCGCTCAGCCTGCGGATCGCCTTCTGGGCGACCATCGGGGCGACCGTCCTCGGTACGATGATCGCCTTCGCGCTCGTGCGGTACCGCTTCCGCGCGCGGGGAGCCGTCAACTCGCTGATCTTCCTCCCGATGGCGATGCCCGAGGTCGTCATGGCGGCCTCGCTGCTCACCCTGTTCCTCAACCTGGGCGCACAACTGGGCTTCTGGACGATCCTGATCGCCCACATCATGTTCTGCCTCAGCTTCGTCGTCGTCGCCGTGAAGGCACGCGTGATGTCGATGGACCCGCGGCTGGAGGAGGCCGCCCGGGACCTGTACGCGGGCCCGGTGCAGACCTTCGTACGCGTCACCCTGCCCATCGTGGCCCCCGGAATCGCGGCGGGCGCGCTGCTCGCCTTCGCGCTCTCCTTCGACGATTTCATCATCACCAATTTCAACGCGGGCTCGACCGTCACCTTCCCGATGTTCGTCTGGGGTTCGGCGCAGCGCGGAACACCCGTTCAGATCAATGTCATCGGTACGGCCATGTTCCTGATCGCCGTACTGTTCGTGCTGACCGGAATGGTCATCGGCAACCGCCGAAACAGGCAGAAGAGCGCATAGTTTCGTTCTCGGCAATTCGTGTTCACAGGCATTCGTAGGGAGTTGGAATCATGGCCCCAAGCGCCATGACCCATGGAAATGCAAGTCGCTGGACGAAATCCCTTTCGGACGCCCAGCCGGTCGCGTACTGGCTGGACGACCCCGGCAAGCCGCACCCCGAGCCCGCCCTCACCGGCGCCGAGAGCTGCGATCTGCTGGTGGTGGGCGGCGGGTACAGCGGGCTGTGGACCGCGCTGATCGCCAAGGAGCGCGACCCGCAGCGGGACGTCGTGCTCGTCGAGGGCCGCGAGGCGGGCTGGGCCGCCTCGGGCCGCAACGGCGGCTTCTGCGCCGCCTCCCTCACCCACGGCCTGGCGAACGGCCTGGCCCGCTGGCCGGACGAGATCCACCGGCTCCAGGAACTCGGCGCACGGAACCTGGACGAGATCGAGAAGTCCGTCGCCCGGCACTCCCTCGACTGTGACTTCGAACGCACCGGCGAGATCGACGTCGCCACCGAACCGCACCAGGCCACCGAACTCCGCGCCTGGTACGAGGAGTTGGACCGCAAGGGCCTCGCGACCGGTACCGAGTTCCTGGACACGGAGGCGGTACGGGAGCAGGTCGCGTCCCCCACCTTCCTGGCCGGCCTGCACGACCGCACCGGCGTCGCGATGCTCAACCCGGCGAAACTGGCCTGGGGGCTGAAGAGGGCCTGCCTGCGCCTGGGCGTCCGCGTGTACGAGCACACCCCGGCCCTCACCCTGCGGAGGTACGGCGCCGGCATGGCCGTACGCACGCCGTACGGGTCGGTCCGGGCCCGCCGGATCGCGCTCGGGACGAACATCTTCCCGAGCCTGGTCAAGCGGGTGCGCGCGTACACGGTCCCCGTCTACGACTACGCGCTGATGACCGAACCCCTGAGCGAGACGCAGCTCGCCGACATCGGCTGGCGGAACCGGCAGGGCCTCGGGGACAGTGCCAACCAGTTCCACTACTTCCGGCTGAGCGCCGACAACCGCATCCTGTGGGGCGGTTACGACGCGATCTACCCGTACGGCGGCCGGGTGCGCGCCGAGTACGACGACCGCCCGGAGACCTACGCCAAGCTGGCCGACCACTTCTTCACCTGCTTCCCGCAGCTGGAGGGCGTCCGCTTCACGCACGCGTGGGGCGGCGCGATCGACACCTGCTCGCGCTTCTCGGCGTTCTTCGGCACCGCGCACGCGGGCAGGGTGGCCTACGCGGCGGGGTTCACCGGCCTGGGCGTCGGCGCGACCCGCTTCGGCGCGGACGTGATGCTGGACCTGCTGGCGGGGGAGCGCACCGAGCGCACGTCACTGGCGATGGTCCGCAGGAAGCCGCTGCCGTTCCCGCCCGAGCCGTTCGCCTGGACGGGCATCGCCCTCACCAAGTGGTCGCTGGCAAGGGCGGACGCACACGGCGGCCGACGCAACCTCTGGCTGAAGACGATGGACCGGCTGGGTCTTGGGTTCGACAGCTAGGGCCGCCCTGGGGCACGTGCGGTGCTCGGTGATCCACAGGCGTACGCCAGGCGTACGCCCAGCTCATCGGCTGTGATCTGATTCACTCCCACGACATGGCGGAACCCGCGTAATGCTCCCGGGAAACCTCGCTCTCTCTCGTGACGCGACCAGCGTTCACAGAGAGAGGGAGGTTCCTCATGGCAGGGGCGAAAACGGCGGTCGAGTGGCTGGCGTCCGTTGCTCCGGATCCCGAGGCCTGCCGCTGGGAATGGGAGCGCAATCCCCTGGGGATCGCGCTGCTGCCCGCGGGCAAGGCCTGGGACGTACTGATCCTGCGGGGTGAACTCGGCTACCCGACACTCGACGTCCTCACCCGAGTCATCGACCAGCCCGGCCCGGTTCTCGTCGACTTCGGCGACTCCCGGATGGGGTTCTTCGTGCCACCGGGCACCGCGGCCCGCTGGCTGGGCACGGGGGTGCGTACGGCGGGACGCGGCACGTGGATCGTCGTCCCGTACCCGGGCCGTGCGACGGGAGGCGTCCGCTGGTTGGTCCCGCCGGACGGCTCCGGCACCCTCACCGACCCGGCACTCCTCGAACTGGCCATGCACGAGGCGGCGGCGGGTCTGGCGACCGACGAGGACAGGTGACGCCGCCGAGGCTCTAGCGAATCTCACGAATCCCGCGTGACCACGCTCTCGTCGGCCGTCCGTGCGGTCGACGCGAACCGCGGACAGGTGGGCGCTCGGGTGTGTCGTGCGGTGTGCCGCACAACCGACAGGTGGGCAATGCCGGGCAGTCGACGGCGACAGGAGCTGCCCTGACGACGGCCCAGCCGGCTGCATGAGCCGCGCGAGCCGGTGAGCCGCGAGGTGACGTCCCGGTGAGCGAGCAGACCATACGGTTGTATGTCACGAACCACCGGCCGATGCAGGGGCCGGGTCTCCGGCCGCAGACGGGAACAGCCGTCGCGATCAGCCGGCGGGATCAGGGTGAAGGGATCAGGGCGAGGGCCTGCGGACGAACAGGCGCAGCAGGATCAGCAGCGCCCCGCACAGGCACCAGCTCGCCACCACGTCGAGCGGCCAGTGGAAACCGCGGACGACGAGCCCGACGGCGACGGCGGCGTTGAGGGCGAGGCAGCCGATCAGGACGAGCCGACGGGCGTACGTACGCCGCAGCCACGGCAGCAGGAGCAGTGTGGCGGAGCCGTAGGCCACGACGGCTGTCGCGGTGTGACCGGAGGGGTAGAACCCGGTGCCGGGACCCATGACCGGCGGCCCGGCGCGGGCGACCAGCTCCTTCATCGGTACGACGATCGCGGGTACGGCCGCCATCAGCACACCCGCGCCGACCGGTTCCCGCCACCAGCGCTCCGTACCCGCCCGACGCGCGCGCAGACCGACGTACACCAGGACGGCGACGAGAACGGGAACGGCGACCACGATGCTGCCGAGGTCGGCGAGGAGGGCCCAGCCGCGGGACGGGTGGACGAGCGAGTCGCTGAGGCGTTGGTCCGCGCGGGCGAGGGGGCCGTGGACGGCGACCTGCCAGGTGATCAGCGCGAAGAGGACAACCGCGAGGGCCAGGACGGAGAGAGGACTCCGAGAGGTCGGCCACCCTGGAACAGGGGGGGGAGCTCCAGGGTGGCCGATCAGATCGGGTCGTCGCACGCCCCGGGGGGTTTGGGGCGGGCGACTGTCCGACCGGTGAGGAGACCCGGAACCAGAGGCTCCGGTGGTGTGCGCGAGGGCACGACCGGATCGAAGCTGGGGAGGCCCCGACCAGGCACCACCCACAGTTTCCTGCGAGCGGGGTGTATCTCTCATCTGGATAGAACCTACGTCAGGGGATGGGTCTCGGACAGACAGAATGACATCCCGCCATCCTCCTCGCACACCTTCTTCACACGCTCTGACGGTGCCCGCCGGGGCCCGGAAACAAGCGGAATCCGGGGCCGGTCGGCCGGCACGCACGGCCGGACGGAGGGCCGGCGGGCGCCGAGGAGGCGTCAGACGCTGGTGAAGGCCTGCTCGATGATGTCGAGGCCCTCGCCCAGGAGGTCGTCGCCGATCACCAGCGGGGGCAGGAAGCGGAGGACGTTGCCGTAAGTGCCACAGGTGAGGACCACCAGACCCTCTTGGTGACAGGCCTTGGCCAGAGCTGCGGTCGCCTCCGGGTGGGGCTCCTTGGTGGCGCGGTCCTTGACCAACTCGATGGCGATCATGGCGCCCCGGCCGCGGATGTCACCGATGACCTCGTATTTCTCGGCCATGGCGGTCAGCCGGGCCTTCATGACGGCCTCGATGTGCTTGGCCCTGGCGTTGAGGTCGAGCTCCTTCATCGTCTCGATCGAGCCGAGCGCGCCCGCACAGGCGACCGGGTTTCCGCCGTAGGTGCCGCCCAGGCCACCCGCGTGCGCGGCGTCCATGATCTCGGCGCGCCCGGTGACGGCGGCGAGCGGCAGCCCGCCCGCGATGCCCTTCGCGGTGGTGATCAGATCGGGCACGATGCCCTCGTCCTCGCACGCGAACCACTGCCCGGTCCGGCAGAAGCCCGACTGGATCTCATCGGCGACGAAGACGATGCCGTTGTCGGCGGCGAACTTCCGGATCGCCGGCAGGAACCCCTTCGCGGGCTCGATGAAGCCGCCCTCGCCGAGCAACGGTTCGATGATGATCGCGGCGACGTTGTCCGCCCCGACCTGCTTGCTGATCTGGTCGACGGCCTGCGCGGCGGCCTCGGGACCGGCGTTCTCGGGGCCGGTGGGCCAGCGGTAGCCGTAGGCGACGGGCACGCGGTACACCTCGGGCGCGAACGGTCCGAAGCCGTGCTTGTACGGCATGTTCTTGGAGGTGAGGGCCATGGTGAGGTTCGTACGCCCGTGGTAGCCGTGGTCGAACACGACGACGGCCTGCCGCTTGGTGTAGGCGCGGGCGATCTTGACCGCGTTCTCGACGGCCTCGGCGCCGCTGTTGAACAGGGCGCTCTTCTTGGCGTGGTCGCCCGGCGTCAGCTCGGCGAGCGCCTCGGCGACCTCGACGTACCCCTCGTACGGCGTGACCATGAAACAGGTGTGCGTGAAGTCGGCGAGCTGGGCGGAGGCCCGGCGCACGACCGCCTCGGCGCTGGCGCCGACCGACGTCACGGCGATGCCGGACCCGAAGTCGATCAGCCGGTTCCCGTCGACGTCCTCGATGATCCCGCCGCCCGCCCGCGCCGTGAACACGGGCAGCACCGAGCCGACACCGGCCGCGACGGCGGCGAGACGCCGGGCCTGGAGCTCCTGCGACTTCGGGCCGGGGATTGCGGTGACTACGCGGCGCTCCTGGGGGAGGGAGGTCATGAGGGGCTCCTGGGTGCGTGACGGACGCGGGGGTGAGGTGGGACCGAGGCGGGACCGAGGTCGGGCTGACGCGGGACTTCGCCGCGACTCTCCTCGCAGGCTAGGCCTGGGGGGTGGGGGCTGGCATGCACCGTTTAGGAGTGGTGGGGGTGTGTCGTTGTCCTTGGTGGACAGAGGGGTACCCCCCTGAGGGGCCTCGAAGCAGGGGGTGCGCGGCAGGGTCCGCTCAGCTTGGTCGGCCCGGTAAGCGGTGAACTCCCCTTGTGGGAGCGTTAGATTGGCCGTTGTCGACTGATGGTGGTCGGAACGGCTGGTCAGGGGGCAGGGCGATGGACAGCGACGGGACGCAGGACGCGCGGGGTACGCATGCGAATCCCGTGCCGCGTCCGGCGGGGCCGCCGGGCGTGCCCTCGGTGCCGCCCCGGCCGGGGCGGGCGCCTCGGCCCGTAGAGCAGGGGGCGCCGCAGAGTGTGCCCGCGCGTGCCTCCGTCGCCGAGTGGCTCAACGAGCCACGGCCCGACGCCGAGCCCGGGATCTGGCGGTACGGGTACCGGCTGCCGAAGGGCGCGCAGGCGGCGGAACGTCTCTCCCCGGTCACCGTCGTCGGGCTGCTCGTTCCGCTCGTCGTGGGGCTGTTCCTGTGGTCGCTGTGGCGGCGGGGAGCGATGCCGTACGAGTCGGTGCTGCTGAAGCTGTTCACGCCGGAGGACTGGTGGTGGGGCGGCACCGTCGCGCCCAAGGGATGGGAGGGCAGCGCGGCCGTCCTCGTCTACAACGGGGCCTTCTTCCTTGTGCTGCTCTATGGGATGGGTCGGCTCGGTAGCTGGCCCGACATCGCCCGGCACTTCGTCGGGCGTCGGCCGCAGCCCGCGCGGGCTCTGCTTGCGGCACTCGGGGCTCTCGTCACGCTCAGCTTCGTGTTTCCGAACGCCTTTCCGGGGGTCGGCTGGGACGCCCTGCCGATCGTCGACGCGGTCGTCGCCCTCGTCGCGTTGATCTCCGGCGGATTCGATGTGTTCGGGTCGACCGCCTTCAAGGTCGGTCTCTACACCGTCATCACTTTGCTGGTCGTGTGGCCGTTCGCGCGGATCGGTGGCTGGTGGGCGTACGCGAAGGCGCGTCTCGCCGCCCGCACGGCCGCCGCCGGGCCCACCGGACCCGCTCCCGCCGACCGGCCGCGCGAGCAGTGGCCCGACCTGCGGGAGGCCGGTCAGTACGAGGCCGCCGAGCTGCTCACCGCCGAGGTGACCGGCGGTCGTATGAACGACGTGGACTGCGCCCGGGTCGAGCACGCCTGGAAACTCGCCATGCGGGACGGGCAGCTCCCGGGCTTCCGGGACACCGTGCTGCGGCAGGGCGCGGCGGCCTGGGTCCACCCCTCCGGAGCCCGCGACCTGGCCCGGCGTACCGCGCCCCACGACCTGGCCGCGGGACAGGTGCGCATCGGGCGGTGGGTGGCGGCCGAGCGGGCCCCCCTCGTCTACCAGGGTGCCGGCGCGGCTCTCGGGCCCGAGGTGCTGGGCACCTCCCTGCTCGCGGTCGGACCGTCGGGGGCGGGCAAGACACGGCATCTGATCGAACCGGTGACCGAGGCGCTGGCTCTGCGGGCGCTCACCGGGCAGTGCGCGTTCGTCACGGTGTCCGCGCCGGGGACGCCGCTCGCCGCGGATTCGGGGTTCGACGTCGTCGTACGGATCGGTGACCGTTCCTCCGTCCACGACCTCGACCCGTACGCCGACTCCGACGACCCCGACGAGGCGGCCTCCTTCCTCGCCGAGGCGCTGGTCGGCGACCTCGACACCGTCGGCACCGAGAGCGCGGCCACCGCGCTCGCCCAGGTGCTCGGCCCCTACCGGGCGGCCCACGGACGCTTCCCGGTCCTGCCGGTGCTGCGGGAACTGCTGGAGAGCGACCCGGCGGCGCTGTCCGGCCTGCGGGACGCCCTGGCGGGGGACGAGTTCACCGTCATGCGGCGCGAACTCGACGTACGCATCCGGCAGGCGGCGAGCCCGACGGATGTCGGCCGGGCCCTCGCCGACCGGCTCGCGCTGCTGAACCGGCCGGTCTTCGACGGTTTCTTCGGCGGGGGCGGCACGGTTCGGCCCTTCTCCCTGCGCTCCCTCGCCCAGTACCCGCTGCGCGTCCGCGTCGACCTGCCCGAGCACGGCCACGAGGAGGCCGCCCGGCTGATCACACGGCTGGTCCTCGCCCAGTTCTGCGCGGTCGTACGCGACGGACGGCGCCCCCACTTCGCCTGCCTGGTCCTCGACGACGCCACCGGGACGGTCACCGCCGGTTCGGTGCGCCGTGTCCAGCGGCTGCGCACCCAGAACGCGGGCGTCGTCCTTGCCCTGCGGACGATCGGCGACGTCCCGGAGGCGCTGCACGGTCCGCTCTACGGTGCCGTCGGCTGCCGGATGGCGTTCTCCGGCGTGACGACCTGGGACGGCGGCCGGTTCGCCCAGGCCTGGGGCACGGCCTGGGTGGAAACCCGGGACGTGGCCAAGCACACCGTCTTCGCGGACCAGCCGATGACCCGCGCCATCCACGCCCTGCGCAAGCTGGTCACCGGCAAGGCGGTCACGACCGACGCGGTGACCGTACGTACGGTCGAACGGGAGCGGTGGTCCGCGTCCGAACTGGCGCACGAGGTGCCCTCGGGGCACGCGGTGCTGTCCTTGACCACCGTCGAGGGCGAGCACGCCCCTCCGCTGCTGGTGAATCTGCGGGGCTGAGCGGAGCACGCTCTACGTACGGTGAGGCAGAATCGGCGCAGGTCGTTCATACGCGGCGGCCAAAAGTTCACGGAGACCACACAGACCTGAAGGCCTCATGCCCCCGACGCTCGCCTCGCTCGTCCACCACTCCGCACTCAAGCTGACCGTGCGGGCGGGCGGCGACCGCCTGGACGTCCCGGTGCGCTGGGCGCACGTCAGCGAACTGGCCGACCCCGTCCCCTACATGGAGGGCGGGGAACTGCTCCTGATCACCGCCCTCCAGCTGGACGCCGAGGACGCCGAGGTCATGCGGCGCTATGTGAAGCGGCTGGTCGGGGCGGGTGTCGTCGGACTCGGCTTCGCCGTCGGAGTCAACTACGCGGACATCCCGAAGGCGGTCGTCGAGGCCGCGGAGCACGAAGGGCTCCCGCTCCTCGAAGTGCCGCGCCGCACGCCCTTCCTCGCCATCAGCAAGGCGGTGTCGGCAGCCATCGCCGCCGACCAGTACCGGGCGGTGACCGCCGGATTCGCGGCGCAACGCGAACTGACCCGGCAGGCGCTGAGCGACGGTCCGGAGGGCCTGCTCGCCTCGCTCGCCTCACAGGTCGACGGCTGGGCCGCGCTGTACGACGCCTCGGGCGCCGTCGTCGCCACCGCGCCCGAGTGGGCCGGGCGGCGGGCGGCGCGGCTCACGGCGGACGTGGAACGGCTGCGGGAGCGGCCCGCGCCGGCGAGCGCGGTGGTGGGCACGGGCGGCGGGGACGACGACGGGGAACGGGACCGGGTCGAGCTGCACTCCCTCGGCACCGGGCGCCGGCCGCGCGCCGCGCTGGCCGTCGGTACCGCCGCCACGCTGGGTACGGCTGAGCGGTACGCCCTTCACTCGGCCATCGCCCTGCTGACCCTCACCACCGAGCGGTCCCGTTCCCTCCAGGCCGCCGAGCAGCGCATCGGGGTCGCTGTGCTGCGCATGCTGCTGGCCGGCGAACCCGACCACGCGCGCGCCGTCGCCGGGGACCTGTACGGCGAGCTGCTCGACGCGCCGTACCGGATCGTCGTCGCCGAGTCGGCGTCCTCTCCGGCGGGCGCGACGGCGCCGGTGGGGGCGGGGACGGGGGAGATGAGCAGGCCCACGGCTGGTTCTCTGGTCGCCGCCGACACCAACGGCGATCCGCTGGGCGGGCTCACCGAGTGCCTGGAGTCGGCCGCCGCGCGGGCCGGGGAGGCGGTGCTGGTCGTGCCGGAGGGGGAGCGGCTGGTCGTGCTCGCGGTGGACGGGGGTGCGGCGGTGAGAGCCTGCGAGGAGTTCGCCGCGGCGCTGGAGGAGACGCGGGCGGAGGTCAGGGAGCGGCGGGCTGCGGATACCTCGGCTTCCGCTTTCGGTTCCTCTGGTTCCTCCGGCGCTTCTGGCTCCAGTGGGTTCCGTGGGTCCTCGGGTGATGAGGACGAGCTTGTGGTGGGGATGTCCGGGCCGGCCGGGCCCATCGCCGCGGCGGCGGCCTACAAGCAGGCCGAGCAGGCGTTGTCGGTGGCCCGGCGGCGGGGGCGGGTGCTGGTCGGGCACGAGCAGTTGGCCGCGGGGTCCGTGGTGCCGTTGCTCGCGGACGACGCGGTGCGGGCGTTCGCGGACGGGTTGTTGCGTCCGCTGTACGCGCACGACGCGACGGGACGGGGCGACCTGGTGGCGTCGTTGCGGGCGTGGCTGTCCCGGCACGGGCAGTGGGACGCGGCTGCGGCGGATCTTGGTGTGCACCGGCATACGTTGCGGTACCGGATGCGGCGGGTGGAGGAGATTCTGGGGCGGTCGCTGGATGATCCGGATGTGCGGATGGAGTTGTGGCTGGCGTTGAAGACGACGGCGGCTGTGGGGGAGTGAGGCGGGGGTGGGTGGGGTTTGTTTCGCCCCCGCCGCCCCTACCCGTCCCGTCCCTGGGGGCTGTGCCCCCAGGCCCCCCTTCGCGCTGAACGCGCTCGTCCTCAAACGCCGGACGGGCTCGATGGCCTCCGCCACGCCAAAATGTCCCGTCCCTCACCCCCCACCACTCCACCCCGGACAAACACCCCCTCACCCTCCCCGCCCTACCGTGTACCCATGACCTCCACGCCGCCCCTCACCCACGCCTTCTGGCTCGCCGGCCGCCAGGCCACCGGCGAGACCACCTTCGATGTCACCTCCCCCTGGGACGGACGCCTCGTCGGCAGGGTCGGCGTGCCGACCGAGGCCCAGGTCGAGGAAGCCGTCGCCGCCGCGTACGCCGTCCGCGACGAGTTCGCCGCCACCCCCGCCCACCTCCGCGCCGCCGCCCTCGACCACGTCAGCCGGCGGCTCGTCGAGCGCACGGAGGAGATCGCCCAGCTCATCTCCGCCGAGAACGGCAAGCCGATCAAGTGGGCCCGTGGCGAGGTCGGCCGAGCCGTCTCCGTGTTCCGGTTCGCCGCGGAGGAGGCCCGGCGTTTCAACGGCGGCGAGGCGCAGCGCCTCGACACCGACCTCGGCGGTCAGGGCCGGCTCGCCCTCACCCGGCGCTTCCCCAAGGGCGTCGTCCTCGGCATCGCGCCCTTCAACTTCCCCCTCAACCTGTGCGCCCACAAGATCGCCCCGGCGATCGCGGCAGGCGTCCCCATCATCCTGAAGCCGGCCCCGGCCACGCCCCTCTCCGGTCTGGTCATCGGCGAGCTCCTCGCCGAGACCGACCTGCCCGCCGGTTCCTGGAGCGTCCTCCCGGTCGCCAACGACCGCATGGCCGCCCTCGTGCAGGACCCGCGCCTGCCCGTGATCTCGTTCACCGGGTCGGAGAAGGTCGGCTACGCGATCATGGACTCCGTGCCGCGCAAGCACTGCACCCTCGAACTCGGCGGCAATGGCGCGGCGGTCGTCCTCGGTGACTACGCCTCCGACGCCGACCTCGACTGGGCGGCGACCCGTATCGCCACGTTCTCCAACTACCAGGGCGGTCAGTCCTGCATCTCCGTGCAGCGGGTCATCGCGGACGCCTCCGTGTACGACCGGCTGCTGCCCCGCATCGTCGCCGCCGTCGAGGCCCAGGTCACCGGCGACCCGGCCGACGGCGCCACCGACGTCGGACCGCTGGTCAGCGAGGACGCCGCCAAGCGGGTCGAGACGTGGGTCGACGAGGCGGTACGGGCCGGCGCGAACCTCCTAGCCGGCGGCAAGCGCGACGGCGCCTCCTACGCGCCGACCGTCCTCACCGACGTACCCGCCGATGCCACGATCTCCTGCGAGGAGGTCTTCGGCCCGGTGCTCACCGTGCTGAAGGTGGAGGGCGAGGCCGAGGCCTTCGCCGCCGCCAACGACTCCAAGTACGGCCTCCAGACAGGCGTGTTCACTCACGACCTGCAGGCCGCCTTCCGGGCCCACCGCGCCCTGGAGGTCGGCGGTGTCGTCATCGGCGACGTGCCCTCCTACCGTGCCGACCAGATGCCGTACGGCGGCGCCAAGCAGTCCGGTGTCGGCCGCGAGGGCGTCAGGTTCGCGATGGACGACTACACGTACGAGCGCGTCCTCGTACTGACGGGCCTCGCCCTCTAGATAATGGGAACCGTTTCCACATAAACTCGCCGATGACGCGAACGCGCCGTCACGAAAGGGTCCGGCACCGATGCCTTCCGGTGCCGGACCCCTTCCATGCGCCGACCGCTCCGGACCCTCAGCCGGAGAAGCCGACGTGCGCGAGCCGCAGCGGGCCGCGCAGCCTGAGACGTACGTCGCGCACGCCGTCGGTGGTGAGGGTGGCCCGGACCGTCGTGTAGTCGTACGGGCCCGTGGTCGGGGTCGGTGTCAGGGCGGTCGGCTTGTCGTCGCCGTCCAGGAGGACCTCGACCACTCCCTCGCCCGCGACCTCGACCGTGACCTCCGTGACGGCCGCCCCGAAGTCGCAGTCCCGGTAGAGCAGTTCGGCCTCTTCGCCGCCCGTCGGTGTCACCGCGTCGCCCGACACCTTCGTACGGTCGACGATCTCGGCACCGCTCTGCTCGTCGAAGTCCACGGCCGCGAGGCCCAGTTGGCGCACCGGGCGGGGCAGGGGCGGAGTGCCGGTCACCTGGACCGTCGTACGCGCGCGGATGTCCTCGCTCGACGCGCCCGCCAGAATCTCGTACGGACCCGGTGCGAGGCGTCGGGCGCCGAGCGCCACGTCCCAGAACTCCAGGCAGCTGAGCGGGAGTTCGAAGGAGACCGTCGCCGACTCCCCGGGGGACAAGGTGATCCGGCGGTGGGCCAGCAGCTCCCGGCGCGGGCGGGTCACCGGTGAGTCCGGTGCCCGTGTGTACAACTGCGCGACCTCGTCCGCCGTGACGTCCCCGGTGTTGGTCACCGTGAACGACACGCGCAGGGTCTCGTCGTCCTCCGTCCCGGCCGTCAGGTCGGCGTACGCGAACGACGTGTACGACAGGCCGTGGCCGAAGGGGAACAGGGGGGTTCCCTCGAAGTAGAGGTACGTCTGCCGGGAGCCGATGATGTCGTAGTCCAGCAGGCCGGGGAGGTCGGCGTCGTCGGCGTACCAGGTCTGCGGGAGGCGGCCCGCCGGAGAGACGTCGCCCGCCAGGACGCGGGCCAGCGCCGTGCCCGCCGCCTGGCCGCCGTGCGCGGTCCATAGGGCCGCCGGGAGATTCGACACGTCCACCGCGTACGGATACGCCGAGGTCAGGGCCAGGACCGTCCGGGGGTTCGCGGCTCGGGCCGCGTCCAGCAGGCGCTGCTGATGGGCGGGGAGGCGCAGCGTCGAGCGGTCCTCGGTCTCGCGGCCGTTGATGTGCGGGTCGTTTCCCGCGACCACGACGACCACGTCCGCCCTCGCGGCCACTCTCTTCACCGATTCCTCACCGCGTTCGGCGATGATCAGCTCGAAGATCTCCGGAGAGGTCTCCTCTTCGTCGGCAACCCTCACGCCGTCGGCGGCGACGGAGACGTGGCGACCAGTACCGACGTGCCTGAGGAGGTGACGGTTTTCGTGAGACCCCTGAGACCCCTGAGACCCCTGCGATACGTGCGTCCCGTGGGGCTCCAGGCGGAACGTCTCCTGGACGATCCAGCCGCCCGGCTGGTCCGCCGACGCCCGTACGTGGCCGTCCTCCGCGACCGAGAGGTAGCGGCCGTCGGGCGCCCGCAGCGTCAGGAGTCCCTCGCCCCAGTCGATCAGCGCGAACTCGGTGCCGTCGGCGTCGGTGGTGAGCGCCGGCAGATCGGTGCGGCCCGCGAGGAGGGCCGGGTCCAGCGCGCCCTCGGCGCCCCGGGCGACATCGGGCGCGTCCTCGGCCGGCGGTACGTGCAGGAACGTACCCGTGGACGTCCGCAGCCGTACGCGGTCCACGCCCTCCGCGAACTCGACGTGCTCGGCGCCGAAGCGGTCGTACAGCGCCTCCAGCGGTGTGGAGCGGTGGATGAGGGTGCCGCTGTACCAGTCGACCTTGCACTCGTCGGCGAGCAGGCCGACGACCGCCACCCGGGTGCCGGGGGCCAGAGGGAGCGTGTCGTCGTCGTTCTTCAGCAGGACGATCGCCTGTTCCGCCGCCTCCTGGGCGAGGGCGCGGTGGGCCGGGGTGTCGAAGTCCGAGGTGCCGGCGTACGGGTCGTACTGCGGGTCGAACTCGCCCAGCCGGAAGCGGACCGAGAGCTGGCGGCGGACCGCTCTGTTGATGTCCTCCTCCGACAGCAGGCCCTGGGACAGGGCGCCCTGAAGGCGGGCGACGATCTTCGAGCTGTCCGTGCCGTGGTCGGTGAAGCTGTCCACGCCGGCCAGCAGGGAGGCGGCCGTCGCCTCCTCGTGGGTGTCGAAGTAGTGCTCCGAGTCGACCAGGTTGGAGGGCGCGCCCGCGTCCGAGCAGACCAGCAGGTCCTCGTCCGTCCAGGTGCGCAACTGGTCGCCCAGGTGCGGCGAGACGTGGTTGGGACGGCCGTTGACCAGGTTGTACGCGGGCATCACACCGGCCACCGCACCCGCCTCGACCGTCTCGCGGAAGGCGCGCAGATCGTACTCGTGCAGCACGCGCGGGCGGACCGAACTCGACGCGGTGGCCCGGTCCGTCTCGTTGTTGTGGGCCAGCCAGTGCTTGAGGACCGGGGCCGTGCGCCAGTACGCGGGGTGGTCGCCGCGCAGGCCGCGGGTGTAAGCGGTGGCGATCGCCGAGGTGAGCTTCGGGTCCTCCGAGTAGCCCTCCTCGTTACGGCCCCACAGCGGGTGGCGCAGCAGGTTGACCGTGGGCGCCCAGACGTTGAGGCCGACGCGGTCGTCGTGGGCGCGCATCGCCCGGACCTCCTTGGACACCGCCTCGCCGACCCGGTGCACGAGCTCCTCGTTCCAGGTCGCGCCGAGGCCGACCGCCTGCGGGAAGACGGTCGCCGGGCCCATCCAGGCCACCCCGTGCAGCGCCTCCTGACCGGTACGGAAGGCGGCGACGCCGAGGCGGTCGACGGCGGGCGCGAACTGGTGCAGGAACGCCACTCGTTCGTCGAGGGTGAGGCGCGACAGCAGATCGTCGATGCGCTTCGCGATCGGCAGCTGCGGATCGCGGAATGGCGGCGAAGGCGGCGTTTGTGCGGTCACGTGGGGTTCCCTTTGCGATGGAGCGGCCAGGCACATTCGAAGCGCTTCGATGCTCATTCGACGTGGGGGTGGGTGTCAAGAGACCCAGGTGCAACATCTCCGTTTCCCGCCCGTGATGTCAGGCGGCATACGGGGGCGCTCCAGCCCGCCGCACAGGCCCCCGTACCTCGGAGGAATCTTGGAACCGACCCTTGTGCACCCTCTGGTGTTCACTTAACCTCGCAGCAACATCGAAGCGCTTCGACTACGGATTGCCGTTGCACTGGTCGGAGGACCGCTTCAGCTCAGCCGGTCTCACTCGAGTCACTCAGGACACCGCAGCCGACGGCTCCACCGCCGGGTGTCCTGGTGCGCCATGAAGGGTTGACGCAATGACGCCGAACGCCGCTTCCGCCTCCTCCGGGCCGAGCCGGAGAAGCTTCCTCGCCTCGACGGCGGTCGCCACCGCCGCGGTGACGGGCGGGATCCCGCTGCTTGCCGCCTGCGGGGGCTCGGGCGGCGGCGAGCGCGAGGGAACCACGTCGGGCAAGGCCGCGGACAAGCTGCTCCCGACGTTCGTCGCGAGCACGGTCGCCAGGCCGGACCTGCCGTCGAAGAACGGTTCCTCCGCCGGCTACACCGGCAAGGTCGACCTCACGGCCCTCACCGCCTCGGTCCCGAAGAAGCTCGCCACCGGCGCCTCCTTCAAGATCATGTCCCCGTTCTGGGGCTCCCCGCCGAAGGCCGACTGCGCCTACTACACGGCACTCGACGCCGCGGCGGGCACCAAGATCACCTGGCAGAACCAGGACGGCAACACCTACGGCCAGAAGCTGGGCGCCGTCCTCGCCTCCAGCTCCATCCCCGACATGGTGGTCGTGCCCGGCTGGGAACTGGTCGGCAAGATCCCGAACGCCGTCACCGCGAAGTTCATGGACCTCGGCCCCTACCTGGCGGGCGACAAGGTCAAGAAGTACCCGAACCTGGCGGCGATCCCCTCCGACTCCTGGCGCATGGGCATCTTCGGCGGCGCGCTGCGCGGCATCCCGATGCCGGCCGCCTCCGCGTCCTTCATCGTGCCGTACTACCGCAAGGACATCTTCGACAAGAAGGGCTACTCCGTACCCAAGTCGCCCGACGAGTTCCTCAGCTGGGCCAAGGAGGCCACCAGCGCCAAGGCCAAGGTGTGGGCCTGCGGGGACATGTCCTGGAGCGCCTTCAACATCTTCGGTGTCCGCACCTCCGGGCCGCTCGGCTGGAACATCGGGTCCGACGGCAAGCTGACCTACCGCTCCGAGCAGCCCGAGTACCTCGAGGCCCTGGCGTGGACCCGCAAACTGTTCGACGCCGGCGTGGTCCACCCCGACGACAAGGCGCGCTCGGGCGACGCGGGCAACCGGTTCACCGCCGGGCAGATCCTGGTCTACAACAACGACATGTCCCACTGGTACGGGAAGACCTCCGAGCAGGCCGCGTCCAACCCGGACTTCCAGATCGAGGGCATGGACATCTTCGGCGCGGACGGCGGCGACCCGACACTGTGGGCGGCCCAGCCCGCCAACATCTGGTCGATGATCCGCAAGGGCGCCTCGAAGGCGACGGTCGAGAACGCGCTGGCCGCCGCCGACTTCTCGGCCGCGCCCTACGGCACCAAGGAGCGGATGCTCGTCGACTACGGTGTCGAGGGCACCCACTACACGGTCAAGGACGGCATCCCGGTCAAGAACGACCTGGGCAACTCCGAGGTGGCCAACGCCTGGGTGATGCTGTCCGCACCGGCCTCCTACCTGGCCCACCCCGACTTCCCTGACGTCGCCCGCAAGCAGGTCGAGTGGCAGCAGCGGATGGGCGCCTTCATGAAGAAGACGTCCACGTACGGCATGAACATCGTCGAGCCCACCCGCTGGGCGAACCTCTCCAGCCAGTTCGAGCAGCTGGAGATCGACTACGTGCGCGGCAACCGCAAACTGTCGGACGTCCAGGCCGCCATCTCCACCTGGAAGTCCTCCGGCGGCGACAAGCTGCGCGACTGGTACCAGCAGCTCATCGACAAGAACGGCAGCGGCAACTGATGTCTCTCACGGCCGGGAGCAGGCCCGACGGGACTCGTTCTCCCGCGGCCGTCGAGGAACCGACGGCCGCGGTCGCCGCAGCGGTGGCGACGGAACGGGTGCCGGGCAAGGCGCGCAAAGCGGGCAGGGCGGGCAAGGCGGGAAAGGTTCCCTGGCGGGTCCGGCTGCGCCGCGACCGCGCGCTCATCCTGATGACGCTGCCCGTCATCCTCCTGCTCCTCCTCTTCAACTACGTCCCGCTGCTCGGCAACGTCGTCGCCTTCCAGGACTACGACCCCTACGTCTCCAGCAACGGCATCACGGCGATCTTCCACAGTCCGTGGGTGGGCGTGGAGCAGTTCTCACGGATGGTCGACGACCCGCTGTTCTGGGGCGCCGCGAAGAACACCATCCTGCTGTTCGTGCTCCAACTGGTGCTGTTCTTCCCGATCCCCATCGCCCTCGCGCTGGTCATCAACAGCGTGATCCGGCCCCGGGTCCGGGCCGTGGCGCAGGCGATCATGTATCTGCCGCACTTCTTCTCGTGGGTCCTCGTGGTCACCGTCTTCCAGCAGATCTTCGGCGGCGCGGGCATCATCGCCCAGACCCTGGAGGACCACGGGTGGAGCGGGTTCGACCTGATGACCAACGCGGACCTCTTCAAGTACCTGGTCACCGCGCAGGCCGTCTGGAAGGACGCCGGCTGGGGGATCATCGTTTTCCTCGCCGCGCTGGCCGCCGTCAGCACCGACCTGTACGAGGCCGCCGCCATGGACGGCGCGGGACGCTGGCGCCGCATGTGGCACGTGACGCTGCCCGCGCTGCGCCCGGTGATCGCGCTGCTGCTCGTCCTGCGGGTGGGCGACGCCCTGAGCGTCGGATTCGAGCAGTTCCTGCTCCAGCGGGACGCGGTCGGTGTGGGAGTCAGCGAGGTCCTCGACACCTACGTGTGGAACATGGGCATCCAGAACGGCGACTTCAGCTATGCCGCCGCGGTCGGCCTGGTCAAGGGAGCCATCGGAGTGTGTCTCGTCCTGGGCGCGAACAAGTTCGCGCACCTGCTCGGCGAGCAGGGGGTGTACAAGAAGTGAGCCTCAACACGCAGCTCGTCCGCAGTCTCCAGGCCCCTGCCCGCCCCGCGTGGGAGGAGGAGCCCAACAAGGCCGGAATCACCGTCAAGAGCGTATTCCTCGCGCTCTGCTGTCTGGCGGTGCTCGGCCCGCTGTGGATCGTGATCGTCACCAGCCTCTCCCCGAAGCCGGTGATCGACCGGGTCGGCGGTCTCGTCGTGATCCCCCAGGGCATCACCTTCGTCAACTACACGGAGCTGCTCAGCGGCGGCCAGGTCAGCCGGGCGATCACGATCTCGGTCGGTGTCACGCTCTTCGGCACACTGTTCTCGATGGCGGTGTCGGTGCTCGCGGCCTACGGGCTGTCCCGGCCCGGCAGCATGGGGCACCGGTTCTTCCTGCTCGTCATGATGGCGACCATGTTCTTCGGGGCCGGCCTCATCCCGACGTACCTTCTGGTGCAGTCGCTGGGGCTCACCGACACCTATCTGTCGCTGATCCTGCCCAGTGCGGTCAGCGTCTTCAACATCCTCGTCCTGCGGGCCTTCTTCATGGGGATCTCGCCCGAACTCACCGAGTCCGCGCGGATCGACGGGGCGGGGGAACTGCGGATCCTGCTGACCATCATCATGCCGCTGTCCCGGGCGGTGCTGGCCGTGATCTCCCTGTTCTACGCGGTCGGGTACTGGAGTGCCTGGTTCAACGCGTCCATCTATCTCAGCGACCAGGACATGATGCCGTTGCAGAACGTGCTCATCCAACTGGTCCAGAAGAACACCGCGTCGCCCACGGGGCTGCAACAGGCGGTCCGTACCGGGCAGTTGTCGGCGCTTGGGCTGCAGATGGCCGTGATGGTCCTCGCGTTGATCCCCGTCGCGGTGGCGTCGCCGTTCGTGCAGCGGCACTTCAAGAAGGGCATGCTGACCGGCGCGGTCAAGGGCTGACGTCCAGGTTCGCTGTACGGGGTGCCTCTTGCGGTCTGGTGGCGACTGCGGGGCCGATGTGGTTGATCGCGCCCACGCGGCGGAGCCGCAGATCAGATACAGCCCCGCGCCCCTTTGGGGGCGCGTCTCCTCCCCCTCTCTTTGCAGATCGAGGTAAGTCATGTCTTCGTCCCGTCCGAGTAGACGTGCCGTTCTGGCCGGTACCGCTGCCGTTGCCGCTGTCTCCGCCGTGTCCCTGTCCGGTACGGCGGCCCACGCGGCCTCCGCCGCGGCGGCCCCCGCCTATCGCTGGCGCACCGCCGTCATCGGCGGCACCGGGTTCGTCACCGGGGTGCTGTTCCATCCCTCCGTACGAGGGCTCGCCTACGCCCGTACCGACATCGGGGGCGCCTACCGGTGGGACGAGCGGGCCGCGCGGTGGACCGCGCTCACCGATCACCTCGGGTGGGACGACTGGAACCTCCTCGGGGTGGAGGCGATCGCCGTCGATCCCGCGCACCCCGATCGCGTGTACCTCTCCCTCGGGACCTACGCCCAGTCGTGGGCCGGGAACGGCGCGGTTCTGCGGTCCGAGAACCGGGGGGCGACCTGGGCCCGTACCGACCTGACCGTGAAACTCGGGGCCAACGAGGACGGGCGGGGCGCCGGTGAGCGGCTGCTCGTCGACCCGCGGGACAGCGACACCCTGTGGCTGGGAACGAGGCACGACGGACTCCTCAAGTCCACCGACCGGGGCGCTACCTGGGCACCCGCGAGCACCTTCCCGGCCACCCCGAGCCCGAGCGGCCAGGGCGTCGTCTTCCTGGTCGCGGCCGGCCGTACCGTCTACGCCGGCTGGGGCGACGGCGACGGCAAGGGCACCGCCGGTACGGCCAACCTGTACCGCACCTCCGACGGCACGACCTGGGAAGCCGTGCCCGGGCAGCCCGTCGGCGCCACCTCCGCCAAGGTCCCGATCCGCGCCGCCTACGACAAGCACACCCGGGACCTGTACGTGACGTACGCCGACGCGCCCGGGCCCAATGGCCAGTCGGACGGCAGTGTGCACAAGCTGCGCACGACAACCGGCAGTTGGACGGACGTGTCCCCGGTCAAGCCCGGCGGGACCACCGCGGACGGCTCCCCCGACACCTTCGCCTACGGCGGGGTCGCCGTCGACGCCTGCCGGGCCGGCACCCTCGTCGTCTCCACCAACAACCGCTGGGCCGACATCGACACGGTGTTCCGCTCCACGGACGGTGGCCGCAACTGGACGTCCCTCAAGGACCACGCCGTGTTCGACGTGTCCGAGACCCCCTACCTCAGGTGGGGCAACGACAAGCCGAAGTTCGGCTGGTGGATCCAGGCCCTCGCGCTCGACCCGTACGACTCCCGGCATATCCTGTACGGGACCGGCGCGACCCTCTACGGCACTCGCGACCTCAAGCACTGGGCCCCGCAGATCCGCGGCCTGGAGGAGACGTCCGTGCGCCACCTGATCTCGCCCCCGACCGGGGAGGCGCACCTGCTCAGCGGGCTCGGGGACATCGGCGTGATGTACCACGAGCGGCTCACGGCGTCCCCGTCGCGCGGCATGGCGTCCAACCCCGTGTTCTCCTCGGCGACGGGACTGGCACAGGCCGCCGCCAAGCCGTCGTACGTCGTCCGGTCGGGGTGGGGCGACAACGGCAACGGAGCGTTCTCCCGCGACGGCGGGCGGAGCTGGGCGCCCTTCGCCGCCCAGCCCGCCATCGCCAAGGACGCACCGGGGCCGATCGCCACCAACGCCGACGGCAGCGTGCTGCTGTGGACCTTCGTGCACTGGGACGGCACGAAGTACCCGGCCCAGCGCTCCACGGACAACGGCACGACCTGGACCGAGGTCTCCTCCGTCCCGAAGGGCGCCACGCCGGTCGCGGACCCGGCCGACCCGACACGCTTCTACGCGTACGACACCGGCACGGGAACGCTGTACGCCAGCACCGACAGCGGCCTCACGTTCACCGCCCGGGCGAGCGGACTGCCCTCCGGTGACAGCCAGTTCGCGCTGGTCGCGGCGCCGGGAAGGTCCGGTGACCTGTGGCTGAGCGTCAAATGGAACGGGCTGTACCGGTCCACCGACGGGGGTGCCACCTTCGCCAAGGTCGCCAGCTGCTGGGCGTCGTACACGCTCGGCTTCGGCAGGGCGGCCGAGGGCGCCGCCTATCCGGCGGTCTACCTGGTCGGTTCCACCGAGACCATCACCGCCGTCTACCGCTCCGACGACGAGGCGAAGACCTGGACGCGGATCAACGACGACGCCCATCAGTGGGGCTGGACCGGCGCGACGATCACCGGCGACCCGCGGATCCACGGCCGTGTCTACGTCGCCACCAACGGGCGGGGTATCCAGTACGGGGAGCCCGTCTGATGCCGGGGCTCGGTGACGCCACCCGGGGGCGGATCCTCTTCGGCGGCGACTACAACCCGGAGCAATGGCCCGAGGAGACCTGGCCCGAGGACGTCCGGCTGATGAAGGACGCCGGCGTCAACTCCGTGACGCTGGGCGTCTTCTCCTGGGCGAAGCTCGAACCCCGCCCGGGAGCCAGGGAGTTCGGCTGGCTGGACCGGCTGATGGACCTGATGTACGAGAACGGCATCGGCGTTGTCCTGGCCACGCCCACCTCCTCGCCGCCGCCCTGGATGGGCCGGCTGCACCCGGAGACCCTGCCCGTCGCCGAGGACGGGCGGATCGAGTGGTGGGGCGGACGCCAGCACTTCGCGCACTCCAGTGCCGCCTACCGCCGCTACGCCGCCGCCATCACCGAGGACCTGGCCGCCCGTTACGGCGACCATCCCGCCCTCACCATGTGGCACATCAACAACGAGTACTGCACCTACGACTGGGGCGACGAGTCGGCCGCCGCGTTCCGCCGCTGGCTCCAGGACAGGTACGGCACCCTGGACGCCCTCAACACCGCCTGGGGAACGGCGTTCTGGAGCCAGGGGTACGGCGACTGGTACGAGATCCTGCCGCCGCGCCTCCCGCACTACATGCGCAACCCCACCCAGGTGCTCGACTTCAAACGCTTCACCTCCGACGCGCTCCTGGAGTGCTACCTCGCGGAACGCGACATCGTCCGCAGCCACTCCCCGCACCTGCCGGTCACCACCAACTTCATGCCTATGTGGGTGGGGCAGGACGCCTGGCGCTGGGTCCAGGAGGAGGACGTCGTCTCGGTCGACATCTACCCCGACCCGCGCGACCCGTTCGGTGCCCAACAGGGCGCGCTGATCCAGGACATGACGCGTTCGCAGGCACGCGGCCCGTGGATGCTGATGGAGCAGGCGGCCGGCCCGGTCAACTGGCGGGGTGTCAACCACCCCAAGCCGCGCGGCCTCAACCGCCTCTGGTCGCTCCAGGCGGTCGCGCGCGGCGCCGACGCCGTCTGCTACTTCCAGTGGCGCCAGTCCCGGCAGGGCGCCGAGAAGTTCCACTCCGGCATGGTCAGTCACGCGGGTGAACACGGCCGGACCTTCCAGGAGGTCAAGCAACTCGGCGCCGAACTCGCCGCCATCAGCGCTGAGGTGACGGACAGTCACACTCCCGGCGAGATCGCGGTTCTCCATGACTGGCACGCCTGGTGGGGCGGCGCCCAGGACGGGCGGCTCTCCTCCGAGGTGGACTACCCGCAGATCGTACGGGCCTGGCACCGCGCCCTCTGGGAAGCGCACCTCGCGACGGACTTCGCCCACCCCGAGCACGATCTGTCGGCCTACCGGCTCGTCGTCGTACCGCAGTTGTACCTGCTGACGGACGCGGCGATCGACAACCTCGTGGCGTACGCACACGGCGGCGGCACCCTCGTCTGCGGTTTCCTGACCGGAGTCGCCGACGAGGACGACCGGGTACGGCCCGGCGGCATGGACGCCCGGCTGCGCGAACTGTTCGGACTGGGCACCCTGCACGAGTGGTGGCCGCTGGACGCGGGCGAGACCGTCGAAGTGGACGGCTTCCAAGGGCACTTGTGGTCCGAGGAGCTGGAGGCCGACGGTGCCGACGAGGTCACCCCGTACAAGGGCGGCGAACTCGACGGGCTCCCGGCGGTGCTGCGCAAGGGCCGAGCCTGGTACGTCTCCACGCTCCCCGAGTCCGACGCGCTGCGGGACCTCCTCGCCAGGATCGGCGCCGACGCGGGCGTCCGACCGGTGCTGGACGCGCTGCCCGCCGGGGTCGAGGCGGTCCGGCGCGGTGAGCTGCTCTTCCTGCTCAACCACGGCTCCGATCCGGTGACCGTCCAAGTGCCCGGCGTCCACCGGGACCTGCTGACCGGGGGCATCGTCATGGACGAGGTCCCGCTGAGCCGATACGGAGTGGCGGTGCTGAAGCCATGACAACCGACGGACCCGTACACGGACCCGCCCACGGGCCTGTCCACGGAACCTGGGAACCCCGCCCCGCCGCCCGCTGGGAGGACGGATATCTCAGCGGCAACGGTCGCCATGGCGCCCTGGTCTTCGGCGACCCGGAAAACGACCGAGTCGTCGTCACGCACCACACCCTCGTCCGCCCGAACGGCGGCGAGCACGCACGGCCGCCGGAGCTGGCGGACCAACTCGCCTCCCTCCAGGACCGGTTGCTGGCCGGGGACACCACGGCCGCCGAGAGCTTCACCGACGGGCGGGAGCTGCAGTGGGTGCAGCCCTTCCACCCGGCGTTCCAGGTGCGGCTGCGCGGCGGAGCACCGGCGGGGGAGGGGCGTGACTACCGGCGGTCCGTCGACTTCACCACCGGCGTCACCGATGCCGGGTGCGAGGGCTGGCGCAGCCGGGTCTTCGTGTCCCGCGCGGACGACGTCATCGTCCAGTACGTCACCGCCGATGCCGATGCCGATGCCGATGCCGATGCCGATGCCGGTGTCGGTGTCGGTGTCGCCGGCGGTCCCGGTCTCACCCTCGACATCGACCTCGACCACCGACTCCCGGGCGCTCCTTCGGGGTTGGGCGTCGGCCAGAGCGTGGTACGCACCCCCGAGGGCGCCCTGCTCACCCTCCGCGCCCGCTACCCGGACAGCGACCGCGCGTACACCGGCGTGACCCTCGTCGTTCCCACGGGCGGCGGTACGACCCTGACCCCGCCCGGAGCCCGTGTCGAGGGCGCGGAGTCCGTGCTGCTGCTGACCCGCGTCGTCCGGCACGTCGGTGAACTGGACACGGCGGACCACGCCCGCGCCCTGCGGGAACTGCTGCCGGACGAGGATGGCGAACCGGGTTCGGCAGCGCGGACGTACAGCTCTCTCCTAGCCCGTCATACCTCCCTCCACAGCACCGCCTACGACCGCGTCACCCTCGACCTCGCCGCCGACGAGACCGAACGTGCCCTGCCTGGCAGCGAGTTGCTCACCCGTGCCAAGAGTCCCGCCCTCCTGGAGCGACTCTTCGCCGCCGGCCGCTACCACCTGCTCTCCGCCGGCGGAATGTTCCCGCCCCGTCTGGTCGGCCTGTGGACCGGTGACTGGGACACCGCCTGGTCCGGGGCGTTCACCACCGACGCCAACCTGAACCTCCAGATCGCGTCCGCAGCGGCCGGAGCGCTCCCCGAGGTCACCGAGGCCCACGCCTCCCTGATCCACGGTCAGGTGGACGACTGGCGGGAGAACGCCCGCGCGGTCTTCGGCGCCCGGGGCGTGGCCGCGCCCGCACACACCGACGGAGAGTCCGGGCTGATGTACCACTTCAGCCGCGAGTACCCGCTCCACCTGTGGACCGCCGGTGCCGACTGGCTGCTCAAGCCGCTCGTCGACCATGACGACACCGAGGGGGTCCGCGACCCCCGCACGACCGCCCTGCTCGCCGAAGTCGCCCTGTTCTACGAGGACTTCCTCACCCGCACCGACGCCGACGGCCATCTCGTCGTCGTCCCGTCCTACTCGCCCGAGAACCGTCCCGCCAACGCGAGCTGGGGCACCGTCAACGCCGCCATGGACCTCTCGGCGGCCAGGCACGCCCTGCTCACAGCCGCCGACCACCACCCCGACGACCCCGAACGGGCCGACCGTTGGCGGGCGTTGGCCGACCGGCTCCCGCCGCACAGGGTCAACGCCGACGGCGCGCTCGCCGAATGGGCGTGGCCCGGCCTCGACGACACCTACGACCACCGGCACCTCAGCCATCTCTACGGTGTCTGGCCCCTCGACGAGATCAACCCGTACGACACCCCCGACCTCGCCGCCGCCGCGTACCGTGCCCTCCAACTCAGGGGCGCCGAGAACGACTCGGCCCACGGGCACCTGCACCACGCGTTGATCGCGGCCCGCCTCCGCGACGGCGAACGGGTCACCCACGCCCTCGGCCAGGTGCTCGACGGCGACTTCTTCCACGCCTCCCTGATGAGCGCCCACTACCCGGGACGGGACGTCTACAACGCGGACGCGGCCCACACCCTGCCCGCCGTGCTCATCGAGGCGCTCATCCAGTCCACCCCCGACCGGCTGGTCCTCCTGCCCGCGCTCCCGGCTACCTGCCCCACCGGCCGACTCCGGGGCGTACGCACGAGGTTCGGCGCGGAGGTCGACCTCGACTGGGGACCGGGGCGGGGCCGGGCCGTCGTACGCCCCACCCGCAGCCACCGGATCGACCTCAGGACTTCCGCCGGCGCACGAACGCTCGATCTCGTCGCCGGAGAAGACCACGTCCTCGACCTGAGGCCGCGGTAACCGCCGAGGAACAGCGCGACAGAGAACAGCACACACCCCCCAAGCCCCCCACCCCCACCCGCATTTCCCCCCACCCATGGAAGGAACCCCCATGGCAACACGCACCCGCACGCTGAGCCGGATCACCAAGGTTCTGCTGGCCCCCGCTCTCGGGCTCGGCGCCACCGTCGGTCTCGCCTCCGCCCCCGCCTCGGCGGCTGTCTGGAGCTCCTGCGACCAGTGGGGCAACACCTCGCTGAACGGCTACACCCTCTACAACAACATCTGGGGCTCCGGCGCCGGCAGCCAGTGCATCTGGGCCAACTCCGGTACCAACTGGGGAGTCAACGCCAACCACCCCAACACCGGCGGCATCAAGTCCTACCCCAACTCCAAGAAGGTGATCAACAAGTCGATCACCTCGCTCGGTTCGCTCTCCAGCAGCTACAACGTCTCGGTCCCGTCGTCCGGCGCTTACAACACGTCGTACGACATCTGGGACACCGACTACGACTACGAGATCATGCTCTGGGTCAACAAGACCGGAGCCGTCGGGCCGCTCGGCACCTCGCAGGGCAACGTGACACTGGGCGGGCACAGTTGGACCGTCTACAAGGGCAGCAACGGCGCGAACCAGGTCTTCTCGTTCATCCGCACATCGAACTCGTCGTCCGGCACGGTCAACGTCCTGCCGATCCTCAAGTGGATCAAGGACACCAAGGGCTGGTTCGGCAACGAGACCATCGGTGACGTGCAGTTCGGGTTCGAGATCACCTCGTCCTCCGGCGGCCTGAACTTCACCACCAACAACCTGACGGTCAGCAGCAGCTGACGCGGGTAGCCAGGTAGCCAGGTAGCCAGGCAGAAGGGCCGGGGCCGGTCGCGCCGTTCAGGCGCGGTCGACCTCGGCCCGCAGGGCGTTGTAGTCGGCGAACGCCGTATCGACATCGGCGCGGGTCAGGCCGTACCGGGCCAGGTCGTAGCGGTGGGGGCGGGTGCCCTTGGGGCGGGCGGCGACCTCGGGGAGCCGGGCGGCGTCGGCGTCGGTCCAGCGGGCGCCGACGGCGGCGTAGAGCTTGGGGGCGCCCGTCGCGGGGTCGGACCCGAGCCAGGAGTAGGGCACGTCCACCAGGGACTCACGCGGGACGGCGGCCCGGCAGGCGAGGCCGCGGTTCACGGAGCGGCTCAGGAGCTCCAGCCAGGTGGCGCCGAGGCCGGGCAGGTCCAGGGGGCGCAGGGTGATCGCCATGCCGGCCTCGATGAGGCTGCAGAACGAGGCCACAACGGCCGCCGGATCGCGGTGCGTCCAGACGATCGTGGCGTCCGGGAAGACCCGGAGCAGGGCATCCAGATTCCCGGTGTGCAGTGGGGACTTGAGGATCCAGCGGCGGCGCGGACGGCCGTACTGGAGCACCTGGTAGACCTGCTTGAGGTACGCGTAGTCGGGGACGAAGTCCCGCTCGTCGAGGGCTGCTCGGTACGCGGGGATGCGGGCCTGGGACAGCGGCATGATCGTGTGCGGGAGGGCGAAGGTGCACTCGTCCGGGCCCTCGGCGGTCATCGGGTGGATGTCGCGGTAGCGCGGGGCGAACAGGTTGATGCCGCCGACCATCAGGCGCGCGGACCGGATCGCCTTCCGCCGTTGCTCGGGCGTGCGGTCCAGGTCGGGGGTCAGCAATTCCCACAACCTGGGACATCGGTGCTCTTCCGAGAGGGACAGCACACCGTGGGTGAGAGTGGTGGCGGTGCGCGGCAGGCCCACCACGAACACCGGTTTGTCGATGGGTTCTTGGGCGATCTGGGGGTGTTCGCCGATCAGCCCCCGGATCCGGGCCCGGCTGGTGAGATGCCTGCGGACATGCCCCTGCGCGGACATCCAGCCGACCGGGGTGAGGTTCTCGTCCCGCGCCCAGTCGCTCAGCAGGGCACGGAATCCGTCGACGAACTCCTCGTCACCGGGCGCCTGTCCGACGTCGGCGACCAGTCGGTCGAAGGCATGGCCGGGGGTACGGCGGGAGCGGTGGGCCGGCCGGAGCAGCAGGTCGGCCAGCTGGAGAGCGAGCGGAGATGAGGACACGGGTGGAACACCCTTCGATGGGGGAGTGGCGCTGGACGGGTGGTCATTACCCAGCCAACTGCCCTTTGCCGCATCGGAGTTCGCAGGAAACCCAGGTTTAACAGCGGTCGGCCCTCCGCTCGAAGGGCAGGCCGGGGCCGGCCGTGCGTTCAGACGCGGTCGACTTCGGCCCGCAGGGTGTTGTAGTCGGCGAAGGCCGAGTCGACATCCGCGCGGGTCAGTCCGTAGCGGGCCAGGTCGTAGCGGTGCGGGCGGCTGCCTCTGAGGTGGGTCGCGACCTCGGGGAGCCGGGCGGGGTCGGCGTCGGTCCAGCGGGCGCCGACGGCGGCGTAGAGCTTGGGGGCGCCCGCGGCGGGGTCTGAGCCGAGCCAGGAATAGGGCACGTCCACCACCGCATCGCGGGGCATGTCCGCCCGGGCCGCTAGTCCGCGTCGCACGGACCGGCTGAGCAGGTCGAGCCAGGTGGCGCCCAGGGCGTGCAGGTCGACTGTGCGCCGGGAGATGACCATGCCGCACTCGACCAGGCTGCAGAACGAGGCGACGGCGGTCACCGGGTCACGGTGGGTCCACACGAGCGTGGCGTCGGGGAACACGGAGAGCAGGGCGTCGAGATTCCCGGTGTGCATAGGGGACTTGAGGATCCAGCGACGCTGCGGCCGACCGTACTGGAGCACCTGGAAGCACTCCTTGAGGTGACGGTAGTCGGGGACGAAGTCCCGCCCGAACTGCTGGGCGTGGTACTCGGGCAGCCGGGCCTGGGACAGCGGCACCAGGGCATGCGGCAGGAGGAAGGTGCACTCCTCGGGGCCCTCGGCGGTCATGGGGTGGATCTCGCGGAAGCGCGGGCTGAGCAGATAGGTGCCGTTGAGCGTCCGGCGCGCGGTCGTGACCGCCTTCTGCCGCTCGCGGGGCGACGGTTCGAGGCCGGGGGCGAGCAACTCCCACAGGCGGGGGCAGCGGTGCTCGTCGGAGAGGGACAGCACGCCGTGGGTGAGAGTGGTGGCGGTGCGCGGGAGACCCACCACGAACACCGGCTTCTCGACGGGCTCCTGAGTGATGGCAGGGTGCTCGGCGATCAGCCGCCGGACCCGGGCCCGGTTGGTGAGATGCCGGCGGACGTGGGCCTGCGCGGACTGCCAGCCGACCGGAGACAGCTCCTCGTCGGCCGCCCACTCGGCGAGCAGCGGCCGGAAGCCCTCGACGAACCACTCGTCCCCGTCCACCCGCCCCGCCTTGCCGGCGATCCGGTCGAACACCCGGTCCGGATCGCGCCGGGAACCCAACGAGGGCCGCAGTAACAGGTTGGCCAGCGACAGAGGGAGGGGAGTGCCAGACACGAGACGAGGTTCCTTTCCACGGGGACAGCAGGACAGGTGCGCCGAACCAGTGTGCAAAAAGCGCAAGTTGACAAACTCACCGCCCCCACCCCAAAGGGCTGCGGGGACCGGCGCAACAAGCCACGACAAGCCCGCACCGCCCCCTGAACCGAACAGTCCCTCCGATATCCCGGCCGCTGGCCACTACTCGGTGGTCGGGAGAACGCCCCTATAGGGGCGCGGGGAACGGCGCGACAAGCCACAACGAACCCGCACCGGCCCTCGAACCGAACCGCCCCTCCCATGGGCCGGCCGCCGGTCTCTACGTGCCGATCGGGAGACCGCCCCGAGGGGCGCGGGGAACGGCGCGACAAGCCACAACGAACCCGCACCGGCCCTCGAACCGAACCGCCCCTCCCATGAGCCGGCCGCCGGCCTCTACGTGCCGATCGGGAGACCGCCCCGAGGGGCGCGGGGAACGGCGCGACAAGCCACAACGAACCCGCACCCGCCCCCGAACCGAACCGCCCCCTCCCATGAGCCGGCGGCAGCCGCTACTCCGCGATCGGGAGACTCGCCCCGTCCCGCAGGAACAGCGGGATACGGTCCAGCGGCGCGTCCACCGTCACGGCCGCACCGCCCTCGTACGTCTCACCGGTCCACGCGTCCGTCCAGACCGCCCCCGCCGGCAGGTACGCCGTACGGGTCGTCGCGCCCGCCGACAGGACCGGGGCGACCAGCAGGTCGGGGCCGAAGAGATACGCGTCGTCGACCGACCACGTCGCCGGGTCGTCCGGGAACTCCAGGAGCAGCGGGCGCATCACCGGCAACCCCTCCTCGTGCGCCTCCCGCATGACCCGCAACACATACGGCTTCAGGCGCTCACGCAGGTGGACGTACCGCTCCAGGATCGCGCCGGCCTGCTCGCCGTACGACCACACCTCGTTGGGACCGCCGGTCATGTCGGGGCCCAGCGGCATGCCGGGGTCACGGAACCCGTGCAGCCGCATCAGCGGCGAGAACGCGCCGAACTGGAACCAGCGGACCATCACCTCCTGGTACGCCGGGTCGTCCGGATCGCCGCCGTGGAAGCCGCCGATGTCCGTGTTCCACCAGGGGATGCCGGACAGGGCGGTGTTGAGACCGGCCGCGATCTGGCGGCGCAGGGTCGGGAAGTCGACCCCGATGTCACCGGACCACAGGGCGGCCCCGTAGCGCTGACTGCCCGCCCACGCCGAGCGGTTGAGGCTGATCACCTCGTCCTCGCCGGACGCGATCAGGCCCTCGTAGAAGGTACGGGCGTTCTCGACCGGGTACAGGTTGCCGACCTCCAGGCCGGGACCCGCCCAGTACCGCAGGTTCTCCGGGAAGCCCGGCTTCAGCTCCGGCTCGCAGGCGTCCAGCCAGAAGGCCGTGATGCCGTACGGGGCAAGGTAGTTGTCGCGGATCTTCGACCAGAGGAACTCGCGGGCCTCCGGGTTGGTGGCATCGTAGAACGCGACCTGGACGGTGGACGCGACACCCTTGTCCGGCCAGTCGGCGTGCGCCATCGGGCCGTACTGCGTGCCGATGAAGTAGCCGCGCTGCTCCATGAGTTGGTGGTTCTCGGAGAGCGGCGACACCGAAGGCCAGACGGACACGACGAGTTTGACGCCCATCTCCGCCAACTCCGCGACCATCGCGGCCGGGTCGGGCCACTCGGCAGGGTCGAACTTCCAGTCGCCCAGATGCGTCCAGTGGAAGAAGTCGCACACGATGGCCCGCAACGGCAGCCCGCGCCGCTTGTACTCCCGTGCCACGTCGAGGAGTTCGTCCTGTGTGCGGTAGCGCAGCTTGCACTGCCAGAAGCCCGCCGCCCACTCCGGCAGCATCGGCGTACGGCCCGTCACCGCGCTGTAGCGTCGCTGGGCGTCGGCCGGCTGCCCGGCAGTGATCCAGTAGTCGATCTGCCGGGCCGAATCCGCCACCCAGCGCGTCCCGTTGCCCGCCAGCTCCACCCGCCCGATCGCCGGGCTGTTCCACAGCAGCGTGTAACCGCGGCTGGAGGTGAGCACCGGCACGGACACCTCGGCGTTGCGCTGCACCAGATCCAGCACGACACCCTTCTGGTCGAACCGGCCGTGCTGGTGCTGGCCGAGGCCGTAGAGCTTCTCGTCCTCGTAGGCGGCGAACCGCTGCTCAAGACGGTGGTAGCCGTTGCCGACGGCCGTGTAGAGACGCGAGCCGGGCCACCAGAAGTGCGCCCGCTCCTCGGCGAGCAGCTCGGCCGCGTCATCGGTGCGCAGGAAGCGGATCAGGCCCTCGGCGCTCACCTCGACGGTCAGCGCGCCGACGGTCAGCCGCCCCTGCCCGTCCTCGATCTTGACGGTGCACGGCGTCGACTCCGGCTCGTCCAGCAGGGCACCCGGCAGCCCCTCCAGGACCGGCCCGCCGAGCCGTGTCCGGACCCGGACCGCATCCGGGCCCCAGGGCTCTATCCGTACGGTCTCCTGCCGGCCGCTCCACTCCAGCGCACCGTCCCGCTCACGGAACGTACCGACGGTGGGAGAGGACTGCGCGAGGCTGACCGCGCCTGACGGGGGCAGGGATTCGGCGGACTGGTTCACGTGGCGGCTCCTGAAGGAAGGAGTGGGGGAGGGATGGCTGCGGGGGACCCCGGGCCGGCTCTGGCGGGCCGGTCCGGGACAGGCAGGGGTGCCCCAACGGCCGTGAGGTGTCCGGTCGTTGGGTGTGTTCGGGTGAGGTCTTCGGTTGTGGTGGTCGATTCCGGACGAGGCCGGCTGACGCGGGCGGGGCGCGGGGGATCAGTGAGGGGGGGGACGGGGATCAACGAGCGGGGATCAGGAAGCGGCCGGGGCCGGGGCGGGCCCCGTACTCGCACGCACCGTCAACTCGGGCGCGATCAGCGCGACTTCGTCACTCCCGTGTCCTTCAAGCTTGGCGATCAGCAGTTCCACCGCGCGGCGCCCCATCTCCTGTGCGGGAATGGCGACGGACGTCAGCCGCACCGAGGCCTGGGTGGCGACCTGGTCAGGACAGACGGCGATGACCGACACGTCCTCCGGCACCGCCCTCCCCTGCTGGCGCAGCAGCGCGAGCAGCGGTTCGACCGCCGACTCGTTCTGCACGACGAACCCCGTGGTGCCCGGCCGTTCGTCGAAGATCCGGGCCAGGGTCACCGTCATCGCGTCGAACCCGCCCTCGCACGGCCGGTGCAGCACTCGCACCCCCAACTCCCTTGACCGGGAACGGAGTCCGTCGAGCGTGCGCTCGGCGAAACCGGTGTGCCGTTCGTAGACAGCGGGCGCCTCGCCGATGACAGCGATGTCCCGGTGCCCGAGCTCCGCGAGGTGCTCGGCGCACAGTGCGCCCGTCGCCCCGAAGTCGAGGTCGACGCAGGTCAGGCCCTCGGTGGCGGCCGGCAGCCCGATGAGCACGGACGGCTGGTCCGTCGCGCGCAGCAACGGCAGCCGCTCGTCGTCGAGTTCGACGTCCATCAGGATCATCGCGTCGGCGAGCCCGCTGCCGGTCACGCGGCGCACGGCGTCGGGGCCCTCCTCGCCGGTGAGCAGCAGCACGTCGTACCCGTAGGTGCGGGCGCTGGTGGCCACCGCGATGGCGATCTCCATCATCACCGGCACGTACATGTCCGTACGCAGCGGGACCATCAGGGCGACGATGTTGGAGCGACTGCTCGCCAGCGCCCGGGCACCCGCGTTCGGGTGGTAGCCGAGTTGTTGGATGCTCTGCTCGACCCGCTGCCGGGTACCCACGGAGATGGACCGCTTGCCGCTGAGGACATAGCTCACCGTGCTCGCCGAGACTCCGGCGTGCTGGGCGACCTCGGCGAGAGTGACCATCCAGGTCTCCAAGCGTTGTGTGAAGCGCTTCGACAGTGCGCGTAACGGATAACAGCGACGGATAACAGCGAGTGAGGGGTGCAACGACAGTATCCCCACCCGGGTTGGGTGTCCATATGTTGTCGAAGCGCTTCGACAAGGTTTTGCGGGGCCTTCTCGGCCACCATGGCAACTTTCCCACCCGGCGGTGGCCGCTGAGGAGTGCTGGGCCCGATCGGTCGGCATCGGCAACGACATCGGCCGACGGGCGGGGGAACCGAGGGCCTGTCCCGGCCGATGGTTGCGCGAGGACTGGTGGGGGCGCCCGTATTCGGGTACCAACGATCGAGTAGCACCGATCAGTAACGTACGGTCCTCAAGATCCCGATTCGCGGCGAGGTGTGCCTCATGTCCGCAAGCCCGGTACAGCCCCCAGCCAAACCCACCGTCACCGAGCGGGAGGCCCGCCAGGTGGCGGAGGCCGCCCGGGAGCAGGGCTGGCGCAAGCCCAGCTTCGCCAAGGAACTGTTCCTCGGCCGCTTCCGGCTCGACCTCATCCACCCGCACCCGCTCCCGCCCAGCGAGGACGCGCGACGCGGCGAGGAGTTCCTCGCCAGGCTGCGTGACTTCTGCGAGACGAAGATCGACGCGGCCCGCATCGAACGCGAGGCCCGGATCCCGGACGAGGTGGTCAACGGGCTCAAGGAGCTCGGCGCCCTCGGCATGAAGATCGACACCAAGTACGGCGGACTCGGCCTCACCCAGCTCTACTACAACAAGGCACTCGCCCTGGTCGGCTCCGCGAACCCGGCGCTCGGCGCGCTGCTCTCCGCCCATCAGTCGATCGGCGTACCGCAGCCGCTCAAGCTCTTCGGCACCCAGGAACAGAAGGACGAGTTCCTGCCGCGCTGCGCCCGCACCGACATCTCCGCGTTCCTGCTGACGGAGCCCGACGTCGGCTCCGACCCGGCGCGGCTCGCCACCAGCGCGGTACCGGACGGCGACGACTACGTCCTGGACGGCGTGAAACTCTGGACGACCAACGGAGTCGTCGCCGACCTCCTCGTCGTCATGGCCCGGGTACCGAAGTCCGAGGGCCACAAGGGCGGCATCACCGCGTTCGTCGTCGAGACCGCCTCCGAGGGCGTCACCGTCGAACACCGCAACGCCTTCATGGGCCTGCGCGGCCTGGAGAACGGCGTCACCCGCCTCCATCAGGTGCGCGTCCCGGCCGCCAACCGGATCGGCCCCGAGGGCGCGGGCCTCAAGATCGCCCTGACGACCCTGAACACGGGCCGCCTGTCGCTGCCCGCGATGTGCGTGGGCGCCGGGAAGTGGTGCCTGAAGATCGCCCGGGAGTGGTCGGGCGTACGGGAGCAGTGGGGCAAGCCGGTCGCGCTGCACGAGGCGGTCGGCGCGAAGGTCAGCTTCATCGCGGCCACCACCTTCGCCCTGGAAGCCGTACTCGACCTCTCCTCCCAGATGGCCGACGAGGACCGCAACGACATCCGCATCGAGGCCGCCCTCGCCAAACTGTACGGCTCCGAGATGGCCTGGCTGATGGCCGACGAACTCGTCCAGATCCGCGGCGGACGCGGCTTCGAGACCGCCGAGTCGCTCGCCGCCCGCGGGGAACGCGCGGTCCCCGCCGAACAGGTCCTGCGCGACCTCCGGATCAACCGCATCTTCGAGGGCTCGACGGAGATCATGCACCTGCTGATCGCCCGCGAGGCCGTCGACGCCCACCTGACGGTCGCCGGTGACCTCATCGACCCCGACAAGTCGCTGTCGGACAAGGCGAAGGCAGGCGCGAACGCCGGTGTCTTCTACGCCAAGTGGCTGCCCAAGCTGGTCACCGGAGCCGGACAACTCCCGGGCTCGTACGCCGAGTTCAAGCGCAATGGCGTCGACCTGTCGCCGCATCTGCGCTACGTCGAGCGCAGTGCCCGCAAGCTGGCCCGCTCCACCTTCTACGCCATGTCCCGCTGGCAGGGCCGACTGGAGACCAAGCAGGGCTTCCTCGGCCGGATCGTCGACATCGGCGCCGAACTGTTCGCGATGAGCGCGGCCTGCGTACGCGCCGAACTCCTGCGCGCCCAGGGCCAAAACGGCCACGAGGCCTACCAACTGGCCGACGCCTTCTGCCGCCAGGCCCGCGTCCGTGTCGAGGAACTCTTCGGCCGCCTGTGGACCAACACCGACGACGTCGACCGCGCGGTGGTCAAGGGCGTCCTCGCCGGCACGTACACCTGGCTGGAGGAGGGTGTCGTCGACCTCTCGGGCGAGGGCCCCTGGATCGCGGACGCCACCCCCGGCCCGACGAAACAGGAGAACGTCCACCGCCCCATCCGGTGAGGTCCGTTCCGGGAAACCCGACGCCGCCCCGAGGTTCCCCGCGCCCTTAGGGCGCGGGGAACTGCGCGATCAGCCACGACGGACCCGCAGGCGAATCACCGGCCCCGCAGCGGAACGTCTAGCAGGCCTTGTCGCTCGGGTCGCTGGTCGTCCACTTGCAGTCGTCGACCTTCGACCCGTTCGCTCTCGTCAGGATCGCCGTGTCGCTGGTGTTGTTCCAGACGTACCAGGAACGCTTCTGGAACTTGGTCGCCGCGCTGTCGGTCCCCTTGCCCGTGCGGATCTTCATGGTCTTGCCCGCGCCGATCTTCAGATTGGCGAAGGTGTACTTGTGATTGGCGACGTCCTTCAGGATCCAGCCCTTGAGGGATATGGACGCCGAACTGGTGTTCTTGATCTCCACCCACTCCCCGTTGAGGGAGGTGTTGGAGCCGTTGTCCGAGCCCGGACTGTCGAACCACACGTGCCGGATGACCACCCCGCCGGCCGCCTCGGCCGGAGTGCTGAGAACCGCGCCGGTCAGGGCAACGGCGCCCGCGAGCGCGGGCAGGGCAGCGCGTCGAATGCGCATCGAGATCCCCCCAGGATTTCGTACACGACAGGCCGGTCGTCCACCGGCCAGGAATGAAGTGTTATCACACGATCTTCATGTGGGTTTCGCTTATGGACACTCCGCCCGGGGGACGCCCTGTCCTCACTGTCGGTGGCAGCGGCCACAATGGAGGGATGACCGACAGTCCAGCCCCACTCGCAGACCCGCACCTCGTCTTCGACCCCGTGGTCAAAGACGGCTCCAGGGACGTGGTGATCCTCGGTTCCACCGGGTCGATCGGCACCCAGGCCATCGACCTCGTGCTGCGCAACCCGGACCGCTTCAGGGTCACCGGGCTCTCCGCCGCGGGCGGTCGGGTCGCACTCCTCGCCGAGCAGGCGCACCGGCTGCGCGTGCGCACGGTCGCCGTGGCTCGCGAGGACGTCGTACCGGCCCTGCGTGAGGCGCTGAGCGAGCGGTACGGCGCCGGGGAGCCGCTCCCCGAGATCCTCGCCGGACCGCAGGCGGCCACCCACCTCGCCGCCTCCGACTGCCACACGGTGCTCAACGGCATCACCGGATCGATCGGCCTGGCCCCCACCCTCGCCGCCCTGGAGGCGGGCCGCACCCTCGCGCTCGCCAACAAGGAGTCGCTCATCGTCGGCGGCCCGCTGGTCAAGGCCCTTGCGGAGCCGGGGCAGATCATCCCGGTCGACTCCGAGCACGCGGCCCTGTTCCAGGCCCTGGCGGCCGGAACCCGCTCCGACGTGCGCAAGCTGGTCGTCACGGCATCCGGCGGCCCCTTCCGCGGCCGTACGAAGGCACAACTGGCCGACGTGACGGTCGAGGAGGCGCTCGCGCACCCCACCTGGGCGATGGGCCCGGTGATCACGATCAACTCCGCGACGCTCGTCAACAAGGGCCTGGAGGTGATCGAGGCACACCTCCTCTACGACATTCCCTTCGACCGCATTGAGGTGGTCGTGCACCCGCAGTCGTATGTCCACTCGATGGTTGAGTTCACGGACGGATCGACACTGGCCCAGGCCACGCCCCCCGACATGCGCGGCCCCATCGCGATCGGCCTCGGCTGGCCGGAGCGCGTCCCGGACGCGGCGCCCGCGTTCGACTGGAGCACGGCGTCGACGTGGGAGTTCTTCCCGCTCGACACCGAGGCGTTCCCGTCGGTCGGCCTCGCCCGGCATGTCGGGCAGCTCGCGGGCACGGCCCCCGCGGTGTTCAATGCGGCGAACGAGGAGTGCGTGGAAGCATTCCGGAGCGGCGGGCTACCGTTCAACGGAATCATGGAGACCGTGACCCGGGTGGTCGAGGAGCACGGCACACCTCGTACGGGAACTTCCCTGACCGTCGCGGACGTCCTTGAAGCGGAGTCCTGGGCGCGGTCGAGGGCCCGGGAACTGACACAACAGACGAAGACACAGCAAGCGGCGGAGGCCCGTGCATGACGGCACTGATGATGATCCTCGGCATAGTCGTCTTCGTGATCGGCCTGCTGGTGTCGATCGCCTGGCACGAGCTGGGCCATCTCTCGACGGCGAAGCTCTTCGGTATCCGCGTACCGCAGTACATGGTCGGCTTCGGCCCGACGATCTGGTCGCGCAACAAGGGTGAGACCGAGTACGGCATCAAGGCGATCCCGTTCGGCGGCTACATCCGCATGATCGGGATGTTCCCGCCGGGCCCGGACGGCCGCATAGAGGCCCGCTCGACCTCCCCCTGGCGCGGGATGATCGAGGACGCGCGCGCCCAGTCCTTCGAGGAGATGCTGCCGGGCGACGAGAAGCGCCTGTTCTACACGCGCAAGCCGTGGAAGCGCGTCATCGTGATGTTCGCGGGTCCGTTCATGAACCTGATCCTCGCGGTGGCACTGTTCCTGATCGTGCTCATGGGCTTCGGCGTCTCGCAGCAGACCACCGACGTCAGCTCGGTCTCCAAGTGCGTCATCGCCCAGAGCGAGGGCCGCGACGACTGCCGCAAGACCGACGAGGCCTCCCCGGCCGCGGCGGCCGGCCTCAAGGCGGGCGACAAGATCCTCTCCTTCGGCGGGGTCCAGGTCGACACCTGGAACAAGCTCTCGGACGAGATCCGCGCGAACCCCGGCAAGGAGGTGGCGATCGTCGTCGACCGCAAGGGCGAGCAGGTCACCCTCCACGCGAAGATCGCCAAGAACCAGGTCGCGAAGAAGGACTCCAGCGGCCAGATCGTCCAGGGCGAGTACGTCACGGCGGGCTTCCTCGGCTTCAGCGCGGCCAACGGCATCGTCCGCCAGGACTTCGGCGACTCGGTGACCTGGATGGGCGATCGGATGGGCGAGGCCGTCGACTCGATCGCGAGCCTGCCCGGCAAGATCCCCGCCCTGTGGAACGCGGCCTTCGACGGCGGCGAACGCGCGGCGGACTCCCCGATGGGCGTGGTCGGCGCGGCCCGCGTGGGCGGCGAGATCTTCACCCTGGACATCCCGCCCACCCAGCAGCTGGCGATGGCGTTGATGCTGGTGGCGGGCTTCAACCTGTCCCTCTTCCTCTTCAACATGCTCCCGCTGCTGCCGCTCGACGGCGGCCATGTCGCGGGCGCCCTGTGGGAGTCCCTGCGACGGAACACGGCGAAGGTGCTCAAGCGCCCGGACCCGGGCCCGTTCGACGTGGCGAAGCTGATGCCGGTGGCCTATGTGGTGGCGGGTATTTTTATCTGCTTCACCTTGCTGGTCCTGGTGGCTGATGTGGTCAACCCGGTGCGAATCTCCTAGCCACCCGGGGTTTCCCGCGGATTCACCACGGCCGGGCACAGCGGAAGCACTCCGCTGTGCCCGGCCGTTCCCCAATGAGTGGGTTTACGTGCGGGATGTGCCCGGGCCAGGGCACGTGCCGTAATCTCGAAGTCCGGAGCCCGCTGTTCCCGGGGCCGGACCTTGAACCACAACTTGGGGTTGCACAGCAGATGACTGCGATTTCTCTCGGCATGCCGACCGTTCCGACCAAGCTCGCCGAACGCCGGAAGAGCCGACAGATCCAGGTCGGTTCGGTGGCCGTGGGCGGAGACGCACCGGTGTCGGTGCAGTCGATGACGACGACGCGTACGTCGGACATCGGGGCCACGCTCCAGCAGATCGCCGAGCTGACGGCGTCCGGCTGCCAGATCGTGCGGGTCGCCTGCCCCACGCAGGACGACGCGGACGCGCTGGCGACCATCGCGCGCAAGTCGCAGATCCCGGTGATCGCCGACATCCACTTCCAGCCGAAGTACGTCTTCGCCGCGATCGAGGCCGGCTGCGCCGCGGTCCGGGTGAACCCCGGCAACATCAAGCAGTTCGACGACCAGGTCAAGGAGATCGCGCGCGCCGCCAAGGACCACGGCACGCCGATCCGCATCGGCGTCAACGCCGGTTCGCTCGACAGTCGACTGCTCAAGAAGTACGGCCGGGCCACTCCCGAGGCGCTTGTCGAGTCGGCGCTGTGGGAGGCGTCGCTCTTCGAGGAGCACGACTTCAGGGACATCAAGATCTCGGTCAAGCACAACGACCCGGTGATCATGGTCAACGCCTACCGGCAGCTCGCGGCGGCCTGCGACTACCCCCTCCACCTGGGCGTCACCGAGGCCGGTCCCGCCTTCCAGGGCACCATCAAGTCGGCCGTCGCCTTCGGCGCGCTGCTCAGCGAGGGCATCGGCGACACGATCCGCGTCTCCCTGTCCGCGCCGCCGGTCGAGGAGATCAAGGTCGGCAACCAGATCCTGGAGTCCCTGAACCTCCGCCAGCGCGGCCTGGAGATCGTGTCGTGCCCGTCGTGCGGGCGCGCCCAGGTCGACGTCTACAAGCTGGCCGAAGAGGTCACGGCCGGCCTGGAGGGCATGGAGGTCCCGCTGCGCGTCGCGGTCATGGGCTGCGTGGTGAACGGCCCCGGCGAGGCGAGGGAAGCCGACCTCGGCGTCGCCTCCGGCAATGGCAAGGGACAGATCTTCGTGAAGGGCGAGGTGATCAAGACGGTCCCCGAGTCGAAGATCGTCGAGACGCTGATCGAGGAGGCGATGAAGATCGCCGAGCAGATGGAGGCGGACGGAATCGCTTCCGGGGAGCCTTCGGTGTCCGTCGCGGGTTGATTCGCCCCCGCCGCCCCTACCCGTCCCATCCTCCTGGGGCTCCGCCCCAGACCCCGCTCCTCAAACGACGGAGAGGCTGACCTATCAGCCCGTCCGGCGTTTGAGGACGAGCGCGTTCAGCGCGAAAGGGGGGTCTGGGGGCGCAGCCCCCAGGGACGGCAGACCGATCCGACGTTCACTGACAAGCGAGCGGCCCCCACCACAGGGCGACGCCGCTCAGCTTCCGCAGGTACAGTGCGGAGATCAGCAGACCGCATCGGTGAGGCCCCGCACGTGTTGACGCAGACCACCTCCCGGGTGCTCGACCCGGGCGACCTGGACGCCGCGCTCGCCGTCCTCGGCCGCGAGCCGGTCGCGAACGCCTTCGTGACGTCCCGTGTCCAGGTGGCAGGCCTCGACCCGTGGCGCCTCGGCGGCGAGATGTGGGGCTGGTACGAGGACGGCATGCTCACCAGCCTCTGCTACGCGGGCGCCAACCTCGTCCCGATCTGCGCCACCCCGCGTGCCGTACGCGCCTTCGCCGACCGTGCCAGGCGAGCGGGCCGCCGCTGCTCCTCCATCGTGGGCCCCGCCGAAGCCACCACCCAGCTGTGGCGGCTGCTCGAACCGAGCTGGGGCCCGGCCCGTGAAGTCCGCCGCCACCAGCCCCTCATGGTCACCGACCGGCTGCCCGACCCCTCCCTCATCAGCCCGGATCCGTACGTCCGCCGCATCCTCAAGGAGGAGATGGAGACGATCATGCCGGCGTGCGTGGCGATGTTCACCGAGGAGGTCGGAATCTCGCCACTCGCGGGCGACGGCGGCCTCCTCTACCAGGCCAGGGTCGCCGAACTGGTCGGCTCCGGCCGCTCCTTCGCCCGCCTCGACGAGCGCGGCAAGGTCGCCTTCAAGGCCGAGATCGGCGCCGCGACCTCGCAGGCCTGCCAGATCCAGGGCGTATGGGTGGCCCCCGAATACCGCGGCCAGGGCCTCGCCGCCCCAGGTATGGCCGCCGTACTGCGCTACGCCCTCACGGATGTGGCCCCGGTGGTCAGCCTGTATGTGAACGACTTCAACACCCCCGCCCGCCGGACATATCTGAGGGTGGGCTTCCAGGAAGTCGGAGCGTTCATGAGCGTCCTGTTCTGAAGCGCCCCACCCGATGTCCGAGCGATCCGGACGATCCGAGTGATCCGAGTGATCCGGGGGTGTGCGGCTCAGCCACTTCCGGCCCGCGCCCCGCGAGGACACTCCGCACCCCCTGTAGTCTCCCGACATGCCGCGCTTCCCCGGTCAGGACCACCGTCACCGCCGCCCCCACGACGTGGTCGTCGGCCCCCTCGACCTCGCCGCCCGGGTCGACGAGGCGCTCGCCGTCCAGGCCGTGGCGTTCGGGCTCGGCGCCGACGAGGTCGCCGTACGCAGGCAGATCGTTCTGCGGCATCTGACCTACCCCGGCGCGCGCGCACTCGGCGCGACCACCCCGGAGGGACGGCTCGCCGGGTTCGTGTACGGCATGCCGAACGACCGTACGCACTGGTGGTCCACCGTCGTCGAGCCGTATCTGCGCCGACAGGGCCACGACGCCTGGCTCGACGACTCCTTCGTGATCACCGAACTGCACGTCCACCCGACCTTCCAGAACATCGGCGTCGGCCGCGCCCTCATCACCGCCATCACCGACTCCGCCGCCGAACCCCGCTCGATTCTCTCCGCGATCGACACCGACAGCCCGGCCCGCGGCCTCTACCACTCCCTCGGCTACGAGGACCTGGCCCGCCAGGTCCTCTTCCCCAGCGCCCCCAAGCCGTACGCGGTGATGGGCGCCCCGCTCCCGTTGCGCCGCCGCTAGGAGCCGTCCGCCCGGGCGTACCGATTTCCACCGCCCCGCACCCCCCGGCTAACCTCCTGCCATCACCCTTAAGCAGCAGGAGTCGAGAATCATGGCCCAGGCCCAGGTCCAGCGCATGTCCCGTTTGATGGTCAAGACACTGCGTGACGACCCCGCCGACGCCGAGGTGCTCAGCCACAAGCTGCTGGTCAGGGCCGGTTATGTGCGCCGTACCGCCGCCGGTCTGTGGTCCTGGCTGCCGCTCGGCAAGAAGGTTCTCGCGAACGTGGAGCGTGTCGTCCGCGAGGAGATGGACGCCATCGGCGCCCAGGAGGTCACGCTCCCCGCCCTGCTGCCGAGGGAGCCGTACGAGGCGACCGGCCGCTGGGAGGAGTACGGCCCCGAGCTGTTCCGCCTCAACGACCGCAAGGGCGGCGACTACCTCCTCGGCCCGACCCACGAGGAGATCTTCACCCTCCTGGTCAAGGACCAGTGCACGTCCTACAAGGACCTGCCGGTGATCCTCTACCAGATCCAGAACAAGTACCGCGACGAGGCCCGCCCGCGCGCCGGCATCCTGCGTGGCCGCGAGTTCCTGATGAAGGACTCGTACTCCTTCGACACGGAGGACGAGGGCCTGGCCAAGTCGTACGCCCTGCACCGCGAGGCGTACCAGAAGATCTTCGCGCGTCTCGGCCTCGACTACCGCATCTGCGCCGCCACCGCGGGCGCCATGGGCGGCTCCAAGTCCGAGGAGTTCCTCGCCCCGGCCGCCGCCGGCGAGGACACCTTCGCCGACTGCCCCAACTGCGACTACGCCGCCAACACCGAGGCGATCACGTACGCGCTCCAGCCGGTGGACGGGTCGGCCGTCCCCGCCCTCGAAGAGATCCCCACCCCCGACACCCCGACCATCGAGACGCTCGCCGCGTACCTTGAGGTCGCCGCCTCCGCCACCCTCAAGAACCTCCTGGTCAAGGTGGACGGCGAGATCGTCGCGATCGGCGTCCCCGGCGACCGCGAGGTCGACCTGGGCAAGGTCGAGGCGCACTTCGCGCCCGCCGCCGTCGAACTCGTCACCGCCGAGGACTTCACGGGCCGCGACGACCTCGTACGCGGCTACGTCGGCCCGCAGGGCCTGGAGAAGGTCCGCTACTTCGCCGACCCGCGCGTCGCCCCCGGCACCGCCTGGATCACCGGTGCCAACAAGGCGGGCCTGCACGCGAAGAACGTCGTCGCCGGCCGTGACTTCGAGGTCGACGGGTACATCGACTCCGTGGTCGTCCAGGAAGGCGACCCCTGCCCGGCCTGCGGCACCGGCCTCAAGCTGGACCGCGCCATCGAGATCGGCCACATCTTCCAGCTCGGCCGCAAGTACGCCGACGCCCTCGGCCTCGACGTCCTCGGCCAGCAGGGCAAGCCGGTCCGCGTGACCATGGGCTCGTACGGCATCGGGGTCTCCCGCGCGGTCGCGGCCCTCGCCGAGCAGCACGCCGACGAGCAGGGCCTGTGCTGGCCCAAGGAGATCGCCCCGGCCGACGTCCATGTCGTCGCCGCCGGCAAGGCACTCCAGATCGAACTGGCCCTCGACGTCTCCGACAAGCTGGCCGCGGCCGGCGCCCGCGTCCTGGTCGACGACCGCGCCGGCGTCTCCCCGGGCGTCAAGTTCACGGACGCCGAGCTGATCGGCGTACCGAAGATCCTGGTGGCGGGCCGCCGTTCGGCCGAGGGCGTCCTCGAACTGAAGGACCGCCGGACGGGCGAGCGCGAGGAACTGACGGTCGAGGAAGCGATCGCCCGACTGACCGCCACCGCCTGACAACGCGCGTGATTTAAATCCGGCTCTCAGAGAGTTCTCGGGAGGCGTATGGACGCCTCACAGACTTCTCTCAGGCCGTTCCCCGAACGTAGGACGTGACACGGAGTCACATCCTATGGAGGGGAACGGCCATGACGGTCAGGGAGCAGGAGCAGGGGCGGGGAGCCGCCGCTGCGGTTCGTAGAGGGATGCGGCGTACGGCGGCCGTGGCGGCGGCGGTCTCGCTGGCCGCAGCGGCCGGGGTGTTCGCCCTTGTCGGCACGATGGAGTCGGACGCGACGACGACCGCGACCAGCACCTCGGACTCGACGTCCAGTTCGAGCAGTAGTGCGGACACCAGCACGAGTACCGACACCAGTACTGACACCAGTACGGATACGGCGTCCTCGGACTCATCGAGCTCATCCGACTCCTCGTCCGCAGGCCTCCAGTCCTCCTCGGACGACCTGACCGCCTCGGACTCCAGCGGCTCCGCCGACTCCACCTCGGGGGCGTCGTGATGACCACCGCCGTCCGCCCCGCGGCCGCCGCCGACTGGCGTGCCCTCGGAACCAGCGTCCGGCTCGTCACCACCGACCCGACGATGCTGGGCTCCTGCAACCTGCTCCTGGCCCGCCGGCTGGCCGAGGTCGACGCCACCTGCAGCCGCTTCCGCGCCGACTCCGAACTCTCCGCCCTGGACGACAGCGACGGGCGCCCGACCCGGGTCAGCCCGCTGCTCGCCGAGGCCCTGGCGGTGGCGCTGCGCGCGGCCGAGGCGACCGACGGCGCCGTGGACCCGACGATCGGATCGGCGCTGGAAGCGCTCGGCTACGACCGCGACTTCACCCTCGTCCAGGAGGACGACCGCCCGGTACGGCTCGCCGTGCGGCGCGTCCCCGGCTGGCGCCGGATACACCTGGACCGCGCGACCGGCACGGTCACCGTCCCGACCGGCATCCGTCTCGACCTGGGCGCCACCGCGAAGGCCTGGGCGGCCGACCGGGCCGCGCGAACGCTCGCCCGGACCGCCGGCTGCGGAGTCCTGGTGAGCCTCGGCGGCGACACGGCTGTCGCGGGCGACCCCCCGGCGGGCGGCTGGCGCATCCGCGTCCAGGACGTCACCGGCCCGACGGAGGAACCGCCCGCCCAGGGTCCGTACGCCACCATCGGCCTCCACAGCGGCGGCCTCGCCACCTCCGGCACGGCCGCCCGCCACTGGCGCCGGGGCGAGCACACCCTCCACCACATCATCGATCCGAACACCGGCCTCCCCGCCCGTACCCCCTGGCGCACGGTCTCCGTGGCGGCGGCCAACTGCGCCGACGCCAACGCGGCGACCACGGCGGCCCTGGTGAAGGGGAGGGGCGCGGAACGCTGGCTGACGGGACTGGGCCTCCCGGCACGATTGGTGGCGGGAGACGGGACGGTAGTGACGACACCGGGCTGGCCGGCCTCGCTTCCTGGCCAGGGGCGGGCACATTCAGCCCGTCCGGCGATTGAGGACGAGGCCGTCCAGGCCGAAGGGGGGCCTGGGGGCACAGCCTCCAGCACGACCCGCACGACTCGTACCGCCACACCCCCGGAGGGACCCGCATGACCTCCGAAACCCTCTGGTACGCCAACCGCGCGACAGGCGCCGTATGCCTGGTCCTCTTCACCGTCGTCGTCCTGCTGGGCGTCGCCGTGAGACTGCGAGCCAGACTCCCCGGTCTGCCCAGATTCGGCACCGTGGCACTCCACCGCGCCCTATCCCTCTCCGCCACCGCCTTCCTCGTGCTCCACATAGCCGCCGCGGTGATCGACGGCTACGTCGACATCACACCCCTCGACGTCCTCGTCCCCTTCGTCTCCGACTACCAGCCACTCTGGCTGGGCCTCGGCACGGTCGCCCTCGACCTGATGCTCGCCGTACTGGTCACCAGCCTCCTGCGCGCCCGCCTCGGCCACCGCACCTGGCGTGCCGTGCACTGGCTCGCGTACGTCTCCTGGCCGGTCGCCCTCGTCCACGGCATCGGCATCGGCACGGACACCGGCGCCGACTGGATGACTTGGCTGACCGTGTCCTGCGTCGCCGCCGTACTCACCGCCTTCGGCATCCGCACGGCCTACGCCGCACGCGCCTCCCGCCGGACCCCGGCAGCCCTGCTCCACACACCGGAACGCACGCTCGAAGGGGCCCGCTCATGACCGCCACGTACACCGAGGTCCTCATGTCGCCCCGCCTCCTGGCCCCCGGGGGCGCCCCGGCTGACTTCACCACCCACGAGCAGCGCTACGGGCCCGTCTCGTACGGCAGTCCACCTCAACTCCTGCAGTCCGTCGCCGAGTCGGGCCTCACCGGCCGCGGCGGAGCCGCCTTCGCCACGTACCGAAAACTCGTCTCCGTGGCCGACACCGGACGCCGGACCGGCCGTGCCCCGGTGGTCGTCGCCAACGGTGCCGAGGGGGAGCCCGCGAGCCGCAAGGACAAGACGCTGCTGCATCTCTCGCCCCATCTCGTCCTGGACGGGCTCCAGTTGGCGGCCGAGGCGGTCGGTGCCGGGGAGGCGTACCTCGCGGTGGAGGCGGGCGCGAGCTATCTGGAGGCGGCCCTCGCCGAACGCCGTCGGGACCCGTTGTCCGTCAAGGTCGTCCGGGTTCCCCGGCGGTTCCTGTCCGGCCAGTCCTCCGCCCTCGCCTCGTACGTCTCCGGTGGCGCGGCCCTTCCGCGGCATCAGCGCCCGCCGGTGCGGGAACGCGGAGTGCACCGGGCCCCCACCCTCGTCCAGAACGTCGAGACCCTGGCCCACCTGGCGCTGATCGCCCGTTACGGCGCCAGCTGGTTCCGGGCCGCCGGGACGCCGTCGGAACCCGGCAGCGCGCTGTGCACGGTGCATGTGCCCGGGCGCGAAGTGCGGGTCGTCGAGGCCCCGTTCGGGATGCCGATCGGCAGGCTGCTGCCACTGGGTCCCACGGGTGCGGTCCTCGTCGGCGGCTATCACGGCACCTGGATCCCGGCGTCGGAGGCAGCCCAACTCCCGCTGAGCGCCGCCGATTTGGGCGCGGGCGTGCTCGCCGTACTGCCCGCCGACCACTGTGGCCTCGCCGAAACCGCCCGTGTCCTGCGGTACTTGGCGCTGGAGTCGGCAGGCCGGTGCGGCCCCTGTCTCAACGGCCTGCCCCGGATCGCCGCCGCCTTCCAGACCCTGGCCGCCCCCGGTCCTCAGGGCACGATCCGCGCGGACGTCGCCCGCTGGGTCGGCCTCGTCGAAGGGCGCGGCGCCTGCCACCATCCCGACGGCACGGTCCGCCTGGTCCGCTCGGCCCTGACCACCTTCGCCGCCGAACTCGACGCCCACGCGACCGGCTACTGCACGGCGACGGACGCGACCCCGCTGCTGCCCGTCCCCAACGAGAGGAGCTGACATGCCCCAGAGCCAGGAAACGACGACGATCGACATCGACTGGACGTCCTGCAAGGGCCACGGCCTGTGCGCGGAACTCCTTCCGGAACACATCACCTTGGACGAATGGGGCTACCCACTGGTCGACGGCACCCCGATCTCCGCCCGCACAGTGAAACGAGCCCGCAGAGCGGCGACCGACTGCCCTGTCCTGGCCCTCAAACTCACGGCCAGGTGAAGCGCCTTTTCAGGGGCGCGAGGCTGTATCGATGTGCGGCTCCGCCGCGTGGGCGCGACCAGCCACGACGCACCCGCAGCCGACAACGAGACCGAATACCTCAAAGCCACCCGGCGAACTCCAGCAACAACTCCGCATCCCTCGGCCGCCCCACCCGGAGGGCACGCACACCCGACTCCACAGCCCTGAACAACGTCCAGCCCCGCAACCGCTCCTGATCCACATCCAACGACTCGGCAAGCCGCTTCACCCGCCGCCGAGTGATCGCCGCCCCCGACGACGACGCGATCAGGTCCTCCACCCGGTCCCGAACCAGCCGCGCCAAATCGAACGCGCACTCACCGACCAGCGGATCCGGTCCCACCGCGAGCCAGGGCACCCGCTCCGCGGCCAGCACCTTGCTCTGCCGGAACGTACCGTGCAGCAAGCGTGCCTCGGGCGGCGCGACCAGCAACTCCTCGCGCGCGGCGAGCGCTGCCTCGACCAGCGCCGCCACCTCGGCATCCACACCGGCGCTCGCCGACATCGCCTCGGCCTGCCGCCCGGTCCGTGAGGCCACCGTCTCGAACACCGAGTCCGAGCCGGCGGGCGGCTCGACCCACAGCCGCCGCAGCGTCCCCGCCGCCTCCAGCAGGGCCTTCGCCTCGGGCAGCGACCGCACCGACACATCCGGATGCAGCCGCTCGAGCAGCAACACACCCCCGCCGCCGGAGCCGCCGAAGGGTGTCGAGCCGGTGGACGGCTCCAGCAACTGCACCGCACCCGCCCCGCCCCAGTGCGCCAGCGCCACCCGCTCACTCTCCGGCCGGGCCCGGCGCGGCGCGAGCTTCAGGACGGCGGGCGTGCCGTCAGCCCGCCGCACCAGCACCACCAGGCTGCTGCGACCGCCCGGAACCTGTACCCGCTCCACTGTCAACACGCGTAGATCCACGGCCTGTTGAGCCGCCACGGGCAGCTGCGCCAGCCAGTCGTCACCGTCCGGTGCCGGCTCGCCGAGCGCCCTCACCAGACGGGGCGGCGGTTCGAAAGCCATGCGCGAGTCGTTTCCTTCCGGTACGCGGGATGCGGTACGGGCTACGCCGTGGGTGTCGCCGACGCGGAGCCGGACCGCTCGGCAAGACCAGGGAAGGGTACGCTCCCGCCCCGCCAGCGGACCGCACGCACCGCGGCCTCCCTCAGCCCCTCGGCGCCCGTCCGGCGCCGCTCGCCCCCGGTTGCCCGGACCAGGTCTGAGTACACCCCGGCGACCCGCTCCTCCAGCTCGACCGCGAGGCGGACGGCCGCCTCCGAGTCCGTCACGGGGAACGGCAGGGCGTACCCGGCCGCCGCCGCCACCGGCGTGCCCCCGAGGTCCCGTACCGCGCGCGCCAGCTCGTCGCGCCGGGCCCGATGGGCGTCGTACGCGGCCCGCGCCTCGCTCCTGCGAGCCTCGCCGATCAGCCCGCCGACGACTCCGTACCCGTACACAGCCGCGTGTTCAGCGCCCAGGGCGGCCTGGAGGGCGGTCAGCTCGGCAGTGTCCGTATCCGCCGCTGTACCGGTCATTTCGCGCCCTCCGTCAGCAGATAGACATGCGCGGCTCCGGCAGCCGCCACCGAGGCCAGCAGCCGCGCCAGCTCACCCGGCACATCGAGGAGCGCCTTCGTGCGCCGGTCCACGAGGGTCCGTTCGGCGTCGGCGAGCCCGGCGAGGGCGTCCTGCTCGCTCGCCGGCGCCACAGAAGCCGAAGGCGACGGGGATACCGAGGAGGGCGTACGCGTAGGGGTGGGGGTGGGAGTGGGAGTGGGAGTCGGCTTGCCGCCTCCGAACGACTCCGCGTGCCGTACGACCTCCGCCCGCAGCACCGACAGCCGCTCCGTCAGTGCCGGAAACGTGGCGATCGCCGTGTCGTACTGCCGCACGAGCTCCGTGCTGTCGCGTGCCGCACGCGCGCGTGTCCGCTCGGCGACCGACGGGCTGCCGGCGCTCGTGGCCGTCGTGTCGGGCTCGGCTGTGCAGCCCACGAGGAGAGCGGCGCCCGCGGCCGAGGCGAGCAGGGTCCTTCGGCGCGGACCCGGAGGGGCTCCCAGCGGGGTGCGCGACGGTGGGGGGAACGGCACGGCAGACGTCCTCGGAGGGCTCGAACGAACGGGACACCAGGGAAGGGCAGCACGCCCGTGATCACCGTACCCGCGCCCCGGCCCGCCACCCGCCACCGGCGCAGCCGGGCAGTGGGCGGCGTCCCGGTGGACGGCAACACCCCCTGGGACCGGATACCCTTTGACCTGACACGCGATCCACCCACAACAGCACACGCGGCCGAGGAGTCACCCGGATGAGCACCACCCAGAGCGAGAGGCTTCGAGAGCTCCTGGAGCCGCTCGTCAGCTCGCAGGGTCTCGATCTCGAAGAGATCGCAGTGGAGTCGGTCGGGCGCAAGAGAGTGCTGCGGGTCGTCGTCGATTCCGACGACGGCGCCGATCTGGACGCGGTCGCCGATGTGAGCCGGGCGCTCTCGGCGAAGCTCGACGAGACGGACGCCATGGGCGCGGGGGAGTTCACCCTGGAGGTCGGCACCCCCGGCGCCGAGCGCGAACTCACCGAGCACCGGCACTACGTCCGTGCCATCGAGCGGCTGGTGCGGTTCCAGCTCGTCGAGGGCGGCGGGGAAGTGGTCGCCAGAATCCTGACCGTGGACGACGAGGGCATGGACCTCGAAGTGCCGGGCGTGAAGGGCCGAAAGGCCACCGCCCGCCGGCTCGCCTTCGCCGACGTCGACAAGGCCCGCGTCCAGGTCGAGTTCAACCGCAGGGACAAGCAGGACAAGCAGGACGGACATGACGAGCGTGACGAGCAGGACATGACGGAAGAGGAGGAGGCGTAGCCGTGGACATCGACATGAGTGCCCTGCGGGGCTTGGTACGGGAGAAGGAGATCTCCTTCGACCTGCTGGTCGGGGCGATCGAGGCGGCCCTCCTCATCGCCTACCACCGCACCGAGGGAAGTCGCCGCCACGCGCGCGTGGAGCTCGACCGGGAGACCGGTCATGTGACCGTGTGGGCGAAGGAGGACCCCCAGGAGCTGGAGGAGGGGCAGGAGGCACGCGAGTTCGACGACACTCCGTCGGACTTCGGCCGGATCGCCGCCACCACCGCCAAGCAGGTCATCCTGCAGCGCCTGCGGGACGCCGAGGACGACGCGACGCTCGGCGAGTACGCGGGCCGCGAGGGCGACATCGTCACCGGTGTCGTCCAGCAGGGCCGCGACCCGAAGAACGTGCTCGTGGACATCGGCAAGCTGGAGGCCATCCTGCCGGTGCAGGAGCAGGTCCCCGGTGAGAACTACCAGCACGGGCTGCGGCTGCGGTCGTACGTCGTACGCGTGGCGAAGGGCGTGCGTGGTCCGTCCGTCACCCTCTCGCGCACGCACCCCAACCTGGTGAAGAAGCTCTTCGCGCTGGAGGTGCCCGAGATCGCCGACGGTTCCGTCGAGATCGCGGCCATCGCGCGTGAGGCCGGTCACCGCACGAAGATCGCCGTGCGGTCGACGCGCAGCGGTCTGAACGCCAAGGGAGCCTGCATCGGCCCCATGGGCAGTCGGGTGCGCAGCGTCATGGCCGAGCTGAACGGCGAGAAGATCGACATCGTCGACTGGTCGAACGACCCGGCCGACATGGTGGCGAACGCGCTGTCCCCGGCCCGCGTGAACAAGGTGGAGGTCGTCGACCTCGCCGCCCGTTCCGCGCGCGTGACGGTCCCCGACTACCAGCTGTCGCTGGCGATCGGCAAGGAGGGCCAGAACGCCCGGCTCGCGGCTCGGCTGACCGGCTGGCGGATCGACATCCGCCCGGACACCGAGCAGCCGTCCGACGAGTCTTCCGAACGGCCGTCCGAGCGACCCGTTCGCCAGCGCCGGGACTAGCGGGGGAATAGATCCCAGCCGCAGGTGGCTGAGATCACGACAACAGCCGTTCGATTCTTACCCCAAAGGGGTGAGGTCGCTACGGGGAGGTAGACTTAGGAGTGTCTGGCCGGACGCGTGCCCGCGCATGCCCTGAACGCACCTGTGTGGGGTGTCGGGAGCGAGCGGCCAAGAAGGATCTGCTGCGCATCGTGGCGGTCGAGGGTGAATGCGTCCCCGATCATCGCGGTACGCTGCCCGGCCGGGGTGCTTACACGCATCCCGCCCTGGTCTGCCTCGACCTGGCGGTCCGCCGCCGTGCATTCCCACGGGCACTCCGTGTCCAGGGAGCGCTCGACGTGGTGGCGTTGCGCCGGTACGTCGAGCAGGAAACACCGTAGAACGCGTCGCACGGAACCCCGTGCGGCTCTGGTACCCCCGCGAGTTGGAAGTAGGTCGAGATTGCGATGAGCACTCGATGAGCACGCGATGAGTACGCCCATGAAGTAGCGACGGTCCGGCCGCAACCCGGACCTAAAAGGAGCGAAGTGGCTAAGGTCCGGGTATACGAACTCGCCAAGGAGTTCGGGGTGGAGAGCAAGGCTGTCATGGCCAAGCTCCAGGAACTCGGTGAATTCGTCCGATCGGCATCCTCGACGATCGAGGCGCCAGTAGTACGCAAGTTGACAGACGCCTTCCAGGGGAACGCCAAGCCTGGCGCCCCGCGCAAGGCTGCCCCCAAGCCCGGCGCGCCCTCCCCGGCGCAGTCGGCCCGTCCGGCTGCCCCGCGGCCGCCGGCTCCCAAGCCCGCCGTGGCGGAGAGCCCCGCGGCTCCCGTCGCGCCGAGTGCGCC
>NZ_JAAGLT010000159.1 GCF_010548275.1 Streptomyces sp. SID12488
CACCCGGCCCGTGCCGCGCTGCCTCTTCACGCGCTTCTCCTCGGTGTGCTGGTCGTCACGGTGGCATGCCCGGCTCGTGTCGCATCCGGACGAGCAGCGGACCGCGATCATGACGGCCGCCCGGCCCCGCCACCGCGGCGATAGCCGCGGGGGGACCATCCTGCCCCATCGCCCGCACCGCTGTCTGCGCCGGGCGACGAATAGCCCGTGTTGTCCCCTCGTCGCTGTGGCCGCGCTCCCCCGAAACCCCACAGATTTGCTTGAGCAAGCAACCAATTTGCTGAGGTGAACCGGCGGGCGGAAGAGTCACGCCGTTTCCCGGCACCCGTACCCCGGACCACCCGTACCCCGGACAGCACGAAGCCCCGGCCGCTTCGAGCGGCCGGGGCTTC
>NZ_JAAGLT010000160.1 GCF_010548275.1 Streptomyces sp. SID12488
CCCGGCCCAGCAGCAGTACGGACGAGGACCAGTCCTCGGCGGCGAACCCCGCGTCGGCCGCCAACCGCTCCAGGGCGTCCCGGTCGGCCTCGGTGGCGGCCTCCAGCAGGACCACCCAGGTCGGGACGGGCGAGGGGGCCCACAGCTCGATCTCGTCGAAGACGGGGAAGGACGGGCCCGCGGAGGTGACGCGCGAACCGTGCGGCACGCCGTCGTGCAGAACGACCTCGCCCCAGCGCCGCCCGGACGACGGCAGCGGGATCGAAAGCACCTCGATGCGCGCCGGGTCGAGCCTGCGCCCCCCTACGGCCTCGGCCTCGCCCTCGGGCGAGAGCCGGACCGCGGCGCTGCCGAGCTCCATGCCCGTGGGCTCGCCGCTCTCGGTGGGCTCG
>NZ_JAAGLT010000161.1 GCF_010548275.1 Streptomyces sp. SID12488
TGGCGCGGGCTCCGAGTCGGGGATAGAAGCGGATCACGCCCTCGTTCAGGCAGTGCTCGGGGGCGGGTCGGGTGGAGGGGTGTGCAGGATCGGAACGGGAGTTCTGGGGTCGAATGGGTGACCTTGGTGGTGGTTGCTCGTTGTGCTGGGTGGCAGGTGCGTGCGTCCTCGGGGTGGGGGTTGTGGTGGGTGGTGTGCGTGAGTTGACGGCGTCGTTCGTGGTGCCGGGTCCTTGCGGGGTTGCGGTTCGGGATCGTCTCAAGCACCTCACGGCGCAGGATGAGTTGGTGCTGCGTGCGGTCGGTGAGCACCAGGGTGCGCTGGCGTCCCGGGATCTCAGGGCCCGCTGCGCCGATGGGCTGGATCACAGTGCTGGTACGTGGGCAACGC
>NZ_JAAGLT010000162.1 GCF_010548275.1 Streptomyces sp. SID12488
CGAGCACCGTCACGCGCCGCAGCATCTGCCGCACGATGACCTCGATGTGCTTGTCGTGGATGTCCACGCCCTGCGAGCGGTAGACCTCCTGGACCTCGTCCACCAGGTGCTTCTGCGTGGCGCGCGGGCCGAGGATGCGCAGGACCTTCTTCGGGTCCACCGCACCCTGGACGAGCTGCGTGCCCACCGACACGTGGTCCCCGTCGCCGACCAGCAGGCGCGAGCGCTTGGTGATCGGGTAGCGGATCTCCTCCGAGCCGTCGTCCGGCGTCAGGACGATCGCCCGCGAGCGGTCGCCCTCCTCGATCGTCACGCGGCCCGAGAACTCCGCGATCGGCGCCTCACCCTTGGGGGTACGGGCCTCGAAGAGCTCCTGGACACGGGGCAGAC
>NZ_JAAGLT010000163.1 GCF_010548275.1 Streptomyces sp. SID12488
GGCGGCGAACGCGGCCGTCGACCACGTGCACACGTGGGTGCACGGCACCGCCGAGGGGGACTGGACGTCCGCCGGTGTCGTGTCGGACGGCTCGTACGGCGTGCCCGAGGGGCTCATCTCGTCGTTCCCGGTCACCGCCGCGGGCGGCGCGTACACGATCGTGCCGGGGCTCGAGCTCGACGCGTTCTCGCGCGAGCGCGTCGACGCGTCGGTCGCCGAGCTGGTGGAGGAGCGCGAGGCCGTGCGCGCGCTCGGCCTGGTCTGACCGGCGGGACGGGCGTGCGCGTCGCGATCCGGGTGCGTCCGGGGGCGTCGCGCACGCGCGTCGGTGGTCGGTACGGCGACGCGCTGGTCGTCGCGGTGCAGGCCCGCGCGGTGGACGGCGCCGCG
>NZ_JAAGLT010000164.1 GCF_010548275.1 Streptomyces sp. SID12488
AGATGCCATGTCCTGGGCTGCGCGAGTCTCGACGACTCGGGACGTCCCCGCTACTCCACCGGGGTCGCGGCGCACCTGGTCGCCGCCGGGATGCCGGTGGCCGCCCTCAGTCCGCTCGAACTCGCCCGCTGGGTTGGGGAGAAGATCGCATGAGCCAGTCCCTTCCACCGGTCGCTCCGTCGGTGACCGCCGAGCTGGTCGCGGCCCTGTCGCCCCGGCTGAGCAAGCGCCTGGACGGGGGCGTCGGCAAGCTGGCCGGTCTGCCCGTCGTCCGGGACGGCGACACGGTGCGTATCGCGCTCGACGACACCACCGCGCTCGAACTCCACGCGCCCGGCGGCGTGGTGCGCAGCGCCGACGCCATCCGCTGCGGCTGCCTGCTGGCCCCT
>NZ_JAAGLT010000165.1 GCF_010548275.1 Streptomyces sp. SID12488
CACCGGGCGACCGGGCAGATACCCGCGAACCGTCTGGACGTCGAACGCACCACGCTGCATCTCCTGCCCATCGAGCCGGTCGCGCTCGCGCTGGTCGAGGAACGACTGGTCGGTTGGGACCGCACGATCAGCTTCAACTCGGTGCGCTATTCGACCCCGCCGGTCTATACCGGCGTCAGGGTGTGGTGCCGGGTGGTCGGCGAGGAACTGTCCATCACCGCCCGCACCCACTCCGGTGATCTCTCGGAGATTTGGCGCCACCAGCTGTCCACTCCGGGTGTTCCGCAGATCATCGACGCGCACTACCCCGACCATCCCGACGGCCGCAGCATCCACCAGCCGAGGCTGCAGCCGCGTTCGGAGGCGGAGATCGCCTTCGTGGGCATCGG
>NZ_JAAGLT010000166.1 GCF_010548275.1 Streptomyces sp. SID12488
CTACTACACGCACATGCGCCGCCCGCTCGACGTCGCGCTGCCCGACGTCCCGGACGTCGACGGCCTGCGCGTGGTCCCCTGGGCGCCCGAGCTCGACGACGCCGTGCGGGTCGCCCACAACGAGGTCTTCGCCGACCACTGGGGCTCCGAGCCCCGCACGCCCGAGCAGTGGGCGCGCTCGAAGGCGATGTTCGCGCCGACGTGGTCGTTCGTCGCGCTCGACGACGCCGGTGAGGTCGTGGGGTACGCGGTCTCGGGACGCTACGAGGAGGACTGGCCGGCGGCCGGGTACCCCTCGGGGTACACCGAGCTGCTGGGCGTGCGGCGCGCGTGGCGCGGCCGCCGGGTCGCGGTCGCGCTGCTCACCGCGGTGATGCGCGCGTACGCCG
>NZ_JAAGLT010000167.1 GCF_010548275.1 Streptomyces sp. SID12488
GAGACGTACACCAAGGACGGCGACACCTACACGCTGAACCCCGAGTACACGCACAAGCAGCTCAACCTCAACCCGAGCGGCACGATCGACATCAAGAAGGACCTCGGCTTCGCCAACGACGTGTTCGCCGGGTCCACCGAGTCGCGGGCGCTCAAGGAGTCGTACAACGTCCCCGCGTTCGTCGAGTACATCGACTCGGTGCTCTCGACCCGCACGCCGCGCGACCCGTTCCCGCGCGCACCCCTGGACGAGGCCGAGCTCGAGCAGTCGTCGCTCCTGGCGACGCCGCTCAAGGACTCGGTCGACACCGCGACGCTCGAGTTCATCCTCGGGCAGCGTGACCTGTCGCAGTGGGACTCCTTCCTGAGCCAGCTCGAGGGCCAGGGT
>NZ_JAAGLT010000168.1 GCF_010548275.1 Streptomyces sp. SID12488
ACTGCCCCCCGAGCCTCGGCCTGCTGACGGTCAACGCGTTCGTCGTGGCACGCGAGGTCCTGATCCCGATCCAGTGCGAGTACTACGCACTCGAGGGCCTGTCGCAGCTGCTCAAGACCATCGACCTCATCCAGGCGCACCTGAACCCGCGGCTCGCCGTCTCGACGATCCTCCTCACGATGTACGACGCGCGCACCAACCTCGCGCAGCAGGTCGCCGAGGAGGTGCGGACGCACTTCCCGGAGCAGACGCTGCGCACGACGGTGCCGCGGTCTGTCCGGATCTCCGAGGCGCCGAGCTACGGGCAGACCGTCATCACGTACGACGGCAGCTCGTCGGGCGCGCTCGCGTACCTCGAGGCGGCCCGCGAGTTCGCGGAGCGTGCCG
>NZ_JAAGLT010000016.1 GCF_010548275.1 Streptomyces sp. SID12488
GTTTACTACTTCAAAGGAACCTCAACCCACAGACAAAGCCTGTGAGCCGGGGTATCAACAAACTTGGCGTTGATTTTTGGCACGCTGTTGAGTTCTCAAGGAACGGACGCTTCCTTCGTACTCACCCTCTCGGGCTTTCCTCCGGGCAGTTTCCCTTCGGTCTTGCGTTACCGACTCTATCAGACCGTTTCCGTATCCGATTTCCTCGGCGCTTTCCAGGTTTCCGCTTTCGCGTTTCCCTTTCCGGCGACTCCGACTCTACCAGACCGTTTCGGGCCTGATTCCCAGTCAGCGGGGCTTGTCTTCCCGGCTGTTGGGCCGTTCCGACGAGTGAGACTTTAGCGGATTCCCTGCCTCCCGAGCCAATCGGGGGGTGCGCCCTTTCGAACGCGGATTCCTCATTTCGCAAATACGCATGCCAATGACATGCCAGCGGCGCGACGACAAGTCGTCGACCGTTGCTTGGTACCTGCGGAATGGCTGTCCGGGGACCGACCGGGGTCGGCGCTCACGTCGAACAACTCGGAGAACACTACGTATGGGCCTGGGACGTGTCAACTCGGTGTCGGAGGGGGCGTCGGCGGCGTAGTCTCGTGGACGTGATGACTACGCATACGTGCACCCAGCAGTGGTGGGCCGCCTGACGGCGGCCGTACACACGTATGTACTCAACGGCCGCCGCCTCGGCGGCCGTTCTTGTTTCTCCCTCCAGAGGGGGTCGGCCGGCCGGGTGCGGTGGTCTCGACCAGGAGGTGGAGAAGAGATGACACGGGTCTTCAGCGGGATCAAGCCGACCGGGCATCTGACACTGGGGAACTACCTGGGGGCCATGCGGCGGTGGGCCGCGGTGGACCAGCATCGGGCGGACTCCCTGTTCTGCGTCGTCGATCTGCACGCGCTGACCGTTGATCATGATCCCGCGCGCGTGCGGCGGCTCAGTCGGCAGGCGGCCACGCTGCTGCTGGCCTCGGGTCTCGACCCGGAGCTGTGCACCGTCTTCGTACAGAGTCATGTGGACGAGCACACGCGGCTGTCGTACGTGCTGGAGTGCGTGGCGTCCGACGGGGAGATGCGGCGGATGATCCAGTACAGGGAGAAGGCGGCGCGGGAGCAGGCGCGGGGTGGGAGTGTGCGGCTGTCGTTGCTGACGTATCCCGTGCTGATGGCGGCGGACATCCTGGCGTACGGGGCCGACGAGGTGCCCGTCGGGGACGATCAGACGCAGCATGTCGAGTTGACCCGGGATCTGGCTGTGCGGTTCAACCAGCGGTACGGGCATACGTTCGTGGTGCCGCGGGCCACGCGTCCGGCGGTGGGTGCTCGGGTCATGAATCTTCAGGAGCCGACGTCGAAGATGGGGAAGAGCGAGGACGTCGGGCCGGGGATCGTCTATCTGCTCGATGAGCCCGACGTGGTGCGGAAGAAGGTCATGCGGGCCGTGACCGACAGCGGCCGGGACGTCGAGTACGACCCGGAGGGGCGGCCGGGGGTCGCGAATCTGCTGGAGATCCTGGCGGCCTGCACGGGTGGGGAGCCGTCCCAGCTGGCCGGTGTGTATCAGTCGTACGGGGATTTGAAGAAGGACGTCGCGGATGCCGCGGTCGAGATCCTCAGGCCCCTGCGGGACCGGCACAGGGAGTTGTGCGCGGATCCCGCGTTTGTGGAGGGGGTGCTGCGGGACGGGGCGGAGAGAGCGCGGGCGATCGCGCGGCCGACCGTTGATGCCGCTTACCGTGCGATCGGGCTGCTGCCTGCGCAGCCCGAGGTCGCGGTCAGGGTCGAGGTGGGCATGGGTCGGTAGGCGCGGTGGCGACCGGGCTTCAGCTTCAGTTGGTGTTGCCGGCGGCCAGGGCGCGGCTGCGGTCGCGGGCGGCTTCGAGGGCGGCGATGAGGGCGGCTCGTACGCCGTGGTTCTCGAGTTCGCGGATGGCGCTGATGGTGGTGCCCGCGGGAGACGTGACGTTCTCGCGGAGCTTCACCGGGTGTTCGCCGCTGTCGCGGAGCATCACGGCGGCGCCGATCGCGGACTGGACGATCAGGTCGTGGGCCTTGTCGCGAGGCAGGCCGAGCAGGATGCCGGCGTCCGTCATGGCCTCGACCAGATAGAAGAAGTACGCCGGGCCGGAGCCGGAGAGTGCGGTGCAGGCATCCTGCTGGGACTCGGGGACGCGGAGTGTCTTGCCGACGGCACCAAAGATCTCCTCGGTGTGGGCGAGGTGCTCCGCGGTGGCGTGGGTGCCTGCGGAGATGACCGACATGGCCTCGTCGACGAGGGCCGGCGTGTTCGTCATGACGCGGACGACCGGGGTGCCGGTGGTGAGGCGGGTCTCGATGGAGGTCGTGGTGATGCCCGCGGCTCCGCTGATGACCAGGCGGTCGACGGGGACGTGGGGGGCGAGTTCGTCGAGGAGGGTGCCCATGTCCTGCGGTTTGACCGTGAGGATCAGGGTGTCGGCCGTCTTCGCCGCTTCCGGGTTGGTGACCGGGGTCACTCCGTAGCGGGTGCGGAGTTCTTCGGCTCGTTCCGGGCGGCGGGCGGTGACCAGGAGGTCGGCCGGGGCCCAGCCTGCCCGGATCATTCCGCTGAGCAGGGCTTCGCCGATCTTGCCGGTGCCGAGGACTGCGACTTTCTGGGTCATGGTTGCGGTGCCCTCCGGGGGTTGCGTCGTCCGGGGTCATCCTCGCATCGGGGGCGGGTGGGTGGGATGGGTGTCCGGTGGGCGGGATGTTCGTCCCATCCCGTATCTGGGGGCTGCGCCCCCAGACCCCCGCTTCGGCCCTGAAGGGGCCTCGTCCTCAAACGCCGGACGGGCTGGGGTGCCTGGATCTCGGCTGCAGAGGTGTCGTCACTGGGTTCGGCGGCGGAGGGTTGCCGCGCCGAGGGTCAGGACCAGTAGGGCGCAGGTCGCGACGATCAGGATGTCTCGTACGAAGGTGGCTGTGATGTCCGTGTGGGTGAGGACCTCGTTCATGCCGTCCACGGCGTAGGACATGGGGAGGACGTTCGAGATCGCTTCCAGGACCGGGTGCATGTTGGAGCGGGGGGTGAAGAGGCCGCAGAGGAGAAGTTGGGGGAAGATCACCGCCGGCATGAACTGGACCGCCTGGAACTCCGACGACGCGAAGGCCGAGACGAAGAGGCCCAGGGCGGTGCCCAGCAGGGCGTCCAGCAGGGCCACCAGGAGGAGCAGCCAGGGGGAGCCCGTCACGTCCAGGCCGAGGAGCCAGACCGCCAGGCCGGTGGCCAGGGCCGACTGGATGATCGCGAGGATTCCGAAGGCCAGGGCGTAGCCGGCGATGAGGTCGCCTTTGCCCAGGGGCATGGCGAGGAGGCGTTCGAGCGTGCCCGAGGTGCGTTCGCGCAGGGTGGCGATCGAGGTCACCAGGAACATCGTGATGAGGGGGAAGATCCCGAGGAGCGACGCGCCGATGCCGTCGAACGTGTGCGCGCTGCCGTCGAAGACGTAGCGGAGCAGGAACAGGAGCAGGCTCGGGAGCACGATCAGCATCGCGATGGTGCGCGGGTCGTGCCGGAGTTGCGCCAGGACCCGGATCGCGGTGGCCGTGGTTCGGGAGGCGTTCAGGGCCGAGGTGGAGGTCGGGGCCGGGTTGGGGGTGGGAGTAGGAGTGGCGGGCGCGGTGGTCACTGGGTCTGCTCCTTCTTTGTTGTCGAGTTCTTCGCTTCGTCCACCAGGTGCAGGAACGCCGCTTCCACCGTCTCCGTCGCTGTGCGGGTGCGGAGGGCGTCCGGGGTGTCGTCGGCGAGGAGTTCGCCGTCGCGCATGAGGAGGAGGCGGTGGCAGCGTTCGGCCTCGTCCATGACGTGGGAGGAGATGAGGAGCGTCGCTCCGCGGGTGGCCGCGATGGTGTGGAACAGGGCCCACAGGTCGCGGCGGAGGACGGGGTCCAGGCCCACGGTCGGCTCGTCCAGGACCAGGAGCTCGGGGGTGCCCAGGAGGGCCACCGCCAGGGAGACGCGGCTGCGCTGGCCGCCGGAGAGGTTGCCCGCGAGGGCGTCGGCGCGGGTGGTGAGGTCCACGTCGGAGATGGCTCGGGTGACGTTCTCGTGGCGGCGGTCGGCGGCTGCGCGGCCGGGGTCGAGGATCGCGGCGAAGTAGGCCAGGTTCTGGCGGACCGTCAGGTCGTCGTAGACCGAGGGGGCCTGGGTCACGTAGCCGATGCGGGTGCGGAGGGTGGCGTGGCCGGCGGGGTGGCCGAGGACGTCCAGGGTGCCGGTGACCTTGGCCTGGGTGCCGACGATCGCCCGCATGAGGGTCGATTTTCCGCAGCCCGAGGGGCCGAGCAGGCCGGTGATCCGGCCGCGCGGGACGGTGAAGTCGAGGCCGCGCAGGACTTCGCGGGTGCCTCGTACGGCGGTGAGGGATTCGGCTCGGACGGCGGGGGTGTGCGGGGTCGCTGTTCCGGTGTCGGGTGGACCGGAAGAGTAATTCATCATGTGATGAATAATGCTCCCGTGGGCGGGTGCCGTCAAGCGGGTGCGTGCGGTGGCGCATGCGTGCGGCGGCGTGCGGCGGCGTGATCGGAGGCAGGCGGTCCGGTTCGTACGCTTCCGATGCCTCCGGCCGCCGGGCGGGCCCGCTGCGCGATCAACTCCCGGTCCCGACAATGCATTTCAGTGCGAGGTCATATGCCGCGCATGGTGGTCCGCCGTGCCGTCCCCCGGTGCGGGACCCACGCATCTCCCGTGACCGTGGTTGATCGTCGGAGGTGCTTCTGTCATGCGCGGTGGCGTACGCAAGGCCGATCTGTTCGGTTCTCTCGTCGTGTTCCTCGTCGCGCTGCCGCTCTGTGGGGGAGTCGCCGTCGCCTCCGGTGTGCCTGCCGAACTGGGGCTGGTGACCGGGATCGGCGGCGGCCTGGTCGCCGGGCTGCTGCCCGGCAGCAGCCTGCGGGTGAGCGGGCCGGCGGCGGGGATGACCGTGCTGGTCCACGAGGCCGTGCAGAGGTAACGGGGTGGGGACGCTCGGGGTTCTGGTGCTGGGGAATGTGTTCGAGGGGGTGCTGGTGGGGTTGGCGCTGGCGGTGGCGAAGACCGCGTGGGACACCAGCCATGTGCGGGTGGAGACCGAGGACCGGGGCGAGGCGGGGATCGTCCTACGGGTGCTGGGGCATGCGACGTTCCTGCGGCTGCCGAAGCTGCTGGACGAGTTGGAGGCCCTGCCGCGGGACCGGGAGGTGCGGCTGGAGCTGGGCGGGCTGCGGCACCTGGACCATGCGTGCACGGCGGCCCTGGAGGGGTGGGCCGCCGCGCGGGTTCAGGCGTTGACGGCGAGCAGCAACTCGACGTCGTAGGTCTCCTCGACGATTCCGTCCGGGAAGACCTCCAGCAGGTGCCGCCGCTCCTCGGTGAGGAAGGCGGTGGCGTGTTCCTCGCCGGCGACCAGGAACATCGAGTGGCTGCCGAGGTTGGCGAAGTGCGTGTCGACGGGGACGTGACGGCTCCAGCGGACCGTGCGGAAGGTGAAGTCCAGACGGTCGGTGGGGTCGGAGAGGGCGGCTCGGGCGGCGCTGCCGTTCACCTCTACGGACGGACGGCCGCCGAATGCGGCGAAGTGCGCACCGATGCGGTCCGTCTGGGCGACGATCCACGGCACGTCGAGGGCGTAGGTGTTCCACCACAGTGCCAGCGCACCGCCCGGACGCAGCACGCGGACCGCCTCCGGGGCGGCGAGGGCGGGGTCGGTCCAGTGCCAGGCCTGGGCGTAGGTGAGGAGGTCGGCGGAGTTGTCGGCGAGGGGCAGGTTGTTGCCGTTGCCCCTGACGATCGGTATGCCGGGGTGGGTGCGGCGGAACTGGGCGGCCATTCCGTCGCCGGGTTCGACGGCGATCACCTCGGCGCCACGGGCGTGCAGGAGGGTGGTCGCGATGCCGGTGCCGGCGCCGACGTCCACGACGCGGGAGCCGGTGAGGGGGCGGCCGGCCAGCTCCTCGATCGCGTCGAAGAGGGCGGGCGGGTAGGAGGGGCGGTTCGCCGCGTACTGGGCCGCTGCGGCGTTGAAGGAGTGGGCGCGGGTGGTGTGCGAGGGAGCCGTCATACGGCCATGGTGACCCGGGTTCGGTGTGGGAGTGGTGGTTTTTGGTGTGCACCGGGGCTCGGCTAGGAGCGGCGGCGCTTCTTCGAGGGGTTGCCGGTGCGGCGCGTGGAGCGCTTCTCGTACCGCTCGACGGCGGTGTCGTACTCCTCGCGGTGGAGTTTCTCGCCGGGGGCCTCGGTGAGGGAGCGGAAGAAGTAGGCGAGGAGGGAGCCGACGAAGCCGATGGCCAGCAGACCGCGGAGAGAGGCCTGACGGTCGGGGGCGGGGCGCTTGGTGAAGCCGTCCCAGGTGTGGCGGAAGGCGAGGGCGCTGCAGATCGCGAACATCACGACCATGAGGAGGGTGACGAAGTTGCCGATTTCCGCGATCCGGAGGCCCTGGTAGGCGAAGCGGAGGACGAGACAGGCGGCGACGAAGGCCGCGAGCGAGCCGGTGGCCGCGGCGATGCGGCGGGCCGGGTAGCCGTTGTCGTGGTCGACCCAGGTCGTGCCGAAGAGGCGGATGGGCTCGGGGCGGGGACCGGGTGCGGAGCCCGCGGGTGTTTCCCGGATGTCGTGTTCGTCGCTCACGCGTCGATTATCGCTCCGGGCGGGCGCGGGCTCCGCGGGGGATCAGCTGCAGCGGGCGCCTTCGGCGAGGAGGCGCACGATGGCGTGGTCCGTGCCGGGGTTACTGCTGACGTTGAGGCGATAGCCGGGGGCGGTGTCGTCATAGCGGACCGCGACCTCGGCGTGTGCGGCACCGGCGAGGCCGGCGACCATGAGCTGCGCTTCAGGGATGGGGCATGGGGATCCTCAGGGGTTCCAGGGGGGGCAGGCCCGCAGCGGTCGGCTGTACGGCCGACCGCTGCCGGTGTTCACGTAGGCGTCCGAGACGTGCTTACCGCCGGCGGCACGGTCCCGGATGCCGCTCGGGAGAAAGCCGCCGGCGGCGCCCGGGAGCAGGACGGATCCCGTGTCCGGGGGGTCGCTGGTGATTCTCTGGGTGGTGGTGTCGGGGATCAGGCGCAGTGTGAGGCGACGTAGCCGTCGCTGCCGGTGTGCACGTAGGCGTCCGAGACGTACTCGCCGTCGTCGATGTTGTCCCAGATGTTCGACGTGCCGTACGGGCCCGCGATCGACTGGCCCGGTGTCTGGCACCAGATCGGGACGCTGGCTCCCTCGGACAGAACGCGGACGATGTGGTAGCTGGTGCTGGGGCCGCTGCGGACGTTGAGGCGGACCCCTGGGGCGACCGAGTAGTAGCGCACGGTCGCACTCGCGGTGGCCGCCATGGTGACGGTCTCCTTCTCCGCGCTGCCGTCAACCTCTTCAGCACGCTCAACAGACATGAAGAACCTCCCCCGTTGGATCCCACGGCTGCCGTGGGCCCCGTTGATTCCCCCAAATCACGCTGTCAAACACATGTACGCAACTCGTACACGGAGATCAGCAAGCCGCCTCTGTCTCGTAACGGTCATCGACTAGGATCCGGTCTTCGCGCGCGCGGACGATCAGCACGGGGGTGGGCCCATGGCGCCACAGCACGACACCGGAGCGGGCCCGGAAGCGGAACTACCCGAGTACGCCGGTCACTACCGTCTGGAGTCGTGTCTGGGGTCCGGCGGCATGGGAGTCGTGCATCGCGCCCGGAGCGGCTCGGGGATGACGCTCGCGGTGAAGGTCGTACATGCCGAGTTCTCCAAGGACCCTGAGTTCAGGGGGCGTTTCCGACAGGAGGTCGCTGCGGCGCGGCGGGTCAGCGGCGCCTTCACCGCGCCGGTCGTCGACGCCGATCCGGAGGCCGAACGGCCTTGGATGGCAACGCTGTTCATTCCCGGGCCGACGCTCTCCGAAGAGGTGAAGCGGAACGGCCCCATGGCTCCTGCCCAGTTGCGCCGGATCATGGCCGGACTGGCCGAGGCGCTGCGCGACATCCACCGGGTCGGCGTCGTGCACCGGGACCTCAAGCCGAGCAATGTGCTGCTCGCCGAGGACGGGCCGAAGGTCATCGACTTCGGTATTTCCCGGCCAAAGGACAGCGAACTGCGCACCGAGACCGGGAAGTTGATCGGGACGCCTCCCTTCATGGCGCCCGAGCAGTTCCGGCGGCCCCGGGAGGTCGGGCCCGCCGCCGATGTCTTCGCGCTCGGGTCCGTGATGGTGCACGCGGCCACGGGGCGCGGGCCGTTCGACTCGGACAGCCCGTATGTCGTGGCCTACCAGGTCGTCCATGACGAGCCCGATCTGACCGGCGTACCGGAGAACCTCGCTCCGCTCATCGTGCGGTGCCTCGCCAAGGAACCCGAGGACCGGCCCACACCGGACGAGTTGATGCGGGAGCTGCGGTCGGTCGCGGCCTCGTACGACACGCAGGCGTTCATACCGGAGCAGCGGTCGGGTGGTACACCGCCGTCCGAGCCGCGTGCCGACGTGCCCGAGAAGCGGCGCGGGACAGGCTTCCGCAAGCGGCCTGCGGTGCTGGCGGCCGGGGCGGTCGGTCTGATCGTGATCGGTGCCTTCGTCTCGATCCGGTTGACCGGTGGGGACCGTCCGACGTCCCCCGGCGCGAGCCCCACGACCGCGGGCACGGCCACGACCACCGGGTTCGTCCCATGGACGGCGAAGCCGGTCTCCGAAGGCGCGGGCGCCCCCCAGTGTTCCTACGGCGCCGGAGAGTTGTTCTGCGCGCAGCCCGGCGAGATCTACGCGCTCTCCCCCTCCGACGGCACCGTGCTGTGGCGTCGCTCCGTCGCGAAGGCGCTCAGAAGCGAACCGCCCGTTGTCTCGGGTGGACTTGTGCAGATCACCACGGACGAGGAGCAGCGGGTGGAGGCGCTCGATCCCACGTCGGGAAAGACCCGCTGGCAGTGGGACCTGCCCGCGCACGAGGGCATGGGCTACGCCGGCGGCATGCTCCTGCTCTCCCACTCCGACGGAAGCGTCACCGGTGTGGACAGCGCGTCGGGCGCCATCACGTGGAACCATCGGGTGCCGGGCCAGAAGTCCCCGTCCATCGCCTCGTTCGCCGGGGATCCGCTGATGTACGCGACGACGAGGTCCGACGACGCGTCGAGCACGCGGGTCTCCGCGATCGATCCGGCCACCGGTGACGTGCGCTGGACGGCCACGCTGGAGGGAGGGCTCCAGCCCGTCGGTTCCAGCGGCGGGTCCGTCGTCTTCCTCTCCCTCGACAACGTCTACGGCGCCACGGAGGCGGTGGTCCGGTACACCCCGCGCACCAAGGAGTCACGCCGTGTGGCGCTGCCCGTCGCACGTGACGGCGTCCACGCCGGCGTCCACGGGAACCGCGTCTACCTCCTGGCCACGGGTGGTTCGCTGGAGGCGTTCGATCTGGGGACGCGCAGGCAGCTGTGGCGGCTCGAGACGTCCGTGCCTCGCGGATCGACACCGGTCGCGGACGGAGACCACGTGTACGTCACCGCCCCTGACGGCCGGCTGCTCGCCGTGTCCGCCGACGGCGGCACGCTGCTCGGCCAGACACCGGCGCGGCTCGGCGCGAACTCGGACCGGGTCACAGCCTCGCTGCCCGACCCTGTCATCGCCGACAACCACGTCTACGCCACGGCCCCCGACGGCACGGTGTTCGCCGTACCCGCGCACAACCCCTCCACCTGGTGACGCGAAAGGGCCGCCCCCGAAGGGACGGCCCCCGCGAAAACCGACCTCAGCCGAGCTTGCTCACGTCCCGCACCGCGCCCTTGTCGGCGCTCGTCGCCATCGCCGCGTACGCGCGCAGGGCCTGCGAGACCTTGCGCTCGCGGGAGACGGGGGCGTAGACGCCGTTCAGGGCGTCGCGGCGGGCCGCCAACTCCTCGTCCTGGACCAGCAGTTCGATCGTGCGGTTCGGGATGTCGATGCGGATGCGGTCGCCGTCCTTGACGAGGGCGATGGTGCCGCCGGCCGCGGCCTCCGGGGAGGCGTGGCCGATCGAGAGGCCCGAGGTGCCGCCGGAGAAGCGGCCGTCGGTGACCAGGGCGCAGGCCTTGCCGAGGCCGCGGCCCTTCAGGTACGAGGTCGGGTAGAGCATCTCCTGCATACCGGGGCCGCCCTTGGGACCCTCGTAGCGGATGACGACGACGTCGCCCTCCTTGACCTGCTGGGTGAGGATCTTCTGGACGGCTTCTTCCTGCGACTCGCAGACGACCGCGGGGCCCTCGAAGGTCCAGATCGACTCGTCGACGCCGGCCGTCTTCACGACGCAGCCGTCGACTGCGAGGTTGCCCTTGAGGACCGCGAGGCCGCCGTCCTTCGAGTACGCGTGCTCGGCACTGCGGATGCAGCCGCCGGCGGCGTCCACGTCCAGGGCCTCCCAGCGCTCGGACTGGGAGAAGGCCTCGGCGGACCGGACACAGCCGGGGGCCGCGTGCCACAGTTCCAGGGCCTCCGGCGACGGGGAGCCGCCGCGCACGTCCCAGGTCTTCAGCCAGTCCGCGAGGGACGAGCTGTGAACCGAGTTCACGTCCTCGTTGAGCAGGCCCGCGCGGTGCAGTTCGCCGAGGAGGGCGGGGATGCCGCCGGCCCGGTGCACGTCCTCCATGTAGTACGTGCGGTCCTTGGCGACGTTCGGCGCGACCTTCGCCAGACACGGCACCCGGCGCGAGACATCGTTGATGTCGTCCAGGTCGAACGCGACGCCCGCCTCCTGGGCCGCCGCCAGCAGGTGCAGGATCGTGTTGGTCGAGCCGCCCATCGCGATGTCGAGGGCCATGGCGTTCTGGAAGGCCGCGAAGGTGGCGACGTTGCGGGGCAGGACCGTCTCGTCGTCCTGCTCGTAGTAGCGGCGGGTGATGTCCATCACCGTGCGGCCCGCGTTCTCGTACAGCGCGCGGCGGGCCGTGTGCGTGGCCAGGACCGAGCCGTTGCCGGGGAGGGCGAGTCCGATGGCCTCCGCGAGGCAGTTCATCGAGTTGGCCGTGAACATGCCGGAACAGGAACCGCAGGTCGGACAGGCGTTCTCCTCGATACGGAGGATGTCCTCGTCCGAGATCTTGTCGTTCACGGCGTCGGAGATCGCGTCGACCAGGTCGAGCGTGCGGACCGTGCCGTCGACCAGCGTGGCCCGGCCGGACTCCATCGGGCCGCCCGAGACGAAGACCGTGGGGATGTTGAGCCGCAGGGCGGCGTTCAGCATGCCCGGGGTGATCTTGTCGCAGTTGGAGATGCAGATCAGGGCGTCGGCGCAGTGGGCCTCGACCATGTACTCCACGCTGTCCGCGATCAGGTCTCGGGAGGGGAGGCTGTAGAGCATGCCTCCGTGGCCCATCGCGATGCCGTCGTCGACGGCGATCGTGTTGAACTCGCGCGGGATGCCTCCGGCGGCGGTGATGGCCGCGCTGACGATGCGGCCGACCGGCTGGAGGTGGGTGTGGCCGGGCACGAACTCGGTGAAGCTGTTCGCGACCGCGATGATCGGCTTCCGCCCGATGTCGGCACCCGGTACACCGGAGGCACGCATAAGGGCGCGGGCGCCCGCCATGTTGCGGCCGTGGGTGACGGTACGGGACCTCAGCTCGGGCATCTTCGCTCGCCTCGCTCCTTCAGAAAGTTATGACTGAAGTCGAGCGTACGCCGGTTATCCAGTGGGCGGACACGCCGTCCGGAATGCGGGACGGGTGTCTCGGGTTTCGGGTCTTCGGGTTCTCGGCTGCGGGTCCTGCGTGTGTGTGGGGGGCTGGTCGCGCCCGGGCTCAGGGCGCTGTCAGGTGGGACTGGATCACCGGGGCCACCCTCTGGATGATCTGCTCCGGGTCCGCCGAGGCCAGGGGTTCCACCTTGATGACGTAGCGCAGCATCGCGATGCCCACGAGTTGGGCGGCGGCCAGTTCGGCGCGGAGTTCGGCGTCCGAGAGGTCCACCTGGCCGGCGATGCGGCGCAGCACCTGGGCGGAGATGATGCGGCGGAAGACCCCGGCCGCGGCCTCGTTGTTCATGGCGGAGCGGACGATCGCGAGCAGCGCCTTGCGCGTCGCCGGGGTCTCCCAGATGCCGAAGAAGAAGCGGGCGAGCCGCTCGCCGACGCCGTCGAGCGGGCCCTCGACGATCGAGCCGGGCGCCTCCAGGACAGGGCCCATGGCGACCGCGATGGACGCCTCGAAGACCTGCTCCTTGGTACCGAAGTAGTGGTGCACCAGCGCCGGGTCCACCTCCGCCGCCTTGGCGATGCCGCGTACGGAGGTCTTGTCGTAGCCCCGCTCGGCGAACTCCTCGCGGGCCGCCGCCAGGATGCGGTCGCGGGCCGCGGGGGCGTCCGCGGAGTCCGTACGGGAAGGGCGTCCCCGGCGGCGCGGGGCAGCGCTGGTCACGGGCGCGGTCCCCCGCGGGGGACGGCTCTGACGGCCGAGGCCAGGTGGAGGCGGGTGAAGGCGAGCGCCTCGGCGAGGTCGGCCTCACGCTCGACGCCGGACATCGCTCGGCGTGTGTTCACCTCGATGACGACATGGCCGTCGAAACCGGTGGCCGCGAGCCGTTCGAGCAGCTCGGCGCAGGGCTGCGTACCTCGACCCGGAACCAGGTGCTCGTCCTTGTTGGAGCCGTTGCCGTCGGCGAGGTGGACGTGCCCGAGGCGGTCGCCCATGAGGCCGACCATCTCCATGGCGTCGCTGCGGGCCGTCGCGGTGTGGCTGAGGTCGATCGTGAAGTGCCGGTAGTCGTCCTTCGTGACGTCCCAGTCGGGGGCGTACGCGAGCATCTCGCGGTCGCGGTAGCGCCAGGGGTACATGTTCTCGACGCCGAACCGGACGTCCGTCTCGTCGGCCATGCGCCAGATGCCGGTGACGAAGTCACGCGCGTACTGGCGCTGCCAGCGGAAGGGCGGGTGTACGACGACGGTCGACGCGCCGAGCTTCTCGGCGGCTGCCTGGGCGCGCTGGAGCTTGGTCCAGGGGTCCGTGGACCAGACGCGCTGGGTGATGAGGAGACAGGGGGCGTGGACGGCGAGGATGGGGATCCGGTGGTAGTCGCTCAGTCTGCGCAGGGCTTCGATGTCCTGGCTGACCGGGTCTGTCCAGACCATGACCTCGACGCCGTCGTAGCCGAGACGCGCGGCGATCTCGAAGGCCGTCGCCGTCGACTCCGGGTACACGGAGGCTGTGGACAGCGCGACCTTCGCATCCGGGATGCGTACGACTGGTTCTGCCACGGGGACAGGGTACGGGGTGCGTAAGTTGGCCGGGGGTGGGGTGCCCATTCGCCGTTCTGGTTCGGTGGTTGGGCGGTGCGGGTCCGTGGGTGGCTTGTCGCGCAGTTCCTCGCGCCCCTGGGTGGGTGCCGTCCAGGTTGATCGAGAAGTGGGGGAGTTGGTCTACTCCGTGCCCATGTGGGTGCCCATGTGGTCGAGGCGGCGGAGGATCACGCCCTCTCGGAGGGCCCAGGGGCAGACCTCCAGGGTTTTCACGGCGAAGAGGTCCATCGCCGCCTCGGCCACCAGGGCGCCCGCGACCAGCTGGTTGGCCCGGCCTTCCGAGACTCCGGGGAGGGCGGCTCGTTCCGCTGTCGTCATGGAGGCGAGTTCGGGGACCAGGGCCTGGAGGGACTCGCGCTTCAGCTCGCGCTGGACGTAGAGGCCGTCCGTGGAGCGGGCAGCCCCGGCCAGGCGGGCGAGCTGCTTGAACGTCTTCGAGGTGGCGACGACGTGGTCGGGGGCGCCGAAGCGGCTGAACTCCCCCACCGTACGGGCGATCTGGGCGCGTACATGGCGGCGCAGGGACCTGATGTCGTCGGGGTCGGGCGGGTCGCCGGGGAGCCAGCCCGCGGTCAGGCGGCCGGCGCCGAGCGGGAGGGAGACGGCGGTGTCGGGCTGCTCGTCGATGCCGTAGGCGATCTCCAGGGAGCCGCCGCCGATGTCGAGGACGAGGAGCTTGCCGGCCGACCAGCCGAACCAGCGGCGGGCCGCGAGGAAGGTGAGCCGGGCCTCCTCGGAGCCGGACAGGACCTGGAGCTCGACGCCCGTTTCGGCCTGCACGCGCGCGAGGACGTCGTCGGCGTTGCTGGCCTCGCGCACGGCGGAGGTGGCGAACGGCAGCAGGTCCACGACGCCCTTGTCCTCGGCGGCCTGGAGCGCGTCCTGGATCACTGCGACGAGTTTGTCGACCCCTTCGGGGCCGATGGCTCCGGCGTCGTCGAGGAGCTGGGCGAGCCGCAGCTCGACCTTGTGCGAATGCGCGGGCAGGGGGCGCGCGCCGGGGTGCGCATCCACCACCAGCAGATGCACCGTGTTCGATCCCACGTCGAGGACACCGAGTCTCATGGACGGAACGCTACTGCCAGCCGCGCCCGCATCCGTCCCCGGAGCGGTGCCGGAAGGGGCTCCGGGCCACTTACCCTGGACGCGTGCCCAAGACGAAAAAGGCAAAGGCCGACAAGTCGGCAGCGTCAGCCCTCCCCGCGAAGTCCGCGAAGGCCGTGAAGTCCCCGAGATCCGCGAAACCTCCGAAGAAGGTGGTGGTGAGCGACGAGAAGGGGCTCGACTTCGCGCGCGCGTGGGTGGAGTTCCCCGATCCGGCGGACGAGGAGCAGGTCTTCCGCTGTGATCTGACCTGGCTGACCTCCCGCTGGAACTGCGTCTTCGGAAGCGGCTGCCAGGGCATCCAGGCCGGCCGCGCGGACGACGGCTGCTGCACGCTGGGTGCCCATTTCTCCGACAAGGACGACGAGAAGCGCGTCGCCGGACATGTGGCGCGGCTCACGCCCGACATCTGGCAGCACCACGCCATCGGCACCGAGTCCGGCTGGACCTCGGAGGACGACGAGGGGTCGCGGCAGACCCGGCCGTACCAGGGGTCCTGCATCTTCCAGAACCGGCCGGGGTTCGCGGGCGGCGCCGGCTGCTCGCTGCACATCCTGGCGCTGAAGGAGGGCCTCGAACCGCTGGAGACCAAGCCGGACGTGTGCTGGCAGCTTCCGGTGCGGCGGACGTACGACTGGATCGACCGGCCCGACGACACGCGCGTGCTCCAGGTGTCGATCGGTGAGTACGACCGGCGCGGCTGGGGTCCGGGCGGCCACGACCTGCACTGGTGGTGCACGTCGGCGACCTCGGCGCACGGCGCGGGCGACCCGGTGTACGTCTCGTACCGGCCGGAGCTGGTCGAGCTGATGGGCAAGGCGGGGTACGACCGGCTGGTCGAACTCTGTGAGGAGCGGCTGGCCTCGCAGCTGCCGCTGCTGGCTCCGCACCCGGCGGACCCCGTTCGCTGATTCCCTTCGCCGACGCGGCGGACTCAGGGAGTTGTCACGGGACTCGGGGCTCCGCTGTCGGCGGGCGGCGACGAGCCTCCGGGGTCCGCGGGGGTCGAGGTCGCCGAGGCCGTCGGGGTGGGGGTCGGCGTGGGCTCCGGGTCCGGCGACGAGGACGGTGGCGGGTCGCTGGGGGGCGGGGTCGCGGGCGCGGAGGTCGTCGGGTCCGGGGGCGGGGTGCTCGGCCGGGGCGGGCCGGGGGCCGGTGGGTGCACCGGGATCGGGTCCGGGGGTGTGGGCGCGGTGCCGTACCCCTCGATGGAGACGACGGCGGACGCCGGTGCGATCGACACCCGCGCGCTCCAGTGACCGGACGGCTCGCGCAGAGGGTCGACGTACACCTTGATCGTGAACGACTCGCCGGGCCGCAGCGTTCCCGACGACCGGCTCGGATAGAGCCAGGACGCCCCGGTAACCGCCGTCCAGCGCACCGGGGTGTGGCCGGACGCGGTGAGGGTGATGAGTGTGGTGTCGCCGTCGCTGGACGCCTCCACGGTGAGCAGGCCCGGGCTCTCCTTCGCGCCGGGGACCGCGCTGACGACCTCCACGGAGACGTCCGGTGAGCCGTGATCCTTCCTGACGAGACCCTTGTCGGCGCCTGCGCCCGCGTTGCCGGCGTTGCCCGCGTTCTCGTAGCCACCGCCCGAGGCCTCGCCGTCGAGGATGTCGTGGCGCTGCGCCTCGCTCGCGGTGGCCGACCGGTCCCCCGGGCCGCCCTCGCCGGTCGCAGGCGCGCGGTAGGCCGCCCACAGGGCGAGCACGGGGGCGGCGACCACGGTGGCGACGACGGTGGTCGTGACGGCACGCGCGCGTAGCCGGTCCCTTCGGGCAGCGCGGTCCTTGGGGTCCATCGGGAAACCGCGCCGGTCGAAGCGCGGGGCGGCGGTGCCCCGCGCGCGCGGGAGGTGTGCCATGGCGATGTGCAGGGCCGCGCGGGGCGCCTCCAGGACGGGCAGTTCGGCGGGCGTGACGCTGGTGCCGGGCCAGGAGCCGGGGACGGCCCGCTCGGCGGTACGGCGGCACCGCGGGCAGTCGTCGACATGCCGGACCAGTTCGCGGCGCAGTGCCGTGCTGAGCACCAGCTGGTGGTCGCCGGTGAGGCGGGAGACGCTCGGACAGGCGCCGGTCTCGACGACGGCGAGGGCCGCGCGGGTGCGTTCGACCTCGCAGGCGGCGGAGGCGAGCAGGTCACCGGCGGCGGCTGAGTCCAGGCCCAGCACGGCGGCGACCTCGTGGGCGTCGAGCTTGTGGCGCACGGCGAGTTCGAGTGCCTCGCGCTGCTCGGGGGTGGTGCCGGCGGCCTCCGGCCAGGCGAGCTGGGCCAGTTCACGGCGGTGCGCTTCCTGGACCTCCTCGGAGACAAGACCCGTTGAGGAGGCAGCGGATGCGGCGGATGTGGCGGATGCGGCGGATGCGGGGCCGGTCCGGGGCGCGGGGGCGGGGGCGGCGGAAGCCTGCCTCTTGCCGCGTCGGCCTGCCGCATGCGTGCTCTGGCGTCGCTGCTTGGCCTCGGCCAGCTTGCGCAGACAGGCCCAGCGGGCCAGGGCGTAGAGCCAGGCCCTGCGGTCACCGGCGGACTCCGGGCCGCGCGGGCCGCGCGGGCTGCGGCGCTCGGCGAGGGCGAGGACGTCGCCGAGGGCGGCGGTGGCCGTGTCGTGGTCGCACAGGACGGACAGACAGTAGGTGAACAGGCCGTCCAGATACGGCTCGTAGCGCGCGGGTGGGCGCTGGACCAGCGTGCGTCCGGCCGCCCGGTCGCGCGCCTCACGATGCGCCCGGTGTGTGCCGGTGCTGCGGGTCGGGGTGTCCGGACTACTGCTCATCACCCGTGCGACCGTAGGCGCCTTACGACGGCCCCCTCTCCCACCTTGAGCACTTTTAATCCGTACGGGTGAAACGATCCCTCAATAGGGGACAGCGACCCCGGATTACGTGGCCTGTTCCCGCCCTGACGTGGCCGATTAGCGCCGGGAGCGTGGCCTCCGGCACCCGTCGGCGACGGTGGTGACGGTGATGTCAGTGGGCCCGGCTACGGTTCGTCCCATGGCTGTACGTACGAAGACCGCTAAGGACCGTCCGTCCTACCGCTGCACCGAGTGCGGCTGGCAGACGGCCAAGTGGCTCGGCCGCTGCTCCGAGTGCCAGGCGTGGGGCACGGTCGAGGAGTACGGCGCGCCCGCGGTCCGTACGACGGCACCGGGCCGGGTCACCACCTCCGCGGTCCCCATCGGCCAGGTCGACGTCCGCCAGGCCACCGCCCGCAGCACCGGCGTGCCCGAACTGGACCGCGTACTGGGCGGCGGACTGGTCCCCGGTGCCGTGGTTCTCGTGGCCGGTGAGCCGGGCGTGGGCAAGTCGACGCTGCTCCTGGACGTCGCGGCGAAGTCGGCGAGCGACGAGCACCGCACGCTCTACATCACGGGTGAGGAGTCCGCGAGCCAGGTCCGGTTGCGCGCCGACCGGATCAAGGCGATCGACGACCACCTGTATCTGGCCGCGGAGACGGATCTCTCGGCGGTGCTGGGCCACCTGGAGGCCGTGAAACCGTCCCTCCTGATCCTCGACTCCGTCCAGACGGTGGCCTCGCCGGAGATCGACGGCGCGGCAGGCGGCATGGCGCAGGTCCGCGAGGTCGCCGGGGCGCTGATCCGCGCGTCCAAGGAGCGCGGCATGTCGACGCTCCTGGTGGGCCATGTCACCAAGGACGGCGCGATCGCCGGCCCGCGTCTCCTGGAACACCTGGTGGACGTGGTCCTGTCCTTCGAGGGCGACCGCCACGCCCGCCTCCGTCTCGTCCGGGGTGTCAAGAACCGTTACGGCACGACGGACGAGGTCGGCTGCTTCGAACTGCACGACGAGGGCATCACGGGCCTCGCCGACCCGAGCGGCCTGTTCCTGACCCGGCGCGCCGAGCCGGTGCCGGGCACCTGTCTGACCGTCACCCTGGAGGGCCGCCGCCCGCTCGTCGTCGAGGTCCAGGCGCTCACCGTCGACTCGCAGATCCCCTCCCCCAGGCGGACGACATCGGGTCTTGAGACGTCCCGGGTCTCGATGATGCTCGCGGTTCTCGAACAACGGGGCAGGATCAGCGCACTCGGAAAGCGGGACATCTATTCGGCGACGGTCGGCGGGGTGAAGCTCTCCGAGCCGGCCGCGGACCTCGCGATCGCCCTCGCGCTGGCCTCCGCCGCGAGCGACACCCCGCTGCCCAAGAACCTGGTCGCGATCGGCGAAGTGGGCCTCGCGGGCGAGGTCAGACGGGTGACGGGGGTCCAGCGCCGGCTGTCCGAAGCGCACCGTCTGGGCTTCACCCACGCCCTCGTTCCGTCGGACCCAGGCAAGATCCCCGCCGGTATGAAGGTCATCGAGGTCGCCGACATGGGGGACGCTCTCCGGGTGCTTCCGAAGTCGCGTAGGCGAGACGCCCCACGAGACGACGAGGACCGCCGGTAGACTTTGCCCAGGTCTCGCCCGTCCGTACGAACACCGTGTGCGATGCGGGGGCGGCCCAGTACCTGCGACCGGAGGAGTGCAGTGGCAGCCAACGACCGGGCAGCAGCTCCAGGAAAGTACGGCGGGAGCTCCGGTGCCGATGGCCTGATGCGCGCCTCACTGAGCGCCGTGGCACCAGGCACGGCGCTGCGCGACGGGCTTGAACGGATTCTCCGCGGCAACACCGGCGGACTCATCGTTCTCGGCTCCGACAAGACCGTCGAGGCGATGTGCACAGGCGGTTTCGTCCTGGACGTCGAGTTCTCGGCGACGCGGCTGCGCGAGCTGTGCAAGCTCGACGGCGGCATCGTGGTCTCGTCGGACCTGTCCAAGATCCTGCGGGCCGGCGTCCAGCTGGTCCCCGACCCGAACATCCCCACCGAGGAGACAGGCACCCGGCACCGCACCGCCGACCGCGTGTCGAAGCAGGTGGCCTACTCGGTCATCTCGGTCTCCCAGTCCATGAGACTCATCGCCCTGTACGTGGACGGCCAGCGCCGGGTCCTGGAGGACTCGGCCGCGATCCTGTCCCGCGCGAACCAGGCCCTGGCGACCCTGGAGCGCTACAAGCTCCGCCTCGACGAGGTCGCGGGCACGCTGTCCGCGCTGGAGATCGAGGACCTGGTGACGGTCCGGGACGTCTCCGCGGTGGTGCAGCGCCTGGAGATGGTCCGCCTCATCGCGACGGAAATCGCCGGTTACGTGCTCGAGTTGGGCACCGACGGGCGGCTTCTGACCCTTCAGCTGGAGGAGTTGATCGCGGGCGTGGAGCCGGAGCGCGAGCTGGTGGTCCGGGACTACGTCCCCGAGCCGACCGCCAAACGCTCCCGCACGGTCGACGAGGCGCTCGGCGAACTCGACGCGCTCAGCCACGCCGAACTGCTCGAACTCTCCACGGTGGCCAAGGCCCTCGGCTACACGGGCTCACCCGAGGCCCTCGACTCTGCGGTCTCTCCCCGCGGCTTCCGCCTCCTGGCGAAGGTGCCGCGCCTGCCCGGCGCGATCATCGACCGCCTGGTGGAACACTTCGGCAGCCTGCAGAAGCTGCTGGCGGCGAGCGTCGACGAGCTCCAGACGGTGGACGGGGTCGGCGAGACGAGGGCGCGCAGTGTCCGGGAGGGGCTGTCCCGGCTGGCGGAGTCGTCGATCCTGGAGCGGTACGTGTAGGTCGGTACGTGGAGCTGGGTCCGAGGGGCCGACTTACTCGGCCCTCCTCAGTCCCCCCTCAGTCCCTTTCAGTCCTTGTCCAGTACGAAAGACGTCTGGGCCTTCGGGAAGCCCTGGGCCTGCGCCTCCACGAGGTAGGTGTCGGCCGTCGCCGACCCCGCCTTCGGGGTGGCGCACTCGGGGGCGCTCGCCTTGCGGTCCCACTCGAAGGTGTACGTGATGCTGCCGTCGGCCGAGACACGGAACAGCAGAGCTGCCGCGTCCTTGGGGCAGTCGTCCGAGGCCCAGATGTCGTCGTCGCTGCTCGCCTGCGTGATGGTCACGACCGCCGACTTCGGACCGAGGTCGATCTTGCAGTCGTTGGCGGAGGAGTTCTTGGCGACCAGCTGGAAGGTGGGCGTCTCGTCGGGCGCGTAGGCGTTCTGGACACTGCGCAGGCTCAACCGGACGGCGCCGGCGGTGCAGTTGGGCAGGCTGGAACCGGCCGGGAGGGTGTCGCCGCTGCCTACGCTGCCGTTGACGCCGTCGTCCGTGCCGCCGCCCGTCCCGGCGGAACCGCTGTCGCCGCCGGAGCCGCTCGAACCGCCCGAGCCCCCGGAGCCCGCCGAACCACCGGAACCCCCGGAACCCGCAGAGCCCCCGGAGCCCGCCGAGCCGGAACCGGAGTCCGAGCCGCCGGTGCCCGTGCCCGTGCTGCCCGACTCGTCACGCCCGCCCGGGGCTTGACTGATCGCGGGCCCCGAACCGGACGGTCCCGGAGTGATCGTCTGCTCGGGATCCTTGCCGTTGGCGCCGTCCGGGCCGTTGTTGCCGCCTCCGCCGCCGGAAGCGACGATCCAGATGCCCAGCAACGCCAACAGGGCGAGCAAAGACAGCAGAACAGCCCTCCGTCGCCAGTAGATGGAGGAGGGAAGCGGCCCGACCGGATTGCGCATAGATCCCACGGCGCAAACTGTACGAGAGATCGGACAGTTCACTCGCCCCACCCGCCGCCTGGGCACCAACTTTTCCGGATCATCATCCCGGCGAGGGGGCGTTGGTGACGTGGGTGAACTCCTTTCGGGCGGAGAGCAGTTCGGGGCGGGTCGCGTTTCTCACCCGGCCGCACCATCCAGCCCGTCCGGCGTTTGAGGACGAGGCCGTTCAGGCCGACAGCGGGGGTCTGGGGGCGCAGCCCCCAGGGATGGGACGGGTAGGGGCGGCGGGGGCGAAGAAACAACCCGGGCCCACCGCACCGCATCGCACACCCCCGCACCCCCACATGGCAGGATCGGAACCGCCATGACTGCGCCCACGAAACCCCCGCACCGCGACGCCGACCCCACTTCTTCCCTCCCGTCCCCCATCGCCGACGGCACCCCCCTGCACTCCCCCGTCATCGACTGGTTCGACGACCACGCCCGCGACCTCCCCTGGCGGCGTCCGGACGCCGGTCCCTGGGGGGTGATGGTCAGCGAGTTCATGCTGCAGCAGACACCCGTCAGCCGCGTACTGCCCGTCTACGAGCAGTGGCTCGCCCAGTGGCCCCGCCCCGCCGACCTCGCCGCCGCCCCTTCCGGCGAAGCCGTCCGCGCCTGGGGCCGGCTCGGCTACCCTCGCCGCGCCCTGCGCCTGCACGGCGCCGCCGTCGCCATAACGGAACGCCACGGTGGCGACGTACCCACCGGACACGCCCAACTGCTCGCCCTGCCCGGCATCGGCGAGTACACGGCCGCGGCCGTCGCCTCCTTCGCCTACGGCCAGCGGCACGCCGTACTGGACACGAACGTCCGCCGGGTCTTCGCCCGCGCCGTCACCGGCGTCCAGTACCCCCCGAACGCCACCACCGCCGCCGAACGCAAGCTCGCCCGCGCCCTGTTGCCGGACGACGAGCCCACGGCCGCCCGCTGGGCCGCGGCCTCCATGGAGCTCGGCGCACTCGTCTGCACGGCCCGGAACGAGACCTGCCACCGCTGTCCGATCGCCGCCCAGTGCGCCTGGCAGCTCGCCGGGAAGCCCGAACACGTGGGCCCGGCGCGCCGCGGCCAGACGTACGCGGGCACGGATCGTCAGGTACGCGGCAAGCTGCTCGCCGTACTCCGCGAAGCCCACACCCCCGTACCGCAGGCCGCGCTCGACAGCGTGTGGCACGAGCCGGTCCAGCGCGCCCGAGCTCTCGACGGCCTCGTCTCCGACGGTCTGGTCGAGCCCCTGCCGGGCGGGCTGTACCGCCTGCCGCACAGCTGAGACGGACGGCCGGGGACGTACACAGCCAAAACACATGCCCGGCCTTCCGTAACGCCCCAACCCGCTTCCGCAACACGCTCATCCCACCGCCAAATCGCCCTATATCCCTACCGATTACCCCACCGCCTTACCCCTTCCGTATTTCCGTTACACAACCGACGGACAGCCGAGCGCTCCCCGAAGGCTGGCTCGGACAACCCCGTGACAACAGCTCCGTAGCTTCATCCCTGTAGGGACCACAAGGCAGTGAAGCCGGCCTGAAGACGGGTCGGAAACGGGGAGCGGGAGGCGGTCGACATGGCGCAGCAGGGCGAGGTGCTCGAGTTCGAGGAGTACGTCCGCACACGGCAGGACGCGTTGTTGCGCAGCGCCCGGCGACTGGTCCCGGACCCCGTCGACGCGCAGGACCTGCTGCAGACGGCGCTCGTACGGACGTACGGCCGGTGGGACGGCATAGCGGACAAGCGGCTCGCGGACGCCTACCTGCGCCGGGTGATGATCAACACCCGGACCGAGTGGTGGCGGGCGCGCAAGCTCGAAGAGGTACCCACCGAGCAGCTCCCGGACGCGAGCGTCGACGACTCCACCGAGCAGCACGCGGACCGCGCACTTCTGATGGACGTCATGAAGGTTCTCGCACCCAAGCAGCGGAGCGTCGTCGTGCTGCGACACTGGGAGCAGATGTCCACGGAGGAGACGGCCGCCGCCCTCGGCATGTCGGCCGGAACGGTCAAGAGCACGCTGCACCGGGCGCTCGCCCGGCTCCGGGAGGAGCTGGAGGCCCGCGATCTGGACGCACGCGCGCTGGAGCATGAGGAGCGGGAGCGTTGCGCGGCCTAGGCACAGGGGCGACCGATCCCGGGGTCCCAGGGACACGAACAGGGCCAGGGACAGGGACAGGGACAGGGACAGGGACAGGGACAGGGACAGGGACAGCGACAGGGCTGGGAACCGGAACAGGAACAGGAACGACGGATTCGGACGCGGCCTCGCCAGGGGGCCAGGGTCCGGGTCCTGGGCATGGCCCGGGGCCGCTCATGGGGCCGACGCTGTCCGCCCCTGCCCGGCGGGCCTTTCAGGCGGTGATCACGGCGACGGCCGTGCTCGCCGCCCTCGCCCTTTTCGTCTCCGCCTGCGCCACCGGCGGCACCGGCGCCCGTGACGAGGGCCCGGCCGGCGCCGACGCCGTCGCGGGCAAGCTGAGCTCCACCCCCATGCCCTCCGCGTACGCCACTCCGGACGACGTGGACGCGGTCGAGCTGGTCAAGGACGACCCGAAGGTCGCGGCCTCGGTCAAGCGCGCGCTGAAGCCGTGCGTCGGCGACGAGTACCCGGTCGACGTGTCGTACGGGGACCTGACCGGCGGCGCCGCCGACGACGTCGTCATCAACGTCATGACGTGCAGCGATGCCGTCGGCGTCGGTTCCTACGTGTACCGCGAGGCGGGGGACGGGTACCGGAACGTCTTCAGGGCCGAGGAGTCCCCGGTGTACGCGGAGATAGACCGCGGCGACCTGGTGGTCACCAAGCAGGTCTACAAGAAGGACGACCCGGTGACGAGCCCGTCCGGCGAGAATGTGATCACCTATCGCTGGACGGCCGGTCGCTTCATCCTTGAGTACCGCACGCACAACGAGTACAGCGGCGCGGTCGACGGCGACGCACCGACGCCGTCCCCGAACTGACCCGTACCACCCTGTACGAGTACCGACCCCGTACCGCCGCCACACACGAGACGAGAACTGAGAGCACCCGGGATGGCAGACCAGACCCACGTCCTCTTCGTCGAGGACGACGACGTCATCCGCGAGGCCACCCAACTCGCCCTGGAGCGGGACGGCTTCGCGGTCACCGCCATGCCCGACGGGCTGTCGGGCCTGGAGGCGTTCCGCGCCGACCGCCCCGACATCGCCCTCCTGGACGTCATGGTCCCGGGCCTCGACGGGGTCAGCCTGTGCCGCCGTATCCGCGACGAGTCCACCGTGCCGGTGATCATGCTGTCCGCGCGCGCCGACTCGATCGACGTGGTCCTGGGCCTGGAGGCGGGCGCCGACGACTACGTCACGAAGCCCTTCGACGGCGCTGTCCTGGTCGCCCGGATCCGCGCGGTCCTGCGCCGCTTCGGTCACGCGAGCGGCCCGGGCGCGGCGGCCTCGGAGGACAGCGGGCCCGTGACCGGCGGGGTGCTGGTCTTCGGGGACCTGGAGATCGACACCGAGGGCATGGAGGTCCGCAAGGAGGGCCGGACGGTGGCCCTGACACCCACCGAGATGCGGCTCCTGCTGGAGTTCTCGTCGGCGCCGGGCACGGTCCTGTCCCGCGACAAACTCCTCGAGCGCGTCTGGGACTACGGCTGGGGCGGTGACACCCGTGTCGTCGACGTCCATGTGCAGCGGCTGCGTACGAAGATCGGCCAGGACCGGATCGAGACGGTCCGCGGTTTCGGCTACAAGTTGAAGGCCTGAGCGGGCCACCCATGCACTCCAGGGAAATGCGGATCACGCGGGTCATGCCGTTCAGCCGGTTCGCGGGCATCCGCACCGGGCTCAGATGGAAGCTGAGCGCCGCCATCGCGCTGGTCGGCGCGCTCGTGGCGGTCACACTCAGCCTGGTCGTGCACAACGCGGCCCGGGTCTCGATGCTGGACAGCGCGCGTGACCTCGCGGACGAGCGCGTCCTGATCGGGCAGAGCAACTACAACCTGTCGGGACGGCCCAACTTCCCCGGCATCAAGGTCGACGACCCGAACCTGCCGGAGGAACTGCGGGAGAAGGCCGCGCAGGGCCGCCGGGCGACCTATGTGGCCGACCGGCCGGACGGGGTGCCGGACATCTGGGCGGCCGTACCGCTCAAGGACGGGCACATCCTGTCGCTGCACAGCGGGTTCACCGACCGCAGTACGGACATCATGGCCGACCTCGACCAGGCGCTGATCATCGGCTCGATCGCCGTCGTCCTCGGCGGCAGCGCGCTCGGTGTGCTCATCGGCGCCCAGTTGTCGCGCCGACTGCGCAAGGCGGCGGCTGCCGCGAACCAGGTCGCCAGGGGTGAGACGGACGTACGGGTGCGGGACGCCATCGGCGGTGTCGTACGGGACGAAACCGACGACCTCGCCCGGGCGGTGGACGCGATGGCGGACACGCTGCAGCAGCGCCTGGAGGCGGAACGGCGCGTGACGGCGGACATCGCGCACGAGCTGCGTACGCCGGTGACGGGTCTGCTGACGGCCGCCGAACTTCTGCCGCCCGGGCGCCCGACGGAGTTGGTCCTGGACCGGGCGCAGGCCATGCGCACGCTGGTCGAGGACGTCCTGGAGGTGGCCCGTCTCGACGGGGCGTCGGAGCGGGCCGAGCTGCAGGACATCATGCTGGGCGAGTTCGTGGCCCGGCGGGTGCTCGCGAAGGACCCGGAGATCGCCGTGCACGTGGTGCACGAGTCCGAGGTCACGACCGATCCGCGCCGGCTGGAGCGGGTGCTGTTCAACTTGCTCGCCAACGCGGCACGGCACGGCAAAGCGCCCATAGAGGTGTCGGTCGAGGGCCGGGTCATCCGCGTACGCGACCACGGCACCGGCTTCCCCGAGGACCTGCTGGCGGACGGCCCGAGCCGCTTCCGTACGGGGAGCAGCGACCGTTCGGGCCAGGGCCACGGTCTCGGCCTCACCATCGCCGCGGGCCAGGCCCGAGTCCTGGGCGCCCGCCTCACGTTCCGCAACATACGCCCACCGGGCGCCCCGGAACACGTCCCCGCAGAGGGCGCGGTAGCAGTCCTGTGGCTCCCGGAACACGCCCCGACGAACACGGGCAGCTACCCGATGCTGCCGCGCAAGCGCGGTTGAGGGGGAGCCTGCACCATCCAGCCCGTCCGGCGTTTGAGGACGAGGCCCCTTCAGGGCCGATAGCGGGGGTCTGGGGGCGGCAGCCCCCAAGGATGGGACGGGTAAGGGCGGCGGGGGCGAGAAAACACAGCCGAAGACCCCCGGGGCAGACACCACCCCGAGGGCCTTCGCCTCCTCACCGTCCCCCGACCACCACGTCAGACGTCAGCCCACCTCAACTGCGGTCCCCTTGGCCGAAGCCACGTTCCCCGCCGACTCCGACTCCGACTCCGACTCCGACTCCGGCGTCGCCGCCGACGCCGACCCAGGCCCCGATTCCCCACTCTTCTCCGGCTCCGCCCCCTTCAGCGGAACCTCCTTCACGAACACCGCCGCCACCAGCACCACGACCGCCACCACAGCCCCCAGCAAGAACGCCGAGTGCGTCCCGGAAGCCACCGCGTACTGGTACGCCTCCCGCGCCGCCGCCGGCAACTTCGCCAGGCTCGCCGCGTCCAGCTGCGCCGACTGCTCCGTCACCTTGGACCCCAGCGCCCCGGCCCGCTCGCTCATCACGTCCTGCACCCGGTTGTTGAACAGCGCCCCCATGATCGCGACCCCGAACGAGGACCCGAGTGTACGGAAAAGGGTGGTCGTGGAGGACGCGACGCCCATGTCCTTCATCTCGACGCTGTTCTGCGCGACCAGCATGGTGATCTGCATCAGACAGCCGAGGCCCGCCCCGACCACCGCCATGTACAGACCGGATGTCAGCCGCGAGGTCTCCGTGTCCATCTGCGCGAACAGGTACAGCCCGACGCTCAGCAGCACACCGCCGACCAGCGGGAACACCTTGTACTTGCCGCTGCTCGTCGTCACCCGCCCCGCGACCATGGACACGACCATCATCGCCGCGAGCATCGGAAGCAGCAGCAGCCCGGAGTTGGTGGCGGACGCGCCCTGCACGGACTGCTGGTACAGCGGCAGGAACAGCACCGCGCCGAACATCACGAACCCGGTGATGAAGCCGATGATCGACATCAGCGTGAAGTTGCGGCTGCGGAAGATGTGCAGCGGAATGATCGGCTCGGCGGCCTTCGTCTGCCAGAACACGAACCCGACGAGCGAGGAGACGCCGATCCCGATGAGCTCCATGATCATGGCGGAGCCCCACGCGTACTCCGTACCGCCCCAGGTCGTGACGAGCACGATCGAAGTGATTCCGACGGTCAGCAGCGCGACGCCCGGGTAGTCGATCCGTGTCTTCGCCCGCTTCTTCGGCAGGTGCAGCACAGCGCTGATGGCGGCGAGCGCCACGACCCCCAGCGGCAGGTTGATGTAGAACGACCAGCGCCAGCCCAGGTGGTCCGTCAACGCCCCGCCGACCAGCGGTCCGCCGATCATGGCGAGCGCCATCACGCCGGCCATCATGCCCTGGTACTTGCCGCGCTCACGCGGCGGAATCAGGTCCCCGATGATCGCCATGACCCCGACCATCAGGCCACCGGCACCGAGTCCCTGCACGGCCCGGAAGCCGATCAGCTGTCCCATGTCCTGGGCCATACCGCTGAGCGCCGACCCGATCAGGAAGAGCACGATCGAGCTCATGAAGACGCCCTTGCGCCCGTACATGTCGCCGAGCTTGCCCCAGATCGGGGTGGAGGCGGCGGTGGCGAGCGTGTAGGCCGTCACGACCCACGCCAGGTGTTCGAGCCCGCCCAGTTCACCGACGATCGTCGGCATCGCCGTACCGATGATCATATTGTCCAGCATCGCGAGCATCATCGCGATCATGAGCGCGAGCAGTACCACCCGCACACTCCGCGGCTGCTTGCCCTGCTCGGCCTGCTCAACCCGTCCGTCCTGCTCGCCCTGCTCGTCCACTGCTGCCCGCGTGTCCGCCATCGTGCCCGCCCCACTCCCCCACGTACTCCCACTTACTTGCCGCCCGGCAAGTTGACTACACTGGGGAAGCTAGACCGCTAACTAGCCGGGCGTCAAGTAAGTTTTCCCCCAAGGGCACTCCCCAGGGTTCAGAAGCGGAAGCAGGAGTACGGGCATGGAGCGCACCAAGCAGCGCCGACGCGGGGACACCCGTCAGCGCATCCAGGACGTGGCGCTCGAACTCTTCGCCGAACAGGGCTACGAGAAGACCTCGCTGCGGGAGATCGCCGAGCGCCTCGACGTCACTAAGGCGGCGCTCTACTACCACTTCAAGACCAAGGAAGAGATCGTCGTCAGCCTGTTCGAGGATCTGACGAAACCGATCGAGGACCTGATCGAGTGGGGCCGGCAGCAGCCGCACACCCTCGACATGAAGCAGGAGATCCTGCGCCGCTACAACGAGGCGCTCGCGGAGGCGGCCCCCCTCTTCCGCTTCATGCAGGAGAACCAGGCGACGGTACGGGACCTGAGCATCGGCGACATGTTCAAGACCCGCATGCTCGGAATGCGGGAGATCATCATCGACCCGGACGCCCCCCTGGTCGCCCAGGTCCGCTGCATCAGCGCGATGTTCACGCTGCACGCCGGGATGTTCGTGCTCCACGACCTCGCGGGCGACGCGGACGAGAAGCGCCAGGCGGTCCTGGAGGTCGCGATCGGCCTGGTGACACAGGCACACGAGGGCACGGAACGACCCTCGTAGCCGCAGCAACCCCGACCGGCCGGTCACACACCGCCCAGACAGGCCTGACAGGCCCGGCGGGTCAGACAGTCACGCCCTTGGCCCGCAGAAAGGCCACGGGGTCGACGGCGGACCCGTAGTTCGGTGTCGTACGGATCTCGAAGTGCAGGTGCGGCCCGCTGGAGTTGCCCGTGTTGCCGGAGAGGGCTATGCCCTGTCCGGTGGCCACGACCTGGCCGACCTTCACGTTGATCCGCGACAGATGGGCGTACTGCGAGTACGTCCCGTTGCCGTGCTTGATGACGACGGCATTGCCGTACGCCGACCCGTCACCGGCACCGTTGCCGCCGGCCTTGACGACCGTACCGCCGTGCGCGGCGACGACCTTGGTACCGCTCGCCACGGCGAAGTCCTGGCCGGAGTGGGTGGACGACCACATGTTGCCGGCCTGGTTGAAGCGGGCGCTCAGCTTGTACTTCTTGACCGGGTCCACCCAGGAGGCGGCCTTCTTGGCGGCGGCCTGAACCTGGACGGCCCCCGTCGCACCGCTCTCGGCGGCAGCCGCGACCCCGGTCACCCCCAGGACGATCGACGCGCCGAGCCCGGCGGCCAGAACTGAGACGCGGGAGACACGGGAGACACGGGCCGTACGGGACTCGCGGGACGGGGCGGTGGCGCGCTGGAACATCGAGACCTCATGGGGACGGGGACAGAAAAGCCACCCGGCACGAGCGTTCCCGCCGGATGGGCAACCCCTTGGTAACCCCGAGCCCCGCCCATCCCCAAACTTCCGATCTACGACACAAGTTAGTAGACGGCCACAAATTTACCCACTTCTTGACAAACCAACCGAAGCAGTCGCCCTCCACAAACCGCAACCCACCTACACCCTCACCCACTAATCACCCTAGTAACGGACATTTCGCCTGTGCATCATGTCACCGGCCAACAGGATCCATCGACGTACGACTGTGACGCGCACAACGCAAGCCAACACACACCACCAACGCACCACCCGCGGGTCGCCGGCGGGCCGAATAAACACGCTCCGACTACTGGCACCTCGCGGCTACCCGTGAGTAATGTGCCCTTCCCGTCAGCGCCACTCACTTCCGCAAGCATGCCCCTGACATCTGCATGCCCTGGCACCGCACGGCCCTACGTGAGAGGACCCCCATCCCGATGACAAGAGGCTCAGCAGGCTCCTGGACGCCCTGGACCCGCCGTATCGGCCTGACCGCCGCCACCGCGGTCGCCGCGGTGACACTGGCCGCCCCCGGCAGTGCCCAGGCCGCGATCAGCACGGCGACCACGGCCACCGCGTCCGTGTCGGCAGCCGCCGCCGCGGACGTCGACTACGCCACCTGGCAACAGGACTGCCGGACCGTGATGGACCAGGCCCTGCCCTATCTGAAGCAGCGCATCGCCGCCGCCTCCAAGGGCGAGAAGCCGGCGATCGTCTTCGACATCGACAACACGACCCTGGAGACCGACTTCGGCTTCAGTTACCCGTCACCGGCCAACGCGCCCGTGCTGAAGGTCGCCCAGTACGCCCAGAACCACGGCGTCGCCCTCTTCTTCGTCACCGCGCGCCCGGACATCATCAAGCCCGTGACGCAGTACAACCTCACGTACGTCGGCTACAACGTGACCGGGCTGTACGCCCGCAATCTGATCGACCTCTTCAAGAACGTGGCCGACTACAAGACCGCGCAGCGCGTCGACATCGAGTCGAAGGGCTACACGATCATCGCCAACATCGGCAACAGCGCGACCGACCTGTCGGGCGGCCACGCGGAGAAGACGTACAAGCTGCCGGACTACGACGGCCAGCTGTCGTAAGTCTTTGCCAGTCGTCGTCAGTTGTAGCTGGTTGTAGCTGGTTGTCGTCAGGACATGCGAGAGGGGCCGGTGCTGAAAAGCACCGGCCCCTCTCTGACATCTGGCGTGGCGACGCAGCCCTGAGGCTTACGCCTCCTTGCTCAGGTTCGGTCCGGCACCGCCGGCCGCCTGCTCGATCGGCGGGACGTCGGGCAGAGCCGACTTCTCCTCACCCCGGAAGGTAAAGGTCGCGGTCTCGCCCTCGCCCTCCGTGTCGACGACCACGATGTGACCGGGGCGCAGCTCACCGAAGAGGATCTTCTCGGAGAGCGTGTCCTCGATCTCGCGCTGGATCGTCCGGCGCAGCGGCCGGGCGCCCATGACGGGGTCGTAGCCCTTCTTGGACAGCAGCTCCTTGGCGGCCTGGGAGAGCTCGATGCCCATGTCCCGGTCCTTGAGGCGCTCGTCCACCTTGCCGACCATCAGGTCGACGATCCGCAGGATGTCCTCCTGCGTCAGCTGCGGGAAGACGACCACGTCGTCGACGCGGTTGAGGAACTCGGGGCGGAAGTGCTGCTTGAGCTCGTCCGAGACCTTGTTCTTCATGCGCTCGTAGTTGGACTTCTTGTCACCGGAGGCCGCGAAGCCCAGGTTGAAGCCCTTCGAGATGTCCCGCGTGCCGAGGTTGGTCGTCATGATGATGACCGTGTTCTTGAAGTCCACGACCCGGCCCTGGGAGTCGGTCAGGCGACCGTCCTCCAGGATCTGCAGCAGCGAGTTGAAGATGTCCGGGTGCGCCTTCTCGACCTCGTCGAAGAGGACGACGGAGAACGGCTTGCGGCGGACCTTCTCGGTCAGCTGGCCGCCCTCTTCGTAACCCACGTATCCGGGCGGGGAACCGAAGAGACGCGACACCGTGTGCTTCTCGCTGAACTCCGACATGTCGAGGGAGATCAGCGCGTCCTCGTCACCGAAGAGGAACTCGGCCAGGGCCTTGCTCAGCTCGGTCTTACCGACACCGGACGGGCCGGCGAAGATGAACGAACCACCGGGACGCTTCGGGTCCTTCAGACCGGCACGCGTACGACGGATCGCCTTCGAGAGCGCCTTGACGGCGTCCTTCTGGCCGATGACCCGCTTGTGGAGCTCGTCCTCCATGCGCAGCAGGCGACTCGACTCCTCCTCGGTCAGCTTGAAGACCGGGATGCCGGTGGCGGTCGCCAGGACCTCGGCGATCAGCTCGCCGTCGACCTCGGCGACGACGTCCATGTCGCCGGCCTTCCACTCCTTCTCCCGCTTGGCCTTCGCGGCGAGGAGTTGCTTCTCCTTGTCACGAAGAGAAGCGGCCTTCTCGAAGTCCTGCGAGTCGATCGCGGACTCCTTGTCCCGGCGCACGCCGGCGATCTTCTCGTCGAACTCGCGCAGGTCCGGCGGAGCGGTCATCCGGCGGATGCGCATCCGGGAACCGGCCTCGTCGATGAGGTCGATCGCCTTGTCGGGCAGGAACCGGTCGGAGATGTACCGGTCGGCGAGCGTCGCCGCCTGCACCAGGGCCTCGTCGGTGATCGAGACGCGGTGGTGCGCCTCGTACCGGTCGCGCAGGCCCTTGAGGATCTCGATCGTGTGCGGGAGGGAAGGCTCCGCGACCTGGATCGGCTGGAAGCGGCGCTCGAGGGCCGCGTCCTTCTCGAGGTGCTTGCGGTACTCGTCGAGCGTGGTCGCACCGATGGTCTGGAGCTCACCGCGGGCCAGCATCGGCTTGAGGATGGAGGCCGCGTCGATGGCGCCCTCGGCGGCACCCGCTCCGACGAGCGTGTGCAGCTCGTCGATGAACAGGATGATGTCGCCGCGGGTGCGGATCTCCTTGAGGACCTTCTTCAGGCGCTCCTCGAAGTCACCGCGGTACCGGGAGCCGGCGACCAGCGCGCCGAGGTCAAGCGTGTAGAGGTGCTTGTCCTTCAGCGTCTCGGGCACCTCGCCCTTGACGATCGCCTGAGCCAGTCCCTCGACAACCGCCGTCTTGCCGACGCCGGGCTCACCGATGAGGACCGGGTTGTTCTTCGTACGGCGGGACAGCACCTGCATGACCCGCTCGATCTCCTTCTCGCGCCCGATGACCGGGTCGAGCTTGGATTCGCGAGCGGCCTGGGTGAGGTTCCGGCCGAACTGGTCGAGGACCAGGGACGTCGAGGGGGTGCCCTCCGCGGGGCCGCCACTGGCGCCGGCGGTCTCCTTGCCCTGGTAGCCGGAGAGCAGCTGGATGACCTGCTGCCGCACCCGGTTGAGATCTGCGCCCAGCTTGACGAGGACCTGGGCGGCGACGCCCTCGCCCTCGCGGATCAGGCCGAGCAGGATGTGCTCCGTGCCGATGTAGTTGTGGCCCAGCTGAAGGGCCTCGCGGAGCGAAAGCTCCAGGACCTTCTTGGCACGGGGGGTGAAGGGGATGTGCCCGGACGGGGCCTGCTGGCCCTGCCCGATGATCTCCTCCACCTGCTGGCGGACCGCCTCGAGCGAAATCCCGAGGCTCTCCAGGGCCTTAGCGGCGACACCCTCACCCTCGTGGATCAGGCCCAGGAGGATGTGCTCGGTGCCGATGTAGTTGTGGTTGAGCATCCGGGCTTCTTCCTGAGCCAGGACGACAACCCGCCGCGCGCGGTCGGTGAACCTCTCGAACATCGTTAATCGCTCCTCAGAGCGGTCAGGCAGTAAGGGGACGCTCCCCTCCCTGTCCTTCCGCAGCTTAGTCCCGCAAGCGGGGACCGCTCATTCCAACTGCCGACACCGGACCGAGAACCAACACAGCCTCCTGACCCCGTACGCCGACATATGCTCCAACCCGATCGTGCGAGACGATGTTCCCGCAGGCCAGGGAGATAGCCTCACTATCAGTACGCCGATGGCGAACGTGAGACGCCCTTTTCTGCGTGTCGCCCCCTCCCACTAGGGATGTCTTACCCGTACGGACCGACACTCCATGCCGGATGCACGGGTTCCCTCCGCTACGGGCGAACAACCTTGCGCCGCCGAACCGCTCTGCGCGCCTCGGGAATCGGCACTCTGTGCGCCCGCGAGGACACCCAGCGTAACTCGCGGGCTCTTCCGGCGGTTGGCTTTGGCATGGTCCCCACGGTCCCCCTTCCTCGTCGCCCTCTTGCTCTTGATACGGGCGACACCGCCGGTGGTCTCACGAGCAACGCCGGTAGCGATGTCACCGGTGTTGTCCGGCGTTGGTACGAGAACGAACTGGGATGGGAGACAGTGCCCGGCTCCGGTTCCGCGGGGCTTTGGCCGCGACTGGCCGTGGGTCTGTGCTTCGACGTGCTGGACGTGCCGGCGGAGGCGGGTTTCGCGGCACTGCGCCACCGGGCGCGGACGGGAGCGCCGGGTTCTCCGGTGGCCCTGTGCGGGGACCGGATGCTGCTGCTGGTGGCCGCGGGCAGCGCCGACGAGTTGCCGGGGCTGCTGGACTGGCTGGAGTGGGGCCGGCTCACACCGGACCTGAGGGCGATCGGCGCGGGCTGCCACATCGAGGCGCCCCTGTCTCCCGGGCTTCCCGCACTGCCCGGAATTCCCGGCGGTACGGGCGACTTGCCGGGCCGTGAAAATCCGCAGGGGGCCGCTGTCTGGCTGCGGCCCCCTGAAACAGGCTGCGGGACGGAAATCCCGCTGCCGACCATGTCGGCCCTGGGGGGCGTCGGAGGCGCCCCCGATCTCGTACGGCTGGTGGACACGCTGGCGACGCAATGCCATCGCATCCGGCTGCGGCGCGTGAGCGCTCAGCCGTTGGCCTTCTCGTAAGCCTCGCGGATGATCGCGGGAACACGGCCGCGGTCATTGACGTCGTGGCCGTTCTCCTTCGCCCAGGCACGGATCTGCGCGGTGTCCTGGCTGCCGCCAGTGGCGACGCGCGCCTTTCCACGCCCACCCGAAGCACGGCCTCCGGTACGACGACCGCCCTTGACGTAGGCGTCGAGGAGACCGCGAAGCTTGTCGGCATTGGCAGTCGTGAGGTCGATCTCGTACGTCTTGCCGTCCAACGCGAACGTCACGGTCTCGTCGGCTTCGCCGCCGTCGAGGTCGTCGACAAGAAGGACCTGAACCTTCTGTGCCACCGGATTTCCTTTCATCGATAACTTGGGAGCCGAGGCCGCAGCGTGCGCCGCCGATTCGCGTCCCCTGTTATATGCAGTACTGCAGTACATCGGAAAGCAAACCGCTTTTGCCGGAAAAACACAAACCCCCGGGAGAGACAGACCTCCCTTCCCCGGGCCGGAAACGTGCGCGTTTCGGACATAGGGAACCGGGGCAGGGCGGCCGACAGGAATTGCCCGATGCCCGATCACAGATGCAGAAGCATCCGGCTGTTGCCCAAGGTGTTCGGTTTCACTCGTTCGAGACCGAGGAACTCCGCGACGCCCTCGTCATAGGAACGCAGCAGCTCGGCGTAGACATCGGTGTCAACGGGCGTCTCACCGATCTCCACGAAGCCGTGCTTCCCGAAGAAGTCCACTTCAAAGGTCAGACAGAAAACGCGACGAACACCGAGCCAACGGGCGGTCTGCAGCAACTTCTCCAGCAACTGATGCCCGACACCGGAACCTCTGAGGTCGGGGTTCACGGCAAGAGTGCGGACTTCGGCGAGGTCTTCCCACATGACGTGGAGTGCACCGCACCCCACGACCTCAGCGTTGTCGTCGCGTTCCGCGACCCAGAACTCCTGGATGTCCTCGTAAAGCGTCACCGTCGCTTTGTCGAGCAGGATACGACCACGGACGAACGAGTCAAGGAGTCCGCGTACGGCCTGGACATCGCTGGTCCTGGCCCGCCGGACGGTGATGGCTTTCGCGGTGGCTTCGGGACGGATCGCTGACATGAGCGGACGCTATCGCCCGGTGGGGTCCTGGACCGAGGCGGGGTTCTCGAAGACGGTATGTTCCGCGACTTCGGTCTTGTCGGTCTGTTCGGTCTTGTCGGTCTGCCGGGGCCGTTCGACCTGTTCCGGCCCTTGGACGATGTGAACGGCGTCCCTGAGGGAGAGCCGCTGTTCTTCGCTCATCATGCCGAAGAAGGCGACGAGAGCGGCGGCGGGGTTGTCACTCTGCGACCACGCGTCGTTCATCAGCGCGGCCGAGTAGGCGGCGCGGGTGGAGACCGCCTCATATCGATAGGCGCGGCCTTCCGCCTCACGACGGACCCAGCCCTTCTGATGGAGATTGTCCAGAACGGTCATCACCGTGGTGTAGGCGATGGACCGTTCCTGCCGAAGGTCTTCCAGGACTTCCCGAACGGTGACCGGGCGGTTCCACTTCCACACCCGCGTCATGACCGCGTCTTCGAGTTCTCCCAATGGGCGAGGCACAACTCAGCACACTAGTGGGAGAAACGGTGAATAGCGTGAAGGACGTGCGCATTCAGCGCCAAATAGCTACGAAACGGGGCGGTCCTGCCCAGCCTGTGACGCCTGCTCGGCCCGGGCGATGGCGGCGTCGGCGGCCGCGTCCTCCTTGCCCTTGTTGGCACCGCCCTGACTCTTCACCATCGTCACGATCACGGCGGCGAAGAGCGCGGCCATCACTACGGGGGGCACGAGCGCGGAGACGTAGTCCATGGGGTCCAGAGTAGCCAGGCCCGAAGAAAGGCCCGGGCGCGGGCCCGGGCCTTGGTGGTTCCAGCTCTGTTCAGCCTGTCTGTTCAGCCTGGCTGTTCGGTCTGGCTGTTCGGTCTGGCTGTTCGGTCTGTCCGCTCAGCCCGCGGCCAGCTGTTGTGGGGGATTCGCGGGCGGGGTCGGCTTGCGGCGCGGGAAGACCTCGCCCGGGGTGGGGACGGGGCGGGCGGGCCTGGGGGCGTCGGGTGCGGGCCGGGGTGCGGGTGCGGGCCGCTCGTAAGGCTGCTTCTCCGCGGGTTTGTCACCGGGTTTCCTGACGGGCTCCTCGGTGGCGAGACCGCCGGGCAGGGCCAGGAGGCGGGTACGGGAGGCGGGCACCGTGGGTGCGGCCGGCGCACGGCCGGCCACTCTGGCGCTCAGCCGGGCCCGTACGTCCCGCTCGGCGTGACGCAGGCAGCGGTCCAGGAGGGCGGCGGCGACCGGGTTCCCCCGCAGGGCGCGGAGGGCGGCGAGGTCGTCCGGGCTCGGGCGGTACCCGGCGCCCAGCGCCTCCTCCAGGAGCGTGAGAAAGCCGGCGGCGGTGCCGGGCAGAGCGGCGCGGTAGCGGGCGAGATCGGCCACGAGGAAGGCCCGCAGCCTGACCCCCTCGTGCGCCGCCTCGTCGACGGACTCGGCGAGCCGGAGACAGTCCTGGACGTCCTCTGCGGAGGCGGGGCCGGGGTGGGGGGCGAGGGCGAGGGCGCGACGGAGCACACGCAGCTCCTCCGCACCGAACGCCATGCCGCCGCGAGATCCGAATGGCGTGGGCATGCGGCGACGATACGCGCTAATCAGACAAATTCGACATTAGGGACGGGCGTGGCGTGCGTTTTCAGCCCGTCCGGCGTTTGAGGGGACTCACATACGGGACACGTTCCGCTCGTACACCAGCCGCAGCCCGATCAACGTCAGCCACGGCTCGTGCTCGTCGATCACCGACGCCTCACCCAGCACCATCGGCGCCAGCCCGCCCGTCGCGATCACCGTCACGTCGTCCGGATCCTCCGCCAGCTCCTTCGCCATCCGCGTCACCACACCGTCGACCTGACCCGCGAACCCGTAGATGATGCCCGCCTGCATCGCCTCGACCGTGTTCTTGCCGATCACCGCCCGGGGCCGCGCCACCTCGATCTTCCGGAGCTGCGCCCCCTTCACGCCGAGCGCCTCGACCGAGATCTCGATCCCGGGCGCGATCACCCCGCCGACGTACTCCCCGCGCGCGGACACCGCGTCGAACGTGGTCGCCGTACCGAAGTCGACGACGATCGCGGGGCCGCCGTAGAGCTCGACGGCGGCGACCGCGTTGATGATGCGGTCCGCGCCGACCTCCTTCGGGTTGTCGGTGAGGATCGGTACGCCCGTCTTCACGCCGGGTTCGACCAGCACCGCCGGCACATCGCCGTAGTACCGCCGCGTCACCTCGCGCAGCTCGTGCAGCACCGACGGGACGGTCGCGCAGATGGCGATGCCGTCGATGCCGTCGCCGAGCTCGTCCCCGAGGAGCGGGTGCATGCCCATGAGGCCCTGGAGGAGGACGGCGAGTTCGTCGGCCGTGCGGCGCGCGTCCGTGGAGATGCGCCAGTGTTCGACGATCTCGTCGCCGTCGAAGAGGCCGAGGACGGTGTGGGTGTTTCCTACGTCGATGGTCAGCAGCATGGCCGTGTACCTACTCCGCCGCTCGCAGGTCGAGACCGATGTCGAGGATCGGCGAGGAGTGGGTGAGGGCGCCGACCGCCAGGTAGTCGACGCCGGTGTCGGCGTACTCCTTGGCGTTGTCCAGGACGAGCCGGCCCGAGACCTCCAGCACGGCGCGGCCGTCGACGAGCGCGACGGCCTCGTCGCACTCGCCGGGGGTGAAGTTGTCCAGGAGGATCAGGTCGGCGCCCGCGTCGAGCACCTCGCGCAGCTGGTGCAGCGTGTCGACCTCGACCTCGATCGGTACGTCCGGGAAGGCTTCCCGGACGGCCTCGAAGGCCTGGGTGACACCGCCGGCGGCGACCACGTGGTTGTCCTTGACGAGTGCCGCGTCCGACAGGGACATCCGGTGGTTGACGCCGCCGCCGCAGCGGACCGCGTACTTCTCCAGGGCGCGCAGCCCGGGAGTCGTCTTGCGGGTGTCGCGCACGCGCGCCTTGGTGCCCTCCAGGACGTCCGCCCACGCGCGCGTGGCGGTCGCGATGCCGGACAGGCGGCACAGGAGGTTGAGGGCGCTGCGCTCGGCCGTCAGGAGGTCACGGGTGCGGGTCGTGACGCTGAGCAGCTTCTGGCCGGCCTCGACGCGGTCGCCGTCCTCGACGTGCCGTTCGACCTCGAACTCGTCGGTGCAGACCACGGAGACGACCGCCTCGGCGATCCGCAGGCCGGCGACGACGCCGCCCTCGCGGGCGGTGAAGTCGGCGGTGGCGCGGGCCTCCTCGGGGATGGTCGCGACGGTCGTCACGTCCACGCCGTGGTCGAGGTCCTCCTGGATGGCGACATTGGCGATGTCCTCGACCTCCAGGGGGTCGAGGCCGGCGTCGGCGAGGAGGGCGGCGAGCGCGGGGTCCAGGCCGCACTCCATGTACACCTCGTCCGCCATGTCGGGGTCGGAGCCGCAGGCGCAGCCGTCGCCGCAGCCGCCGCTCTGGGCGAGGGGAAGGTCGGGGGTGCTCACTACTGTCACTGCTCCTGGGGACGGTGCTCCGGCTGATGATGCCGGGTCGGGGGGAAGTCTGCGGTGTCGGTGGTGTGTACGGCCAGCGTCCGGTCGGGATTCAGCCGTACGACGATGTGGCGGTGCCAGGTCGTGTCGTCGCGCTCGGCGTGGTCCTCGCGCCAGTGGCAGCCGCGGGTCTCCTCGCGCATGCGGGCGGCGGCGACCAGGACGCGGGCCACGCACAGGAGGTTGGTGGTCTCCCAGGTGTCGACGCCGGGCTCGGCGGTCTTGCCGTTCTCGTCGAGGGCGTCGCGGGCCTCTGCGTGCAGTTTCTGGATGGCCGCGGCGGCGGTGTCCAGGGAGGCGGCGGAGCGCAGCACTCCGGCGCCCTCGGTCATGACGCGCTGGATCGCGAAGCGGGCCTCGGGGGCGAGCAGCGGGTGCGCGGGCTTCTCGGGGTGCGGGACGGGTGCGGGCACGCGTGCGTGGAGGCCGTTTCCGGCGTGGGCCGCGGTGATGTCGGCGACGATGCGCTCGGCGTAGACCAGGCCCTCCAGGAGGGAGTTGGAGGCGAGCCGGTTGGCGCCGTGGACGCCGGTGCAGGCGACCTCTCCGCACGCGTACAGGCCGGGGACGGTCGTGCGGCCCCGGGAGTCGGTGCGGACGCCGCCGGAGGCGTAGTGGGCGGCCGGGGCGACGGGGACGGGCTCGGTGACCGGGTCGATGCCGTGGGCGCGGCAGGAGGCGAGGATCGTCGGGAAGCGGTGCTCCCACATGTGGGCGCCGAAGTGCCGGGCGTCCAGGAACATGTGTTCGGCGCCCTGTTCCTGCATGCGGCGCATGATGCCCTTGGCGACGATGTCCCGGGGCGCGAGTTCGCCGAGTTCGTGCTGGCCGGTCATGAAGCGCACGCCGTCGGCGTCGACGAGGTGGGCGCCCTCACCGCGTACCGCCTCGGAGACGAGCGGCTGCTGGCCCTCGGCGTCGGCACCCAGGAAGAGCACCGTGGGGTGGAACTGGACGAACTCGAGGTCGCTGACCTCGGCGCCCGCGCGCAGGGCGAGGGCCACGCCGTCGCCGGTCGACACGGACGGGTTGGTGGTCGCGGAGAAGACCTGGCCCATGCCGCCGGTGGCGAGGACCACGGCGGGCGCGTGGACGGCGCCCACGCCGTCGTGCTGGCCCTCTCCCATGACGTGCAGGGTCACGCCCGCCGTACGGCCGTCGGCGTCCGTCAGGAGGTCCAGGACGAGCGCGTTCTCGACCGTGCGCAGGCCCCGCGCGCGGACGGCCTCGACGAGGGCGCGGGAGATCTCCGCGCCGGTCGCGTCGCCGCCCGCGTGCGCTATCCGGCGGCGGTGGTGGCCGCCCTCGCGGGTCAGTTCGAGTCCTCCTTCGGAGGACTCGTCGAAGTGGGCGCCGGTCTCGATGAGCCGCCGTACGGCGTCCGGTCCCTCCGTGACGAGGATCCGTACGGCCTCCTCGTCGCACAGGCCCGCGCCGGCCACCAGGGTGTCGTCCAGGTGCTGTTCGGGTGTGTCGCCCTCCCCCAGGGCCGCCGCGATGCCGCCCTGGGCCCAGCGGGTGGAGCCGTCGTCGAGGCGGGCCTTGGTGACGACGACCGTCCTCAGGCCGGCCGCGTCGCAGCGCAGGGCCGCGGTGAGCCCGGCGACACCGGAGCCGACGACCACGACGTCCGCGGAGAGGGCCCAGCCGGGGGCGGGGGCGTGCAGCCGTATGCCGGTGGAGGTGCCGGCGTGGCCGGCGGTGGGGCCTGTGGTGCTCACAAGGCGGCTCCGGGGGGTCCGAAAATGAGAGGGATGTTGTCGATCAGCCGGGTCGTCCCGACCTTGGCTGCGACGGCGAGGACGGCTTCGCCCGTGAAGTCGTCCGGGATCTCGGTGAAGTCGGCGGGGTCGACCAGGGCCAGGTAGTCGAGGACCAGCGGGGGCCGGAGGCGGGCGGCGTCGTCCAGGAGGAGGCGGGCGGCGGCCCGCACGGCGGCGGGAGCGCCTCCGGGGACCTTCGCGACGGCGTGCGCGTCGGCGGCGGCTCGGGATTCCCCGAGCGCGCTGAGGGCCTGGGCACGCGCGTGCGTGGCAGGCACCTCGCGGGCCCGCGCGCGCAGCGCCTCCTGGGCGGCGTGCCGGTCGCCGCCGGCGAACAGGGCCTGGGAGAGGGCGAGCGCCGTACGCCGCTCCTCCGGGGACAGATAGCGGTTGCGGCTGGAGCGGGCCAGGCCGTCGGGCTCGCGCACGGTCGGGACGCCGACGATCTCCACGCCGAAGTTCAGGTCACGGACCATCCGGCGGATCATCGCGAGCTGCTGGGCGTCCTTCTGCCCGAAGAAGGCCACGTCGGGGCGGGTGAGGTGGAGCAGTTTGCCGACGACGGTGAGCACGCCGTCGAAGTGCCCGGGGCGCGTGGCCCCTTCCAGCCGCTCCCCCATGGGGCCCGCGCTGATCCGCACCTGGGGTTCGCCGCCCGGGTAGACCTCGTCCACGGAGGGGGCGAACACGGCGTCCGCGCCCGCCTGTCCGGCGAGTTCGACGTCGGCGTCGAGGGTGCGCGGGTAGCGGTCGAGGTCCTCGCCCTTGCCGAACTGGAGAGGGTTCACGAAGACGGTGACGGTCACGAAGCCCTTGGGGCCGACGTGTGCGCGGGCGGTCCGGATCAGGGTGGCGTGGCCCTCGTGGAGGGCGCCCATGGTCATCACGACGGCGTTGTGTCCCGGCACACCGATGTGCGCGTGGGCGTCCGCCAGAGCGTCGGTGTCGGACAGGATTCCCCAGAATCGGCTGCTCATCGCTCTCCCCCGTCGCTGTTCGGGCTTTCGGGGCTCGCGGGCGGGCTCGCGCCCTCCGCGAGCACCCCGAGGAGGTCCTCGGCCAGTTCCGGCTTGAGGAGGCCGTGCGCGAGCGCGCGGTCGGCGGTCGCGCGGGCCATCGCCAGATATCCGGCGACGCTCTGCGGGGAGTGCTTGCGCAGCTCCGCGACATGGGCGGCGACGGTGCCCGCGTCCCCGCGCGCGACGGGCCCGGTGAGAGCCGCGTCCCCGGAGCGCAGCGCGTTGTCCAGGGCGGCGCCCAGCAGTGGGCCGAGCATCCGGTGGGGGGATTCGACACCGGCCGCGCGCAGCAGGTCCATGGACTCGGCGACCAGGGTCACCAGGTGGTTGGCGCCCAGGGCGAGGGCCGCGTGGTAGAGCGGGCGGCTCTCCTCGGCGATCCACTCGGGCTCGCCGCCCATCTCGATGACGAGGGCTTCGGCGGCCAGCCGCAGCTCGGGGCGCGCGGTGACCCCGAAGGAGCACCCGGCGAGCCGCTGTACGTCCACAGGGGTGCCGGTGAACGTCATGGCGGGGTGCAGGGCCAGCGGCAGCGCGCCGGCCCGCAGGGCGGGGTCCAGGACCTTCGCGCCGTACCGCCCGGAGGTGTGCACGATCAGCTGTCCCGGGCGTACGGCGCCGGTCTCGGCGAGGCCCTCCACGAGGCCGGGCAGGGCGTCGTCCGGGACGGTCAGCAGGACCAGTTCGGCGCGTTCCATGACCTGGGCGGGCGACACGACGGGAACGTCCGGGAGCAGCTCGGCGGCTCTGCGGACGGAGGCGTCGGAGACCGCGGACACGGCCACCGGACGGTGCCCGGCGAGTTGCAGGGACGCGGCCAGCGCGGGACCCACGCGTCCGGCACCGACCACGCCGACGGTGAGCCGCGCGGGGCGGTCCCTGGGGTCTGGCTGTTGGAATGTACTCACTCGACGACGGCCTTCCCGTTCCAGTCCGCTCGGGGTACCGGACGATGTACCGGACGATTTCTCGTCATGTTAACGCGATCGGTCCCGGAGGCGTCCGGTTGTCCACAGGTTGTGGGTGACCGCACGCCCTCCGCGCACGGCCGACGGAAAACCGCGTGACTGCCCGATCCCGCGCGCGGGATGATCCCGGGCATGAGCGACAGGGCGGATGAGGGCGGGCGACCGGGCGAGAAACCCGGCACGGAGCAGGGCACGGATCAGGGCCCGGAGCAGGGCGGGAAGGAACGACGGCTGCGGCGCCGGGCCGCGCTCCGGAGCGCCGAACGGGTCCTGGCCCGCCCGGGGTTCCTCGGGACGATCGGGGAGCGGCTGGCGCTGCTCGACGAGGCGCGGGAGTCGTACGACCTGGACGAGCCGTCGGACATCTACGGCGGCGGGATCGTCGAGACCCTGGAGGAGCGGGTCGCCGGACTGCTCGGCAAGGAGGCCGCCGCCTTCTTCCCGACCGGCACGATGGCCCAGCAGGTGGCCCTGCGCTGCTGGGCGGGCCGCACCGGCAACCCGGCCGTCGCCCTGCACGCGCTCGCCCACCCCGAGGTGCACGAACGGAACGCGTTCAGCACGCTCGGCGGACTGCGCCCGCTGCGGGTGACGAGCGAGCCCCGGATGCCGACGGCCGACGAGGTGCGCGACTTCGACGAGCCCTTCGGGACGCTGATGCTGGAACTTCCCCTCAGGGACGCCGGTTTCGTGCTGCCCACCTGGGATGAGCTGTCCGAGGTCGTGGCGGCGGCGCGGGAACGCGACGCGGTGGTGCACTTCGACGGGGCCCGCCTGTGGGAGTCCACCACCCACTTCGGCCGCCCCCTGGACGAGATCGCGGACCTCGCGGACAGCGTCTACGTGTCCCTCTACAAGTCCCTCGACGGCTACGGCGGTGCCGCACTGGCGGGCCCGCGGACCCTCGTCGAGGAGGCGAAGGCCTGGCGGCACCGCTACGGAGGCGCGGTCTTCCAGCAGTTCCCGACGGTCCTGTCCGCCCTCGTCGGCCTGGACCGCGAGCTGCCCCGCCTCCCGGAGTACGTGGCCCACGCGCGCGTGGTCGCCGCCGCGCTGCGCGAAGGCTTCGCGGCGGCCGGGGTGCCGTGGGCGCGCGTCCACCCGGAGGTGCCGCACACGAACGAGTTCCAGGTCTGGCTGCCGTACGACCCCGAGGTCGCCGCGGAGGCCGCGGTCCGGCACGGCGAGGAGACGAAGACCCTCCTGTTCTCCAACGATTGGAGCCGCGGCGGCCCGGGCCTCGCGTTCACCGAGGTGTTCGTCCGTGCCGCCGGCCTGGAGTGGACGGCGGACGAGGTGAAGGTGGCGGTGACGGAGTTCATGGAGCGGCTGTAGCCCGGCCGGGCAGCGACTTCCTGGAGGGCGTCCTCAGGTGACCGGCGGACGGGCCGGTGGAACAGGCGGTCAGCCGCCTCCGCCGGCCCGCACGAGCCCCGTCTCGTACGCGAGGACGACCACCTGCACCCGGTCCCGCAGCCCCAACTTGGTCAGGATGCGGCCCACATGGGTCTTCACCGTCGCTTCCGACAGCACCAGCCGGGCCGCGATCTCGCCGTTCGACAGGCCCTGGGCGACCAGGATCATGACCTCGCGTTCCCGGTCGGTGAGCCGCTCCAGCTCCTTGTACTCGGGCTGCTTGCCGGTGGCCGGCAGCATGGGCGCGAAGCGGTCGAGGAGCCGCCGGGTCGTCGAGGGGGCCACGACCGCGTCACCGCTGTGCACGGAGCGGATGGCGGTGAGGAGCTCGCCGGGCGGCACGTCCTTGAGCATGAAGCCGGAGGCGCCCGCCTTCAGCCCGGAGAAGGCGTACTCGTCGAGGTCGAAGGTGGTCAGGATCAGCACCTTGGGCGGGTCGTCGCCCTGGCAGATGCGCCGGGTGGTCTCCACCCCGTCGAGCTTCGGCATGCGTACGTCCATCAGCACCACGTCGACCTCGGTCTCCCGGAGCACCTGGAGCGCCTCGACGCCGTCGCCCGCCTCCGCCACGACGTCCATGTCCGGCTGGGCGTCGAGCACCATCCGGAACCCGGTGCGCAGCAGCACCTGGTCGTCGACGAGCATCACACGGATGTGCATGGCGGGGTCCTCCGGTCGGTACGTGTCGAACATCAATGCGTTGATCGAACGTGCACGTGTCAATGAGCGGGTTTGAGCGGCAGCAGGGCGCTGATGCGAAAGCCACCGCCCGGGCGCGGGCCCGCGTCCAGGGTGCCGCCCACCATGCCGACACGCTCGCGCATGCCGATCAGGCCGTGGCCCTGTCCGTCGGCTCCGCCTTCCTCGTAGTGCTCGTGCGGGGCGCCCTTGCCGTCGTCCTCGACGAGCAGGCCGAGACCGTCGTCGAAGTAGACCAGACGCACGCTCGCTCCGGTGTTCGGGCCGCCGTGCTTGCGGGTGTTGGTGAGCGCCTCCTGCACGATGCGGTACGCCGTCAGCTCCACGCCGCTGGGCAGCGGGCGCGGGGTGCCCTCGATCTTGTAGTCGACGGGCAGGCCCGAGGTACGGCACTGCTCGATCAGCTCGTCGAGCTGCTCGACGTCGGGCTGCGGAACGTACTCGCAGCCCTCCTGGTGCTCGCCGGTGCGCAGCACACCGAGCAGACGGCGCATCTCGGCGAGGGCCTGGCGGCCGGTGCCGGAGATGGTCTCCAGGGCCTTCTTCGCCTGTTCGGGGGCGGTGTCGAGGACGTAGGCGGCGCCGTCGGCCTGGACCACCATCACGGAGACGTTGTGCGCGACGACGTCGTGCAGCTCGCGGGCGATCCGGGCGCGCTCGGCGGCGACCGCGACCTTGGCCTGTGCCTCGCGCTCCCGCTCCAGGCGGGCAGCCCGCTCCTCCAACTGGGCGAAGTAGGCGCGGCGGGTGCGCAGCGAGTCGCCGAGCACCCAGGCGAGGGCGAAGGGCACCGCCAGGAAGACCATCAGGGCGAGATTGCCCGCGGTGCTCGACTCCTTCTCCGGCCAGCGCAACTGGGCGAGCGGGGACGCGACCAGACCGCCGATCAGCGCGAACCGTGAGGCCCAGGGGGGCCCGCTCACCGCCACCGTGTAGACGATCACGAACAGGGCGAAGTCGGCGGGCACCGGCTCGACGTCCAGGGCCAGCTGCGCCAGCCCGACCGCGGCGGCCAGCACGAGCATCCGCTCGGGCATACGCCGGCGCAGCGCGATCACCAGGCACAGCAGGACCGTCAGGACGGCGGTCACCGCCGGGGACACGGCACCCGGATTCTCGTTCTGGACGGCTCCACTCAGCATGGAGATCCCGAACAGGAAGACGGCCCAGAAGCCGTCCACCCATGCCGGGTGTCTGCGGAGGAAGTCATAGACGCGTTGCACGTAACCCAGCGTAGGGATGCGTTGTGTGTGCCGGGGTCAACCGGAGGGTCGATCCGCAACGGCCCGGCGTACTCCGCAAGGTGGAGAGCCTCTCCCCTGGGCGGCGGGGGTCCGGGCCCTAGCCTGACCCCGTGGCAGGAGAGACGGTGGGCGCGGCGGCGGGCCGGACAGCGGGCGAGTGGCGTGGCTGGCGTGCGGCGACACAGGAGGCGCTGTACGGCGAACAGGGGTTCTATCGCCGGCCCGAGGGGCCCGCCGGGCACTTCCGTACGTCCGTCCACGCGTCGCCGCTCTTCGCCGGTGCCGTGGCGCGGCTGCTGTGCCGGGTCGACGAGGCGCTGGGCCACCCCACGTCGCTGGGCTTCGTCGACATGGGCGCGGGCCGGGGCGAACTCGTCACCGGTGTCCTCGCGGCCCTGCCCCCGGAGGTGGCCGCCCGCGCGCGTGGGTACGCCGTCGAGCTGGCCGACCGCCCCGCGGACCTCGATCACCGCGTCGAGTGGCTGGCCGAGCCCCCCGGCGGCATCACCGGCCTGCTGTTCGCCAACGAGTGGCTGGACAACGTCCCCGTGGAGGTGGTGGAGGTGGACCCGGCGGGCGTACCGCGCCTGGTCCTCGTACGGCGGGACGGGAGCGAGCGGCTCGGGGAGCCGGTCGTCGGTGCGGACGCGGAGTGGCTGGCGCGGTGGTGGCCACTGCCCCCGGAGACGGGGCTGCGGGCCGAGACCGGGCTCCCCAGGGACACCGCCTGGGCCGCCGCCAGGGCCACTGTCGACCGGGGGCTGGCCGTCGCCGTCGACTACGCCCACACGGCCGGCGCCCGGCCGCCCTTCGGGACGCTCACCGGTTTCCGGGCCGGCCGCGGGACGGCACCCGTGCCGGACGGCTCGTGCGACCTGACCGCCCATGTGGCGCTGGACGCCTGCGCGGGCCCGGGAGGGCGGCTGCTGACCCAGCGGGAGGCCCTGCACGCCCTCGGGGTGGCCGGTGGCCGCCCTCCGCTGTCCCTGGCGTCCACGGACCCCGCAGCGTACGTACGGGCCCTGGGGGGCGCCGGAGAGGCCGCCGAGCTGACGGCGCCGGGCGGCCTCGGGGACTTCGGGTGGCTGGTGGAGCCCGCGGGGATCCCCGACCCGCTCTTGTGACCCACTTGTCCTACTTGCCCTACTTGTCGATGTCTCCGACCACGAAGAACAGCGACCCCAGGATCGCCACCATGTCCGCGACCAGCGTCCCGGGCAGCAGGACCGCCAGCGCCTGGATGTTGTTGTAGGAGGCCGAGCGCAGCTTCAGCCGGTACGGGGTCTTCTCGCCCTTGCTGACGAGGTAGTAGCCGTTGATGCCCAGGGGGTTCTCGGTCCACGCGTACGTGTGACCCTCGGGCGCCTTGAGGACCTTCGGCAGGCGCTGGTTGATCGGGCCGGGCGGCAGTTCGGCGAGGCGGTCGAGGCAGGCGTCGGCCAGGTCGAGCGCGTTGTGCGTCTGCTCCAGGAGGCACTCGAAGCGGGCGAGGCAGTCGCCCTCCTGCCGGGTGACGACCTTCAGGGTGTCCTGGAGCTCCCCGTAGGCCAGATACGGCTCGTCGCGGCGCAGGTCGAAGTCGACGCCCGAGGCGCGCGCGATCGGCCCGCTCACGCCGTACGCGTGCACGGCCTCCGGCGGCAGCACGCCCACGCCGCGCGTGCGCCCCCGGAAGATCTCGTTGCCGAGCACCAGGTCGTCGAACCGGTCCATGCGCGAGCGCACGGACGAGACGACGTCGCGCGCGCGCGTGGTCCAGCCCGCCGGGAGGTCCTCCTTGAGGCCTCCCACGCGGTTGAACATGTAGTGCATGCGCCCGCCGGAGAGCTCCTCCATGACGTGCTGGAGTTCCTCGCGCTCGGTGAAGGCGTAGAAGATCGGCGTGATCCCGCCCAGCTCCAGCGGGTACGAGCCCAGGAACATCAGGTGGTTGAGCACCCGGTTCAGCTCCGCGAGCAGCGTGCGCGTCCACACCGCGCGCGTGGGGACCTCCATGCCGAGCATCCGCTCCACGGCGAGGACCACGCCCAGCTCGTTGGAGAACGCGGACAGCCAGTCGTGCCGGTTCGCCAGCATGATGATCTGACGGTAGTCGCGCGCCTCGAAGAGCTTCTCCGCGCCGCGGTGCATATAGCCGATCACCGGCTCCGCGTGCTGGATCCGCTCACCGTCGAGCACCAGCCGCAGCCGCAGCACGCCGTGCGTGGACGGGTGCTGGGGCCCGATGTTGAGCACCATGTCGGTACTCTCCGCGGCACCGCCGATACCGACGACGGTCTCCGTGGGCTCGGTTCGCTCCGCCATGGGACTCATGGACACAGTCTGTCGTACGTACGCTTGCGCCATGGAGACGGGGAGCCCGGAAACCGCGGGCGAAACGCGAGGCGATGGGCACGACGCAGGGCACGGCGAAGAGCACGGCGAACCGGTGTGGACCGGGCTGCCGCGGGACCTGCTCAAGATGCGCCGGTTGCTGCTGGTGGTCTGGCTGGTGCCGCTGACGCTCGGTGCGGGGCTGCTGCCCGGCCTGCTCGCCGGGCCCGCCTGGGCTGCCTTCGCGCTGCTGCCGCTGGTCCTGCTGCTGTGGGGCTGGCGGATGCTGGGCCGCAACTGGGCCTCCTGGCGGTACGCGGAGCGCGCCGACGACCTGCTGATCAGCAGGGGTGTGCTGTGGCGCGAGGAGACGATCGTGCCGTACGGACGGATGCAGCTGGTCGAGGTGACGTCGGGCCCCGTCGCACGGCACTTCGGGCTGGCCAGCGTGCAGCTGCACACGGCCGCCGCCGCGACCGACGCGCTGATCCCGGGCCTCGAACCGGCGGAGGCCGAACGGCTGCGGGACCGGCTCACCGAGCTCGGCCAGGCCCGATCGGCGGGGCTGTGACGACCCCGGGCACCGAGACGGACGTACCCACGGAGGACGGCAAACAGCCGGTCGTCGAGCAGCGGCTGCATCCCGTCACACCGCTCAGGCGGGCGTGGGCGCCGGTCGCCGTGCTCATCGGGTGGGCCGTGCACGACCCCAACCAGGCGCAGCGGCAACTGACCCGGCTGACGACCACGACCCTGCTGCTCGGCCTCGCCGTGTGCCTCGTCGGGGGCGCCCTGTACGGCTTTCTAACCTGGTGGTTCACCCACTTCGCGGTGACCGACAACGAACTGCGCATACGTACCGGCCTGTTGTTCCGGCGCACCGCGCACATCCGGCTCGAACGCATCCAGGCCGTCGACATCACCCAGCCGTTGCTGGCCCGGGTCGCGGGCGTCGCCAAGCTCAAGCTCGACGTCGTGGGGACGGACAAGAAGGACGAGCTGGCGTACCTGGGCGAGGGGCACGCGCGTGCCCTGCGGGCCGAACTCCTCGCCCGCGCCGCCGGGTTCGCGCCCGAGACCGCGCACGAGGTGGGCGAGGCACCGTCCCGGCAGCTGCTGCACATCCCCGCGCGCGTGCTCGCCGTCTCCCTGGTGCTGACCGGGGCGACCTGGGGATCGCTGGCCGCCGCACTGGTCGTACCGCCGGTCCTCTGGTTCGCCACCCACAGCCTGTGGACAGTGCTCGCGACGGGCGTGCCGCTGCTCGGCGCGGCGGGCGCGAGCAGCGTGGGCCGGTTCATCAGCGAGTACGACTGGACGGTCGGCGAGTCCCCGGACGGGCTGCGCATCGACCACGGCCTCCTGGACCGCACGCACGAGACGGTGCCGCCGGGGCGCGTGCAGACCGTACGGATCGTGGAACCGCTGCTGTGGCGGCGGCGCGGGTGGGTCCGGGTGGAGCTGGACGTGGCGGGCTCGTCCAACTCGGTGCTGGTGCCGGTGGCTCCGCGTGAGATCGCGGAGGCGGTGATAGGCCAGGTGCTGCCCGGGGTGACGGTGCCCGCGTCGCTGTCGCGTCCGCCGCGCCGGGCGGGCTGGTGCCTGCCGTTCTGGTGGCGGGGCTACGGCATCGCCGTCACCGACAGCGTCTTCGTCTCCCGGCACGGACTGCTGCGCCGCAGCCTGGCCCTGGTCCCGCACGCCAAGGTCCAGAGCGTACGGCTGGAGCAGGGGCCCTGGGCGCGCTTCAAGGGCCTCGCGGACGTCCATGTGGACACGGGGGCCAACAAGACCGTCACAGCCGGTCTACGGGACGCCCAGGAGGCCGCGGAACTGCTCCGGGGGCAGGCCGAACGCTCCCGGACAGGACGGCGGGACGCGCGACCGGACCGGTGGATGGCATGACAGGCGTAACAGGCGCCGCGGGGGTACCCGGGAGGGCTTGAGCGGGGCCTGAGGGGTTCCCGGGCCCGGGACCTGAACGTCAGGAAGCCGCGCTCCGCAGCCCCTGCAGGTCGATCTGCTCGGTCTCGTCGTGCGCCGTCAGGTCGATCACCTGACCGTTGCCGACCCCGCGCGACTCCTCGTCCGCGGGCTTGAACTGCGCCTCGGACTCCGCCTTGTGCAGCGCGAGCGCCTCCTGCCCGACGACGTCGGCGAGGTCCTCGTTCTGCACGGCGTCCAGCGCGGCCGACGCCGTCTCCTTCTGTGTGCCGAAGAAGTCGAACCCGCCGGGGACGGCGAGCCTGCGCATGGGCGCGGTCGCCGGTACGACGGCAACCGCGGTCGGCACGGTGAAGTGCCCGAAACCGCGCATCGGCTTGGCGGGCTTCGCCTCGGTGGGGGTGGAGGCGGCGCGCGTATGCCCGCGGGCCGCCTCGGGCTTCCCCATGGCCTCGTCCTCCAGCACGGCCTCCGCCTTGGCGGCGGCGGGGCTGTCGGCGACCTCGGGGGCCTCCGGGACCTCGGCGGACATCTCCGCGGTGTCTGGGGCCGGTTCGGCCTTCGCCGGAACCTCGCCGTCGAACCTGGCCAGGGCCGCCCGCGCCCGCAGGAACAGCGAGGAACCCTCCGGGGAGAAGATCGCCGATGCCGCCGGGCTCTCCTCCGACTCCGTGTCGTCGGCGTCTTCAGTGTCATCCGGGGTCCGCGCACCGACCGTGCCCAGCGCCGCCGACACCCCGGCCGCCGCCGCGTCCAGCGCCGCCGCGTCGGAGTCGGCCTCGTCCGCCTTGTCCACCGCGTCCGCCGAATCCGTCGCCGCAGCCGACTTTACGTCGACGTCCGCCGTATCCGCAACCTCATCCGCGTCGACGTCGACTGCGACGTCCGTGTCCTGGGCCGAGGTCTCCAGCTCCAGCAGCCGCCTGCCCTCCAGCGCGCTGGCCCGCTCGGTCTCCGCAGTGGCGTACCGCCGCAGCAGCGCCGCGTGCTCGTTGCGAAGCTTCTGGAGCTCGGCCCGCTTCGCGCGCAGCTTCTGCTCCAGCTTGACCCGCAGTTCGCGGGACTCCTCCAGGTCGGTCTCCAGCTCGGCGGCACGCTCCTCGTGCCGCCAGTCGTCACCCGCACGCGCGCGCGTGAGGTCGGCGACCTGCTTGCCCGCCTCCCCGTCCCAGCGGCGCATGACGGCCGCGCCCACGACCGTGATCGCCGCGGCGAACGCGGCGATCACCCGCAGGACGCCGGTATCCGTGAACATCCATGGCCCCAGGGCGCAGACGAGCGAGACGCCCGCGATCGCCGCAGGAGGCAGCAGCCGGTGCAGAGGTGGTGAATGGCGGTGACGTCCACGTGGCATGGCCAGAAACTTACCGCGCGTAGGCGAATCTTGGTGCCCCGCCCGGTAAAAACACCGCAGCGCCAAACCCTGCGCGGGCCTTGGGGTGTCAGCGCTCCGTCAGCCGCCCGCTCAGCCACTCCAGCGAACCGGGGATCTCCCGCCGCCAGGTGTTGAAGTTGTGGCCGCCGCTCTCCAGGACGATCGTCGAGATCCTGGTCGGGGCCTTCGTCCTGACGATGTCCACGAACCTCATCGTCGCACCGTAGTTGGCTTCCCCGTGCTTGCTGGTGGTGACCAGCAGGGAGACGTCCGGCGGCGGCATGTGCTTGCCGTACCACTCCAGGTCCGCGTGGTGCTTCAGCCGCTTGTCGCCCTGGAAGAGGTCTCCCGTGGTGGCGTCGATCGGCGCCTTGTAGTACGGCGACAGACCCACCGCCGCCGTGTACACGCGCGGGTGGTGCATCGCGAGCTTCAGCGCGCAGTAGCCGCCCGTCGAGTCGCCGATGATGCCCCAACCGCCGGGCCTCGGCCCGACCCTGTAGTGGCCCGCGACGGCCGCAGGCAGGTCCCGGGCGAAGAACGTCTCCGTCTGCGGCCCGCCCGGCACGTCCACGCACTCGGTGTCCCGGGGCGGCGCCACGGTCGGCCGCAGCATGACCAGGATCATCGGCTGCGCCCGGCCGTCCCTCACCAACCCGTGCGCCGTGTCCGGGAAGTTGAGCTTGGTGACCAGGGCCTTGGCGGTCCCCGGATAGCCGGTCAGCACGACGACCACCGGGAAGGCGCGCTTCGCGTACCGCGGCTGGAAGTACTCCGGTGGCAGATAGACGTACGCCGGCGAGGTGATCCCCGTCTTCTTGCCGACGATGCCGATCTTCTGGATCTGGCCGCCGACCCTGGGCAGGTGTCCGCCCGGCACGCTCACCGGCTGGGTGGACAGCACCTGGAAGCCGCCGTGTACCCCGGTGCTCTGGTCGACGACCACTCCCTGGTCGGTCTCCTTGCCCAGGAGGTCGTCCCAGGAGGCGTAGAAACCGAAACTCTGGTTGACGGCGAGACCCACCGAGGCGAACACCGCGACCTGGGTGGCCAGCAGCAGCACCGTCCGGCCGCCGACGGCCCGCCAGTTGCGGCGCGCCAGCCGGGGCCAGAACACGATGGTGCCGATGAACAGCAGTGCGGCGGCCAGGATCGCCAGCGCCAGCACTGTCTTGCTCGTGAGACCCATGACTGCAGTCGCCCACTCTCTTCGCCGGCGACGCGCGCGCTTCCTTCACTGCGGCTTGCCCCGGACTTTGGATGTCCTTTGATACGGCTTTCCACAGGGGAGTGAACCTCTTCCCCTGAGACACCGTCCTAGAGGGCGCAATGTCGCCGGATGCCGGATTGGCTCCGGATTCCAGGTCTCTCGCAGAACTACGGGATGCGATGTCTGTCAGGATAGATGGGGAAATGTCGGTCGAGGTTCCGGGACGATCAAGCCGAGTACGGCGCATACTGCGCGGTCCGCGTCCCGAAGCCGTCCCCGCCGTCGTCGCCCGGGCCTGTGCGCTCGTGGGTCTGGTCGACATCGCCGCGGGAGTCTTCCCGCGCTTCAGGCACAGCCGGATGCACACGATCGCGGAGGTGCTGCCCGGCGCGCTCGGCCCGTTCGCCGCCGCGCTCTCGCTCAGCACCGGCGTCCTGCTGCTGCTCCTCGCGCACGGCCTCAGGCGCCGCAAGCGCCGCGCCTGGCGAGCCGCCGTGGCCCTGCTGCCGGCCGGCGCCGTGGCCCAGTTCGCCTACCGGCACTCGATCGTCGGGCTCGTCATCTCCGTACTCCTGCTGGTGGTGCTGCTGCGCCACCGCACCGAGTTCGAGGCGCTGCCCGACCCGCGCAGCCGCTGGCGCGCGCTCACCAACTTCGTACTGATGAGCGCCGGTTCACTCGCGCTCGGGCTGGTCATAGTGAGCGCGCACGGCGACCGCATGTACGGCGACCCGAGCCTCGCCGACCGCATCACCCACGTCCTGTACGGCCTGTTCGGCTTCGAGGGCCCCGTCGACTACGACGGGCCCACCTCCTGGACGGTCGGCTTCTCGCTCGGCGCCCTGGGCCTGCTGACCGCCCTCACGACGATCTACTTCGCGCTCCGGCCCGAACACCCGGCCGCGCACCTGACCCCGGAGGACGAGGACCGGCTGCGCGCCCTGCTCGACAAGCACGGCCGCCGCGACTCCCTGGGCCACTTCGCGCTGCGCCGCGACAAGGCGGTCGTCTTCTCCCCCAGCGGCAAGGCCGCCGTCACCTACCGCGTCGTCTCCGGCGTGATGCTCGCCAGCGGCGACCCCATCGGCGACGTCGAAGCCTGGCCCGGCGCCATCGAACGCTTCATGGACGAGGCCAAGGCCCACTCCTGGACCCCCGCCGTCATGGGCTGCTCCGAGACCGGCGGCGAGGTCTGGACCCGCGAGACCGGCCTCGACGCCCTCGAACTGGGCGACGAGGCGGTGGTGGACGTCGTGGATTTCTCCCTCTCCGGGCGCGCGATGCGCAACGTGCGCCAGATGGTCAAACGCATCGAACGCGCAGGCTACGAAACCCGGGTACGGCGCATCCGTGACCTCGGCGAGAACGAACTGGAGCGGATCAGGCTCGCCGCCGAGGCCTGGCGCGGCACCGACACCGAGCGCGGCTTCTCCATGGCCCTGGGCCGCATCGGCGACCCGGACGACGGCGACTGCCTGATCGCCACCGCCCACAAGGCCGACGAGACGCCCGGCCCGTACGGCGACCTGAAGGCGATCCTGCACTTCGTGCCCTGGGGCACCGACGGCGTCTCCCTGGACCTGATGCGGCGCGACCGGGCGGCCGACCCCGGCATGAACGAACTGCTCATCGTGGCCGCCCTGGAGGCCGCCCCCCGCCTCGGCGTCGCCCGTGTCTCGCTGAACTTCGCCATGTTCCGCTCGGCGCTGGCCCGCGGCGAGAAGATCGGCGCCGGCCCGGTCCTGCGCGCCTGGCGCGGCCTACTCGTCTTCCTCTCCCGCTGGTTCCAGATCGAGTCCCTGTACAAGTTCAACGCCAAGTTCCAGCCCCGCTGGGAGCCCCGCTTCGTCGTCTACCGCACCTCCAGCGACCTACCCCGTATCGGCCTCGCCGCCATGCAGGCGGAGGGCTTCGTCACCCTGGCCCTCCCCCGCATCCTCCGCCGCCGCACCTCGGCTCCCCGCCCGTGCGCCCACGGGACGACGGCGGAGAGAAGCAGGGTGCGTGCGGTGTGACGCGGTGACGTGGACGGGTCCACGAATTGCTTTTCGACCGAGCCGCGAATGTTCTCCCGCCGAGCCGAGAATCCTCCCCGCCCGAGCCGACGATGTTTTTCAACCGAGCCGACTGACGGACCGAGACGGGCGGGGGGTGGGAAACAAAGGCCCGAGCCACAACGCACCCGCACTGACAGAACCCGCCCAACCGCCGGGGGCCTACGCTGAACGCATGAACAACCACAGCGGACGCGGCCGCGTCAGCGGCCTCCCGGCCTGGGACCGCTGCGCGGTCATGGGCGTCGTGAACGTGACCCCGGACTCCTTCTCCGACGGGGGCCGCTGGTTCGACACGACCAAAGCCGTCAAGCACGGCCTCGACCTGGTCACCGAGGGCGCCGACCTGGTGGACGTCGGCGGCGAGTCCACCCGCCCCGGCGCCACCCGCGTCGACGAGGCCGAGGAACTCAAGCGCGTCGTCCCCGTGGTCGGCCTCCTCGCCGCCGAGGGCGTCACCGTCTCCGTCGACACCATGCGCGCCTCGGTCGCCGAACAGGCGCTCGCGGCGGGCGCCGTACTCGTCAACGACGTCAGCGGCGGCCTCGCGGACCCCGCGATGATCCCGGTCGTCGCGAACGCGGGCGCCCCCTTCGTGGTCATGCACTGGCGCGGCTTCATGGAGGGCGGCAACGTCAAGGGCGTGTACGCGGACGTCGTCTCCGAGGTCCTCGACGAACTCCACGCGCGCGTGGACGCCGTACTGGCCGGCGGTGTCGCCCCCGACCGGATCGTCGTCGACCCGGGCCTCGGCTTCTCCAAGGATGCCGATCACGACCTGGCCCTCCTGGCCCACCTGGACCGCCTCCACGGCCTGGGTCACCCCCTCCTCGTCGCCGCGTCGCGGAAGCGGTTCCTGGGCCGCGTACTGGCCGGCCCCGAGGGCGCCCCGCCGCCCGCGCGGGAGCGCGACGCCGCCACCGCCGCCGTCTCCGCGCTCGCCGCCCACCAGGGCGCCTGGGCGGTCCGCGTGCACGAGGTCCGCGCCACCGCCGACGCCGTACGGGTCGCCCGCGCGGTAGAGGAAGCCCGCGGCGCGGAAGCGGTCCGCAGCACCGAGGGAGCCCGGTGAGCGCGCCCCACACCGACGTCGAGCAGGTCGAACTCGCCAACACCGCCTTCTACGAGGCGCTGGAACAGGGCGACTTCGACGAGTTGTCCGCGCTCTGGCTCACCCCCGCCGACCTGGGCGTCGACGAGGAGTACCACGACCCGGCGGAGACCGGCGTGGTCTCCTGCGTGCACCCGGGCTGGCCGGTACTGACCGGACGCGGCGAGGTGCTCCGCTCGTACGCGCTGATCATGGCGAACACCGAGTACATCCAGTTCTTCCTCACCGACGTGCATGTCTCCGTCACCGGCGACACCGCCCTGGTGAGCTGCACAGAGAACATCCTCAGCGGCGGCCCTGCCCCCGAGGACAGCGACGAGCTGGGGCCGTTGGTCGGCCAGCTGGTCGTCGCCACCAACGTGTTCCGCCGTACCCCCGTCGGCTGGAAGATCTGGGCGCACCACGCCTCCCCGGTCCTCGCCGAGAGTGACGAGAACGACGAGAACGACGGCGAGGCCGACGACACACCCTCCTGACATCGTCCTCGTGGGCCGAACGCGGCTGACCGCAGCCGAACGCCGCCGAACGCAGTCGAACGTGGTTGGAATCACGAACACGGGGTAAGTGCGGCTACCAACCCGTGAGCAGCCGTGTTCCCGCGGGGAAACGCTCGATGAACCCTCCCGGTCATCACCTGGACCGGCCCCTCGCGGGGCGGGCACTGTCAGTGCCCGCGGGTAGATTCGGAAGTGGCTGCCCGGGTCGACCGCACCCGGTCCGAAGCGGCCGTCAACGACGATTGCAGGAGTGATTCGCGTGGATCGTGTCGCGCTGCGCGGCCTGAGGGCCCGGGGGCACCACGGTGTGTTCCCGCAGGAGCGGGAGGAGGGCCAGACCTTCGTCGTGGACCTCTCCCTCGGCCTGGACACCCGCCCGGCCGCGGCCGACGACGACCTGGCGAAAACGGTGCACTACGGCATCGTGGCGGAGGAGGTCGTGGCCGTCGTCGAGGGCGAGCCCGTCGACCTCATAGAGACGCTCGCCGAGCGCATCGCGCAGGTCTGTCTGAAGCACCAGGGGGTCCAGGAGGTCGAGGTGTGCGTCCACAAACCGGGCGCGCCGATCACCGTCCCCTTCGACGACGTGACCATCACCATCACCCGGAGCCGAGCATGACCACCTCGTTCACCGAGAGTCACAGCGACCCGACCGTCCAGCCGGTGCCCGCCTCCGTGGTGCGGCAGGTGGACGCCGCCGACACCACGCTGCACAACCCGAAACGCGCCGTCATCTCCCTCGGCTCGAACCTGGGCAACCGCCTGGAGACCCTCCAGGGGGCCATCGACGCACTTGAGGACACCCCGGGCGTCCGCGTCAAGGCGGTCTCCCCCGTCTACGAGACGGAGCCGTGGGGCGTCCCGGCGGGCAGCCAGCCCTCGTACTTCAACGCGGTGGTCGTCCTGAAGACGACACTGCCGCCGTCCTCGCTCCTGGAGCGCGCCCACGCGGTCGAGGACGCCTTCCACCGCGTCCGCGATGAGCGCTGGGGCGCGCGCACGATCGACGTCGACATCGTCGCGTACGCCGACGAGGTCTCCGACGACCCGGTCCTCACCCTCCCCCACCCGCGCGCCCACGAGCGGGCCTTCGTCCTCGCTCCCTGGCACGACGTGGACCCCGGGGCCCAGCTGCCCGGCCGCGGCCCGGTTGCCACGCTCCTGGAGACCGTCGCCCTGGAAGGTGTCGCGCCTCGCGCCGACCTGGAACTCCAGCTGCCGGAATAGCCGTTAAGGTCATGACGACCGCAGGTCGGCGGTCCGGTCCGGGGAGCTGAAGGGGCACCGTGAGAGAGCTGCGCGTCAAGATGCTGGCCGGCGTGTTCGTCGTCGCCGGAGTGCTCTCCTGGGCGGGCGCCCGGCTGTGGAACACGGTGGGGACGCTTCCCAGCGTCCCGCTGGCCGCCCCCGTCGTCCTCGCCCTGATCGCCGTGGTCCTGCTGGCCACGGCCCTCTCCCTGCGCTCCCGTCTCAAGGCCCAGCGCGACCGGCGCCCCGGCGCCAAGGGCGTCGACCCCCTGATGGCCGCCCGCGCGGTCGTCTTCGGCCAGGCCAGCGCCCTGGTGGCCGCGCTGGTCGCCGGGATGTACGGCGGCACGGGCGCCTTCCTCCTGGAGTCCCTGGACATCCCGGCCCGCCGCGACCAGGCCATCTACGCCGGTTTCTCGGTCCTGGCCGGGATCGCCGTCATCGCGGCGGCCTTCTTCCTGGAGCGCGTCTGCAAGCTCCCGGAGGACGACGACAACAACGCGAGCACGGCCCCGGCCGCGTAAGCAGGCCTGGCGAGGGACGCCCCAAAAGGGGCACGAGGCTCTGCTTGATTTGCGGCTACCGCCGCGCGAGCGCGACCAGGCACGACGAGCCCGCAGTCGATCCACCGGCCTGCCCGCGGAGCACTCAGCGGGCCATGATCAGGCTCATCGCCTCGTTCCGGGTGGCCGGATCCCGCAGCTGACCGCGCACCGCCGACGTGATGGTCTTCGCACCCGGCTTCCGGACACCCCGCATCGACATGCACATGTGCTCGCACTCCACGACGACGATCACCCCGCGCGGCTCCAGGATCTTCATCAGGGAGTCGGCGACCTGCGTGGTGAGTCGTTCCTGCACCTGCGGCCGACGAGCGTAGACGTCCACGAGCCGGGCCAGCTTCGACAGCCCGGTGATCTTGCCGTCGGCGGAGGGGATGTAGCCGACGTGGGCGACCCCGACGAACGGCACCAGATGATGCTCACAGTTGCTCAGGACCTCGATGTCCTTCACCAGCACCATCTCGTCGTGCCCCAGGTCGAACGTCGTCGTCAGCACGTCCTCGGGCCGCTGCCACAACCCCGCGAATATCTCCCGGTACGCCCGCGCCACCCGCCCCGGCGTCTCCTTCAGCCCCTCGCGGTCCGGGTCCTCGCCGACTGCGATCAGGAGTTCGCGTACGGCGTTCTCCGCCCGCTTCTCGTCGAACACTCCGATCGTGCCCTCGCCGTCCAGCGTCACGGGGTCGGTCATCTGGTGCCTCGTTCCTGTCCCTGTCACGCGTATGGACCACGCGTCGCACGTGCGGACATAACCGGAATGCCGCGCCCCCAGGCTAGATCCTGGGGGGCGCGGCATCCATTCCGGGCCCACTGAACGGGAGGGGCGGGAGAGCCGGGATCAGCTCTCGGTGCTGTCCTCCGGCGCCGACTCCGTCGCGGGGACGGATTCGGTGGCTCCGGCCTTGGCGGTGATCGCCGGCGCCGAGCCGTTGGTCCCGTTCGTCAGCGACAGCTCCTTGGGGGAGAGCACCGGCGGGCGGGTGGACGGCGTACGGCGGGAGGATCCGGTCCACGCGGGGCGGGCCGGGCGCTTGATGATGGGAGTGAAGACCTCGGCGATCTGCTCCTTGCTCAGCGTCTCCTTCTCCAGCAGCTCGAGCACGAGGGCGTCGAGGACGTCGCGGTTCTCGACCAGGATCTCCCAGGCCTCGTTGTGCGCGTTCTCGATGAGCTTCTTGACCTCTTCGTCGACGAGCGCGGCGACCTCTTCCGAGTAGTCGCGCGGGTGCGACATCTCCCGGCCCAGGAAGGGCTCGGTGTTGTCGCCGCCGAACTTGATCGCGCCGAGGCGCTCGGTCATGCCGTACTGCGTGACCATCGCGCGGGCCGTTGCCGTGGCCTTCTCGATGTCGTTCGCAGCGCCCGTCGTCGGGTCGTGGAAGACCAGTTCCTCCGCCGCCCGGCCGCCCAGCATGTAGGCCAGCTGGTCGAGCATCTCGTTGCGGGTGGTGGAGTACTTGTCCTCGTCCGGGAGCACCATCGTGTAACCGAGGGCCCGGCCGCGCGACAAGATCGTGATCTTGTGGACCGGGTCGGAGTTCGGGGAAGCCGCCGCGACCAGGGCGTGGCCGCCCTCGTGGTACGCGGTGATCTTCTTTTCCTTCTCCGACATGATCCGGGTCCGCTTCTGCGGGCCCGCCACGACGCGGTCGATGGCCTCGTCGAGCGACTCGTTGTCGACCAGCTTCTTGTCGGTGCGGGCGGTGAGCAGCGCTGCCTCGTTGAGGACGTTGCTCAGGTCCGCGCCGGTGAAGCCCGGCGTGCGACGGGCGACCGCCGACAGATCGACGTCCGGAGCGACCGGCTTGCCCTTCTGGTGAACCTTGAGGATCGCCAGACGGCCCAGCATGTCCGGACGGTCGACCGCGATCTGGCGGTCGAAACGGCCGGGACGCAGCAGCGCCGGGTCGAGGATGTCGGGACGGTTCGTGGCGGCGATGAGAATCACGCCGCCCTTGACGTCGAAGCCGTCCATCTCGACGAGCAGCTGGTTGAGCGTCTGCTCGCGCTCGTCGTGACCGCCGCCGAGGCCGGCGCCGCGATGGCGGCCGACCGCGTCGATCTCGTCGACGAAGACGATCGCCGGGGCGTTCGCCTTGGCCTGCTCGAAGAGGTCACGGACCCGGGAGGCACCGACACCGACGAACATCTCGACGAAGTCGGAACCCGAGATCGAGTAGAACGGAACGCCCGCCTCGCCCGCGACAGCACGTGCGAGCAGCGTCTTGCCCGTACCGGGAGGCCCGTAGAGGAGCACGCCCTTGGGGATCTTGGCGCCGACGGCCTGGAACTTGGCCGGCTCCTGCAGGAATTCCTTGATCTCGTGGAGTTCCTCGACCGCCTCGTCCGCGCCCGCCACGTCGGCGAACGTCGTCTTCGGGGTGTCCTTGGTGATGAGCTTGGCCTTGGACTTCCCGAACTGCATGACCCGGGAGCCGCCGCCCTGCATCTGATTCATCAGGAACAGGAACACGACGACGATGAGGACGAAGGGGAGCAGCGACAGCAGAATGCCGACGAAAGCGTTCTGCTTGGTCGGAGAGACCGTGTAGCCGTCCGGAATCTGCTTGTTCTGGTATTTGTCCTGGAGAGTGTTCGCCAGGTTGACGCCCTGATCGCCGATGTAGCTCGCCTGGATCTTCGAGCTGCCTTCGACTTTCTGACCGTCCTTGAGCTGGACCTTGATGACCTGCTCGTCACCGGTGGTGATCTTGGCCTGCTCGACCTTGTTGTCGTTGATCGCCTGGACGACCTGGCCTGTGTCCACCGTCTTGTAGCCGCCGGACGAGCCGACGACCTGCATCAACACGACCACGGCAAGGACGGCCAGCACGATCCACATGACCGGCCCACGGAAGTATCGCTTCACGTCCATCCATACGGAGCGGTGCCGCCCCGTCCCTCCTGCCATAGTGAGTTTGACAAAGACTGTTCTAAGAACTGCTCTTCGGACGGTACCCCAGCATTGTCACCCGAAGGCGCACGGGCTGGCTGGCAATACCGTCCACGCCTGCTCCAACGGTGGGAAGCCCGTTCGGGTTCCCGCACGTCCCACAGGACTCGCCCTTTGGCTCAGCGGCCTCGGGACTCAGCCGCCGTAGACGTGGGGCGCGAGCGTACCGACGAACGGAAGGTTGCGGTACTTCTCCGCGTAGTCGAGGCCGTAGCCGATCACGAACTCGTTGGGGATGTCGAAGCCGACCCACTCCACGTCGATGGCGACCTTCGCGGCCTCCGGCTTGCGCAGCAGGGTGCAGATCTTCAGCGACTCGGGCTCGCGGGAGCCGAGGTTGGAGATCAGCCAGGACAGGGTCAGCCCGGAGTCGATGATGTCCTCGACGATGAGGACGTGCTTGCCCTTGATGTCGGTGTCGAGGTCCTTGAGGATCCGCACCACACCCGAGGACTGGGTGCCCGCGCCGTACGACGACACGGCCATCCAGTCCATGGTGAGGGGGGTGGACAGCGCCCGGGCCAGGTCGGCCATGACCATCACCGCGCCCTTGAGGACACCGACGATCAGCAGGTCCTTGCCCGCGTACTCCGCGTCGATCTTCGCGGCCAGTTCGACCAGCTTCGCGTCGATCTCTTCCTTGGTGATGAGTACCGACTTGAGGTCGGCACCCATGTCTTTCGCGTCCACCCGCATCACTTTCGGTCGCCCGTCGCCATTCGCCCGGCTCGCCGACCCCTGGCCCGCCCCGAAGGGGGGTGAGATTCAGCCTTGCCGAATCACCAGTCTGCCACCCTGCCGCTGGGCGACGACCCGGCCGGGGAGATTGATGGCTCCCTGACCTCGCCAGCCGGTGATCAGCCGGTCGACTTCCTCGATGTGGCGGGCGAACAGCGAGCCGGCCGGAGCGCCCGCCTCGATGGCGGCACTGCGCAGGATGCGGCGGCGTACGGCGGGCGGCAGGGCGTACAGCTTGGCGCACTCCAGGAGGCCCGCCGTGTCCCGTACGGAGGCCTCGGCCTGGCGGGCCCAGGTGTCGAGGGCGTCGGCGTCGTCGCGGGAGAGCTGGGCCGTGCGGGCGAGGGCCTCGACGACGCCCTTGCCGAGGGCCTTCTCCAGGGCGGGCAGTCCCTCGTGGCGCAGCCGGGACCGGGTGTAGGCCGGGTCGGCGTTGTGCGGGTCGTCCCAGACCGGGAGGGACTGGACCATGCACGCCTTGCGGGCGGTCTGCCGGTCGAGCTGGAGGAAGGGCCTGCGGTATCGGTCGGGAGCCCCGGGCCGCCCGGAGACGGCCGCCATCCCGGACAGTGAGCGGATGCCGGAGCCACGGGCGAGGCCCAGCAGTACGGTCTCGGCCTGGTCGTCGCGGGTGTGACCGAGGAGGACCGCTGTGGCGCCGTGGCGCTCGGCGGCGGCGTCCAGGGCGCCGTACCGGGCGTCACGCGCGGCGGCCTCGGGGCCGCCCTCACGGCCGACGGCCACGGTGATCGACTCGACCGGGGCGAGGCCGAGTTCGGTCAGGCGCAGGACGACCTCGTCGGCGCGGAGGTCGGAGCCGGGCTGCAGGCCGTGGTCGACGGTGACGCCACCGGCGCGCAGACCGAGTTTGGGCGCTTCGAACGCGAGAGCGGAGGCGAGCGCCATGGAGTCGGCGCCGCCGGAGCACGCCACGAGGACGAGCGGGGCGGACTCGCCGGGGGTGGTGGGGCCGGGGAGGAGGCTGTTGGGCGGGTTGTTCGCAGTCAGGACGTCGTGGAGAGCGCGGCGAACCGCCAGGCGTATCGCCGCGACCGCAGGATGGGGACCCATGTCCGGTTCCCTTCATGAAGTTTTCGGGGGGTGAGCCGACTTCGGTCACTCAGAGTGTGTAGATGGTGACAGAAACAGGGCGTTCCCCGAGCATTGCACGCCTACCCATGCCCCACGGTCCCTCGGACGGGTGATTGAAGGGGCGTTCACCTGCCGTCGGCCGGATTCGTTCACCACGTGGCCCAAGGGCTCACTGGTCGGCCTTGCGGTGCACCCGCGCGACCCAGTCCGCCGGTTTGGCGATCTCCGCCTTCGTAGGAAGGGTGTTCGGAGAGGTCCACACCCGGTTGAAGCCGTCCATGCCCACCTGGTCGACGACGGCACTGACAAACCGTTCGCCGTCCCGGTACTGCCTGAGTTTGGCATCCAGACCGAGCAGCTTGCGCAGCGCGAGGTCCAGCCGTGAGGCACCCTTGGCGCGGCGCTGCTGGAACTTCTCCCGGATCTCGGCGACGGAGGGCACCACCGCGGGGCCCACTCCGTCCATCACGAAGTCGGCGTGCCCCTCGAGGAGGGACATGACCGCGGTGAGCCGGCCGAGGATCTCCCGCTGGGCCGGCGTCTGCACCAGCTCCACCAGGGAACGCCCGCCGTCGTCCTCCTCGCCCTCCGGCCTGCCGCCCGCGAGGGACTGCGCGGCCTCCCTGATGCGCTCCAGGACGGTCATGGGGTCGACTTCCGTCTCCCCCAAGAACGACTGGATTTCGCCCTCCAGATGGTCCCTCAGCCAGGGCACGCCCGTGAACTGCGTGCGGTGCGTCTCCTCGTGCAGACACACCCAGAGCCTGAAGTCATGGGGCTGTACGTCGAGTTCGCGCTCCACGTGGACGATGTTCGGCGCGACGAGGAGCAGCCGTCCGCCGCCGTTCGCGCCCGCCGGCAGTTCGCGGGTGGCCGGGGCGAAGGTCTCGTACTGGCCGAGGACACGGGACGACAGGAACGACAGCAGCATCCCCAGTTCGACGCCGGTGACCTTGCCGCCGACCGCGCCGAGGACGGCTCCGCCCGGTGAACTCCCGCGCCGCTCCCCCATCTTGTCCAACAGGGGCCTGAGCACCTCACGGAACCCGGCGACGTTCGCCCGTACCCAGCCGGGGCGGTCGACGACGAGTACGGGGGTGTCGTGGGCGGCGTCGCCTCCCATCCGGGTGAAGCCCCGGACGTGTTCCTCCGAGGCCTTCGCGTGCCGGCGCAGCTCCGCGACGATGGCCCGGGCCTCGTCACGGCTCACTTCGGGGCCCGGCCTTACCAGCCGGGTCGCGGTCGCCACCGCGAGATTCCAGTCGACCATCCCAGCAGATGCGGCACCACCGATGCTCGTCATGCGTCAACCGTACGGGAGCGACTCCGCTGGGGGCAGGGCGGCGAAGTCGGCAGGGGCGAGGTCCGTTCGGGCTGCACCCGGCGTTGCGGGCTGTGCCCACCCTCCCCCATCGCCCTGCGGAACGCCTGCCCGCAGCGGTGCGTGCGGGACTCACGCGCGCCCGCTGGAGCGCCCCTCAGGGGCGCGGGGCTGTATCGGTCTGCGGCTCCGCCGCGATGCGGGTCCCCCCGGTCTGGGGTCCCCCCGGTCTGGGGTCCCCCCAGGCCCTTAAGGCTCTGGGGGAGAAGCCGAGAGTGGGGGAGCGACAAGCCCCCACCGGGCCCGCGGACGAAGAACCGCCCAGCCGGCGGAGCTACCCGCAGCCGCAGGCCGCGAGTGCCGTCGCCGCGCGGTCCAGGGCCGCCTGGGCCTCCAACTTGCTGATGGTGTCGGCGGCCAGGAAGGCGAAGGCCAGGAGACGGCCGTCGCGGTCGACGACCGTGCCCGCGAGGGCGTTCACGCCGGTCAGGGTGCCTGTCTTGGCACGTACGACGCCTGCCGCGCCGTGCGTGTAGCGGGTGCTCAGGGTGCCCGTGAAGCCTGCCACGGGGAGGCCGGTGAGGGCCGCGCGGAGTTCGGGGTGGGCCGGGTCGCCGGCCTTGGCCAGGAGGGCCGTGAGGAGGTTCGGGGTGAGGCGGTCGGCGCGGTTCAGGCCGCTGCCGTCCGCGAAGCGGGCGCCTGACATGGGCAGGCCCAGCTTCTTCAGTTGGGCGTGGATCGCCTTGGCACCGCCCGTGAAGTCGGGCCGGACGCCCGTGGCGAGCGCGGTCTGCCGGGCGAGGGCCTCCGCGAGGTCGTTGTCGCTGTTGGTCAGCATTCGCTCGACAAGGGCGGAGAGCGGCGGCGAGGAGACCTCCGCGAGGGTGGTCGCGCGGCCCGTGGCCTTGGACGGGCCGGGGGAGGTCGTCCTGACGCCGTGCTTCGCCAGCAGGGTCGCGAAGGTGCGGGCCGCGTCCGCCGCCGGCTCGCTGCTGCGGTGGGCCGTTCCACTGGTCGAGTCGTTCATGCGGGCCTCGTCGGCCATCAGCGCGGTGACCGGGGCGAGGTTGCCGTCGTTGTCGGCCCCGATCGGGTGGAGTTCCGGGCCCGCGTAGAGCGTGGTGTCGTACGACAGCGTCACCTCGCGCACGCCGCGCTTCGCCAGGGCGGCGGCCGTCGAGTCGGCCAGGGTGCGCAGGCTCGCCCAGCCCTCCGGGTCCTTACGGGCCGTCAGGGTGGGGTCGCCGCCGCCGACCAGGACGAGCTCGTTGGTGTCGGGCTCCAGGGCGGCCCGGGTGGTGAGGCGGTGGTCGGCGCCCATCGCGGAGAGCGCGGCGACAGCCGTGGCGATCTTCGTGGTCGAGGCGGGGACGAGCGCCTCACCGGCCCCCAGGCCGTACAGGCGCTTCCCGGTGGCGACGTCGACGACGGCGGCCGTCTGGCGGGCGCCGAGCGCGGGGTCCTTCAGGAGCGGGTCCAGCACGGCCGCGATGGTCCTTCCGGCGGGCGCCGCCCGCACGGTGCCGGTGGCGCCGCCGAGGCCCGTCAACACGGAGGGGGCGCTCGGGGCGGGTGCGGGCGCCCCGGCAGACGTACCCGAGGTGGCGGAGGTGTCGGACGTACCGGAATTACGATCGTGATCTGCGCCACCGGATCGCTCCTGGACGGCGGCCCAGTCCCGCTCGGCCGTACGCTGACCGGAGGAGTCCCAGGGGCCGGCCGCGGTCACCACGCCGGCGGTCAACGCCAGTCCGGCGGTGGCGGCGCCCGCGGTGTACTGCCAGGTCCGCAGGGTCTTCGGCAGCGACAGCGAGAGAGCCGTCAGGGACTTCGGTCCCGGGAGAGCGGTGAGCTTCGGGCCGACGGCCCGTGTGATCCGCGCCACCCGCGGCTTCACGGCGGCTGTGGCTCGTCCGGCTCGTTCGAGCTGCGGCCTGACCGTCGCCGTCACTCGTTCGAGTTGCGGTTTCACGGCCGCCCTGGCCCGTCCGAGCTGGGGTTTCACCGTTGCCGTGGCCCGGGTGAGACGGGGTCCCACGGTTCGCGCGAGCCGCGCCACCCGCGGCCTCGCGGCCCGCCAAGGCCTCAGCTCCGGCACGAACACCAGCCCCTTTCGCGATCACACACCTGCGTGAGGGACACTTAACCACCAGAACTATGTGTTGATCATGGAGGAGCCACCGGTGGAGTTCGACGTAACGATCGAGATTCCGAAGGGTTCACGGAACAAGTACGAGGTGGACCACGAGACCGGTCGGATCCGTCTGGACCGTCGCCTCTTCACCTCGACCAGCTACCCGGCCGACTACGGCTTCGTCGAGAACACCCTCGGCGAGGACGGCGACCCGCTGGACGCGCTGGTCATCCTGGACGAGCCGACCTTCCCCGGGTGCCTCATCCAGTGCCGCACGATCGGCATGTTCCGGATGACGGACGAGGCCGGCGGCGACGACAAGCTGCTGTGCGTGCCCGCGCACGACCCGCGCGTGGAGCACCTGCGGGACATCCACCACGTGTCGGAGTTCGACCGTCTGGAGATCCAGCACTTCTTCGAGGTCTACAAGGACCTGGAGCCCGGCAAGTCCGTCGAGGGTGCCAACTGGGTGGGCCGCGCGGACGCCGAGGCCGAGATCGAGCGGTCGTACAAGCGCCTCAAGGAGCAGGGCGGCCACTGAGGCTCCCGGACCCCGTCACGTCGAACGGGCCGCACGCGTGCGCGTGCGGCCCGTTCGTGTGTCTGTGCGCATACTGAATGGCGTACCAGAGGGGCACGTGCAGGGAGCGATACGGAGTGACGGACGAGGCTCGCAAGCCGGCATCGGACGAGGCCAGGAGTGTTTTCGCGGTTCCCCTCACGGGCGGGGCCTCGGGCGGTGGTGACGGGGAGTCGTCCACCACCTCCGAGTTCGCGCTCCCCGAGGGGATGGCCCCGCCCAGGCCCGTCCTGAGTGAGGCCGAGACGACCTCCGAGTTCGCCCTGCCGCACGGGCTCGACGTGCCGCAGCCGCCGGGCGGCGACGCCGCTGGACCGGCATCGGCCTTCAACACCCCGCGTACGTACCGGGCGCCCGCGTTCACGCCGCCCTTGGGCATCCCTGTGGTGAGTCTCACCAAGGACGTGCCCTGGCAGGACCGGATGCGCACGATGCTGCGGATGCCGGTGGCCGAACGGCCCGCACCGGAACAACTGCGGAAGGCTGCCGAGGAGGACGACGGACCGGCCGTCCCGCGCGTGCTGGACATGAGCCTGCGTATCGGCGAGTTGCTGCTCGCGGGCGGCGAGGGCGCCGAGGACGTGGAGGCGGCCATGTTCGCCGTCTGCCGGTCCTACGGCCTCGACCGCTGCGAGCCGACCGTCACCTTCACCCTGCTGTCGATCACGTACCAGCCCTCGCTCGTCGAGGCTCCGGTGACGGCGTCACGGACGGTCCGGCGCCGGGGCACCGACTACACGCGCCTGGCGGCCGTCTACCGGCTTGTGGACGACCTGAGCGACTCCGAGACCGCCACGACGCTGGAAGAGGCTTACAGGCGCCTCGCGGAGATCCGGCGGAACCGGCACCCGTATCCCGGCTGGGCGCTCACCGTGGCCGCCGGGCTGCTCGCGGGCGCCGCGTCCGTGCTCGTCGGCGGTGACCTGGTCGTGTTCGTGGCGGCGGCGCTCGGCGCGATGCTGGGCGACCGGCTGGCGTGGCTGTGCGCCGGGCGCGGGCTGCCGGAGTTCTACCAGTTCACGGTGGCCGCGATGCCGCCGGCCGCGATAGGGATCGCGCTGACGGCCGCGCACGTGGACGTGAAGGCGTCCGCCGTGGTCACCGGCGGCCTGTTCGCGCTGCTGCCCGGGCGGGCGCTGGTGGCCGGGGTGCAGGACGGACTGACCGGGTTCTACATCACCGCGTCCGCGCGCCTGCTGGAGGTCATGTACTTCTTCGTGGGCATCGTCGTCGGGGTGCTGCTGATCCTGTACTTCGGCGTGAAGCTGGGCGCCGAGCTCAATCCGGACGCGGCGCTGGGGAGCGTGGCGCGGCCCCTGTGGCAGATCGGCGCGTCCATGCTGCTGTCGCTGACCTTCGCGGTCATGCTCCAGCAGGAACGTTCCACCGTGCTCATCGTGACGCTCAACGGGGGTGTGGCCTGGAGCGTGTACGGCGCGATGCACTACACCGGGGGCTTCTCGCCGGTGGCCTCGACGGCCGTCGCGTGGGGGCTGGTCGGGCTGTTCGGGCAGTTGCTCTCGCGGTACCGCTACGCGTCGGCCCTGCCGTACACGACGGCGGCGATCGGGCCCCTGCTGCCGGGGTCGCCGACGTATTTCGGGCTGCTGTCGATCGCGCAGAACGACATGGACGCGGGGTTGGTCTCGCTGTCGAAGGCCGCGGCGCTGGCCATGGCCATCGCCATCGGGGTGAATCTGGGGTCGGAGATCTCGCGGTTGTTCCTGAGGGTGCCGAGCGGCTCCGCCGGGGGGCGGCGGGCTGCCAAGCGGACGCGAGGGTTCTAGTGCCGGGTGCGTTCGCTCGGCTTGGGCGCCCGGGAGCTCGGGGGGTTTCTGTTGTGGGGCGGGTGCGGGTCCGTTGTGGCTTGTCGCGCCCCGCGGCGGAGCCGCAAATGTCACAGCCCCGCGCCCCTGTCGGGGCGCTCCAGCTCGCGTCGGTTCTCAGTTCTGCGGGTAACCGTTGTTGTTCTGGTTGCCGTACGGGTACTGCTGCTGGTCCTGCTGGTAGCCCTGGGGGTACTGCTGGGCGTAGGGCTGCTGGTCGTAGTACTGGTTCTGGTCGTAGCCCTGGTTCTGGCCGTACTGCTGCTGCCCGTAACCCTGGTCGTCGTTCTGCTGCGCCGGGGGGATGCGTCGGAGCTGGGTCGTCGCGTCGTCCATCGGGGCCGGGTACTGCTGCTGGGCCGGGGGCTGCTGCTGGGGCTGCTGGGGCTGCTGGGGCGGGTTCTTCTTGGCCTTGCTGCGGGCTCGGGCGAACTCGATGATGATCGGGACGACCGAGATGAGGACGATCAGCAGCAGGATCGGTTCGATGTTCTTCTTGACGAAGTCGATGTTGCCGAGCCAGGAGCCGAGCAGGGTGACGCCCGCGCCCCAGAGGACGCCGCCGATGACGTTGAACGTCAGGAACGAGCGGTACTTCATGCCGCTGACGCCGGCGATGATCGGCGTGAACGTGCGCACGATGGGCACGAAGCGGGCCAGGATCAGGGACTTCGGGCCGTACTTCTCGAAGAACTCGTGAGCCTTGGCGACGTTCTCCTGCTTGAAGAGGCGGGAGTCCGGCCGGTTGAAGAGCGACGGGCCGACCTTCTTGCCGAACATGTAGCCCGCCTGGTCGCCGAGGACCGCGGCGAGGCAGATGAGGGCGACCGCTCCCCACAGGGGGAAGTCCAGCGTGCCCGCGGTGATCAGCAGGCCCGCCGTGAACAGCAGCGAGTCGCCCGGCAGGAAGAAGCCGATGAGCAGACCGGACTCGGCGAACACGATCAGGAGCAGGCCCCAGATGCCGAACTGGTCCAACAGGTAGTCCGGATCCAGCCAGCTCGGTCCGAGGGCAAGCGTCGTCACTGTTCCGGGCTCCTGAGGCTTGGCAGAGATGAGTGCAGAAGGTGGGTGCAGAAGATGAGTGGGGCCAAAGCTATCAACGCGGTGTGACCCCTCCAGGTTCCCTCAGCTTCCATGCACCACTCCGGGGTGCGCTGTGCGGGAACTGGGGCCACCCTGTGAGGTTATGGGCATCGAAGAGTACGGCGGCGGCCAGGGACCTCAGTCCGACGTCCTGGTCGTGACGACGAACGACATCCCCGGCTACCGGGTCGAGCAGGTCATCGGTGAGGTCTTCGGGCTGACCGTGCGGTCGCGGCACCTCGGCAGCCAGATCGGGGCCGGGCTGAAGTCGATGATCGGCGGTGAGCTGAAGGGGCTGACGAAGACTCTCGTCGAGACCCGCAACCAGGCCATGGACCGTCTGGTCGAGCAGGCACGCGCGCGTGGCGCCAACGGTGTGCTGGCCTTCCGGTTCGACGTGACCGAGGCCGCGGACGTGGGCACGGAGGTGTGCGCGTACGGGACCGCGGTGGTCCTGGCCCGGGAGTGACCCCGGGCCAGGACGGCGCTAGGAGGTGTGCCGGGCCGCGTTCGCCGTGATCGCCTCCCGGAGGTGTTCGGCGAGGCCCGGGCGCATGGAGTCGTAGAACTCCTTGAAGCGCTGGTCGGAGACGTACATGTCGGCGAGGCCCTGGTGGGCTTCGTACGTGCATTCGTAGAACCACTTGGTGATGTGTCGCCGGTGTTCCTCGGCCATGGTCATGGCCGCCTCGCCGGACGGGGGCTCGCCGGCGGCCATCAGGGCGTCGTAGCGCTCACCCCAGGAGGCCACCTCGGCCTGCATGCGCTTCCAGTCGTCCTTCGTGTATGTGGCCGCGCGGCGCTGCGACTCCGCGTACGCGTCCGTGCCGCCCCAGCGGCGCTCGGCCTCCTCCGCGTGTGCCTCGGGGTCCTTGTCGCCGAAGACCTCGAACTTCTCCTCGGGCGTGAGGTTGATGCCCATTCTGCGTGCCTCCATGGCGTGCTCCACGGCCGCCGCCATCTGCTGGAGCCGTTCGATCCGGGCGGTCAGCAGCTCGTGCTGACGGCGCAACTGCGCGCGCGGGTCCGCCTTCGGGTCGTCCAACAGGGCGGCGACCTCTTCGAGCGGGAAGCCGAGCTCCCGGTAGAACAGGATCTGCTGCAGCCGGTCGAGATCGGCGTCGTCGTAGCGCCGGTGGCCCGCGTGGCTGCGTCCGCCCGGCACGAGGAGGCCGATCTCGTCGTAGTGGTGCAGGGTGCGCACCGTGACGCCGGCGAAACCGGCGACCTGTCCCACGCTGTAGCTCACTTCCGCTCCCTTGTCGGTTCGCGCTCCACACTGCTTCCTCACCCGGCGTGAGGTGCAACCCCCGCGGCCCGGGCCTACCGTCGTACGCATGCCACTGCACCGCGGGAACAGCGAAACACCTGACGACAAGGGCGCTGGGCGCAGGCTCGCCGTCAACCCGTTCTACGGGGAGGCCAATCCGGTCGGGGGTATGACCGAGGCCCCGCCCACGCACCGGCTGCCGGACTCCCCGCTGCCGCCGTCAACGGCGTACCAGCTCGTGCACGACGAACTGATGCTCGACGGCAACTCGCGGCTCAACCTGGCCACCTTCGTCACCACCTGGATGGAGCCGCAGGCCGGCGTCCTGATGGGCGAGTGCCAGGACAAGAACATGATCGACAAGGACGAGTACCCGCGCACGGCCGAGCTGGAGCGGCGCTGCGTGGCGATGCTCGCCGACCTGTGGAACGCGCCCGATCCGGCCGCCGCCGTGGGCTGTTCGACCACCGGTTCGAGTGAGGCGTGCATGCTGGCCGGGATGGCGCTGAAGCGGCGGTGGGCGGCGCGCAACGCCGACCGGTATCCGGGGCGGGACGTCCGGCCGAACCTCGTCATGGGCGTCAACGTGCAGGTCTGCTGGGAGAAGTTCTGCAACTTCTGGGAGGTGGAGGCGCGCCAGGTGCCCATGGAGGGCGAGCGGTTCCATCTCGATCCGCAGGCGGCGGCCGACCTGTGCGACGAGAACACCATCGGGGTCGTCGGGATCCTCGGGTCCACCTTCGACGGGTCCTACGAGCCCGTCGCGGAGCTGTGCGCGGCCCTGGACGCCCTCCAGGAGCGCACCGGCTTCGACGTCCCCGTGCACGTCGACGGGGCATCGGGGGCCATGGTGGCGCCCTTCCTGGACGAGGACCTGGTGTGGGACTTCCGGCTGCCGCGCGTGGCCTCGATCAACACCTCGGGGCACAAGTACGGGCTGGTCTATCCGGGCGTCGGCTGGGCGCTGTGGCGGGACAAGGAGGCGCTACCCGAGGAGCTCGTCTTCCGCGTCAACTACCTGGGCGGCGACATGCCGACGTTCGCGCTCAACTTCTCGCGCCCCGGGGCCCAGGTGGTCGCGCAGTACTACACGTTCCTGCGGCTGGGCCGCGACGGCTACCGGGCCGTGCAGCAGTCCACGCGGGACGTGGCGCGTTCCCTCGCCGGGCGGATCGAGGAGCTGGGCGACTTCCGGCTCCTCACCCGGGGCGACGAGCTGCCCGTGTTCGCCTTCACGACGGGGGCGGACGTGACCTCGTACGACGTCTTCGACGTCTCGCGGCGGCTGCGTGAGCGCGGCTGGCTGGTGCCCGCGTACACCTTCCCGGAGAACCGGCAGGACCTGTCCGTACTGCGGGTCGTGTGCCGCAACGGCTTCTCCGCGGACCTCGCCGAGCTGTTCCTGGAAGACCTGGAGCGGCTGCTGCCAGAACTGCGCCGACAGCCGCGCCCGTCGACCCACGACAAGGACGCGGCCACCGGTTTCCACCACTGACGCACCCTTTTGAGAGGCCGCCCGGAGGTGTCCGACTGGATCAGCGGGCGTCCTCGGGATGCCTCTCCCCCGTCGCGTACGGGTTCTCCTCGCCCTCGGCCAGGACGCCGACGAACGGTTCGCCCTCGCCCGCGAAGGTGTACGCGCCGCCCTCGATCCGGGTGATGAGACCGAGCGTCCACTCGGCCTCGGCGTCAGCCGTGTGGATCCACAGGTTCATGATCTCGCCGATGTGGCCGAGCTGTTCGGGGCCGTCCTCGGGGACGTAGTGCTCGGTGACCGAGGACCGCCACTCGCCGATGCGCCGGGTGCGTTCCCTGAGGAGGGTCAGCGCCTCGGCGCGCGGCAGGTCGACGACGAAGCCGATGGCGGCCGACTTGACGTCCATCTTCTGGTCGTACGAGGTCAGGGCCTCGCGCAGCAGCCGCAGGAACTCCTCGGTGCCCAGGTCGGTGATCTCGTACTCCGTGCGTGGCGGGCCGCCGGCCGTGGAGGGCGCGATCTCGTGCGCGTGCAGCAGCCCCTGCTTGGCCATCTGCTTGAGCGCGTGGTAGATCGAGCCGGGCTTGGCGTTGGACCACTCGTGCGCGCCCCAGTACTCCAGGTCGCCCCGCACCTGGTAGCCGTGGGCCCGCCCGTGCTGACGGACCGCGCCGAGCACGAGAAGACGGATCGCTGACATGCGGGCCACATTAGGACCCTGGCGTCAAGCGGCCCGCTCCCGGGCCACCAGCTCGAAGGCGGTGGCGCCGTCGAGGGACTCGCGGACGATGTCGGCGTGACCGGCGTGCCGGGCGGTCTCGCGGATCAGGTGCAGCGCCAGCCAGCGCATCGAGACACTGGCCTGGGGCGGGAACCAGGGGTCCGGCGGGAGATCGAAGGTGACGTCGAGGCTCGGTACGGAACGCAGGAACGCCTCGGTCTCGGCGGCGACCTTCTCCCAGTACGCGAGCTGCGACGCGACCGTCTCCCCCTCGACGAGGACGAAACACTCGTGCCAGTTCGACTCGTCCCGCTTGACGGCCGGCGCTTCCCCCTTGGCCCGCGCGATCCAGCCCTGTTCGACCTCGGCGACATGCTTGAGCAGCCCGGAGAGCGACAGTTCGCTGGCGCTGGGACGCGAGGCGGCCTGCTCCTCCGTCAGCCCCAGCAGGGCCCGCCGGATACCGCCGCGCTGCTCCTCGATGAAGGCGAGAAGGGCTCCGAGCTCGTCGCCGGGCGCTTCGGAGGGAACGTGGGTGACCATGGTCGGCCGCCTTTCATCGGGTCGTGCCGGGCTTCGCTGCCCGACACCGATGAAGTTACGGGGGCTTGCGGTCAGGTTCTGTCCGCAAGCCCCCGGTCACTCACAAGAGGTACTGGTGACTACCACGACTAGAACGGGAAGAAGCTCCGCCCGTGCTGCACAGAGATCCACTTCTGGGTCGTGAACGCCTCCACCGTCGCCTCGCCGTTCAGGCGGCCGATGCCCGAGGACTTCTCGCCGCCGAAGGCGACCAGGGGCTCGTCGTGGACCGTGCCGTCGTTGACGTGGAACATGCCCGTGTCGATCTGCTTGGCGAAGGCGATGCCCCGTTCGACGTCGGCCGTGTGGACGGCGCCACTGAGGCCGTACGGCGTGTTGTTGACGAGGCGGACCGCCTCCTCCTCCCCGTCGAAGGTGACGAGGAGGGCCACCGGGCCGAAGATCTCCTCCTGGAGGAGGGGTGAGTCGGCGGGGAGGTCGGTCAGGACCGAGGGTTCGACCAGGTTGCCCGTCGTCGTGCCGTGGAGCAGGGCCGTCGCGCCCTCCGCCAGCGCCCGCCGCACCACGCCCGAAATCTCCTCCGCCTGGGAGGAGTTGATGACCGGACCGATCACCGTCGCGGGGTCGCTCGGGTCGCCGACCTTCAGGGACCTCACCTTGGTCACGAACTTCCCGGTGAACTCGTCGGCGACCGAACGGTCCACCAGGATCCGGTTCGCGGCCATGCAGACCTGGCCCTGATGGACGTACCGGCTGAAGACGGCCGCGTCGACCGCGTAGTCGATGTCCGCGTCGTCCAGAACCACCAGGGCGCTGTTGCCGCCGAGTCCGAGGACCACGTTCTTGAAGAGGGGCGCGCAGACGGTGGCGACGTGGCGGCCGACGGCGTCCGAGCCGGTGAAGGAGATGACCTTCGGGACGGGGTGTTCGATGAACGCGTCGCCGATCTCCTCTATGTCCGTGATGACGACGTTCAGGAGGCCGGGTGGCAGGCCCGCGTCCTCGAAGATCTTCGCGACCAGGGAGCCGCCGACGATCGGGGTCTCCTGGTGCGGCTTGAGGACGACGCCGTTGCCGAGCGCGAGGGCCGGGGCGACGGACTTGAGGGCGAGGAGGAAGGGGAAGTTGAAGGGGCTGATCACGCCCACGACGCCCACCGGGACTCGGTAGACGCGGTTCTCCTTGCCCTCGACCGGCGACGGGATGATCTGCCCCTCGGGGGTCAGCACCAGGCGGATCGACTCGCGCAGGAACTCCTTGGCGAGGTGCAGTTCGAAGTCGGCCTTGAGGTGCGTGCCGCCGAGTTCGGCGTTGATCGCCGCGGCGATCTCCGGCTCACGGTCCTCGATGATGCGCAGTGCCTTCTCGAAGACCGCGCGGCGGGCGTACGGATTGGTCGCGGCCCATTCCTTCTGGGCCGCGGCGGCGGCTCGGTACGCCTCGTCGACCTCGTCCACCGTGGCGATCGTGATCGAGGCGAGCTTCTCGCCGTCGTACGGATTGAAGTCGATGATGTCCCAGGAGCCGGTGCCCGGGCGCCACTCACCGCCGATGTACTGCTGCGCGAGGTCGGTGAAGTAGTACTCAAGCGATGGCATGCGTTCCCTCAATCCCTCAATCCCGTATCACGGTCTGATCACACGTCATCGTACGTGCGTCCAAAGGGAGTTGGGAGAAGATCAGGAACCCCGGTCACGAGAGTTGAATCAGGCCCCTCAGCAGGTCCCGGCTCTCGTCGGGGCCTGGGCTGTCCTGCTGCAACTCCTTCATCGCCTTCTCGTACTGAGTGACGTCCTCCGCCTTGTCCAGGTACAGCGCGCTGGTGAGCTGCTCCAGGAAGATCACGTCGGACAGGTCGGACTCCGGGAAGCTCAGGATCGTGAACGCGCCGCTCTCGCCGGAGTGCCCGCCGAAGCCGAACGGCATGACCTGCAGCCGTACGTTGGGCCGCTCGGAGATCTCGATCAGGTGCTGGAGCTGGCCCCGCATCACCTCGCGGTCGCCGTACGGGCGGCGCAGCGCTGCCTCGTCCAGGACGACATGGAACTCAGGGCCGTTGGTGGAGAGGAGGTACTTCTGCCGCTCCATGCGCAGCGCGACACGGCGCTCGATGTCGGCGGGGCTCGCACCCTTCATGCCGCGTTCGACGACCGCACGCGCATAGGCCGCGGTCTGCAGCAGTCCGTGCACGAACTGCACCTCATAGGCGCGGATCAGCGATGCCGCACCCTCCAGGCCCACGTAGGTGGGGAACCAGTTGGGCAGGACGTCCGAGTAACTGTGCCACCAGCCAGCGACGTTGGCCTCCCTGGCGAGCGAGAGGAGCGCGTTGCGCTCGGCCTCGTCGTTGACGCCGTACAGCGTCAGCAGGTCCTCGACGTCACGTGTCTTGAAGCTCACCCGGCCCAGCTCCATACGGCTGATCTTCGATTCGGACGCGCGGATCGAGTAACCCGCCGCTTCTCGCGTGATGCCGCGCGCCTCACGCAGTCGCCTCAGGTGTGATCCGAGCAGCATGCGCCGCACCACCGATCCCGGCTCTCCCGCGCTCACGTTCGTCACCCTCCCCAACCTCTCCAGGGGCCGCAGTCTGCCACTAAAACACTCCGAGCAGTACTCGTTCGGTTACTCAAATGGGAAGACGTCAGAGCGTACGCACAGGCAGGGGCAAGGGGAAGACCGGCCAGAGGTGGAAAGTTGGCGGAAAAAATGACCAAGAAGCGGTACGGGTACGTCCAATTCCGGCGCGTGCACGTGCATCTGCCCTTGCATCCGCCGTACGCATCGGAAACCATGGTCTCGCGCCACCGCTGCATCGCAAGGACTGCATCGCAACGACCGCGATCTCCCGGGAGTGCCTCGCATGGGGATGAATGGATCGACCATGCTCGAGCCGTTAAGGCAGGGGCTTCCGCCACTGGATCCCTCGACCGTGTCCAACGCGGCGTCGTGCGCACTGCCCGCCCGCTACGAAGCGGTGCGCGAGGCACGGCAGTTCAGCCGCAGAACACTCACCCAGTGGGACATCGGCGACCGGCTGGACGACGTCTGCCTGGTGGTCTCGGAGCTGGTCACCAACGCTCTTCGCCACGCGGTGCCCACGGACCCCCCGCACTCGCCGGCCCACGAGCCGCTCGTACGGCTGCACTTGATGCGCTGGACCGAGCGGCTGGTGTGCGCGGTGCGCGACCCGAGCCGGGAGAGCCCGGTGACGTACGACGCCGAGGAGTTCTCGGAGGACTTCTCCGCCGAGTCGGGGCGGGGCCTTTTCCTCGTCGACTCGTTCAGCGACAGCTGGGGTTGGCACCCGCTCTCGGGCACGCTGGGCGGCAAGGTCGTCTGGGCGCTGTTCGGGGTGCACTCCGCCGAGTGAGGCTCCGCGGCGTTTCTTCGGGCCACGTTTCTACGCGCGTCACAGCGTGTGGCACGATCGTTACGCCCTGCTTGTCCCGACTCCGGAACCTCCGGAGCGGAGACGGCCGCAGGGCGGTCAGCGCGCGGTCAGGTGGTCGAACTCGCCGTCCTTGATGCCCAGGAGCATCGCCTCGATCTCGGCGCGCGTGTAGACGAGCGCCGGACCGTCGGGGAAGCGCGAGTTGCGCACCGCCACCTCGCCGCCGGGCAGCCGCGCGAACTCGACGCAGGAGCCCTGCGAGTTGCTGTGTCTGCTCTTCTGCCAGGCGGCGACCCCGTCCAGCCGCGCGGCGGCCATGCCGTTGTACACGCCGGACTCATCGGCTGCGCCAACGCCGTACACGTCGTGGTCCACAGGTCGCTCCCTGGTGGTGCACTGGCTGGTGAGGCCATTGGTGCGGTGGTCAACTCTGCCGGATCATAACTCTGTTCACGTGCAGACGCGTGGACAGATGCACAGGCGTATGCAAGGGCATACGCACGGTCAGATGCACGTGCACGCCAGGTACTCGCTCCACTACTCACCTTGACGCACGCACGCCCCCGCGCGTTCCCCCGCACGTCGACACCCCCGCCTCCTGGGGCCTACGGAGACGGGGGTGCGGGTGGGGCGCGGCGGGGGCGCCCGAAGAGATCGCGCAGGTCGCGCGGCTACCGGGACACGTACGGCAGCAGTGCCATCTCCCTGGCGTTCTTGATCGCGCGGGCGAGCAGCCGCTGCTGCTGGGCCGAGACGCGGGTGACCCGGCGGCTGCGGATCTTGCCGCGGTCGGAGATGAACTTCCGCAGCAGATCCGTGTCCTTGTAGTCGATGTACGTGATCTTCGCCGCGTCCAGCGGGTTGGGGCGGGCCTTGAGGGGCTTGCGTTCGATCTTGCGGGCCATGGCGGGGTCAGACCTCCAGGAGGGTGTCGAAGGCGGGCGGCAGGCGTTTCCAGGCGGTGCGCCCGCCGGCGTACTCGGCGTCGGTGAGCAGGCAGGACTCCAGGAGCTGTTCGAGTCCGTCGCGGTCGAGCCCGGGGGACGTGAACACCAGGTGCTGGCAGCAGTCCCCGTGTTCGGGGTGCCAGTCGAGGGCGGCGGCGGCCCGGCGCACGGGCTCGACCATGTCCCAGGCGGCGTCCGGGAGGGATGCGAGCCAGGGGCCCGCGCTCTCCACGCACAGCGCGCCGCCCGCCGCGTCCCAGTGGAGCAGCGTGTCGGGGTGGTCGGCGAGCCAGAACCGGCCCCGGCTGCGCGCGGCGGCGCAGGTCAGGTCCTCCAGCGCCGCGTACAGCCGCTCCGGGTGGAAGGGGCGGCGCCGGTGCCACACGAGGGTGGCCACGCCGTGCGCGTCGGCCTCCGCCGGCAGCAGCGCGCACGCCGGGTGCTGAGCGGCGGCGGCGGCCTCGACGTCGAATCCGGCGAGGGCGGCGGAGGCGAGGGCCGACAGCGGGACCGCCTGCCTTTCAGGCACGTCGGCCGCGTCGGCCGGGCCCGCCAAGTCCCCTGGGTGGCCGCCCGTGACGGGGACTTGGCGGGCTGTCGGGTGGAGCTGCGCGAGCAGCTCGCGGTCCTCGTCGTCGGCGTCCGGGGAGTCGACGAGGGCGAGGACGGTGGCGTACTCCAGCTGGCGGGCGAAGGTGTCCGCGACCGTGCGCTGGTCGGTGGCCGCGGCGGCGAGGCCGCGTTCGGCCAGGTCGTCGCCGTTGCCGAGGTACGGCAGCAGCAGCGCCGGGTCGACGGCGGTGATGACGCCGGTGACCGTGAGGCCGCCGGCCGTCACCACCTCGGCCATCGCCTTGGGCTCGACGGAGTCCCACAGTTCGACGATCGCCAGCCGGGTCCGCCCGGCGTCCGCGAGCCGCCGCAGCTCCGGGACGAGGTCGTCGCGCAGGGCACAGCACGCACAGTCGTTGACCAGGGGCGCCTCGCCCGCGGAGAGGATGCCGGTGGTGTCGCTGACGGTCCGTACGACCGTGCCGGCCACGGCCGTCGCGAGGTCGTGGTGGAGTACGACGCTGCCGGGCACGTCGGCGAGCAGCCGCGCGACGGCGGCCTTGCGGGCGTCGGCGTGCAGTCCGCCGACGATCGCCACGGAGAGTTCGTGAGCCCCGGAGGGCCCGTGCTCATGCACCTGCACGTGTGTTTCCTCAGTCCCTGCTAGTCGTTCTTGCCGTACCGGCGCTCGAAGCGCTCCACGCGGCCGGCCGTGTCCAGGACGCGGGCCGTGCCGGTGTAGAAGGGGTGGCTGATGTTCGAGATCTCGACGTCGACGACGGGGTAGGTGTTGCCGTCCTCCCAGTCGACCGTCTTCTCGCTGGTCATCGTGGACTGGGTGAGGAAGGCGTGGTTCGCGGCCCGGTCCCGGAAGACGACGGGCCCGTACGCCGGGTGGATTCCCTTACGCATGGCGGCTGATCAGCGCTCCTCTCGGAAGTCGACGTGACGGCCGGCGACCGGGTCGTACTTGCGCAGGGTCATACGGTCCGGGTCGTTGCGGCGGTTCTTGCGGGTGACATAGGTGAAGCCGGTCCCGGCCGTGGACCGGAGCTTGATGACCGGCCGGAGTTCGTTGCGAGCCATGCTGGTACCTTACTGAAAACGACTTCCATTTGCATAACCTGATCGAGAGAGGTGCGTCACCTTGTCCGCCCACTGCATGCTGTCCGGCGCCAAGCCGGGCTTCGGCAACAACATCAGCCACTCCCACCGCCGTACGTCACGTCGCTTCAACCCCAACATCCAGTCCAAGCGCTACTGGCTGCCGAGTGAGGGCAGGCATGTCCGGCTGCGGCTGAGCACCAAGGGGATCAGGACCGTCGACACGATCGGCGTCGAGGCGGCGGTGGCCCGGATCCGGGCCCGCGGCGTCAAGGTCTGACAGGCCGGAAGAGACAGCGGCAGCAAGGGACAGAGGTAGTAGCGACATGGCGAAGAAGAGCAAGATCGCGAAGAACGGGAAGCGGCAGGAGATCGTCGCCCGGTACGCCCGGCGGCGGGCCGAGCTGAAGGAGATCGTCCGGCTGCCGTCCTCGACGGACGCGGAACGGGCGGCGGCGCGGCGGGAGCTGGAACGGCAGCCGCGTGACGCGAGCGCCACGCGCGTGCGCAACCGGGACCAGGTCGACGGGCGGCCCCGCGGGTACTTCCGGGCGTTCGGCCTGTCCCGGGTCGGCCTGCGGGAGCAGGCGCACGCGGGATTCCTTCCGGGAGTACGTAAGTCCTCCTGGTAGCTTGCAGCGGTCGTGTCGTGCGGTCGTACGACTATCGCTTGCGACTACTGGTTGGGAGCTTCCCGGTGACTTCGGTGACGTACGCGCGCGTGCTGGCGCGCAGGGCTGGTGTGGCCTCGGCGGCCGGGGTGGCCGCCGTCCTTCTGCTTGCCGGGTGCAGTGGTGACGGGGGGTCGTCCGACGGCGGGTCGGCGAGTGGCGGTACGGACTCGTCGGCCTCGTCGGACCCGTCCTCCTCGCCGTCGCCCTCCGAGTCGGGCGGCAGCGAGGGCAGCAGCGGTTCGACCACCACGGACAGTGCGCTGGTGGGCAGTTGGCTGACCACCAGCAAGGGCAGTGCCGTGGCACTGGTGGTCAACGGGGTGAAGGCCGGGCTGTTCGCCACCACGGGGACCGTGTGCAGCGGTACGGCGGGCAAGGAGGCGGGGATGCAGATGGTCCGCCTGGCGTGCTCGGACGGGAACAAGGACCGGGCCGTGGGGATGGTCGACTCCGTCGACAAGACGTCGATGAAGATCACCTGGTCGAGCGGCCTCGGCACGGAGACGTACACGAAGGCGGAGGGCGGGCAGCTTCCTTCGGGGCTGCCCACGGCGGGGCTGGGGTCCTGAGCCGGGTCGCGGCGAGACGCTGCGCCGCACGCGTTCGTACGGGACACCGCTAGTGCTGTGGCCGGATATGTTCACCGGGTCGGGAGTGGCGGGGTACCGGACAAGCGGTTCGAGGGATCGGGCAGCGTGTGCACTGTGCGTGAGAGCATCGCGCCGTGACCATCAACCTCCATGACTTCGACGGCGAGCACTCGCTGACGCTGGATGCCGGTGGCCTGGCCGCCGATGACGCAGTAGTTGCCGCCGGGCACGAGCCGAACGGGTACTTCTGGGAGGGTCTCGTGCGGTTTGCCTGGCCGGATATTGCCGAGCGCCTTGATTTCGACAGCGAGGCCGGCATGTTCTGTGCGGTCGGGAGTTCGAGCGACCTTGCGCGACTCCAAACGGCTGTTGAGTCCGTCATCACAAACCCTGAGGTAGTCCGCGACATCATTGCCCGTGCGGAGACTGCGGGCTTCGAATTCGACGACTAATGCTGTGACCGCATGGATTCGCAGGGTTGTTCAGGCCGCGGTGGCGAGGGGGCGTCCGCCCCAGCGGATGCCTTTCTCGCTGCGGATGCGGGCGCGTTCTTTGCGTTCGGCGGCCAGGACGTCTCGGTGGCGGGCGTTGGCGTTGCGCCAGCGCAGGTAGGCGTGCAGGGCCCTGGTCTGCACGGGGTGGTTGGGGTGATGGGAGTTGGCGATGGTGAACTGCCTCAGCGGCCCGAAGTGCGCCTCGATCGGGTTCGCCCACGAGGCGTAGGTCGGGGTGAAGCACAGCTCGACCTTGTGTTTCTTCGCCCAGCGGCGGATGTCGGCGCCTTTGTGGGCGGACAGGTTGTCCATGATGACGTAGATGGGGGCGCCGTCGGGCCGGGCGGCGCGGATCGACTTCAGCGCGGCCAGCGTGTTCGCGGCGCCCTTCTTGCGGTGGTTGACGCCCCACAGGCGGTCGTCGCCGACCGAGTAGCAGCCGTGGAAGTAGCGCACTCCGTGAGTGCGGTGGTAGGTGGCCGGCACCCGGTCGGGGTGCTTTCGTCGGGCCCAGCCCGAGCCTGCGGTGGGCCGGATTCCGAGCGGGCCGAACTCATCGAAGGCGAACACCCGGTCCGGGAAGCGGTGAAGGACCTCCTCGATCCGGTCCAGCTTCGTCTCGCGGTCGGGGTCGGGGGATTCCTTCCATGTCTTGGTGCGCTGGAAGGTGACGCCGCGGCGGGCGAGCAGGCCACGTAACGCTTCGCGGCCGATGCGGATGATCCGGCCGTGGACTTTGCGCAGATAGGCGACGAGTTTGCGTAGCGACCAGCGGGTGAAGGGCTGGCCGAGTTTGGCGGGGCGGGTGGTGGCCGTCTGGATGACGAAGTCCTCGTCCTCAAAGCTGAGTTGGCGGGGACGGCCTCCCGCCCACCGAGGGTCCAGACATGCCAGGCCGATCTCGTTGAACCGGTGGATCACATCGCGGACGGTGTCCTCGTCGGCCTGCACCAGCTGGGCGATCACTGGCACCCGGTTCCCGCCGGCCGAGGCCAGCAGCATCATCGCGCGCCGGTAACGCACCGAACTGGTGCTGCCCCGACGCACGATCTGCTGCAGCTTCTGCCCCTCCTGGTCGGTCAGTCTGCGCACGCGGACAGGCTCGGCCACCGCACCTCCAGCAGTCGGATCGCGTCACCCCACATCCAACCGCCACAAGCACCGACCCGGCGAACCTATGCGGTCAGAGCACTAGGCGTTCGGCAGGCGCGGGCGGGCGTGCAGTGCCGCCCGGTCCGCCGCCGCCGCGCCCTCCGTCCAGCCCGCCTCGTCGGTCACGCCTCGTAGGCGGGTTGTCGTGGTCGTGGGGAACATCTGGTCCAGGTGGGCGGTGACCGCCAGGTCCCGGGTGGCCAGGACCGGGAGGAGGGCGGCGGCGGTCTGCGTCGCCGCCGCGTCCGCCGTCTGGGCTTCCGCCGCTGCCGCCAGGCGGGTGCCCGTTTTGTGGGCGTAGGCCGCCAGGAAGGACTGACGGAAGGTCTTCGTTCGCTTGCGGCCCGCAGCCCGCTGCGCGGCCTCCGCCTTGGTCATCGCCGTCGTGGCCTGCACCAGCAGGGACGTGTAGAGGAGTTCCACCGCCTCCAGGTCGGGTTCGAAGCCCACCACCGTGGAGAAGCCCAGGGCCTCGTTCCACACCGCTCGGCAGCGGTTCGCGTCGGCCACGGCGTGCAGGAGGACCGCCTTGGCCTCCTCGTACGGGGCGTCCACACCCAGGCGCCGCGCGCGCGGGGCGTCGCCCGCCGGGGCGCCGACCGCGAGCAGGGCCTCGTCGATGCTGTGCCGGGCCATCAGCTCCTGGGCCTTCGCGCTCAGCGCCTCGGCCTCCTCGGGGAACCCGGTCGCCTCCGCCTTCGCCAGCAGCGCGCGAATACGGGGCAGCATGCGGGACTCCGGGTGTTCCCGGCGGGCACTCTCCCCCGGCCTCGTCCGCTGCTCGTCCAGGGGCTCCAGTGTCGGCAGGGTCAGCAGCAGGCGGTACAGCTCCAGAACCGTCGTCGCGTGCGTGAAGCGGTCCGTGCGAGGTGGGGCGGGGGTCGCGGCGAGGTCGGTCAGCTGTTCCGTCCAGCGGCGGTCACGGGCCCGGTCGTTCGGCGCCTGGGCCGTGATCAGGGCCGACACCAGGCGGACGTGCACGTCGTCCAGGTCGCGCCGGACGAGGCGTACGACGTCGGCCGGCTGCCAGCCCCGCCGCCATGCGGATGCCACGAACTCCTCACCGCGCCGGGCGAGTTCCGCGTCCGCGGCCGGGTCGGCGGCGAGCAGGGACGCGCCCGTGTCGAGGGAGGTGTCCGTGTCGGCGTACAGGGCGGCCTGGAAGGCGCGTTCGACCGCGCTGGGCGGGTCGGGCGGGAGGGGCGTGCTGCTGGTCACCCGTCGATCGTTTCATGCCGTCGCCATGCACTGTCAACTTCGGGTTGACAGTCATCCGACTGACAACCTAAGGTTGACACATGACAGCCAACCAGCCCGTCCGGGCCTCCGTACGTCTCGACGACCTCATCGAGGCCATCAAGAAAGTGCACACCGACGCCCTCGAGCAGCTCCAGGACGCGGTGATCGCCGCCGATCATCTCGGCGAGGTGGCGGATCATCTGATCGGCCACTTCGTGGACCAGGCGCGGCGTTCCGGCGCCTCCTGGACCGACATCGGCAGGAGCATGGGCGTCACCCGGCAGGCCGCGCAGAAGCGGTTCGTGCCCAAGGCCGAGTCGGACCTCGACCCGAGCCAGGGCTTCAGCCGCTTCACGCCACGGGCCAGGAACGTGGTGGTCCTCTCCCAGGAAGGGGCCAGGGCCGCCGACAACGACCAGATCCGCATCGAGCACCTGGTCCTCGGCCTCCTCGCCGACCCGGAGAGCCTCGGGGCGAAGGCGATCACCGCGCAGGGCGTCTCCCTGGACAGCGTGCGCGAGGCCGCGACCGCCGGCCTCCCGCCGAGCGCCGAGAGCATCCCCGCCCTCATCCCCTTCGACGCCGACACCAAGAAGTCCCTCGAACTCACCTTCCGCGAGGCTCTGCGTCTGGGCCACAACTACGTCGGCACCGAGCACATCCTGCTCGCCCTGCTGGAGTTCGAGAACGGCGAGGGGCTCCTGTCGGGCCTCGGCCTCACCAAGCCGGCGACGGAGGAGTACGTCACCGCGGCCCTCGCCAAGATCAAGGTGGAGTTCGACCAGCAAGGCTGAATGCGCTGGTCGGGGGCATTGTCAGACCCTCCTGCCACACTCGGGGACATGGCAGGTGTGGCGGACATGGCCGAGCGGTGGGCGCTCGCTCCGGCCGAGGACGGTGGCGTGGAGATCGCCCCCCTCGGTCCGGACGGGCTGCCCGCCGGGCCGGTGCGGCGGGAGGCGGATCTCGGCGCGGCCGTCCGCGACCGGCCGGATGTCACGCGGTGGGTGTGGCGGTCCACCCCCGAGGTCTACCCGCGACTGCTCGCCACGGGGGTGCGAGTCGAGCGGTGCTACGACATCGAGGACGCCGAGACGCTCCTGCTCGGCCACGAGGGGCGGCTCGGTGAGCCCCGGTCCGCGGCGGCGGCCCTCGCCCGGCTGCGCGGAGGTCCCGTACCGCCGGATCCGCCGCAGCGGTCCGCCGAACCCGGCGCGCAGTCGCCGCTGTTCGAACCGGGGCCGGTGCACGTGCCGCTGGCGGATCTGCTGGAGGTGTACGCCGACCAGCGGCGGCGGCACGACGCGACCGCGCACCCGGACCGGATGCGGCTGCTGACGGCCGCCGAGTCCGCGGGGATGCTGGTGGCCGCCGAGATGAACGCGGCGGGACTGCCGTGGCGCGCGGACGTCCATCGCGACCTGCTCCACGAACTGCTGGGCGAGCGGTACGCGGGCGGGGGTGAGCCCCGGCGGCTCGCCGAGCTGGCGGACGAGGTGTCGGCGGCGTTCGGGCGCCGGGTGCGGCCCGATCTGCCCGCCGATGTCGTCAAGGCCTTCTCGCAGGCCGGGATCAAGGTGCGGTCCACGCGGAGATGGGAGATCGAGAGCATCGACCATCCGGCGGTGAAACCCCTCATCGAGTACAAGAAGCTGTACCGGATCTGGGTCGCGCACGGCTGGTCCTGGCTCCAGGACTGGGTGCGGGACGGGCGGTTTCGGCCCGAGTTCATCGCGGGCGGGACGGTCACCGGGCGCTGGGTCACCAACGGCGGGGGCGGGCTGCAGATCCCCAAGGTGATCCGGCGGGCGGTGGTCGCCGACCCGGGATGGCGGCTCGTCGTCGCCGACGCCGACCAGATGGAGCCGCGTGTCCTCGCCGCGATCTCGCGCGACCCCGGGCTGATGGAGGTCGCGGGGCGGGAGAGCGACCTGTACCAGTCCGTCTCCGAGCGCGCGTTCTCCGGCGACCGGGCGCAGGCCAAGCTCGCCGTGCTGGGCGCGGTGTACGGGCAGACCTCCGGGGACGGCCTCAAGAACCTCGCCGCGCTCAGACGCCGGTTCCCGAAGGCGGTGGCGTACGTGGACGAGGCGGCGCGCGCGGGAGAGGAAGGGCGGCTCGTGCGGACGTGGCTGGGGCGTACGTGTCCCCCGGCCGTGCGGGCCAACGACGACTCGGTGGAGGAGGCCGGCATCCCGCTCTCGGAGGACGAGGGCACCGACCCCGCCGGGGGTACGGGAGGCACGGGGGCGCAGGAGTGGGTGCCCGGGTACGCCTCGTCCAACTCCCGTGCCCGGGGCCGGTTCGCGCGCAACTTCGTCGTCCAGGGCAGCGCCGCCGACTGGACGCTGCTGCTGCTCGCCGCGCTGCGCCGGGCCTGTGCGGGGATGGCGGCCGAGCTGGTCTTCTTCCAGCACGACGAGGTGATCGTGCACTGTCCCGAGGCGGAGGCCCCGACGGTCGTGGCGGCGATCCGGGAGGCGGCGGAGCTGGCGGGGCGGCTGACGTTCGGCGAGACGCCGGTGCGGTTTCCGTTCAGTACGGCGGTGGTGGAGTGCTACGCCGACGCCAAGTGACGCGCGTCAACTCTGACCGGCCGTCGTGTCGCCGTTCGCCGTCTCGGCCGCGGCCAGTTCACGGGCGTAGTCCCTGACCAGGTCGTGGGGTGCGTAGTGGCCGTACGCGGTCTCCTCCAGGAGGGCTGCGTCGACGAGGCGGTCCAGGGCTGCCCCGGCGCGGCGTTCGTCGGTCGCGGTGAGGCGGGCGAGCAGCGGGGCGTCGTACGTGGGGAGGTCCAGGGCGCCGATGCGGCGCAGCGCGAGGGCCGCGTCGCGGTCGGTCTCGCGGGCGGAGGTGCGCAGCGTGTCGTGGGCGCCGGCGAGGGAGCGTCGGACGCTCAGGTCGTCGTACTCCAGCAGTGGCAACCTGCTGTCGTCGGCGGCCAGTTGAGCGGCGAGCACGTCCGGAGTGAGGGCCCGGCGGGCGGCGAGTCTGGCAGCGACCACGCGCAGGGCGAGCGGGAGGCGGCCGGTGAGCCCGACGAGGGGGTGGGCGGCGTCGAGGCCGTCCCGTCCGGACGCCGCGCGCAGCAACTCGGCGCTCTCACCGTCGGTCAGGGGGGTGAGGGGGAAGCACCGGGCGCCGTCGAGGGCGGTCAGCGGGGACCGGCCGGTGACGATCACGGCGCAGCCGGAGCCCGCCGGAAGCATCGGCCGTATCTGCGCGGCTCCTTCGGCGTCGTCCAGGACCAGCAGGGTGCGGGTCGGTGCGAGAAGGGAGCGCAGTAACGCGGCTGCCCCGTCCGGGTGTTCGGGGATACGGAGAGGGTTGGTGCCGAGGTCACGCAGCAGGGCGGTGAGGGCCTGGGCGGAGGTGAGAGGGGGCATGTCGGGGGTGCTGCCGTGCAGGTCGACGTACAACTGACCGTCCGGGAAGCGGTACCGGAGGGTGTGGGCGACGTGCAGCGCCAGGGCACTCTTGCCCACGCCGGGCATGCCGTGGATCACGGCGACGGGGGCACCTGCGGTGACATCGGGCCCGGGGTGCGGCTTTGGGGCCAGAATCCGGCGCAGGTTGTCGGCGACGGCTGTGCGGCCGGTGAAGTGGGTCGGGGCTGGGGGGAGTTGGGCAGGGCGAGGCATGCGGGGCGGTGCGGATGCCTGCGCGGTGCGCGGTGTTGGGGCGGGGCGCGGTGCGGAGGCTGAGCGTGGCGTAAGGGCGGAGCGCGGTGCAGGGGCGGGGTGTGCTGATGCCGACGCGGGGCGCGGTGTTGGCGCGGAGTGCGGTGTAGGGGTCGAGCGCGGGGATGCCGACGCGGCTCGTGGTGTGGGGGCGGGAGCCGGTCGCGGGGCGGAACCCGAGGTCGGCTGTGCGGGGATGTAGGGAACCGCCCGGTGGGTGGGCGTCGCCAGGGGGGCGGGCATCGAGAAGCCGCCCGGAACATCCGGAGTCTCCAGGCCACCTGGGCTTCCCGACCCCGCTGGGCCTGGTGCACCCGCCGGGGTCCCCGGTCCCGCCGAGGTCCCCGGTCCCGCCGAGGTCCCCGGTCCCGCCGGGCCCTCCTGGTCACCCAGGTCCGCCGGATCTGCCGGATCTGCCGGGGCAGCAGGATCCCCCATCCACGCGCGCCCTGTCAGGCGTGCCAAGGCCCCCGGATCCCTCGGGCCGGACTGGGCCGCCGAACCCACCGGTCGCTCCCCGCCCATCGGACCAGCCGGGCCTCCCTGGCTCACTGAGCCTCCCGAACCTGCCGGACTCGCCGGACTCGCCGGACTCGCCGGACTCGCCGGGGTCCGCCTGCCCGCCAGACCTCCCGAACCTGTCTGGCCCGCCGAACCCACCGGCCACTCCGGGTCCACCGGACCTGTCTGGCCTCCCCAGCCCGCTGGACCCGCTGAACCCGCCGGGCCTCCCGAACCCGCCGGGGCAGCCGGGCCCGTCGGGGCAGCCGGACCCACCGGACCCACCGGACCCACCGGCAGCCGCAGTACCTCCACGTGGGCCGCTCGTACTGCCGGGCCCGGTTCTACGCCCAGTTCTTCCAGTAGGCGGTTGCGCAGGTCTCGGTGGAGGGCGAGGGATTCGGCTCGGCGGCCGGTGCGGTGGAGGGTGAGCATCAACTGGCGGTGGTAGGACTCGCGCAGTGGGTGTTCGGCCGTCAGGGCCGTCAACTCCGGGATCAGGGAGGGGAGTCGGGGGCCGCCGAGGTACAGCTCGGCGTCGTACCGCCACTCCAGCAGGAGCAGGCGGGCCTCCGTCAGGCGCTGGGTGAACGCGTATCCGACGGTCTCGGGCGGGAGGCCGGTCAGTGGGGCGCCGCGCCACAGGGCGAGGGCGGACGCGCTCTCGGCCAGGACGCGCTGCCAGTCCTGGTTGGCGTGGGCCGCCCGCGCCCTTTCGACGTGTGCCTGGAAGACGTGCACGTCCAACTCGCCCGGGCCGACCCGGAGCAGATAACCGGGCGGCACGGCGCGCAGCCGTCCCGAATCGTCCAGGAGGCGGCGCAGCCGGGCCACGTGGTTGTGCAGCGAGGCCTGCGCGGACGCCGGAGGCGCCCCGCCCCACAGTGCGTCCTTGAGCACCCCGACCGGGACGACTCGGCCCGGTTCGAGGAGCAGGGCGGCGAGCAGCGTCCGTACCTTGATGCTGCCGATCGGCCGGAATCCTTCGCCCGTAGGGCCGTTGGGGGCTTCAGCGTCGTACAGGACGGGCGCGCCCAGCAGCCCGAACCGCAGACCGCACCGCATGCTCTCGCCCCACTGCCATCTCGTTCGCCACCGGAAGTACATGTTAGCGATCTGTTGGCGTGGCCTGATGTGATCACCTCAACGGAACCGGCCCGAGGGTGCGCGCGTGTGACGCGCAGCTCGGGGGAGTGTCGCCGTCGCGGCCGGGTCCGGGACGCGAGAGGGCCCGGGTCGTTGGAGATGACGACCAGGGCCCTCGTATCGCGTGTGGGGTGTCAGGGGTGCCGTGAGGCCCGTTTCGTCAGGTCACAGCACGGGTGGGCGGCCGAGCCGGGTCAGTGTCCACACCGTTCGCCAGCTCATCGGGCGGCGTTCGCCGGCCGGTTCGCGCAGGCCCTCAACGAAGCCGCCGAACCAGGCCCGCAGCGCGCGAGTGGAGCCGCCGCGCAGGACGGTGATCGCGATCCAGACGCCCAAATGCACCGGGATCAGCGGCAGCGGGAGTCGGCGGCGGACCAGCCAGACCCGGTTGCGGGCGGTGACCCGGTGGTAGATGGCGTGCCGGGCGGGCGAGGTGCTGGGGTGGCGCAGCAGGAGACGCGGTTCGTAGAGGATCTTCCAGCCGGCGTCGACGGCCCGCCAGGCGAGGTCGGTCTCCTCGTGGGCGAAGAAGAAGGCGGCTGGCCAGTCGCCGGTCTCGTCGAGCATCGCCATGCGAAGGGCGTGGCCGCCGCCGAGGAACTGGGTGACGTATCCGCCGAGCATCGGGTCACCCGCGCCGGGCCGGGGGACGTGCCGCCGCTGGGTCACGCCGTTCTCGTCGGCGATCCGGAAGCCGACGATGCCGAGCCGGGGGTCGGCGGCGTACAAGTCCCTTACACGGGTGAGCACATCGGGGTCGATGAGCAGGCCGTCGTCGTCGAGGTCGACCACGACGTCGATGTCGCCGAACTCGCGCAGCCGGGCCAGGGCCACGTTGCGGCCGCCCGGACAGCCGAGGTTCTCGTCGACCTCGATGGTCGTCACCTCGCCGGAGAGGCCGGGGAGTTCGGGCAGCGGACAGCCGTTGCCGACGAGCACGATCCGGTCGGGGGCGAGGTCCTGCTTGGCGATCGACTCCAGCAGCGCGTTCAGCGCGACGGGCCGGTTTCCCATGGTCACCACGGCCACCGCGATACGCGGCTCCACCGCCATGCCACCCACCAGACCCACCTCGTCCCGGCCGCCGACGTACACCATCGCGGTCGGATGCTATCTGTTTACAGTAAGGATGTATTAAGTACTCATTGAGTACGTCTCTTATCCATAACGCCCTACGGCATTCCGTCGGTGCCGCGCCCCAGCCAGGTCCGCAGCGCCCACCACCAGTGCAGGGTGCCGGCCGGCCCGGAGGCGCTGCCCGGCAGATCGTCCGTCAGGGACTCGCCGGTGAGCTGCTGGAGGCGGGCCAGGCGGTAGCGAACGGTGTTGGGGTGGGTGAACAGGGTAGCCGCCGTCCGGTCGAGGCGACGGCCGTGGTCGAGGAACGTCAGTGCGGTGACCGCGATCTGACGGTGGAAGTCGTCCCGGGGGTCGAGGTTCGCGAGGAGGTGGGCGCTGAGCCAGGCGCCCAGGAGCGGCTGGTCGGCGAGGGCGATCTCGGCCGCCAGTTCGGTGAGTTCGTACACGCCGTAGCGCCCGTACGGTCCCGGTCCCGGTGCTGCTGTCGCCCCTCCGTCGAGGTCCAGGGCGCGGACGCAGAGAGCGTAGGTGGCCCGGAGGTCGTCGAGGGGAACGGCCGGTGAGACCACCACGAGCGCTCCGTCGATCCCTGTCTCCTCCCCTTCCGCCTCCCCGTTCTCGATCGTCTCGCCCACCGGCAACCGTGGGTACAGGCCCACCAGTCGTCCGTCGAGCATGCCGAAGAGGCAGCCGCGCAGGGCGGCGAGACGGTGGGCCAGGCGCCGGGTGCGGGCGAGGTCGCCGCCCGGGTCGGCGACCAGGAGATGGCGTACGGCGTTGTGGCGCAGCCCGGCACGGGCCAACTCCTCAGCGGCGGGAGGCGATTCGCCCTCGACGAGGAGTCGGCGGAGCAGTCCCGCCCGGGTCTCGCCCAGCGCCCCCGGGGTGTCCCACTCGGCGGCGCGGTACCCGTGGACGACGTGCCGCTGCAGGGTGTCGCCGTACTCCTTGAGCCGCAGGACGGCGGTGAGCAGCGCGGCGTCGGGCACCCCGGCCGCACGACAGCGGTCGACGGTGATCTCGACAGTGCGGGTGAGGGCCGCTTGGACTCCACGCAGTACGGCGGTCATCGGCACCCCCTGACCGGCCCGGTCGGCGCCGAGTATCAGTGCGGCGGCGAAGTCCTGTGCGTCGACGTCCTGTTCGCCGTCGTCCCCGGTACCGGGTGCGTCGGGAGTACCGGAAGCAGGCCCACCAGGGTCTCCCAGCCAGGCGCCGGCCGCGTTGATCATGGCGGTGACGTGCCAGTGCGTTTCCGCCTCGGCGAGCCGGGCCACCTCGGGAGAGTGTTTCCGGGCCGCGTGCACGAGTTCGTCCTGGACGTCCGCGTCCGCTGCCATGGCGCGCAGCACCTCGGCGACGGTCTCGTGCTCGGGGCGCTGGGTGACGTCCGTGCGGACCGTCATGGGCCTCTCCCTTCCGCGTCGGCGCGGTGTCGCCGGGGCACAACGGAGGGTCGCACGCGTTGGCTCCCGCCTACTACCGCGCTGTGGTACCGACCTGATTCCCTGATCGCTACCGACGGTAACCCCAGGCTCGCCACCAACACACCCTTCGCACGGGCACCCCACGCCCCGTGCACGCGCACCTGATCCCCCGTCTGCACCCGCATTCGCACCCGCATCCTCCGTACGCCCCTCCCCGGAAGGCACCCTCATGGAGCACTTGACTGACCCGGTCAGCCGCCGCCGGGCGTTGACCCTGGCCGGCGGCGCGGTCGCCGCGACCGCCCTCACCCAGGCGGGCACGGCGTTCGCGGCCTCGGCGGCTGCCACCTCGGCCGACGCGATCGTCGTGGGCCACGGGCTGGCCGGGCTGGTCGCCACAGCCGAACTCGCGGCAGCGGGCCGCAAGGTGCTGCTGCTCGACCAGGAACCGGAGTCCAACCTCGGCGGTCAGGCGTTCTGGTCCTTCGGCGGGCTGTTCTTCGTCGACTCCGCCGAGCAGCGCCTGATGGGCGTCAAGGACTCGAAGGACCTGGCCTGGCAGGACTGGCAGGGCGCCGCCGCCTTCGACCGGGGCATCACCGACCCGCTCGGCCAGGACTACTGGGGCTACAAGTGGGCCCAGGCGTACGTCGACTTCGCGTCCGGCGAGAAGCGGTCCTGGCTGGCCGGCCTCGGCATGCAGTGGTTCCCGTTCGTCGGCTGGGCGGAGCGCGGCGGCGGTCTCGCGGACGGTCACGGCAACTCCGTACCGCGCTTCCACGTCACCTGGGGCACGGGCCCCGCCGTAGTGGAACCGTTCGAGAAGAAGGTACGGGCGGCGGTGGCGGACGGGCTGGTCACGTTCAAGCACCGCCACCGCGTGGACGAGCTGATCCGGACGAACGGCACGGTCACCGGCGTACGCGGCGCGGTTCTCGAGGCGAGCACCGCCGCGCGGGGCAAGGCCAGTTCGCGGACGGTGGTCGGCAGCTTCGAGCTGAACGCCGAGGTGGTCATCGTGACGTCGGGCGGTCTCGGCGGCAACCAGGATCTCGTACGGCAGAACTGGCCGGCCCGGATGGGCACCGCGCCCAAGTCGATGATCACGGGTGTGCCCGCGCACGTGGACGGGCGGATGCTCGGGATCACCGAGAAGGCGGGCGGCCGGATCGTCAACCCGGACCGGATGTGGCACTACACGGAGGGTCTGAAGAACTACGACCCGATCTGGGCCAAGCACGGCATCCGTATCCTGCCCGGCCCGTCCTCCATGTGGTTCGACGCGACGGGCAAGAGGTTCTCCGCACCCGACATGCCGGGTTACGACACCCTCCACACCCTCAAGACGATCGTCGACACCGGCTACGACTACTCCTGGTTCGTGACAACCCAGAAGATCCTCGCGAAGGAGTTCGCGCTCTCCGGATCCGAACAGAACCCCGACCTCACCAACAAAGACATCTGGATGCTGCTCTCGCGCGCCTGGCAGACTCCTGAGCCGCTCGAGCGTTTCAAGAAGTACGGCGAGGACTTCATCGTGTCCGAGACGCTGTCCGAGCTGGTCCGGGGCATGAACAAGCTGACCGGCACAAGCCTGATCGACCTGGCCGCGCTCCAGCGCCAGATCGAGGCCCGGGACCGGGAGATCGACAACGCGTACAGCAAGGACGCCCAGGTCATGGGCATCCGCAACGCCCTCACCTACCCCGGCGACGTCCTCAGCCGGACGGCGTCGGCCCACAAGATCCTGGACTCCTCCGCCGGACCGCTGATCGCCGTACGGCTGAACATCCTCACCCGCAAGACGCTCGGCGGCCTCCAGACCGACCTGTCGGGCCGCGTCCTCGACGCCACCGGCACCCCGGTTCCCGGTCTGTACGCGGCCGGTGAGGTCGCGGGCTTCGGGGGCGGCGGCGTTCACGGGTACCGGTCACTGGAGGGCACGTTCCTCGGCGGGTGCCTGTTCTCGGGCCGCCAGGCGGGCAAGGCGGCGGCTGCGGCCACCGCCTGACGGCACGGCACGGTCCCATCCGATCCGGTTCGGTCCGAGCCGAGCCGAGCCGAGCCGAGCCGGTCACCTTGACGGCCTGGGTGTCCGACGGCCTGGGTTCAACTTCGGTAGGTGCGCCGCGCGTTGACCGCGCGGCGCACCTACTGTGCGTTCCGGGCGGGCCGTCAGGCACTCGGGTCGCGCAGGACCAGGTCGGCGGCGAAGACGCGTTCGCCCTGCTGGGTGGCGAGGACGTGGACGCGGAGGTCCTGGGCCCGGCCGGGCCCGAACGCGTCGGGGCGGGCGACGCGGGCCTCCATCCAGCAGGGGGCGTCGAGTTCGGCGTACCTGGTGAAGTTGCTGTCGAGGCCCAGGAGGAGCGCGTCGGGGCGGCCGGTCGCGGCGCGGGCCGCCTGTCGGGCCGCCTCGATCAGCAGCATGCCGGGGACATGGTCGACGGGGTGATCGAAGAGGATGGGGTGACCGGTGTCGACCCGGAGTTCCCATCTGTTCGCCCAACTGTTCGCCCAGCGATTCTCGCCGCCGCTCACCCTGCTGTTCGGCCTGCCGTTCGCGCCGGTCCGCGCCGGGGCGGCGAGCAGGACGTTGCCCGGGTCCGTGTGGCCCACCTCGGCCGGGTCGACCGGGGTCGGCAGGGCACGGTCCACCACGGTGGGGCGGCCCTCGCGCAGTCGGCGGTGGACGGCGGGGCTGGTGACGCCGAAGCTCGCGCCGCCGGTGGCCACCGGCACTCCGTCGCGCCGGACGGAGACGTCGTAGCGCATGCCCGAGATGGTCCGGCCCCGGCGCACGATGTCGTGGCACACCGTGTGCAGTTCGACGTCGGTCGGGGTGGCTCCGGTGGTGAGGGCGGCGGGGGTCGCGGCGAAGGACAGGCCCCACATCAGGAACTGGTGGCCGAACGGGACCCCGTACTCCGCGTGGGACAGCAGGGTGCCGGCCTGCCGGATCGACTCCAGCAGGAGGAGTGGGTCCTGGTGGCCGTGGGCGGGTGCAAAGAGCGCGTGGCCGCGCGGCAACTGGGCGCGGACGACGAACGAGTCGGACGCGGTGGTGGGGGCGGCATGTGCGGTCGGGGCGGCCTCCCAGCCGGTGAGGAACACCTCGGCCACGGCGGCGCGGTGGACATAGCCGCGGGGAACCGTGGTGGTGAGCAGTGAACCGGTCGGCGAGGCGGTGTCGGTCCCGGGTGCTCGGGTCGGACTCGGCATCCTCGGCACTCCTGTCTGTTTGTGGACAGGGGCGAGCCGGACCGCGCGTCAGGATCCCCCGTCCCTGATGAACGCTATGCAGTCACCAAGATACAGACAGGTTGGTCTGTTTCAACAGTAAAACCTTACTAAAGTCATACAGCCGCGCTTGGTTTACACGCCAGTTACGTTCACTTCTCATACGCGCCTCCGCGCGGAACGGAGGCGGAAGTCAGGATTCCGCAAGGTCAAATAGTGAGAAACAGCAGGATTCTCGCCTAATCGGCCACGCCTGCATGACATCCACGTCGACAACCAGACGACTGTACGGGCCATCCATAACACGTTGACAAACAGACCGAGTTGCCTGTTACCGTCCTTGGCGGTACCCGCTCACCAGTTCGCCGTGGCGTGCCTCAGGAGGGCAGAGATGAATCAGCAGGTCATGGATTCAGCCAGGCCGCACCAGGAGCAGCAGGAACGGCAGGGGCAGCAGGAGAACGACGCGTTGAGGGTGCTCGTCGTGGAGCACGAGGCGCAGGCCGCGGACGCCCTGGTGCAGGAACTGCGCCGGCACGGCCACCTGGCCAGGAGCGTTCCCACCGCCGCCCTCGCGCTCCAGGCCCATCACAGCGTCGATCTGGTCCTGCTCGACCTCGACCTGCCCGATCTGGACGGCCTGGAGGTGTGCCGCCGGATCCGGGCGGTCGGTGACGTCCCGATCATCACCGTGACCACCCGCGGGGCCGAACTGGACTGCGTACTCGGACTCCAGGCGGGCTCGGACGACCACCTCGTGAAGCCCTACGGGTTCCGGGAGTTGCTGGCCCGCATGGAGGCGGTGATGCGCCGGGCGAGACCGCGGCAGGCTTCGACGCGCCGGCAGGTCATCACGTACGGGCCGATGCGCATCGACGCCCGGACACGCGAACTCCTGCTGGAGGGAAGACGGGTGTACCTGACGCCCAAGGAGTTCGACCTGCTCCATCTGCTCGCCTCCCAGCCCGACACCACCCTGTCCCGGCGGCAGTTGATGAGCCAGGTCTGGGACGACGACTGGTCGCACCGCGGACGCACCATCGACACGCACGTCAGCAGCCTCCGGGGCAAACTCGGCTCCAGCAACTGGATCGTCACGGTGCGCGGGGTCGGATTCCGCCTCGGGCACCCGTGAACACGCCGCCAGATGCGCACTTGTCGCCCTCACCGCCGTGACTCGAAACGGGCTGCGGAATTTCCCCGTGCAATCCGGCCGCATACAATGCAGACCGGTTTGTATTTTTTCCGAGCATGGGATGCGAGGACCGGGGATGGCCCAGCAGGAGCGAGGCATCAGGTCGAAACGCTCGATCCTGGAGGCAGCCGCGGGCGTGTTCGGCGAGCGCGGGTACGACGCGGCCAGCACGAACGAGATCCTCGCGCGAGCCGGCCTCACCCGGGGCGCCCTCTACCACCACTTCCCCTCCAAGGAGGCGATCGCCACCGCGCTGCTGGAGGCGCAGGGCGAGGCCCTGGTGGTGCCGGACCAGCCGGTGAAACTCCAGGCGGTCATCGACCTGACCCTGGGATTCGCCCAGCGGCTCCAGTACGACACGGTGCTGCGGGCGAGCGTACGGCTGGCGGTGGAGCAGTCGTCCTTCGCGCCGCCCGCCCAGACCCCGTACAACCAGGCGATCGGGGTGATCGAGGATCTCCTCCGCAAGGCCGACGCGCAGGGCGAACTCCTGCCGGGGACGGACATCGCCGAGGTCGCGTCGACGGTCGTCGGGTCGTTCACCGGTCTGCAGGTGATGTCCCAGGCGTACAGCAACCGGCAGGACCTGCCCGCGCGGATAGGAGCGCTGTGGCGCCTGATCCTGTCCGGCCTGGCGGCCCCGGGGATACTGCCCCGGCTGCGCACGACGGTGCCGCCGAAGGCGGTCGGGACAGCGGCGGAAGAAACAGCGGAAGAAGCACCGAAGGGCGTGCTGAAGGGCGTACCGACGGACGCGGCGAAGGAAGTGGCGAAGGAACCCGTGGGGGGAGCGGCGGGCTAGGAGACGGTCTCCAGCAGGCCGAGACCCTCCGTGTTTCCGACGCCGCCGCGCAGCTCCTCGACGAGCCAGGCGATGCGCTCCTCGTCGCGCCGGTAGTGGGTCCACTTGCCGACGCGCGTGGAGCGGACGAGGCCCGCGCGTTCGAGTGTGGCCATGTAGGCGGAGACGGTGGACTGGGCGAGCCCGGTCTTGGCCTGGATATGGCTGACGCAGACACCGACCCTGCGCGGATCGGTGACTTCCGGGTTGACCGGGAAGTGGTCCTCGGGGTCGCGCAGCCACTGCAGCACCTGGAGGCGCACCGGGTTGGCGAGCGCCTTGAGGGGCTCCAGCAGCGGGGTGAGGTCGCCCGTCGTGGGCAGGTCGTGAGTCGTCATGAGCCTTCCGAGCCGGGCGTAGGACTGGTGCGGGGCAACGATTATCCATCGATGATAAGCGATACGTCACCTGATCGGCGGGTGCGCTCTGACCTGCGACGGAACTCCCCCGACGACCGCCGCACGCCCCCCACCAGCGACGAAGCCTCCGGCGGGCGGGGTTGACAGTTCATATCGAGGTTCTGCGATACTTCGATGCGTTCGAGCTTCGCTTCATCGCAACGGAGGGTTTTCTCATGCCTATCGGGCTTATCGCCCTGGCTCTGGGAGGCTTCGGTATCGGCCTCACGGAGTTCGGGATCGTAGGACTGCTGCCCGAGGTGGCAGACGACTTCGGTGTCTCCGAGTCCGTGGCCGGCTATCTGGTCTCCGGCTACGCGCTGAGCGTCGCGATCGGCGCCCTCGGGCTCACCGCCGCGATCGCCCGCTTCGACCGCAAGAAGGTCCTCGTCGGCCTGATGACCCTGTTCATCGTCGGCAACCTGATCTCCGCCGTCGCCCCGACCTACTCGCTGCTCATGGTCGGCCGGGTCGTCGCCGCCCTCTGCCACGGCGCCTTCTTCGGCGTCGGCGCCGTCGTCGCGTCCGACATGGTCGCCGAGAACAAGAAGGGCAGCGCCATCGCCCTCATGTTCGGTGGACTGACCGCCGCCAACGTGCTCGGCGTGCCGCTCGGCACCTTCCTGGGCCAGCAGCTCGGCTGGCGCTCCACCTTCTGGGCGATCACGATCCTGGGCTTCGTCACCCTGGCCGGCATCCAGGCCCTGGTCCCGAAGAGCACGGCGTCCGCGCCGACCGACCTGCGCACCGAGCTCGCCGTCTTCCGGCGCGGTCAGGTGTGGGTCTCCATCGCGCTGAGCATCCTCGCCTTCGGCGGTGTCATCGGCGGCTACACCTACATCGCGTTCACGCTCACCGACGTCAGCGGGTTCTCCGACAGCGCGGTGCCGTGGCTGCTCGTCCTGTTCGGCGTCGGCACGTTCGTCGGCAACTTCTTCGGCGGCAAAGCGGCCGACAAGTCCCTGAACAACACGCTGATCGGCGCCATGGCCGGCCTCGCCGTCGTCATGGCCCTCTTCGCCCTCACCGCCGAGAACAAGATCGCGACGATCGTCGCCCTGCTGCTGATGGGCGCCATCGGCCTCGCCGCGGCGCCCGGACTCCAGGCACGCGCCATGAAGTACGCCTCGGACGCCCCCACCATGGCCTCCGGCGCCAACATCGCCGCCTTCAACGTCGGCAACGCGCTCGGCGCCTGGATCGGCGGCCTCACCCTCGCCGCCGGGTACGGCTTCGTCTCGCCGCTCTGGGTCGGCGCCGCGCTCGCCCTCGCCGGACTCGGTGTCGCGGTGGCGGGTTCACTGGGTGACCGCGGTTCGGCGGCTCCGGCCGCTTCTCCGAGCGTTGCCCGACGGCCGGACAGTGTCGAAGCCGGCGTTCAGTAGAATTCCTTTCACACACGCCGGAAACAAATTTCAGGAAAAGCAGGGCCGGGAGACCTTTACGGTTTCCCGGCCCCTTTTCGTCTGCCGACATCCATTTCACCGGCACTCCTGACCAGCAGGCCCAACCAGCACGCCCGACCTGCTCACTTGACACTCTCTGACATTTTATTGACACAGCCTGAAAAGACACTGAAAAGGCCTGTAGAAGCCTGTACCTGAAATTGTTGAAAACCGTTGCACGGGTGGAAAGAATTTCTCTGTTGCCTCCGCGCCCAAAGGCGAGCGCGCGACCGACGCCCGACCAGAGAAGGCGATACTCGTGCCCCGGTCCCTGACCCACACCGTCCCGAACCCGGCCACCACCGCGACCGCCCCCGACCGCCTCACGCCCGTCGAGGACGTCCGAACCAAGGACCGCGTCCGCGTCGCCGGTTTCTTCCCCGGCCTCGGCAGCCGCGCCGCCTACCAGAACCTCGGCCGGACCCTGCTCGACTCGGGCGTCCCCGAGATCACCGCCCTCTACGAGGAGGCCGCCCGCGCCCTGGGTGTGCCCGGCCGGCCCGAACGGCTGCTGCCGACCGCCGAGAACCTGCCCGGTGAGCCGATCGAGCGGCAGGGTTTCATCGGCGCCGCCCTGCTGGTGCACAGCCTGGCCCTGGACGCCTTCCTGCGGGACCGGATCGACGAGAACGGCACGCCCGTCGGTCTCGTCGCCTACACCGGAGAGAGTTTCGGCATCCTGGCGGCGGCCGTGGCGAGCGGTTCCCTGTCGGTGTTCGACGGCGTCAAGATCGCCCAGGCGTTCACCCCGCTGATGCTGCTGGCCGCCGGCACCGACCCGGCAGACGCGACCGCACCCTCGTACGACGGGCCCTTCGCCCGCGCCATCGCCTGGTATCTCCCCGAGTCCGTCCGCCGTACGCCCCTCGTCCCGGAGCCCTCACACGTGCTGGCCGTGCGCGCCCGGACCCCCGACGCGCTCGCCACCGTGCTGGACGAGATCCGCGGCTCGTATCCGGCCCGGGACGTCGAGCTGCACAAGACGTACTCGCCGACGCAGGTCAATCTGTACGTCCGTGCCGGCGTCAAGGCGGGCTTCGACCGGTTCATGGCCGCGTATCCGCACATCGCCACCGAGGAGCTGAAGGATCCGACCGTCTTTCTGGCCCACTCCTCCCGGATGCGGCCCGCCCGGCACGCGCTGGAACGTTTCCTCGACGTCAACCGCATCCGCTTCGAGGAGCCCCGCGTCCCCGTGGTGTCGAACCACGACGCGTCCCTCCTCACCACCGCGGCAGGCGTCCGGCGCGGTGTGCTGGCCATGACGGACCAGGTCATGGCGTCCCGGGACACCTGCGAGATCCTCGGCGGCCTCGACACGGACATGGTCCTGGAACTCGGCCCGGGCGCGAAGTCCGTACAGCTCCTGCGGGACAACGACTTCGCCGCTCCGGTGCTGGCGTACACGGGCGGCGAGGAGGACACCGAAACATTCCTCCGGGCGGTCACCGTCGTGGATTCACTCATGGCGTCGCTGGAGCGGCTCTACGCGGCGGACGAGCGGTCGCGCGAACCGCAGGAACCGCAGCACGCACCGTACGACATCCTGCGCGAGCTCTTCCGGCTCGCGGACCGGAGCGAGTTCTGCGACGACTACTTCTCGCGCTCCCTCGGCCGGGTCATCACCGCGGAGATGCTGAGCCCCTCGCGGGAGGGGTCGGCGGCTTTCTACGCGTTCCTCGAAACCTTCCAGCACACGCGGAACCACCGGGAGCACATCGCCGTAGGGCGGGGCGAACTGGTCGTCAAGGCACGGCTGAAGAAGCGGATCACGGGGGCGGCGCACGAGGACCCCGACCTGCTGGGCCGGGCCACCGTCGAGCTGAAGGTGCTCGACCACGCCGGGAACGCCGTCACGCGGACGGTCGACACCGCCCGCCCCGAGGTGGTCGTCTCCCACTTCGACGCTCTCGCGGGCGTCGACGCCGAGACCATGGCCCGCCGGACCCGGCTGCTCCTCGACACCCAGCCGACGGCGCTGCAGACGTACAACCGGATGCTCGAAGGCCTGCATCTCGACCGGCTGGACCGGTTGGACTCACTCGGCGACGACACGATCCCCCGGATCGGTCACCGGGTCGTCTACCAGTACCTGCTGTTCGACGCGTTGGTGCAGCACCGGCCCGCTCTGTTCGCGCAGAGCGACCACTACCTCGAAGGCGGCGACCCACTCGGCTGGCTGGTCGCGCTGGCCGTCGCCGGTTCGCTGTCACCGGCCGACGCGGTCGTCCTGTTCGAGCAGTACGAACGGGATGAACAGGACGAGCAGCACCAGTCGCACGAGGCGCGTGCGCGTGCGCGTCTGGAGGCTGTGGAGCGGATGCTGGAGCGGCTGGCCGAGGCCGAGATTCCCCTGGTCTCACCGGAGGGTGTGCCGGTGCGGTCCCGCAGGGACCTCCAGGACGCGACCCGGGCGGTCCTGCTGTCCGGCGCCCTGGACGGTGGGGTGCGGCGGGTTCATCTGAACGGCAACTGCCAGGTACTCGCGCTGGGTTCGGACCTGTCCCCGACCGGCGAGAGTCTCGACACCGGGCGGTACGACGCCCATCTCGTCCGGATCACGGAGCCCGCCGAGTCCTGGAAGAGGCGGCTCAACCCGGACCTGGACGCCTTCGAGTCCGCCTGTGTCCTCGCGCTCACCGAGGAGAACGAGCGCGTCCTGCACAACGCCCGCAGCCGCCGCCTCCTCTCCAGCACGGTCTACGCCTACACCCACATCGACGAGGCGATCGTCAACTTCGGCAAGGGCGGCAGCGAGTCCATGACGATCTTCGTCAGGAAGGCGGGCGAGGAGCGGATCACGGTTCGCAAGATCCTCAGCGAGGCACTGACGACCGCCCACTGGCACCCGGACGGCGACGGTGTGATGCTCCCGCCGTTCGCGAAGGCCGCCAAGCAGGCCGAGTTCCTCCAGTCCCTGCCCGCCCCGGTGCGCGACTACTTCCCCGAGGTGTACGACGTACTGGAACGCGAGGTCCCGGTCGGCGGTCCGAACCATGGTCCGGCCCATGGTTCGGCTCGTACGGTCGGGCGCGAGGTCATCTACGAGATGAGCTACGTGGCCGGTGACGAGGTCAGCCGGTTCGTGGAGAAGCACACTCCGCCGCCGGCCGTGGTCGCCCGCCTCTACGAGCAGATCATCCGGGTGCTGTACGAGGACGTGCACAGCGTCGGGCGGGTCGCGGCGCCCGGCGAGACGCTGGACATCTCGTACTTCCGGAAGATCGAGGACCGGCTGGCCCTGTGCCGGCGAACGGCGCCGCGGACCTTCGGCTCCGCGCTCCTGGACACCGAGCGGATCGTCGTCAACGGCGTCTCCTATCTCAACTCCGGTGCCCTGCTGCAGCGTTTCCGGGCGGCGCCCGAGTTCCTGGAGATACTCGAACCGGCCTTCCACTCGCTCGTCATGGGCGACACGAACACCGAGAACATCAAGATCACGAACAGTGAACCCCTGCTGCACGCCCAGCGGTTGATCGAGTCCGGGGCGGACGAGGGGCAGGTGCGGGCGGCTCTCGACGCGATCACCGCCGACGCGCTCGGCATCAAGTTCCTCGACCCGCGCGCCATCGGCTTCAAGGGCGAGGGCCGGGACACACGCGACGACGCGATGTACGACAACAAGCCCTGGCACAACTCCATCGGCCACTACGACGAGATCCACTTCGAGCAGTTCACGATGAACATGGAGGCCGGCGGGGCGGGGGCTGTTCCGCGCGTCGACATCTCCTTCCTGGACGGCAATCCGTACCAACGGGCCTACCGGGTACGGGACGTGGTCGCGACCGGGGGCTCGGTCGACCCCGACTCCCCCGACGGTATGGAGGACTGGTTCGCGCCCGTGATGACGGCGGCGCTCGGGCTGGACGATCCCGGCTCGGCGTTCCTCCGGGACGACCCGTACTGGCTGATCCGGTTCGTCTTCATGATGGGCCAGCACTTCACGGCGATGCCGCCCTTCCACTTCCAACAGGAGCTGGACGGCACCCTCGTCGACACCTACCGGACCCAGCGCCGCCCGGTCGCCATCTACTGCGAGGGCGTCAAGTGGCTGAACTGGGCCCTGGAGATGCTGGAGGGCACCCGGACCGAGTTCCTGGGACTCCGGGTGCCGCCGCTGCCGTACCGCACGGGCCACTGACCGCTCGACAGGAGGCACCTCTCATGACGACCTCTCCCCTGGCACCAACTCCCCTGTCCCCGTTCGCCGTTCCCGTGGACGGTCTGCGTCACCTGTCGAACGAGACACGCGTGATGGCCACCCCGTGGAGCCGGATGGTCCGCGGGATAGGGCTCGGGCAGTATCCGATCCCGTACGACGCCCAGGGCGCCGCCCGGATCCGGCAGGCGTTCGGACTGCTGGCCGCGAAGGGCGTCGAGCGCGGCGCGTACACCCGGTTCTCGCGGCTGCTCGCGGACTTCGTCCTTGACGTCGTCGATCCGGGCCGTCCGCTGCGCCGCGCCGACCTGGAACTGCGGCTCGGCCCGGTTCTCGACGCCGTACGGGCGGAGGAGAACCCGTACTTCCGGATCATGGCCGGGTGCATCCTGATGGACGCCGTCGCCAAACTCGGCCTGGACAGAAGCCTGTTGGTGAACTCGCAGACGGACATCGACTTTCCGGCGGAGATGCTGGCCGTCGTCGACACGATCGAGCCGGACCGGATCAAGGACGAGAACGCTGGCCGGCACGGCCACTACGAGAAGCTGTCCGCGTCCACCGCCGTGTTCCTGGCGATCGGCCAACTGGGGCTCGGCGACCGGCTGGTGATCGGGCGGCGCAACCATGTCCGGGAGGCGCTGGCGCTGCTGGAGAAGATCCCGGCACCGTTCTTCCGGGGGCGCGGCGGGGCCATGCTGCTGTCGGTGGTGGCGCTGCTCGGGCACGGGCGACTGGTCTCCGGCGAGGGTGGCGGAAGCGGTGAGGGTGCCGAGAGCGGCGCGGGGCGTGCGGGCCGGGACCACATCAAGGAGGTCCTCGACTACCTCGACCGGGCAGCGGAGTTGAACCTGCCGCCGGCGTTCCCGCAGCCCATGTCGGAGAGCTTCACGGAGATCTATCCGCTGCTGACCATGCTCAACGCCATCGCCCTGACCGGCCGCCCGGAGGAGTATCTGACGTACGGCCGGGACCGGTTGGCGCAGGCGAAGGAGCTGCTGGCCCGGATCACCCCGGTCGAACGCACCCACATGGGCCTCTACTACATCGTCGCCCTGCACAACCTCGGCCGTCTGGACGATCAGGTCCCGGACCTGGACGCCCTGGTCGAGGACATCGTGGGCCAGTGGAAGCACATCGATCCCGGGGCGAACTACTTCCTCAACGGCATCTCGTACGCGTACATCATCCAGACGGCGATGCTGACGGGCCGTATGGACCTGATCGGCCCGGGCACGCTGGACCGCCTGGTGGACGGCTTCCCCGACCTCGACCGCACGGACGACGACCGGATCAACCGCCCGTACCCGTTCGCGTACACGCTGAACGTGCTGGCGGAGATCGGCGCCTCGGATCTCCTCTTCGAGCCCCGGGAGGCGTACGGCGGTGCGGCTCCCCTGGCCTGGGTCGTCGACCAGCTCTCCGAGGGCGGCCGGGAGGAGCACCGGCTGTACATGCTGAACCACGCCCTGGTGAGTTACGCGCTGCGGATGCGAGGGGCGGCGCGGGGCGAAACTCCTTTGTTCCAGGGCGCGTTCGCATAGGAGGTCGGGGGTTTCAGGCGCGTAGGGGGTGTCAGACACCCCCTGTCGTCGGGTGTCAGGCGCGCAGGGGGTTCGCGCGGGCCGCTGCCAGCAGGTACCAGGCGGTCGCGCCCGCGTGGCGGTACGGGTAGTAGCCGAAGCCGAAGCCTGTGTCGAGGGGGCTGGTCGCCGAGACGACCCCGGCGCGCTCGGGCAGGGCCAGACTGCCGACGGTCTGGCCGGTGCCGAGGAGTTCCTGGGCCCGCTCGATGGAGGCGATCAGCCGGTGGGCGCGTGCCTCGTCGCCGTGTCCGGCGCGGTCCCGGAGGGCGAGGGCGAGGTGCGCGGTCCCCTCGAACCAGACGCCGTTGCGGTCGGGCCTGGGCTGGAACGGGGCAATGGGGGTGTCCTCGGCGGCCAGCAGGCTCGCGGAGCTGAAGGTGACTCCCTCGTAGGACTGTCCCGCGGGCACCGTGCTGTTGGTGCGGTCCGCCCGGTCCAGGACGGCCAGTTCGGTGGCGGCCCAGTCCAACGAACCCGAGTAGCGGCGGGAGTTGAGGGCGAGGTGGGTCCAGGTCTGGGTGTCCTCGGGGATCGGGGACTTGTTGACGGTCACTCCGTCGTTGGTGCCCGTGTAGAAGAACCCGGCCCGCTGTGTTCCCACCGGCTCCCACATCTTCTCGACGAACGCCCGCGCCCTCGCCCGCCGTTGGCGCCACACCGGGTCCCCGGTGAGCAGGGCGAGCTGTCCGAAGAGGGCGACCAGGTCGGTGTTGTGCTCGGTCGAACTGAACGGCAGTTTCGCGTTGGCGCCGTCGACCCCGAACTTGTAGCCACCTAGGGGCTGTTGGGTGTCGGCGTTCACCTCGATCCAGGTGCCGATCCGTACGGCGGCGTCCAGGAAGCGGCGCTTCCCGGTCCGGCGGGCCAGCGCGGCGAGCGCGATCCCGGCCCAGGCCATGTCGCCCACGGCAGTGCCGGTGAACCCGAACTGGGTGCCGACGTTGGCGGTGCCGTCGGCCCGCACGAACCCGTCGGGCTGGGCGACCCCGTCGTAGAAGACGTACGGCCCGACGTTGTAGGCCTGCCGGAGCCTGCCGTCGTCGTACACCGGGTCGTGCGTCTGCGCGTACCGCAGGGCGTCCCCGAGAGCGACGGCCCGGCGCAGGCCCGGCTCGGTGCGTGCGGCGAGGTGCGCGAGGATCGCGAGGGCGTTGTCGTAGGTGAACGCCGTGCTGAACAGGCCCGCCTGGTCGGAGTAGCTCTGGGTGAGGCGGATGTCTCCGTGGTCGGGGTAGGCGTCCATGGCGGCGGCGAGGAAGGCGCGGGCGCGGCGCTGGGCGGAAGTCCCGTAGCCGGTCCCGGAGTTGACGGCAGAGGTCGCGGAGGTGGCGGCGCCTGCCACGCCCGAGCCCGCGGCGGTGAGCACTGCGGCACCGAGGCCGACGGCACCGATGAGCGTGCGGCGGCTGAGCGCGGGGCCTGGTGCGTCTGGTGCGCCTTCTCTGTCGGGCCTGCCGTTCATGGGTCTCCTCCACTGGGCTGAGAGCGCTCTCAAACACGTGCGGGGGCTCATTCTGCTGGTGCGCCCGGGGCGGGTCAACGCCCTTGATGCGCATGCAGGTTGAACAGACTTAACCGTCCCGCAGAGAAAGGAAACCCCGAGCCAGGAGGGTGGCCCGGGGTTTCGGCAAAGGGGCGTCGCCCGGTCAGAGCAAGGACGAGGCGTTGCGCAACCGCGCGAACGACGTGTCCAGGCCGCGCTTCAGCAGGCGCGCGAGGGGCGCTTCCACGAACATCTCGACGCCTGTCCAGCCGTAGGCGGAGAACCGGAACCAGGTCGGCATGATCTCGTCGAGGGGCCGCTTGTCCCCCTCCGGGTGCAGGTCTGTCCCTCGAAGGTCGGACGTGGAAAGGCGGCCTTCCGAAGAAGGCCGCCTTGGCGGTCGCAGCCGCGCGCCCGTGGGAACGGGTGCGGGTGTTACCAGGTCCACTTCTGTTCGTCGCCGGTCGTGCACGGCCACTGGATGACCCTGGTGCCGATGGTGGTGCTGCCGCTGGGGACGACGAGGCACTTGCCGCTGTGCAGGTTGCGCACCCGGCCGATGCTGTCGTGGATCCAGACCTGCTCGTCGTCGCCGCTGCAGGCCCACTGGATGGCCTGGACGCCGTCCTCGACGCTGGCGCCAGGCATCGCGAGGCACTTCTGGCTGTTGCTGTTGCGGACGATGTAGCGGTCGCCGTTTCCGCCTGCGACATTCTCCAGGCGCCACAGCTGTTCAGTGCCGTTGCTGCAGGTCCACTGGAACAGCTGGGTGCCGTTGGCAGTGCTGTCGTTGGGGACGGCCAGGCACCTCTTGGTCCCGATGTTGGTGAGGGGACGGAAGGCGTTGACGGAGGTCGCGACCCAGGAAGCGAGGCCGTCGACGCGGGCGGCGATGCCGCCGGTGCGGGTCTCGGCCGCATCGATGCCGAAGCAACCACCCTGGTAGGAACGGCTGTTGAGGGCTGCCAACTGAGCGGTGCCGCCGACCGTGCGGGTGACGGGGCCGCCGGTGTCTCCCATGCAGGCGGCCGCGCCGTTCTTCCCGGTGACCGTGGCCGTGGTGGTGGCCGAGGCGTCCACCGACAGCGTGCCGGTGTGCAGGTTCAGCGGCGCCCACTCGGTCGCGGTACGCCCGTATCCGGCGAACGTCAGCTCCTCGCCCGTGGTGGGCGCGGTGGTGGCCAGGGCGATCGGGGTGACGTTGGTGACCGGGCGGTCCAGCCGGGCCAGGACGACGTCACGGTCGGTGCGGGGCACGAGCTCGACGACCTCGCGTACCGCGCCCGCGGTGCTGGTCAGGTCGGAGCGGCCGATGGTCGCGGTGGTCGTGAGGGCGGGCTTGCCCGCGGGCACCGAGATGCTCGTGGCCGGGTCGGCGGCGAAGCAGCTGGCCGCGGTGAGCAGCCACTGCCTGGCGACCAGGACGCCGGAGCAGCCGCGGTCGTGGTCGCCGATGACGATCTGCGCGGCGTAGGTGGCGTTGGCGGAGGGGGCGGGCGTGCCGCCGGTGACGGCGGACGCGGGCGTGGCGCCCAGCGCGACCGGGATCGCGAGCAGGGCCGCGGTGAACGCGGACAGACGCTTCGGTCTGGTGTGTCGCATGACGTGATTCCTTGGGCTGGAGATCTGCGGGGCCGGTCCGGCACCCCGCACGACGAAGGACAAGAGGTTCTGGACGGGGACTACTTGGCCGCTCGGATCTCCACGAGCATGTGCTCACGGCTCTGCTCGTCGGCGCTCTCGCCGACCGCGGTCCAGGTGTTCTTCTCCACGTCGAAGGACTTCTCCTCCGTACCGACCGTCATGTCGACCTCGGTCGCGTACGTGTTGCCCTTGATGGCGTAGACCGAAGGGATCTCCAGGGTCAGCCAGCCGGAGGTGCCCTTCACCGCGAAGCAGATCTTGTCCGTCTTCTCACGGGCCCAGACCTCCAGCAGATCGGTCCCGCTCGCACAGTCGGCCAGCGTGATGTGCCCGTCCCCGCGCTTGAGGACGATGTTCTGCTCGGCCAGGATCTTGTCCGCGTTCGGGTAGGCGAAGTTCTCCACCGCGTACCCCGGGGCCTCGTCCGCGACCGACGTGGCCGCCCCGGACGCGGCGGGCACCCCGCCCGACATCCCGGACCACGCCAGCGCACCTGCGGCGATGGCGATCAGGGCGGTGCCCATGAATCTCCTACCGTGCGATCTCGCCTCTGTCACGACACGCGCCTTCATCCACAATCCTTTAACTGTCAGCTCCGCACGGGTACGCCGGAGCACGTTTCGCGCACGGGTGTGAAGGTGACCGGAATTGATGTACGGCCCCCACCGCCGGCGCTGAAATAGGCCCATTGCCCACATGCCGGAAACACTCGAAATACCTATGGAACCCCACCCACCTGACCTCTTCGACTTCGCCAACTCTGGCAAACAAGATGGCTTTCGAGATCTCGGAATGAGGTTGGTCACACCTCTGAAGGTTGTACGGTCTTTCGCAAAGAACAAGCAAAAGGAACACGCTTCGCGAACGGCGCAAAACGGTCAAAGTTCGCTTCAGAAAACGTCCGCGCCCCCGCAAACCCCCAGTTCACACGCATGGTCCCTACTACCGCCCCCGCCGGTAGACACGACACTCTCCCCCGTCACGTACGCTCAACATAGCAAAGCGCCAGTCAAATGGAAAGTCTTTTCATGGGTTACCGAAAGCGTAAGCTCAGCAGGTGACACAACGAAGAAAGCAACGGAGAATTCCACGGCGGGGAATGGCGATACGGGTCACGCAGGCTCTGAGCCTGACCCTTCTGCCTGCCTTGTTGGCGGGGCTCCTGTCCGCCGCGCCCGCCACGGCCGTCGACGATCCCAACGAGCCGGAGCCGACCGGCCTCGAACATATTCCTGCCACTGATCGCGGCCGGGTCCTCGGCCTGTGGAAGAACGGCGGCCCCGGTGTGCGCGCCGCCGCGGAGGCCGCGCTCACCGGCACCGACGCGGACGTCACCGAGTTCCTCGGCCACGAGCAGGAGATCGCGCAGCTCAGTGACGACCGCGTGCAGACCGTCGAGATCTTCTCGGCGGGCGGGCGCGCGGTGCGTGCGGCGGCCGAGGTGGCGATCGACGGGACGCAGGAGCAGCTCACCGCCTTCCTGAAGGGCGGCTGGAAGGCCCCCCTCGAGGAGGACCAGCGGGTCCAGGTGGCCCAGCTGATCTCGGCCGGCGGCAAGCAGGTCAAGGCCAAGGGCAACACGGCGCTCAGCGGCACCGCCGACGACGTACGCGCCTTCCTCAACAAGGGCCAGTACACCGCCCAGGACAGCGACGACCGGGTCCTGACCGTCCAGATCCTGAGCACCGGGGGCGCCGCCACCAAGGAGGCCGCCGGCATCGCGCTGGACGGCACGGTGGACGACGTACGGGAGTTCCTCGCCGTCGGCCAGTACATCGCGAGTGCCCGTGACCAGGAGCAGGCGACCATCGCCGACCTGGCCGCGCAGGCCACCGAGTCGGGCCGGCAGGCGTCGGTCGAGACCGTGGCCGCCAAGGAGGCGTCCGCCCGGGCGATCGCGGCGACCAAGCTCGCCAAGACGGCCGCGGAAAAGGCGGCCCGCGAGGCCGCTGCCGCCGGGAACGACGTGACCAAGGCGTCCAACGCGGCCGGGCGGGCCGCCGACGCTGCCAGGGGTGCGGCACGCGCCGCCGAGCAGGCCATCACCTCGGCCCGGGCGGCCAACACCTCGGCCCGTATCGCGGCCAACGCCGCCGCCAAGGCCGCCTCGGCCGCTGCGGCAGCCGCGCAGGCCGCTTCCCGTGCCCGCAGCGCGGCTGCGGACACGGCGACCGACGCGACCAAGGCCGAGGCCGCGCGCAAGGCCGCCACTCAGGCCCGGGACGCGGCGAAGGGCGCCAAGAAGGCGGCCCAGGCCGCCGAGTTCGCGGGCACGGCCGCCACCGAGGCGGGCAACGCCGCGAAGGCCGCCGCCAGTGCCGGAGTCAACGCCGACGCCGCCGCGACTGCGGCGGAGCAGGCGAGCGGTCAGGCGGGGGTCTCCGCCTCACAGGCCCAGCGGGCCCGGGAGGCGGCGGCGGACGCCCGTCGGCACGCGGCCGACGCAACGCGCTTCGCGAACGCCGCGGAGGCCCTCTCGAGGAAGGCGGCAACAGCCGCTTTCGAGGCCCGGGACGCCGCGAACTCTGCCGCCGAGCACGCCGAGAAGGCTGCCACCGCGGCCGACGCCGCCGCAAACGCCGCGCACGACGCGGCCACGGCTGCGACGGAGGCGACCAAGCACGCGAACGCGGCCACGGAGGCCGCGAACGTCGCGACCGCCGCGGTCGCCAAGGCCCGCAAGACCTTCGATCTGGCACGCGAGGTCGAGAAGGAGGAACTCGCGGGCCGTACCGCCGAGTCGGTCGCCCGCGCCGAGTACCTCAAGCGGCTGACCGACGAGCGTACGGCGCGTACGGACGCGGCCGTCGCGGAGGCGAAGCGGAAGGATACGGAGGCCGCGGCCCTGGTCGCACGGGCTGACGCGCCGGACGTCGATGTCGCCGCGATCGCCGACCAGGGCCGCGAGGCCGCCCTGCACATCGCCTCGACGCGCGGCCCGTGGAGTGCCACGGCCGCCGAGGTCGCGCTGGGCGGTTCGAACCGGCAGGTCCTCGACTATCTGCGTACCGGCCTCGAACGGGCCGCCGAGCAGGACGAGTTCGGACGCGTCGACCAGCTGGCCACCGATGCGGGCTCCGCGGCGGTGCGCACGGCCGCGGAGAAGGCGCTCGACGGCAACACCTCCACGGTCCACGCCTTCCTGACCACCGGGCAGCACACGGCCGCGGCGACCGACTACCGCGTAGAGCTCACCCGGCTGCTGAACGAATCCGGCGGCGGTGTGAAGTCGGCCGTGCAGGAGGTCCTCGACTCGGGCTCCGTCGACCGGATGCGCGAGTTCCTCACCACCGGCTACTACGCCAAGCGAACCGAGGACGAGCGCGTCCGCGCGATCCAACTGGCGTCGACCGGCACCCCCGAGGTGGCAGGCGCCGCGACGGCGGCCATAGCGGGGCCGCCCGAGGTACTGCACGCGTTCATCGAGGTCGGGCAGTTCAAGGCGCAGCGGCAGGACCTGCTCACGGCCACGCATGTGGCCCGGATCCAGCGGCTGATCGCCGGCGCGGCCCGGGTGGCGGCGACGGCACAGCAGAACGCCGCCCTGGCGCAGAAGGTGGCTGCCGACGCCCGTAAGGCGGCGGCCGAGGCCGCGAAGTACGCCCAGCAGGCGCTGGACTCCGCCAAGCAGGCCGACACGTACGCCACCGAGGCCCGTGCCTCGGCCGCCGCCGCCGAGAAGTCCGCCGCCGAGGCCGCGGCTTCCGCCCGGAAGGCCCGCGCGGCTGAGGCCGACGCCCACGCGGCGGCTCGTCGGGCGACCAACTCCGCAGCGCAGGCGGACGCGTCCGCGACAGCGGCGCAGGGTTCCGCCGGCGCCGCCTGGCAGGCCGCGAACGAGGCCCGTGCCTCGGCGGATGCGGCCGGCAAGAGCGCGGAGGAGGCGCAGAAGGCCTCGGATGAGGCGATCATCGCGGTCGCGTACAAGGTCTTGCAGGAGGCCGAGGCCGAGCGCAAGGACGCGGAGTACCGCGAGGACGTGGCCACTCTCCAGGAACTGGAGAAGGCCTTCGCGGACATGGCGGCCGAGGGGGAGACCGACTGGTGGGGTTATATCTCCGGCGCCGGCCATCTCGCCCTGGACGTGGCCGGCATGGTTCCCGGCGCAGGCGAGCCCTTCGACCTGGCCAACTGCGGCTGGTACGGAGCCGAGGGCGACGCCCTCAACTCCAGCCTGTCCTGCGCCTCGGCGATCCCGATCATCGGGTGGGGCGCGGCGGGCGCCAAGTGGAGCAAGAACGGGATGAAGGCGCTGGAGGCTTTCGCCAAGTCGCAGCGGGCGGCCGGCCAGGTGCCGCACATCTGGTCGATCCCCAAGGGTGCCGCGAACGCTCCCAACGTCAAGACTCCCGCCGCGAACGCCGCGAAGCACTGGAAGTACCACAAGGCGGAGTTCCCCGAGCTGAGTTCGGCACGGGACTACGTCGAGCTGGCGCACAGCATGCGTGGCATGAACAAGACACCCCCGCCCAACGGTTACCGCGTCTTCGACCGGGTCAACGGCGGCTATGTTATCTACAACAAGAACAGCAACACGCTCGCCGTGTACAACCCGGACGGCCTGCCCATGTCGCTGAACCGGCCGGCGCCGAAGTCCGACGCCAATCCCCGTGGATTCAACCCAGCCAATTACCCCACCCTCGCCGACTACCTCCGGGCGCAGGGCGTGGAACGCTGACGCCCTCCGGGTAAACCCCCCGAGCGAAAGGAGCCGTACCGCATGTCATCCGAGCCAGGGAGTCCGCAGGGCCCCGAGTGGGAAACCGTCTGCCGCGTCTGCGGATACGACGACGGTGTGGAACCTTTCTGGGAACACGGCTGGCCCAACGAGGGTGCCATCTGCCCGTGCTGCGCCAACGAGCCCAGCATGGGCGATGTCAGCGTGATGGGGATCCGCGACTACCGCGGCTACTGGCTCGGCCAGGGCGCCCCGTGGAGCTCACCGAGTTGCCGCCCGAAGGACTGGGACCTGCTGAAGCAGGTGGCCCACATTCCGGCTGAGTGGCGCTGACCGTCCACTCGAACGTGCAGCGGTGCACGAAAAGCCCCTCCGAGGAGCGTTCGCTCCTCGGAGGGGCTTTTCGTGTCAACCGGTGTGCGGGTGTCGGCCTGCGGCTACCGGGCCGTCCAGCCGAAGCGGACGCCTGCCGACGGGAGGCCGCCGGTACCGGGCCGGTAGGTGGTGATCGCGGTCGCTGTGGCGCCGGCGGTCACGTTGGCCATAGGCAGCGCGTACAGGGCGCCGTAGGTGCTCGGGCCGTTCGGCATGCCGACGTACAGGTTGGTGCCGGTGAAGTGGAGGCTGCGGCCGAGGTACTGGTTGGCGCCCGGGAGGCCGGGGATGCCGAAGCCGTCGCCGGGCTTCAGCCAGCGGTCGTTGGCGCCGGGGAGACCCACCAGGGAGAAGGTGTGGATCACGCCCGCGTTCGACGCCGCGTCGACTGTCTCCTGGGGGACGCCCACGGCCAGTTTCATCGTCGCCACGGTGCTCACCGCGCGCGGTGCGGTGTTGACGGCGGTCACGGTCCAGCCGAAGCGGTCGTTGGCCTGCGAGGTGCCGGTGGTGTCGTCGCTGTCGGTGCCCTGGAGGTAGGAGTTGAACTGGGTGAAGGTGCCCGAGGCGGGGATGCGGAAGGTGAGCACGGCGCCAGCGTCGTCTTTGGCGGCACCGTCGATGGTCAGGTCCTCGCCCCAGATGCCGACCGCGAGGATCGACTCGGTGGCTGCCGCCGCGCCCGAGGGGCGGTACGGGACCATGGCCAGGGCGGAGCCGAACTGGTCGCCCGCATCGGCGCCGCCGGAGATGGCGTCGAGGTCCTGGTCGAGCCCGAAGCGCGGGGTGGGCCTGCCCTCGGAGTTGAGGGTGTGGCTGAAGACGGTCGCCATGCCGGCGCCCGCGGCGCTGCCGACGGCTTCGCCCGGGGAGCCGACGGCGAAGTGGTTGCCGTCGGCCGCGATCGCGCCGCCGAAGCCGTCGTTGGCCTCCGCGGTGTCCGGGACGTTCGTGCTGTCCTGGCCGACGCTGATGTTGGTGGTGCCCCGCAGGTAGTAGACGGCGCCCGCCTTGGCGAGGGTCCCGACGGACTCGCCGGGCACGCCGATGATCAGGTACGGCTCGCCTGCGGTGGTGGTGCCGGCCGCGATGGCGTCGCCCATGCGGTCGCCGGACTCGGCAGCGGAGGTACCGATCGCTCCGGAGCCCGTGCCCTGTTCGAAGTGGGTGTTCTTCTTGACGCCGGTGCCAAGGCCGCCGGGGGCGCCGTGCAGGACGTCCACCGTACCCGCGTCGACGGCTGCACCAATGTCCTCGCCGGCGGTGCCGACGACGAGGTCGGTACAGCCGTCCTCGTCGTGGTCGACGGTGGCGAGGGACTCGCCGAACCAGTCGCCGGCCTCCGTGGCGCCGGGGACCCAGTCGAGGTTCTGGTTGATCTCGGCGGTGCCCTTGCCGCCGCCGTACACGACCCGGACAAGACCCGCGTTCGCATCGCCGCCCACGGTGGCCTGGGGATCGGCGACGGCGATGTCCTCCACGCCGTCGCAGTTGAAGTCGGTGACGCGTACCGCTCCGGTCTTGGAGTTCACCCAGGAGGCGAGGTCGTCGACGCGGGTGGCGATGCCGCCGGTGCGGGTCTCGGTGGCGGCGATGCCGAGGCAGCCGCCCTGGTAGGACTGGCTGCTCAGGGCCGCCAGTTGGGAAGTGCCGTTGACGGTGCGTACGAGGGGGCCGCCGCTGTCGCCCAGGCAGGCCGCGGCGCCGTTCTTGCCGGTGACCGTGGCGTTGGTGGCGGTGGACGCGTCGACGGAGAAGGCGCCGGTGTGCAGGTTGAAGGGCGCCCACTCGGTGGTACTGCGGCCGAACCCGGCCAGGGTGAGTTCCTCGCCGGCGGTGGGCGCGGCGGTGGCCAGGGCGATGGGGGTGACGTTGGTGACCGGGCGGTTGAGCCGGGCCAGTACCGCGTCGCGGTCGGTACGGGGGACCAGCTCGACGATCTCGCGGACGGCGCCGCCGGTGCCGGAGAGGTCGGCACGGCCGATGGTCGTGGTGGTCTTCAGGGCCGGCTTTCCGGCGGGCACGGTGAGGCCGGCGGCCGGGTTGTCGACGAAGCAGCTGGCGGCGGTGAGCAGCCATTCCCGGTCGACGAGGACGCCGGAGCAGCCGCGGTCGTGCTCGCCGACGATCACCTGTGCGGTGTAGGCGTAGGTGGTCGTGGCAGCGGGAACGGCGGGGCCGGTGACGGCGGTGGCGGAGCCGGCGGCGAGCGCGGCTGAGCCCAGGGTAAGGGCGGCGGCCAGTGCGGCGAGGCGCACGGGTCTGGCATGACGCATGAAGCGAGTCCTTAGAAAAGCGCAGGAAGCGACGAACGCACAGGAGGCCCGAAAGGCCCGGGAGGCAGGAGAAGGGGCAACGGGGGTGGGGCGAGGGCTACTTGGCCGCGCGGATCTCCACGAGCATGTGCTCACGGCTCTGCTCGTCGGCGCTCTCGCCGACCGCGGTCCAGGTGTTCTTCTCCACGTCGAAGGACTTCTCCTCCGTACCGACCGTCATGTCGACCTCGGTCGCGTACGTGTTGCCCTTGATGGCGTAGACCGAAGGGATCTCCAGGGTCAGCCAGCCGGAGGTGCCCTTCACCGCGAAGCAGATCTTGTCCGTCTTCTCACGGGCCCAGACCTCCAGCAGATCGGTCCCGCTCGCACAGTCGGCCAGCGTGATGTGCCCGTCCCCGCGCTTGAGGACGATGTTCTGCTCGGCCAGGATCTTGTCCGCGTTCGGGTAGGCGAAGTTCTCCACCGCGTACCCCGGGGCCTCATCCGCGACGGCTTCGGCGGCGGTGCCGCCCTCGTCGGCGGGAGTTCCCGGCTGGCTGCCTGTCAGCGCGAGCCAGGCCAGGGCGCCCGCGGCCACGGAGGCGGCCAGGGTACGGGTCACGAGGCGTCTGGTTCTTGACGCGGTGGTGCTGAATGCCTTCATCGCAGTCCTAAATTAGAAAACGGGCGCGAAAGCTGCGGCACGTCGAGGTCCGCAATTTTTTCAAAATTTTCAGCACGACGAAAAATACGGGAAAGACAACAAAAAAAGTGCATGCCGACGGATTCACCCCCACCCATATCCGCAGCTCCCTGAATACAAAACTATTTACTCAAACTTTGTCCACGGCGAAGACCATCACAAACTATCCAAATCCGAAAGATGCCCCGTGACTTGCGTCACCTCGCGGGAGGGTTGTACGGATGCCTGTGGAGATTTCGAAAAGGAAAGATTTCTGGTGGGTAACGTTCCGCTTCTCAACGACTCCCTGGCACCCCGGAAGCAAATAGCGATCGGCATTGACCCGGCAAAGAGTCGTCCGTACCGTCGAATCGGCAGGCTCGCCAACTCCTCTTTCGAAAAAAGCGAATTGGGGAGCCGTGTCATGTTTTCGCAGCCGTGTCCATTACGGCACAACGGGAGGATGCGAACTTTGCAAGCGTCATTGTGGAGCAGACGCCGGATACTCACGAGCGTCGCCGGAGTGGCGGCGGTCCCCGCCCTGCCCTCGATCCTCACTCTGAGCGCCACGCCCGCCTACGCCGCCGACCCGGTCGACACCGGCCTGCCGGACACCGACCGGGGCAAGGCCGTGTGGGCGTACAAGACGGGCGGCCGGGCGGCCCGCGAGGCCGCCGCCGTCGCCCTCACCGGTACCTCGGCGGCCGTGTCGGCCTTTCTCACCGGCGAACTGCCCCTGGCGACCGCGGAGGACAACCGCTTCGGCCTGCTCTCCAGCCTCTCCTACGCCGGACAGTCCACCCGTGCGTCGGTCGAAACCGCATTGTCGGCAGGGGACGCCGCGATCGCCGACTACCTGCTCGACGGCTACAGCCAGCCCTTGACGACGGACCTTCGGGTCGCGGTGTCCACCATCCTGAACAACAGCGGCACCGCGGTGAAGCGGGAGGCCAACAAGGCACTGAACGACGGCACCCAGGCGGCCTTGCGAACGTTTCTCTCCCTGACCCAGTACACGGCTCAGCAGGAGGACGAGGGAGTCGAGGTCTTCAAGATCCTCAACACCTCCTCCCCTCAGGTGAAGTTGTACGCGCAGCGCGCTCTGGACGAGGGAACACCCGAGGCGATCCACCAGTTCCTGGTCTCCGGCCAGTTCATCGCCCGCGCCCGGGACGAAGAGGCCGCGACGATCGACCAGTTGGTAGCTGTCGTGGAGCGCGAGAGCAAGCGCGCCCAGCTCAAGACGGACCAGGCCGTCGCGGCCTCCGACCGTGCGCAGGAGGCCGCCGAGAAGGCCAAGGCCGCCGCACTGGAGGCGGCGGCGGAGGCACGCGCCGCCCAGCAGGACGTCCGTAAGTCGGCCGCCGCCGCGAACAAGGCCGCGAGCGCCGCAGAGGGTGCCGCCGGCGCCGCCAACACCGCGATCGGCGCCGCTCGTACCGCGCAGGCCGCTTCCAGCCGCGCCGCCCAGGCGGCGACGGCCGCCGCTGCCGCCGCCGCATCGGCCGGGGGTGCCGCCTCCCGTGCCTACAACGCGGCCATCGCCGCGTCCAAGGACGCGTCCAAGGCCTCGGCCGCCCGCCAGGCCGCCCAAGGCGCCCGGGACGCCGCCGCGCGCGCGAAGACCGCCGCCGCCGCTGCCGACAAGGCCGCCATCGCCTCCTCCAGCGCCTCCGCAGCCGGTTCCGCAGCCGCGAACGCCGCGCGGAACGCCGCCGCCGCGGCCAACGCCGCCGCCGACGCCGCCGCCAGCGCGGGCGCCGCCCAGTCCCAGGCCGCGAAGGCCAGAGCCGCCGCCGCGGAGGCCAACGCCGCCGCCGCCCGGGCCACCCAGGCCGCGGGCACCGCGCAGACGCTGGCCAACAGGTCGGCCGCCGCCGCCCGCGTGGCCCGCGACGCCGCGAACAGCGCCGCCGCCCACGCGCTGAAGGCCGCTGCCGCGGCCGACGACGCGGCGGACCACGCAGGCCAGGCGGTCGAGTACGCCAAGCGGTCCACCACGTACGCCAACGCGGCCGTGGAGGCGGCCAACACGGCCGCCGCCGCCGTCAAGGAGGCCCAGGAGGTGGAGAAGGCGGCCCGCGACGCGGAGACCGCGCGCATCGCCGAGGACACCGCACTCGGCATCCTGGTGGCCCGTACCAGGGCCCAGGCCGAGATCGCCGACGCCGCCAGGGTCAACCAGCAGCGCACCCAGTCGGACATGACCTCCTCGGAGATCAAGGATCTGATCGCCGCCGCCGAGGGGGCGTTGAACGGCGGAGACACCGCCGCCGCCGTCGCGACCGGCCGGAAGGCCGCCGCCGGACTCCTCGGCTCGACAGGCAGCTGGACCCGCGAGGCCGCCGAGTACGCCCTCGCCGGCACCGACGCGGACATCGTCAACTGGATCGGCGCCGACCGCCTCCTCGCCCAGAGTCAGGACGACCGGGAGAACGTCGTCACCATCGCGTCGGTGGCCACCGCCACCGTCGCCGAGGCCGCGCACTCCGCTCTGGCCGCCGACAACCCGAACGCAGTCGCCACCTTCCTCGACACCGGGGTCATCACGGCATCGGCCGAGGGCAACCGCGTCCTGCTCTTCCAGGTCCTGAACGGGAACCCGGGGACGGCCGTCAGGTCGAAGGCCGAGGCGGCGCTGGCCGACGGCAGTGCCCGCGCCCTGCACCGCTTCATCAACCTGGAACTGTCAGAGGCGGCGAAGGAGGACGACAACGTCGAGATCGTCCGCCTTCTCAACACCGGCGGCCCGTTCATGAAGTCGGCGGCACAGATCGTGCTGGAAGGCTCCACCCGCATGCGGCGCGCCTTCGTCGTCCGGGACAAGTTCAACATCGCCCGCCTCGACCAGGACCACGCCACCCACGTGGCCGCCATCCGGGCCTCCATCGCACACGCCGCGAAGGTGGCCGCGAAGGCCCTGGAGAACGCCGCCCTGGCATCCAAGGCAGCCGCGGAGGCCCGCCAGGCGGCGGCAGAGGCGACCGAGTGGGCGCAGAAAGCGAACAACTACGCAAAGGACGCCGAGAACTCGGCGGCCGAGGCGAAGACGAACGCCGACAACGCGGACAGGTCGGCCGCCGCGGCGGCCCAGTCGGCCAAGGACGCCCTGTCGGCCGCGGCCACGGCGCGCGGCGCCGCCCGTACCGCGAACTACTCGATGCGGCAGGCGGTGAACTCCGCGAGGCAGGCGGTGAACTCCGCCGCCTCGGCACAGGCCTCCGCCACCTCCGCGGCGGCCTCCGCCACTCAGGCCGGCAAGGACGCGACCGCGGCTGCCGCCGCCGCCAGCCAGGCCCGCGTGATCGTCGCCCAGAAGCGGCGCGCCGAGGCCGTCGAGGCGGCCCGCAAGGCGGCCGAGGAGGCACGGAAGAACGCACAGAACGGCACCAACCCGTCCCAGACCGCAGACAACGACGACGGCACCGGTGACACCGACTACTGGGGCATGTGGCCCGAGGACATGGGCGACGCCAAGGACTGGGCGTCGGCCACCGGCCACTGGAGCACCGTGTTCGGCGGGGCGGCTGTCGTGCTCGGCATAGCCGGCGCGATTCCCACGCCGGCCAGCCCCATCCTGCTCCCGCTCGCCGGTGGAGCCAGTCTCATTTCCTGGGGCCTCCAGGGAGTGAGCACCGTCTTCACCGGCGTGGGATACGGCTGGAACAGCAGCCAGTTCCACACGGCGCTCGGCATCACCATTCTCGGCGGCATCTTCTTCGGCAAGGGCAGGCTCCTCGAGAAGTTCGGCGTGGGCGAAGGACTCGAGTCCCTGGCCAACACTGTTGGCGGCAAGGTGTCCAACATCGCCAGTGACGCGACGACCACGGTGATCGGCTGGGTCACCTGGTAGGTACCGTCGTACGACCGGCCGGGGTGGCACGTGCACACACATCACGTGGGCGCGCGCCACCCCGCGACGTCAGGCCTGCGTCGTCGTCCGCCCACCCACAGGCGCACCAGCAGAAGGGATTCCATGCTGACCTCCCATTTCTCCCGCACCGAGTGGTGGATCGCCGCGATCGCGGCCGGCTTCGCCCTGGCAGTGGCGATCCAGTCCCTGGTCCCCGCGAAGAAGGACAAATGGAAGGCGGTGCTGCCGCCCGTGGGCGCCGCGGTGTTCATCGCCCTGAGCACGAGGACATCCCCGAACGACGGGGAGAACACGGCGCTGATGCTGTTCACAGCGATGGCGCTCGGTCTGGCGATCACCCGGGTCGTCTTCGCCGGATTCATCAGACGCCAACTGGAGCTGGTGCGCTCGGGACAGTCCATGGAGAAACTGACGGGCAGGCAGACCACGGTCTTCTTCCTCACCTTCGCTGCCGTCGTGGCGGTGATCGTCGCCACCCTGTGATCCCCTGATGTTTCGGAGGGGTGTACCGGGTACGTCGGTGCCGGCGGGTGCGGTGGGGGCTGGGCAGGGTCCAGACGTACGGGTCCGTACGCGACAGCAAGGACCAGGCCGGCCCGATGCTCACCTTCACTTCCAGCGGCTGGCAGGCCTTCCTGGCCGACGCCAGGTCCAGGGAGTTCAGCCACTCCACACGAGGCTGACGTCGGCCTCAGTCCGGGTTCGGTGGCCTCCTCAATGGACCGTGGCGAGTTCGTGCGGCGCGGGAATTCGGGTGTCCTGATGGCGAGGGCCATGCCAGCATCAGCGGGTGATCGACGATGCGGAGCTGCTTCCTGCCGAACTGGTCGGGAGGCGACTGCAGCAGGTGACCACGGCTTGGCGTCACCACCCCGATGGTGAGCGGTCGTTGCTGCACCTGTGGCTTCACCTGGAGGGGCTGGGCCCGGTTCTGTTCCGCGCGCCCGGTGCCGGCTTGTCGCTGCGGGCCGACCAGCCGCACGGGCCGTATTCGACAGCGGAGCACAGCAAGGTCTCGGTGGTCGACGACTCGCCGGACGTTCCGGTGACCCGGTTCGTCGGACAGCCGATCCGCTCGGTTCGGGAGATCGGCTACGCGGACGGCCATGTCGACTTCACGGCCGGCCTCACACTCCAGTTCCCCGGCGGGAGCGTTCGGCTGCTTGGTCTCGACGACGGCCTCCTCATCGCCCACGATCAGCATCTGGGCGCTGTCGAGACCCATCTGCACGAGGACGTGACCATCGCGCGGGCAGTGCAGACCTGCGAGGGCTGTCCATCGCAGTGGGATGCGTGGACAGCCCGGGGCCAGTATCTGTACCTGCGGTACCGGCACGGCGAGGGGACCGTCGAGCAGCATCCGAGCGAAGACACGGACACATGGGACGGCGAGGAGTCGAGACTCTGGACCAGCTGGGACGACGGGACCGACGGCGGCTGGATCGAACTGGCCGACTTCCTCGCCATGGCCGGTCTGCGGCTGACGCCGAACGCCGAGGTCAGCACCACATCGCCGATCGACGGGAAGGCCTGACGACAGTGCTCGCGCACCCGGATGGCGAGTACGCGATCACCGCGCTGTACTCCGTCCCTGACGACGCCTGGTACCTGGAGCTGGGCCTCGTCCAGGATCAAAGAACCTTCGTGACAGCGATCGTCCCCGACGAGGATCCGGCGCGAGAGCCGACGGTCTGTTTCGACCCCCAAGGACGGCATCTGGACATCCCGTACGAGGTCATGCGCTGGTTCATGGACCGGGTCGACCACGAGATCCGCACGTCCCGAGCCTGGATGCAGCTGCGGCCGGATCTGGTGGAGGTCATCCACCGCTTGCGCCAGGAACACCTGGGCGCCGTCGATGACGCCGACTTTCCCGATGTTCTCGCGGAGGTAAGTGCTGCCGTCCCCACGGCCGACCTGCGTGCCGTCCTTGCCGCCGCCTTCGGGCGGAGTCCTGATGGCACCACTGTGGCAGGCGGGCAGGCACTCCAACTGATGCCCCCCGAACCCGGGAGTCCACCGGGCCCCGAGTGGGAGACCGTCTGCCGTGTCTGTGGGTACGACGACGGTGTGGAGCCCTTCTGGGAACAGGGCTGGCCCAATGAGGGTGCCATCTGCCCGTGCTGCGGCAACGAGCCCGATGTCAGCGACGTCAGCGTCATGGGGATCCGCGGCTACCGCGGTTACTGGCTCGGCCAGGGCGCCCCATGGAGCTCACCGAGTTCCCGCCCGAAGGACTGGGACCTCCTGGAGCAGCTGTCCCACATCCCGCCCGAATGGCGCTGACTGCCGCTGACGGCCGCTGAAGGAGGGACCCGCGGGCACGCTCCGGCGGCTCCTGGGGCCACCCTGAGCCTGAAACTCCGCTTCCCGGCAACATCGGCCGCCGCCGAAATAACAAAACTCTTGTTAAAGTGACCCCATGGGTTCAGCTCCCTCCGCATCCCCCGCCCCTGGCGAAGGCCCCGTCCGCCCGGTCTCCGTCTCTCTCCATGAGGGCACCATCGCCGCCCTCAAGGAGCGGACCGGCAAACGCGGCATGTCCGCGTACGTCGAAGCCCTCATCCAGCGCCAGTTGGAGCGCGACCGGCTGCGCGAACTCATCGAGGACGCCGAAGCCGAACACGGCCCCGTGGATCAGGCCGCCGTCGAAGCCAAGCGGGCGCTGCTGCGAGGAGCCCCAGCCACGGCCGGCTCTGCGGACGCCGCGTGACGGGCACGCTCGTTCTGGACTGCGAGGGCCTGTCCAAACTCGTACGACGCACCCCCGAACTCACCGAGTGGCTCGCCGCTGCCGAAGCCGAGGACATCCGCGTCGTCATCAGCTCCGTCACCCTCGTCGAGGCCCGCGACCCGAGGACCAACCAGGCCCGTTTCGACCACGCCGTCTCCCGCGTCAACATCGTCCCGCCCAGTGAGGCCGTCGCCCGTCACGCGAGCAGGCTCCTCGCCGCAGCGGGCCTGCACGGGCACAAGTACGCCCTCGACGCGATCGTCGCCGCCACGGCACTCGCCTCACCGGCCCCCGTGACCGTCCTGGCCTCGGACCCCGAGGACCTCGGCGTGCTGTGCGGCACGGGTACCCGTGTGATCAAGGTCTGAGGGGCCGGACCGGCGGTAACGGCTGATCGGTCACCCTCTGCCTCCGGACAAGTGACTCACCGCATTGCGCCGTATCCTGATCTCACACGGGAAGGAGTAGTCCATGAGTGTCGACGCGATCGCGCACACCGAGTTTCCCGAAGGGCACGTTGTTTTCTTCGGAATCGACGGAAAGATCATCTTGACTCCGCAGAGCTACGAGCACTCCAGCACGATCAAGTCGATGCAGTACGACACGATCGTGTCTCTCGGACGCCACGCGAAAACTCCCTCCGACGTCTACATAGACTTCCCCGCCGACGAGAACTCCGCTCCCGACCTGGCCATCCTGCGCGAGGACGCCCGCCGGGAAGGCAAGCGCTACAGCTTCGAGGACGTCCTGCTGATCTCCGAGGTCGTCTCGACCTCCTCCGCACGCAAGGACTACGACGACTGCACCGCGAAGTACGGCCGTTACGGCATCCCCATCTACCTGGTCGTCGACCCCTACGCCCAGGAGGTCGTCCTCCACACCCAGCCGACCGCCACCGGTTACATCGCGGCACACACGCACAAGTACGGCACGGGCAAGCTCCCCATCCCCCTGGCCGACGGCCGCACCTTCACCCTCGACCTCGACGAGCTTCCGCCCCCGGAGCCCGAGGGCGACGCCCGCTGACCGAGACACAGCCCTTCCCACGGTCCGGGTCCCCCACTCCCACCCGTCCTGCGCCCAACACGCCCCCGACAAAGATCTGTTGGGAACGGTGGCCCCGGAGTCCCCGGCCATCATGGCGGCCCTGTTCCGGGACCCCGGTGGGGCCCAGGCAGTATGGGCCCATGATTACTCTCACGAAGGAAGACGGCCCGGCGGACCTGGACGGGGTGACCCATCTGTCCATCGGGGCCTCCTGGGACCCCACCTCCGGTGCGAGCGGCGGAGTGATGGGCAAACTCCGCCGCAAGACCGGCACCGACCTCGACCTGATCGCCATCGCCATGCACGACGGCGACCCGGTGCGCCTGGCGGGCCTCGACTCGCTCGACCCCATCGGCAACGGCTCCCTGCTCCACAGCGGGGACAACCAGACGGGGCACGGGGACGGCGACGACGAGACCGTCACGGTCGAGTTCGCGAAGATCCCGCCCCACATCACCTCGATCGTGTTCATCGCCGCCGCCTACAAGAAGGGCAGTTCCTTCCAGAAGGCGCGCAACGTCAGCTTCAAGGTGTACGACGCGAGCGGCGGCAGCACCCAGCAGGTCGCCGACATCTGGCCCAGCATGCTCACCACGGACAACGGCTGCGCCGTCGCCAAGGCCGTCCGGTCCGGCGCCGCCTGGAAGCTCGAAGTGATCAACACCACGGGGAAGATCAAGCAGGGCGACGAACTCGCCCTGATGCGCTTCGCCGCGAGCAAGTAGCCGTACATCGCGGGGAGTCACGCGGTCCCGTCTGCCGCCGGTGCGCAACACCGGCGGCACCGCGCGCCCCGCGCGCGACCTGAAACCGGCGCAGGTTCCGGTCCAGGACGGCCCGCGGCGCGTCCACGCGGCGGACGCTGAGCGCTGCCGTGCCGGGCAACGACGAAGAACGTCCTGGTCCTCCCGGTCGAGAGCCGGAAACGTCCACCGGGACCCAGGTCGCTCGTCCGGGTCCCGCCGGCCCCCTTCGTTCAGTGGCGGCATCCCGCCGTGAACCGGAAGAACCCCCCGCACCTCCGCGTGCGCTCACCCCCCACCCATGATCGGATGCTGGAGTGGACCGGCAGCGGGCCGGCGACGAGAGCGCGGGCGAGGGTAAGCGCGAGGACGAGGACCTGGGCGTGGGGGCGCCGGAGAGTGGTCCCGGGTTCTGGCACGTCTGGTCGGCGCGGGCGCGTGAGCTGCTCGGGCAGATTCTCGACGGGACGCCCGCCGCCATCGCCGTCCTCGACACCGAGCTGCGCTTCCGGTACGTCAACGCCGCCCTCGCGCGCATGAACGGCGTACCGGCCTCCGAGCACCTCGGTCGTACCGTCGCCGAGGTCGTCCCGGGCGTCGAGGCCCGTGAGGACGTGCTGGGGGCCGTCATCGCGGACGGCATCCCGCGCGAGACCATCTCCAGCGGCCACACCCAGGCCGACTCCCCGCTGGAACGCCGCTACTGGCACGGCGCCTACCACCGGCTGAGGCAGGACGGCCGGACGCTGGGGATCGTCTGCATCGTGCTGGAGATCTCGGCCGCCCGGCAGGAGCAGCGGGAGCTGGAGCGGGCCCGTGAGCGCCTCGCCCTGCTCGACGAGGCCGCCACCCGCGTCGGCACCACCCTGGACATGGACACCACCTGCCAGGAGCTGGCCGAGTTCCTGGTGGCGAAGCTCGCCGACGCCGCCACCGTGAAGGTCCTCCCCGAGCACGGCACCAGCCGGGCGCCCCGCGACGGATCCCTGCGGCTGCGCCGGGCGGCGCTGGCCGCGGTGCCCGAGCTGGAAGGGGTGATGCGGCCCCTGGGGCGGCCCGGTGAGTACGTCGACCACCAGCCCGGCTCGTCCGTCGTCCGCTGTCTGGCGGAGGGCCGTCCGGTGATCGACAACCTGATGGACGAGCAGGACATCGGCCGCGCCGCCGCCCACACCGGCAATGTCGCCGCCTATCTGGCCGCCGGCATCCACTCCGCCCTGATCGTGCCGCTGACCGCCCGCGGCCACGAGGTGGGCACCGTCACCATGGTCCGGGCGGGCGACTCACCCCTGTTCGACGAGACCGACGCCGTCATCGCCCAGGACTTGGCCGGCCGGGCCGCCATCAGCCTCGACAACGCCCGCCGCTACACCACCGAGCACAACGCCGTCGTCCAGTTGCAGCGCGCCCTGCTGGCCGAGCCGGGCCGGCCGCACCCGGACATCGACGTCGCCTACCGCTACCGGCCCGCCGGGCGGGGTGTGCTCGTCGGCGGGGACTGGTACGAGACCGTCGCCCTCGACGACGGACGTACGCTGCTCGCCCTCGGTGACGTGATGGGCCACGGTCTGGAGGCCGCCGTCGCGATGAGCCGCTACCAGGCCATGCTGCGCGTGGTCGCCGCCCGGGAACCCGGCCCCGACCGCATCCTGCTCGAACTCGACCACCTGCTCCACACCACCGCCGCCGACCGTCCCGCGACCTGCCTGATCGCCGTCGCCGACCCGCGCCGGGGCATCTGCACCTACGCCAGCGCCGGACACCTGCCCCCCGTCGTCTTCCGCCCCGACGGCCGGGCCACGCTCCTCCCCGTCCCGCCCGGACCGCCCCTGGGCACCGGCCACAGCCGGTACGTCTCCTTCACGACCCCCTGCGAGCCGGGCCACACCCTCCTCCTCTACACCGACGGTCTGATCGAACGCCGCCACGAGGACATCGACGCCTCCCTGCGCCGCCTCACCCGTATCCGCGGCTGCCCGGCCCCCGAGGACCTCCTCGACCAGGTCCTCGACCAGGTCGCCCCCGCCGACCCGGAGGACGACATCGCGCTGGTCGCCGCCAGGTACAACAAAGCCGGGAGCTAGAATTCCGGCCGGTCGACGAGGCCGACGAGCGGGAGCGGGGAAGTCATGACAGCGGACCGAACAGAACATGTGGAACAGGCGGACCAGGCAGACCAGGCGGAGAAGGTCGAACGGTTCGAGGTGAGCCGTGCCATCTCCGCCCCGGCGACCCGGATATTCGACGTGCTCTGCGACCCCGCCGGGCATGTGGCGATCGACAGTTCGGGCATGCTCCAGGCCGCCGACGGCGAGGCGGTGCGCGCGGCCGGGGACTCGTTCGTCGTGCACATGGACCGCGAGGCGCTGAACGACCGGCCGATGGGCCGCTACGACGTCACCGTGGAGATCACCCGGTTCGAGCAGGACACGCTCATCGAGTGGACACCGACCCACCCCTCCTTCCAGCCCTCCATCAACCACCACTTCGGCTACCGGCTCCGCCCTACGGCGAACGGCACCGAGGTGACCTCGTACTACGACTGGAGCCGCATCCACGAGCGGTACCGGGCCGCCGGGATCTTCCCCATCCTCCAGGAGTCCGCACTGCGCGCCACGCTCGGAATCCTCGCCCGGACGGTCGAGCGGAATGCTTGACCAGTACCTGACCTGGTGGGCGTGGGGCTGCTGTTAGTTTTGTGGCATTCGTTCATGGGGGGACAGCCGGAGGCTGGACCATCTTCTGTCCAGGAGGCCTGAGTTGGTCCGCCGTCATGCCGTCGCCCGCGGCGTCATAGCCACGCTCGCCGTTCTCACCGTGACCGCCGGTCCCGGCCCGTTCTCCGTCCCGGCCGACGCGGATACCACCGTCGCCGCGGACACGGTCTTCCAGTCGGACCGGTACGTCCCGCGCCAGGACCATCTGTACGCCGCCGGCCCGAGCGGCTATCTCCACGCCCAGGAGGGCAAGCCGGGCTACCTGTGGACGTCGTACGGCACCGGTGCGACCACCGAGCTGGGCGAACTCCCCCGGCTCAACCTCCCGGCGTACCTCGGCTCGTCCTCCGACACCGTGACCGACGTCGTCTCGGCCACCGGGAAGGTCGTCCTGCGGGACATGGCCGCCGGTACCGGCACCGACGTCGCGATCACCCACGGCACGTACTGGGCCACGTACGGCAGGCACGTACTGACCCAGGCCCGGGACACCGACGGCAACCGGCTGCTGTGGCTGTACGGCGAGGGCGCGCCCGCCGAAGGCACGACGGTCGACGGCTGGCCGACCGGGATCACCGCCAACTTCACGACCCTGGGCGGCGACAGCGACACCGCCGTCATCAGCTACGCCCTCGCGGGCAAACGGCACCTGGCGCTGGTGGACCTGGCCGCCGCGAAGGTCGTAGGCGACGTGACGGTGTCCACCGAACCGACGGCCGTCGTACTGGGCGCGGACCGGCTGGTCTGGTACGCGTCCGGCACCACCGCACACGTCCTGAACCGCGCCGACCTGTCCGCCGCCGAGACGACGGTGCCGGTTCCCGGCACGCTGGGCACCCCCTACCTGGGCATCGTCGGCCGCTGGCTGGTGGTCGCCCGTTCCACCTCGTCGTCGGGCAACCTGGTCGACCTGTCGGGCCAGCAGCTCACGGCCGTCCCCCTCGCGGGCGGCACCCCGCTCACCCTGCTCCGGCACGCGAACACCTCGCTCACCCCCACGCCCGACGGCGCCCTGCTGGTCGCGGGCGGCGCCGACTCCGGGCACTGGGCGGTACGGAAGGTCGCCGACACGGGGGCGGACGCGCCGACGCTGACAGAGCTGACCGCTGTTCCGCCGGTGGCCGCGAGGATCGACCATCTGTCGCTGCAGAACGGCACCATGGTCACCGACGAGGCCGACAGCAGCTTCCTCGGCGCCTACTACACGCGGAAGGTCTCGACGACCGGGACGTCCTACTCGCCGGGCCCGTCGACCTGGCAGGCATGGGACGGCCGCGGGGCAGGTCCGTACGCCACCGGCAACGGGCGCGCGGTGACGTTCACCGCCGACTCCGATCCCGCCGGGTCGTACGTCCAGTCGATCGACACCGACCCCGTGGGCTTCTATCTGCCGTCCGCCTCCGGCAGCGTCCTCGACATCACCGGCCGCTACGCGATCGTCAACGGCTCCTCCCCCGCCAAGCAGTACGTCGGCGACCTCGGCGTCTACACCGACCTCCAGCCGGTCCTCACCCGCTCCGTCACGGCCGCCTCCGTATGGGGGACGAGGCTGTGGTCCCCGGGCACGGCCAAGGGCGTTGTCACCGCCCGGGACCTGAAGACGGGCAAGGCCACCGACACCGTGAACACCGGTGCCCCCTGCGTCCCCAAGGAGCTGCAGACGGTCGGCCGCTGGATCTACTGGTCGTGCGGCCCGACCGCCTCGGCCGGCGTCTGGGACCGTACGGCGAAGAAGAACATCCCCGTACCGTCCGGCCAGGCACTGCTCGGCGACGGCTACCTCGTACGCCACGACACCTCGGCGGGCGCCCTTCTGCTCACCGACTTCGCCGACGGCGGCGCGGCCACCCGGAAGATCGGCGACCTGGCTGCCGGCAACTCCAGCCTGCGGGGCGTCACCTGGACCGTGGACAAGTTCGGCGGACCGGCGGCCTACGTCGACGCGGACCACCGGATCCATCTCGTGCCCAGCGGCGTCGCCACCCAGCCGCTCGGCGTCATCGAGTCCGAGGTCACCGACAACGCCTCGGAGAGCAGCGCGAGCACCAGCCCGTGGTGGCAGTGGCGCGGACTCCTCTCCAAGCCCGCCGCCTCCTGGACGGCCACGTTCACCAGCAAGGCCACCGGCGCCGTGGTGCGTACGCTCACCGGCGGTGCGGTGAACGGCGACCTGACCGCACGCTGGAACCTCCGGAACACCGCGGGTGCGCTCGTGCCCAACGGCGCGTACACGCTCAAGCTGACGGCGCGGCCCGCCGACGGGTCCGGCGCCGCGCTGACGACGTCGCAGGCGGTGAACGTCTCCGCCGGGGCCGCCGTACGCCACGACTTCACCAACGGCGGCACCTGGGCGCCCGACGGGATCGGCGACGTACTCGCCCTGTCGTCGTCCGGTGTCATCAGCTACCGGCCCGGCACCGGCAAGGGCGCATTCGGCTCGGCCATGGCGGCCGGGGGCTGGCCCTCCTCGGTGACGCCGGTCCCGTTCGGCGACCTGAACGGCGACCGTCGTGGCGACATCCTCGTACGGTTCAGCAGTGGCGAACTGCGGGCGTACCGGACCATGCGCGGGCAGGCCTTCCTCACCGGAACTCCGCACACCTCCCTGGGCACCGGCTGGAACCAGTACAACCTGCTGACCTCCCCGGGTGACATCACCGGCGACGGCCGCCCGGACCTGATCGCGCGCAAGGCGTCCACGGGCGAGTTGTTCCTCTACAAGGGCACGAGTGCGGGAAAGCTGTCGGCGCGGGTGCGCGTCGCCGCGAACTGGTCGGGCTACAAGAAGATCGTGGGCGTCGGCGACCTCAACGGCGACGGCCGCGGCGAGCTGCTGGCCCAGGACAGGTCCAACACCCTGTGGCGGTACGACAGCAACGGGACCGGCGGCTTCAGGGCGCGGGTCAAGGTCGCCGTCAACTGGGGCTCGAACTACAACGTCGTCATCGGCGTCGGCGACATCACCGGCGACGCCAGGGCGGACATCGTCTCCCGCGATACGGCCGGCAACGTGTGGCGCAACTCCGGTGACGGCAAGGGGTCGTTCGGGCCCCGTACGAGGATCGCCACGGGCTGGCAGGCGTACAAGGGCCTGTACTGACCCACCGCCGACCCGGCCCTCACCAAGGACGTCACACTGACGGCGGACCTGCTCGGCGACGCACCCGGCAGCGAACTCGTCGACGTGGCACGGCGGTTCGTCGCCGGGATGCGCGCCGGCGACCAAACCTGACCGCACCTGGTCACCTGGTCACTTGGACTCGACCTGTCCCAGCGGGTCGGGGGCGGCCGTCAGCTCGTCGCACGCCGACTGCCAGGCCGGGTCCCCGGGGTGGAGCTCGGTGCGGAGGTAGGCCGTTGTGAGCCGTTGGACCACGGACACCCGCGCGGGGTTCTCGTCGGTGGTCTCGGCGACGTCGTATCCGGAGATGCCGCCGAGGCCGTGCTCCGCGTCGAACAGGGTGAGCAGGGACTTGGGGCCGGGGGCGAGGACGTAGGGATCGGTGTGCCAGTCCGGGCCCATGACCGTCAGGAAGGCGGAGGCGTCCTTGTCGCCGGCGACGACGAGCGTGGGTGTCGTCATACGGGAGAAGTCCGGGGTCGAGAAGAAGGGCCAGTTCTCGGTCACGTGCGGGGTGAGGGCATCGCCTCCCCGGCCCGGCGCGGCCAGGAGTACACCCGCCTTGATCCGGGGCTCGGTGAGGTCCACCACCGTTCCGTCGTCCGGGTCGGTGAGCCGGGCGCCCAGCAGCAGGCTCGCGGTGTGCCCGCCCATGGAGTGCCCGGCGACGGCGACCCTCCCCCGGTCCAGGCGCCCGGCGAGCTGCGGGACGGCGGCCTCGATCTCGTCGAGCCGGTCGAGGACGCGCGTCATGTCCTCGGCGCGCGACCGCCAGTACATGGGCGCCCCGGGGGTGTCGGCGGGCAGGCTCAGCGTCGTCGAGCTGAGATGCGTGGGCTGGACGACGACGAAGCCGTGCGCCGCCCAGTAGTTGACGAGGGGTGCGTAGCCGTTGAGCGAGGAGAGGTTGTTCGAGTGGCCCTGACCGTGCGAGAGGAGGATGACGGGCAGCTCGTTCCCGGTGACGGGCGCGGAGATCCGTATCGCCAGGTCCACGGCTCGGTCAGAGGTCGGCAGTACTACCGGAGCGACCGAGAGGACAGAAGTTTCCCTCATGATGCATACGTCCCTTAGACTGGAAAATGAAGCGGAACAGCGTTCCGTTTAATATACGGAGCACTGTTCCGCTTTGTCAAAGGGCAGAGAAGGACAGAGAAGAAGGCAGAGAAGAAGGGCGGAGAAGGGTGGCGAAAGGATGGAGGAGGACAGCGTGGTGAAGCCTGTGGGCACGTCCGGGGAGGTGCCGGTCCGGGGCAAGCGGGCCGACGCCCAGCGCAACCAGCAGACGCTGCTCACCGCCGCGGCCGCGGTGTTCGTCACCTCCGGCGTCGACGCGCCGATCCGTGAGATCGCGGCGAGCGCGGGCGTCGGGATGGGGACGATCTACCGCCACTTCCCGACCCGGGCGGACCTCGTCGTCGCCGTCTACCGTCACCAGGTCGAGGCCTGTGCCGAGGCCGGCCCGACCCTGCTGGCCGACGCCGGTTCACCGCTCGTGGCACTCCGTCAGTGGGTGGACCTGTTCGTCGACTTCCTGGTCACCAAGCATGGCCTCGCCAACGCGATGCAGTCGGACACCAGCGGCTTCGACGCGCTGCACGCCTACTTCCTCGACCGCCTGGTACCGGTCTGCGGCCGGTTGCTGGACGCGGCGGTCGAGGCCGGTGAGATCAGGTCCGGTACGCAGGCGTACGAGCTGATGCGAGGCATCGGCAACCTCTGCATCGGGCACGACAGCGACCCGCGCTACGATCCGCGGCGCCTGGTCGAGCTGCTCCTGACGGGGCTGGCGACGGACTGAACACTCTTCTGCCGCCCGTCCCACAGGTGGGCCGGGCGGCAGAAGAGGTGCGCCGCCTATCCCGCAGCGGCAGGCTCCGGCACCGGGGACGTGGTGGTCGGTGGGTGGGTGAGGTCGTAGGCGCTCTCCGCGTGCAGGTGGACGTCGACGCCCTCCTGTTCTACCTCGGGGCGGACGCGCAGGCCCATCGTCTTGTCCAGGACCTTGGCGATCAGCCAGGTCACGGCGAAGGAGTACGCGAGGACGGCGAACGCGCCGACCGCCTGCTTGCCGAGGAGGGAGAAGCCGCCGCCGTAGAGGAGGCCGTCGACGCCGTTCGGGGCGTCCGACGTGGCGAGTACGCCGACCAGCAGCGTGCCGGTGAGGCCGCCGACGAGGTGGATGCCGACGACGTCGAGGGAGTCGTCGTAGCCGAACCTGTACTTCAGGCCGACCGCGAGAGCACACACCGCGCCGCCGACGGCACCGAGGGCGAGGGCGCCGACCGGCGAGACCGCGCCGCAGGACGGGGTGATCGCCACCAGACCGGCGATGGCGCCGGAGGCCGCGCCGAGCGTCGTGGAGTGGCCGTCGCGGACCTTCTCGACGAGGAGCCAGCCGAGCATCGCCGAGCAGGTGGCGGTGAAGGTGTTCAGTACGACGACGGAGGCGGCGTTGCCCGAGGACAGCGCGGAGCCGCCGTTGAAGCCGAACCAGCCGAACCACAGCAGGCCCGCGCCGAGCATCACCAGGGGCAGGTTGTGCGGACGCTCCTGGCCGCCCTTCTTCTGCCAGCCGATGCGTCTGCCGAGGACGAGGATCACGGCCAGCGCCGCCGCGCCGGAGTTGATGTGGACGGCCGTACCGCCCGCGTAGTCGATGGCACCGAGCTTGTTCACGATCCAGCCGCCCGTCACGCCCTTGCCGTCGAAGGCGAACACCCAGTGGGCGACGGGCAGATAGACCAGCGTGACCCAGATCCCGGAGAAGGCCATCCAGGCGCCGAACTTGATGCGGTCCGAGATCGCGCCGCAGATCAGGGCGGCGGTGAGGGCCGCGAACAGGGCCTGGAAGGCGGCGAAGACGGAGAGCGGGATGACCGCCTTCGGGTCGTCCGCGATGACGCCGCTCATGCCGAAGAACTCGGACACGTCACCGAGCAGGCCGGCGCCGCCGATCGAGTCGCCGAAGGCGGCCGAGAAGCCGTAGACGACCCAGATGCAGCCGACCAGGGCGACGGACCCGAAGGTCATCATGATCATGTTCAGGACGCTCTTGGCGGCGACCATGCCACCGTAGAAGAGCGCCAGGCCCGGCACCATCAGACAGACGAGTGCCGTGCTCGCGAGCATCCAAGCGGTACTTCCGGTGTCCATGCGCACACTCCACGGAGAAGTCCAACTGAGGGAAACGATGTTTCACCGCAGTAGACAGGTGGTGCGTTACAGGACACCCCTGTGGCCGATTAAGGCCGGGTTTCCGTAGCCGTGGCTGGGTTTCAGCGACTGGGATGCAGTGGCTGGGTCTCAGTGCTGCGGGCTGTCCCCGAAGGCCGTCACCGTCAGGAAGCGGATGGGGAGTTCGACCAGCCGCTCGGGGCCGTGCGGCGCCTCGCCGTCGAACTGGAGGGCGTCGCCGGGGCGCAGGGTGTAGCTGGACTTGCCGTGGCCGTAGGTCATGACGCCCTCCAGCATGTAGAGGAGTTCGGTGCCGGCGTGCTGGAAGAGCGGGAAGACCTCGCTCTGTTCGGTCAGCGTGACCAGCAGGGCGTCCATGCGCTTGTGGGCGCCCCTGAGCGAGCCGAGCTGGGCGTACTCGTGGCCGACCCTCGTGCCGCGCCGCACGATCCGGGCGCCGTGGTCGGCCGGGACGAAAACGGCCTCGCGTTCGTCGTCCATACCGCGGAACAGGGCGGTGACCGGGACGTCGAGGCCGCGCGCGAGCCGGGAGAGCGTGGTGAGGCTGCACGCGGTCTGGGCGTTCTCGATCTTCGACAGCATGGCCTTGGAGATACCGACCCGGATCGCCATCTCGCCGACCGACAGCCCCGCCGCCTGCCGGTACTCACGGGCCCGGACCGCGATGACGCGCTCCAGCGCCTTGTCGTCGGAGACCTCGGAGACCTCGGAGACCTCGGAGTACAACTCGGAGTCCTCGGGTGCTTCGCCATCTTCGTGGTGCTCGGTCATCGGCGCAGTTTAACCAGCACGTGCCAGGCGGAAACGGGGATGGGGTTCGGCGCGGCCGGTGGCCAGGTCGGCGGCCATCGCACCGATGAGCGGGGCGAACTTGGCGCCGTGGCCGGAGCACGGGGAGACGATGACGAACGGGCCGTGGCGGTCGAGGACGAAGTCCTCGTCGGGGGTGGTGGTGTAGAGGCAGGTCGCCTCGGCGACCGGGTCGGGTTCGAGGCCGGGGAGGCGGTCGCGGACGAAGCCGCTCACCCGGGTGCGCGACGACGGGTCGACGACTCCGTCGCGGGTACGGGCGGTGGTGGGCGTGCCGCGGTCGTGCTCGGCGACCTTCATCGCGGGCAGCGGGCCGCCGTCGCTTCCCGAGGGCAGGCCGTAGAGGTGCAGTTCCCCGTCCCAGATCAGGGTCGGCCACCTGACGGACGGATCCCGCTGCCGGAAGTGGAAGACCTGCTGCTGGGTCACCGCCAACGGCGGCAGGGGGACGGGCAGTTGGAGCTCGGGCAGCCAGGCGCCGGCCGCGACCACCACCGTGTCGGCCAGGATCTCGTCACCGTCGTCGGTGCGCAGGAGCACCTCGCCGCTCCCCCGGACCTCGATGCCGGTGACCCGGTTGCCGATGACCGCCCGCGCGCCGTGCTCGATCGCCCGCCGTACACAGGCGGCGACGGTCTCGTCGGCATCGACCGTGCCCGCGTCCGGGTGGTACAGCACCGGCCCGGTGATACGGATGTACGGCCAGCGCTCCGACGCGGCTTCCGGGCCGAGGAGTTCATGGGGCACTCCGGCCGCGCCGAGCAGGCCTGCGATCGCCCCGGGGTCGCGGTCCTCGCCCATGTCGAGCCCACCGGTCTTGCGGAGCAGGGGAGTTGAGCTGTCGTCCTCCAACTCCCGCCACTGCTCGTACGCCTGCCCGGTCAGCCCTACGTAGAAGGGGTCGGCGTACGCCCGCCGGAAGATCCGCGAGCTGCCGTGCGAACTGCCGTGCCGGTGACCGATGTCGTAGGCCTCGATCAGGGTGACCTCGTGCCCCTGCCGGGCCAGTTGCCAGGCGGTGGCCGCACCCATCAGTCCGGCGCCGACGACGGCGATCACAGTCCCTCCCCGGGGATCCAGTTCGTCCCCGCGAGCGGGACACGCGCCATGGCGGCGGACTCGATCGTAAGGGCCACCAGGTCCTCGGGTTCGAGATGGAGGAGGTGGGCCTTGCCACAGGCGCGGGCGAGGGTCTGGGCCTCCATGGTCATCACACGGAGGAAGTTGGCGAGCCTGCGTCCGGCGTCCACCGGGTCGAGGCGGGCGGCGAGTTCCTCGTCCTGGGTGGAGATGCCGGCGGGGTCGCGGCCGTCCTGGTAGTCGTCGAAGTAGCCCGCTGCGGAGCCCAGTCGGCGGTACTCGGCGTCGTACTTCGGATGGTTGTCGCCGAGTGCGATGAGCGCGGCCGTGCCGATGGCGACCGCGTCCGCGCCGAGTGCGAGGGCCTTGGCCATGTCGGCGCCGCCCCGGATCCCGCCGGAGACGATCAGCTGGACCTCGCGGTGGACGCCCAACTCCTGTAGTGCGCGCACCGCTTGGGGCAGGGCTGCCAGGGTGGGGATGCCGACGTGCTCGATGAAGACGTCCTGGGTCGCGGCCGTACCGCCCTGCATGCCGTCGACGACCACGACGTCGGCGCCGGCGTGGACGGCGAGCTTGACGTCGTAGTACGTCCGGGTCGCGCCGACCTTCACATAGATCGGCTTCTCCCAGTCGGTGATCTCGCGGAGCTCAAGGATCTTGATGGCGAGGTCGTCGGGGCCGGTCCAGTCCGGGTGGCGGCACGCGCTGCGCTGGTCGATGCCGACGGGCAACGTCCGCATACCGGCGACCCGTTCGGTGATCTTCTGGCCGAGCAGCATGCCCCCGCCGCCGGGCTTGGCACCCTGGCCGAGGACGACCTCGATGGCGTCGGCGGCACGCAGGTCGTCGGGGTTCATGCCGTAGCGGGACGGCAGGTACTGATAGACGAGGTGCTTGGAGTGCCCACGCTCCTCGGGCGTCATCCCGCCGTCCCCGGTGGTCGTCGACGTCCCCACCTCACTGGCACCACGCCCGAGGGCCTCTTTGGCCTGGGCGGAGAGAGCCCCGAAGCTCATACCGGCGATGGTGACCGGGGTGGCGAGGCGGAGCGGGTTCCTGGCGTGCCGGGCGCCGAGGACGACGTCGGTGTCACAGCGCTCCCGGTAACCCTCCAGCGGATAACGGGACATGGAGGCACCGAGCAGCAACAGATCATCGAAGTGCGGCAGTCGGCGCTTGGCACCCCACCCCCGGATGTCATAGATACCGGTCTCGGCGGCACGCTGAATGGCGTGAATGGTGGCACGGTCGAACGTCGCCGACTCACGCAGGCCGTGGGATGCGGCTTCCAAGGTCAACTCCTTCATCAGGGCTGAGGTGGAGCGCCCCCTTTAGGGGCGCGGGGCTGTGTCGATTTGCGGCTCCGCCGCGCGGGCGCGACAAGCCACGGCGGACCCGCAGCCGAAATACGACCTCACAGCGGAGCTAATACGCAGCGGTGTTGTCGACCTTGAAGTGATAAAGCGTCCTGGCGGAGCCGTACCGCCGGAAATCCGCAGGATCTTCGTCCCGCTCGGCTGCCTTCAACAACTCGGCCAGCTCAGCGAGGTGTTCACCCCGCATCTCCTTCTCGACACAGTCCGCACCGAGCGACTTGACCGTGCCCCTCACATAGATCCGGGCCTCGTAGAGGGAGTCCCCAAGCGCGTCCCCGGCGTTCCCGCACACCACCAACCGCCCCGCCTGCCCCATGAACGCACTCATGTGCCCGACATCGCCCCCCACGACGATGTCCACCCCCTTCATGGAGATCCCGCACCGCGCGGACGCGTCCCCGTCGATCACCAGAAGCCCGCCATGGCCGGTGGCCCCCGCCGACTGGGACGCGTTCCCCCGCACCCGGACCGTCCCGGACATCATGTTCTCGGCGACGCCCGTACCCGCGTTGCCGTGGACGGTGACCGTGGCGCGCTGGTTCATGCCGGCGCAGTAGTAGCCGACGTGGCCCTCGATGTCGACGGCGAGGTCCTCCCGGATTCCGCAGGCCACGGCGTGTGCGCCGCGCGGGTTGAGGACTCGCCAGACATCGGCGGCGCCGGGCGCGTGCAGGGCCTGGTTGAGCTCCCGCACCGGGGAGTTGGCCAGGTCGATCAGCGTCGCCATATGTACACCTCTTCCGGCTCGGGTTCGAAGATGCGGGCGTTCTCGATGCCCGGCAGGACGTCCAGCGCCCGGTACTCGGAGGCCATCGCCACCCACGCGTCGGTCTCGGCGACGAGCGCCGGCTTGCAGGCGATGGCGTCACGGACGACGGCGAAGGAGTCACCGGTCGACACCAGCAGCGTGTAGAAACCGTCGAACCGCTCGCACAGCAGCCGAAGCGCCTTCTCCAGGTCGGCACCCTGTTCCAGCTGACGGGCGACGAACCGCGCACCGACCTCGGAGTCGTTCTCGCTGTCGAACTCGACGCCCTGGGCGCGCAGTTCACGCCGGATGGTGGCGTGGTTGGCGAAGGAGCCGTTGTGCACCAGGCACTGTCCGGGGCCGACCGAGAAGGGGTGCGCGCCCTCCGGGGTGACGGCGGACTCGGTGGCCATACGGGTGTGGCCGACGCCCTGCCAGCCGGTGACGGCGGCGAGCCCGAAGGCATCCGCCAACTCCACGGGGTTTCCGGTGCCCTTGAGTACGGCCACGTCGGTGCCGGAGCCGATGACGGTGGCATGGGGCAGCGCGTCCGCGACGGCGGCGAGCAGATCGGTGACCGGAAGATCCGCGTGTACGACGGTGGTCGCGTCGGCGGCGACGGCCACGGCTCCGGGCAGCGCGGCCTCGGCCTCGTCCGGCGAGACCCCGAGCAGCGAGACGACGGCGCGTCCCGGCGGGGACAGCCGGGGGTCGCCGTAGACCGCGACGCCCGCCGAATCGGGGCCGCGTTCGACGACCTGCCCCAGCATCGCGGTCAGCAGCTCGCCGAGCCGGGGTTCGAGTGAGGGCTCCCGCAGATGGAGCCCCACGATTCCGCACATGCCAACTCCTCTCAGAAAGCGGCCAGGAGACGATCAGAAGGCGGTCAGGGGGCGATCGGAAGGTGGTTAGAAAGCGGTCAGATAGCGGTCCAGCTCCCAGGGGCCGACCGTCGCGTGCCAGTCGAAGAACTCCTCGCGCTTGAGGTCGGCGAAGTACCGGCTCACCCCGGCCCCGGCCGCGTCCAGCGCGCCGCAGATCACGTCGTCCGCCTGGAGCGCCTCCACGGCGTGCAGCAGGGTCGGCGGGAGTTCCGGGCCCTTGCCGGCCGCACCGGGCTCGCCCGGGTCGAGGCCACGTTCGATGCCGTCGAGGCCGGCGGCGAGCGCGGCGGCTGCGGCGAGGTAGGGGTTGGAGGCGCCGTCTCCGCCGCGCAGCTCGATGCGGTTGCCGTCGGGGACGCGGACGAAGTGGGTGCGGTCGTTGCCGCCGTAGCCCGCGACGCGCGGTGACCAGGTGGCGCCCGAGCGGGTGTTGACCGCGCCGGTGCGCTTGTAGGAGTTGACCGTCGGCGCGATGACGGCCTGGAGGGCCTGCGCGTGCTCGATGATGCCGGCGACGAACGAGTAGGCGAGCGGGGAGAGTCCGAGCCCGCGTCCGTCGGTGGCGTCGGGGAAGGCCGGTTCGTCACCCCGCCACAGCGACATGTGCAGATGCATGCCGGTACCGGTGCGGTCGGTGAACGGCTTCGGCATGAACGTGGCGGTCATACCCCGCTGTTCGGCCAGCATCGACACCATGTACCGCATGGTGATGACCCGGTCGGCGGTGGTGAGGGCGTCGGCGTGCTTGAAGTTCTGCTCGAACTGGCCGTTGCCGTCCTCGTGGTCGTTGGCGTAGTTGCCCCAGCCGAGGGAGTTCATCGCGCTGGAGACGGCGGTGAGGTGGTCGTACATCCGGGTCAGCCCGCGTGCGTCGTAACAGGGTTGGGCGGCGGTGTCCCGGGTGTCGGCGACGCTCAGCACACCGTGTTCGTCCCGGTTGACGAGGAAGTACTCGACCTCGGCGCCCACGGACAACGACAGCCCCTGGGCGGCGGCCCGTTCGAGCACCCTGCGCAGGATGACGCGCGGGGCGTAGGGCCAGGGTTCGCCCTCCACGTACGGATCGCAGTGGACGAGGGCGAGGCCGGGCTTGACGAAGGGGACGGGGGTGTAGGAGGAGGCGTCGGGACGGGCGACGACATCGGGGTCGCTGGGCTGCTGGCCGAGCGCGCCGGCCGCGTAACCGGCGAACCCGACGCCCTCGTCGCGGAGTTCCTCGACGGCCTGGGCCGGGACGAGCTTGGCGCACGGCTTGCCGGTCAGGTCGACGAAGACGGCGAGCACGAACTCGATGCCGTCGGCGCGGACCAGTTCGGCGAGATCGATGGAAGCCGGGGAGGCCGAGGGATCCGGGAGAGCGGGGAGATCGGGGATGGCGGTCGCCATGGGCCCCTCCTTGAGTGTCCACTGTGGTGAATCTTTGTTGCATGCGAGTAGACACTCTTGGGGTTACGGCGAGATTTCCGCCGTGGAAGGTCCCCGTAAGCCAGAAGCCGGGCCCCGCCCCGAGAGGCGGAACCCGGCAGATGAGGACCCGGAGGCGCGGGCTAGCGGCGCCGCGCGCCGTTGCGGTCCGCGAGCCGGTGGACCGCCGCGACCAGCGTGTCCACCTCCTCGTGCGTGTTGTAGAACGCGAACGACGGTCGGACGGTGGCCTCCACGCCGTACCGGCGCAGGATCGGCTGCGCGCAGTGGTGACCCGAACGCACCGCGATGCCCTCTTCGTTGAGCGCCGTGCCCACCTCGGCGGGCTCGTAGCCGTCCAGTACGAACGACACGATGCTCGCCTTGTGCGGAGCCGTGCCGATCAGCCGCAGCCCGGGCACCCCGCGCAGGCCTTCGGTGGCGTGCTCGACCAGGGTGTGTTCGTAGGCGCCGATGTTGGGCAGGCCGACACGCTCGACGTAGTCGATGGCCGCGGCCAGCCCCACCGCGTCGGCGATGTTGCCGGTACCGGCCTCGAAGCGGTTCGGCGGCGGTTGATAGGTGGCCCGCTCGAAGGTCACGTCGGCGATCATGTTGCCGCCGCCCTCCCACGGAGGCATGTCCTCCAGGATCTCCCGCTTGGCGTAGAGCACCCCGATCCCGGTCGGTCCGAACAGCTTGTGCCCGGAGAAGACCAGGAAGTCCGCGTCCAGCGCCCTGACATCGATCGGCAGGTGCGGGATGGACTGCGCCGCGTCGACCAGGACACGTGCCCCGGCCCGGTGACCGAGTTCGATGATCTTCTCGACCGGTACGACGGTGCCGAGCGCGTTGGACATCTGGGTGACCGCGACGAGCTTGGTGCGGTCGGACAGCAGGTCGGTGTACTCGGCGAGCAGGAGCTGCCCGGAGTCGTCGACCGGGATCACCTTGATCACGGCGCCGGTCTGCTGCGCCAGCATCTGCCAGGGCACGATGTTGGCGTGGTGCTCCAGGTAGGAGATGACGATCTCGTCGCCCGCGCGGAGGTTCTTGGGCCCCCATGCCTTGGCGACCAGGTTGATCGCCTCGGTGGTGCCTCGGACGAACACGATCTCCTCGGCGGAGCCCGCCCCGATGAACCGGGCGACGGTCTTCCTGGCGCCCTCGTAGGCGTCCGTCGCCCTGGCGGCCAGTTCGTGCGCGGCCCGGTGGATGTTGGAGTTCTCCCGTGAGTAGAACTCGACCAGCCGGTCGATCACGGCCTGCGGCTTCTGTGTGGTCGCCGCGTTGTCCAGCCAGATCAGCGGACGGCCGTTGACCAGCTCGGACAGGATCGGGAAGTCCCGCCGGACCGCCCGTACGTCGAAGGCCGGATGCTGGTCGAGCGGCAGCCCCACCGGTGCGCCGGGTGCGCCCGGTACGCCGGGTGAACCGCCTTCCTGGACGAAGTAGTACGGCGCGGTCGTCGCCGTCGGTGCCGCGGGATCGGGCAGGGGCGGCAGCCCCAGGTGCCCGAAGCCGGGAAGCTCAGGCGCCTCGGTGGGGAACCCGGGTGCCTCGTTGAGGAAGTAGAACTGCCCGGGGCCCGAGAGCTGAGCCGGTGGGGACATCGGTGCGGCGGACGGCGACCCGGGCGCCACCGGCAGGGCCGGCAGCTCCGGGGTGTATCCGGCAACGCCGGGCGCACTCGCCGCGTAGGCGGCCGGGGCACTGGTCGGCGGCGGCCCGGACGGCGGGCTCATGCCCGCCTTCGGCGCCGGAGGCGGCGGGTCGGCGGCCGGCAGGCCGGCCGGTGCCGGCCACGCAGGCGAACCGTCACGGACGGGAGCCTGGGTGGCCATCGACGAACCGTCACGCACCGGAGCCCGACCGGCCGCCGACGGACTGTCGAGGGCCGGAGCCCGAGTGCCCGACGGCGGGACGTCGGGAACCGGGGACCGCATGCCCGCCGACGAGCCGTCGGGGACCGGGGCCTCCGTGTCCGCCGGCTGCCCGGGAAGTGCTCGGAAGAACTCCCCGGCCAGCCGGTTCAGCATCGCCTCGTCCGGCAGCCACGCCGGAGCGGCTTCGTTACCGGTAGTTGGGGGCGTAGTCATGGAACTTGTCCACCTCGACATCGTCGAGCACGGCGAGCGCGTCCTCGGTGAGTACCGCGAGCGAGCAGTACAGGGAGACCAGGTAGGAGGCGATGGCACTGCGGTCGATCTGCATGAAGCGCACCGACAGCCCCATCCCCTGCTCCCCCGCGAGCCCCGGCTGGAACAGTCCGACCACGCCCTGACGGGACTCGCCGGTACGAAGCAGCAGGAACTTGGTCTTCCCGTTCTCCAGGGGGACCTTGTCCGACGGGATGATCGGCAGCCCGCGCCAGGTCAGGAACTGCGAGCCGAACATGCTGACCGTCGCCGGCGGAACACCGCGCCGGGTGCACTCCCTGCCGAAGGCGGCGATCCCTTCCGGGTGGGTGAGGAAGAAGGCCGGCTGCTTCCACACCTTGAGGATGAGTGCGTCGAGGTCGTCCGGTGTCGGCGGCCCCGCCAGCGTGGAGATGCGCTGCGTGGGCGCCGCGCTGCTCAGCATCCCGTACTCCGGGCTGTTGATCAGCTCGCCCTCCTGGTGCTCCTTCACCGCCTCGATGGTCAGCCGCAGCTGCTGTGCGGTCTGGTCGTGCGGGCTGGAGTACAGGTCGGCGATCCGGGTGTGCAGGTCCAGGACCGTCTGTACGGCCTTGAGCCGGTACTCGCGGGGCTCCTGCTCGTAGTCGACGAAGGTGTCGGGCAGCGGCGCCTCGTCGTAGTTGTCGCACTCGATACGTACCGACTCGGGATGCACGACCTTGTTCACGCGGTAGATACCGGCCTCGACGGGCACCCAGGACATCAGGTGCACCAGCCAGCGAGGCGTGATGGAGGCCATCTGGGGAACGGTCTTGGTGGCGTTCGCCAGGGTCCGTGCCGCGCGGTCGCCCACCGACACGGATCGCGACGGTGGATTCGCAGCCTTACCAGCCATACGACATCTCCTTTCCGCGCCCAGGGGGCGGACGCACGTAAGGCATAAAAAGGGGCAAAACCTCTCGCACGAACTTTCCCACTCACCCTCCCAGCACCACCGGTATCGGACCAATGCGTGTTTTCGAGGCTGTCATCGAAGCTGGCTATGATTCGCGGATGATCGACCTGAGTCGGCTGCGTGTGCTGGTGGCCGTCGCCCGTGAAGGTTCGATCACGGCTGCCGCCGAGGCGCTGCACTACGCCCAGCCGTCGGTCAGCCATCAGCTCGCCAAGCTCGAGGCCGAGGTCGGCGTACCGCTGTTGCAGCGGATGGGGCGCGGTATCCGGCTCACCGACGCCGGCCGCCTGCTGGTGGACCGCGCCGAGTCGATCCTCGCGCAGGTCGAGTCGGTGCACGCCGAACTGGACGAGCTGGCCGGGCTGCGCACCGGCCGAGTCCGCCTGGCCGCCTTTCCCTCCGCGCTGGCCACCCTGGTGCCGCTCGCCGCCGCCCGCGTCACCGCCGGGCATCCCGGCATCGAGCTCATCCTGCGCGAGGCCGAACCGCCGGACGCGCTCAGCGCCCTGCGCAACAACGACGTCGACGTGGCGCTGATCTTCGAGCACGGCGACCCGCCCCAGGGCGACCGCCGCGACACCACCATGATCCCGCTTCTCGACGAACCGCTGTACATGGTCACACCGGCCGACCGCTCCTGGGACGGCCCCCGGGCGGAGCTGACGACGTACGCCGGCACCCGCTGGATCGCCGGGTGCGAACGCTGCCGCGAGCATCTCGTCGCGGCCTGCGGGCGGGCCGGGTTCTCGCCGGTCGTCGAGTTCGAGACCGACGACTACGTCGCCGTACAGGCACTCGTCGCGGCCGGTCTCGGCGTGAGCCTGCTGCCCGGGCTCACCCTCCTCGCCAACAGGCACCCCGGGGTCAGGCTCGACCGGATTCCCGGCATGCGCAGACAGGTCGTGGCCGCCGTGTACGGCAAGCCACCCGCGTCCCGGCCCGCCCAGGTACTCCTCGACGCGCTCGACGCGACCCTGTCCGAACCGGAGTGGCCGTCCTGACGAAGCGTGTCTCTGGAGAAGGCGCCCGGCCGGGCGCTCAACCCCCCGCCGGGCAGACGTCGCGGTACGAGGCGTCGGGGATGTACGTGTGCCACTGGTCCCGGGACAGCGTCCTACCCGTGCGGGCGCGGCTGCGGGTGGCCACGTAGGAGAGGGCCTTACCTTCCGCGTTCGGACGGGTCGGCAACGCGGGTCAGAACCGGACATGGAATCCGTAAGCAACGAACGCGGAACGAATGGGCAATCTACGTGCGTCACTCTCGGGCTGGTCGTCCGGCGGCAGAAAGTCGGCACCGAGCACGGAGGGAAGCGCGATGAGCCTTGTCAGCGAGTGCGGCACGGACCTCCGGTGCCGTGTCCATCAGTCGGCCTGGACGCGCGGACGCGTGGCGCACGGCTCACATCCGACGCCCGAGGGTGCTCCCGGCTGACCTCGTGCCGCTGACGCGGCCGGCGTCCTGCCCGGTCCACGGTTGTGCGGTGTCCCTCCCCGGACCGGCCTGCCGAGGCACGCTCTGCCCGCGCACCTCTCCTACGCCGTCATCCTGGCGTGCGCGCCTCATGAGTGCTTGCCAGGCCTTCCGGACGCGCCGGGAGTGACTCCCGCGGGCAGGGCATCCACGGCGTCCGCCGCTCCCGCGCCCGCACCCCCGAACTCCTCCTCGGTCTCCGACCCGGGGTCCATGACCCCAGGTCGCCGCCCGACCGGAGACCGGCCCGGCACTGTCCGGGCCTCGCCCCATCCATGTTCTTCATGTCCGCCATGAGCCGGCGCCCGCCCGGCCAGTGAAAGGAACCCGCGCCATGACCAGAAGTACGAGCAGTGACGACAGAGCGTTCGCCGCCGCCGACCGCCGTCTCTTCCTCAAGCGGGGACTGCAGCTGGGCGGTGCCGTGTTGCTCGGCGGCCCGCTGCTCGCCGCATGCGGCGACTCCGACTCGTCGTCGGCCTCCTCGACTTCCTCGTCGTCCTCCGGTGCCAAGAGTTTCGGTGAGCTGACGCTGCGGCTGTCGTGGATCAAGAACGTCGAGTTCGCGGGCAGCTACATCGCGGACAGCAAGGGCTACTACACGGACGAGGGCTTCTCGAAGGTCACGCTGATCGGCGGCGGCCCGTCCGCGACACCGATGGAGACGGACGTCGTCACCAAGAAGGCGCTCGTCGCGATCAGCGCCCCCGACATCACGGGCGCCGCCGTCTCCAAGGGCGCGCCACTGAAGATCATCGGCGCGCAGTTCCAGAGGAACCCGTTCTGCATCATGTCGATGTCCAAGGACCCGATCGCCAAGCCGGAGGACATGTACGGCAAGAAGATCGGCGTCCAGGCGGGCAACGAGTCCGTGTGGGCGGCGTACGTCAAGGCCACCGGGCTGGACGAGTCGAAGATCACGAAGGTTCCGGTGCAGTTCGACCCGCTGCCCCTGACCCAGGGCACTGTGGACGGCTGGTTCTCCTTCGTGACGAACGAGCCGAACACGCTGCGCCTGAAGGGCTTCAAGGTCTCGACGATGCTGCTCGCCGACACCGGCTACCCGCTGGTCTCGGAGACCTACTGTGTCCGCCAGGAAACCATCGACAATCAGCGCGACCTGCTCAAGGCGTTCCTGCGCGCGGAGATCAAGGGCTGGAAGGCGAACATCGCCGACCCGGCACTCGGCGCGAAGCTCGCGGCCGAGACGTACGGCAAGGGGCTCGGGCTGACGACCGAGGAGCAGACCCTCGAATCCGCTGACGAGAGCAAGCTGATGGTGAGCGCCGGCACCAAGAAGAACGGCCTGTTCACGGTCACTCCGGAGCTGGTCGAGGAGAACATCAAGACACTGAAGTACGGCGGCCTCGACATCACCGCCGACAAGCTCTTCGACCTCTCGCTCCTCGAAGAGGTCTACAAGGAGGACCCCAGCCTCATCTGAGGCTCCGGCGGTACCGGTGCGGCCCCGTCGGCCCGCCGGTGCCGGCTTCCCGTACCCGCACCGCACACCGCACACCGAGGTCGCCAACTGATGAGTACCGCAGCCGCTGTTCCCGAAGCATCCGACGACGCACCCGACGACTCCGCACCGTCCGGCGTCGGTACCGGGCTGTCCCTGCGCGGGCTGAGCAAGGAGTTCAAGCTCGGCCGGCAACGCGTCCCGGCCCTGGCCGGCGTCGACCTCGACACGACCGAGGGCCAGTTCCTGGCGCTGCTCGGGCCTTCCGGGTGCGGGAAGTCAACCGTTCTGCGGATTCTCGCCGGGCTCGACAGCCCGACCTCCGGTACGGCGCTCGTGCACGGCGAGGACCCGGAGGAGGCCCGCAAACGGCACCACCTGGGCATCGCCTTCCAGGACGCCGCGCTGCTGCCGTGGCGCTCGGTCACCGCCAACATACGGCTGCCGCTGGAGATCAGCGGAATCAAGGCCGATCCGGCGGCGATCTCCGACCTCATCAAGCTGGTCGGCCTCGAGGGCTTCGAGAAGGCCCGCCCCGCCCAGCTCTCCGGCGGCATGCGGCAACGCGTCGCCATCGCCCGCTCGCTGGTCGTCGACCCCAAGGTGCTGCTGCTGGACGAGCCGTTCGGCGCACTGGACGACATGACCCGCCAGCGGCTCAACCTCGAACTCCAGCGCATCTGGCAGGCCCGTGCGGTGACCACCCTGCTGGTGACCCACTCCATCAACGAGGCCGTGCTGCTCAGCGACACCGTCGCTGTCATGTCCCCCCGGCCCGGCCGGATCGTGGAGGTCGTCACCATCGACCTGCCCCGGCCGCGTACCCCGGAGATGATGCGCTCGGCCGAGTTCCACGCGTACGCCGACCAGTTGTCGGAACTCCTGTTCGGCCGCGCTGACGCCCCCGTCGGCGACGCCGAGCCCGTGGCGGAGGCGTCATGAGTGCCCGACGTTCCGCCTGGACCGGCGGGGCCGTCGGCATCGCGGCTCTGATCGGAGCGTGGTCGCTGCTGTCCACCACGGTCTTCGGCCCCGGGGACGGCGTACCCACCCCCTGGGCGGTGGTGGCGAGCGTGTTCGACGACGGCTGGACCTTCTACAGCCCGCATGTCACACAGACCGTGGGCGAGGCCCTGACCGGGTATCTGATCGGCAACGCGCTGGCGCTGGGCCTGGCGGTGCTGGTGCTGCTGGTGCCCGTGCTGGAGCGGGTGGTCACGCAGATCGCGGTGGCCTCCTACTGCCTGCCCATCGTGGCGATCGGCCCGATCCTGTCGCTCGTCCTGGACGGGGACAAGCCGATGTCGGCGATGGCCGGGCTGTCGGTCTTCTTCACCACCCTCATCGGCGCACTGCTCGGCCTGCGCTCGGCCGACCCCGCCTCGCTGGACCTGGTTCGCGCCTACGGCGGCGGGCGCTGGCAGCAGATGCTGCGGGTCCGGCTGATCGCCGCGCTGCCCAGCACGCTGGCCGCGCTCAGGATCGCCGGGCCGGCGGCGCTGCTCGGCGCGATCATCGGCGAGTACCTCGGCCGCGTCGACAGCGGGCTCGGCATCGCCATGACCATCGCCCAGCAGCAGCTCGACGTACCGCGCACCTGGGGCATCGCCCTGGTCTCGGGCGCGGTGGCAGGCGTGGCGTACGGCGCGGTCGGGCTCGTCGCCCGTTACGCGCTGCCGTGGTCGCGCACGACGACAGTGGAAGGCGCAGGCACATGAGCACCGCGACGGAGACACGAACGGCCCCCGCGTTGCGCTTCACGGCGGGCGTGCTGCGCCCGCTGCTGAACGTGGTCGTGACGATGGCGGCCGTCATCGCCTTGTGGATCATCTTCCTGGAGGTCTACGACCTGGACCCACTGGTGGCCAAGTCGCCGGTCGACATCTTCCACTACCTGTTCACGGGTGCGGACGCGGGCGCCCACCGCTCCCTGGTCTCCTCCGGTCTGGGCCGTACGCTGCTCGACGCCGGGTTCGGCTTCGTCGCCGGGCTGGTGGCGGCGGTGGGGGTGGCGGTCGTCTTCGTCCTGGTGCGCAGCGTCGAGCAGGCGCTGCTGCCGATGGCGGTCGTCGTGCGGTCCGTGCCCCTGGTGGCGATGACCCCGCTCATCACCCTCGTCTTCGGCCGGGGCCTGATGGCCACCACCGTCATCAGCGGCCTGATCGTCTTCTTCCCCGCCCTGGTCACCATGACCTTCGGCCTGCGCTCCGCCTCCCGCCAGGCGGCCGACCTGTGCCGCGCGTACGGCGCCGGGGACTGGACCATCGCCCGCAAGGTCATGCTGCCCAGCGCGGTCCCCGCCTTCTTCGCCAGCGCCCGCGTGGGCGTCCCCGGAGCCCTGATCGGCGCGATGCTCGCCGAATGGCTCTCCACCGGACAAGGCCTCGGCTACGCCATGCTCAAGGACTCCTCCACCTTCGACTACGACCACCTCTGGGCCTCGGTCGCGGTCCTCACCGCCGTCTCCGCACTCGCGTACAACGTCATCGCGGCCATCGAGGCCGTCGCCCTGGCCCGCTTCGCGCCGAACATCCGGCCGGGCACCTGACCATCCTGTCCGTGGTTCGGCTGTCCGTGGTTCGGCCGTTCGCCGCCCTTCCGCCGGCGGCTCAGGAAGGCGCCCGGAGCGCGTCCACCGGTTCCATCCGGGCGGCGCGCAGCGACGGGTAAAGACCGGCGAGCAGGCCGACGAGGGCTCCGGCGAGCGGGGCGCCGAGGGCGAGGTTCAGGTCCAGGACCGGGGTCCACTCCTTGAACACGGCGACACCCACCACGACGGCGATGCCCAGGGCCGCGCCGACGATCCCGCCGAGCAGGCCGATCGTCGTCGACTCCAGGAGGAACTGGCCGGCCACCTGCCGCCTCGAGGCGCCCAGCGCGCGCCGCAGGCCGATCTCGCCGACCCTTTCCATCACCGTCACCAGGGTGACGTTGGCGATGCCGATCGCGCCCACCACCAGCGAGACCAGGCCGAGGACGAGGAAGAGGCCGTTGACGTCGCTCTGGACGCCGTCGCGGGCCTTGGACATGTCCGCCGGCGCCACCACGGCGAGGGACTCCTCCTGTCCCGGGGCCAGGGCGATCGGCGCCTGGCGCGCTACCTGCTGGGCGGCTCCCATCGCGGTGTTGATGAGTACGCGGGTGACGTCCTGGAGGCCGAGGCGGTCCGCGGCGGTGGTGGGCGGGAGCAGCACGGCGGTGGACAGGCGCTGCTCGCGCTGGATGCCGTCGAGGACGCCGATGACGGTGTACGACTGGCCCTGGAAGAAGATCGCCGGCGAGTCCTGCACCCGGCTGATGCCGAGCAGCCGTGCCGCCTGGTCGCCGAGGACCGCCACCTGGGCGTGCCGGGCGATGTCACCGGCGTCGTAGAACCGTCCCGAGGTCATCGCACCGCGTACCCCGGCAGGCAGGTCGGCCGAGGCGGCCACCACGGCCAGGGTCTGGCCGGAGACGTCGCCGGGCGCCTTCACGTCGTTGGACCGCACCTGGACGCTGTTGGTCAGCGGGGAGTCGGCGAGGGCGGCGGCCGAGTCCACGCCCGCCAGCCGCCGGACCGCGTCGGTCCCCGACCAGTCCACCAGTGGCTTGTCGTCCGAGCCTGCCTGCGTGGGCGGCACCGTCACGGTCACCGAGGTCGCGGTGAGCGCGTCGAACCGGCCGACGATCTGGTTGCCGGCGGTGGAGGCCACCCCGATGGTGATGACCAGCGTGGTGATGCCCAGCACGGTGCCGAGTGTGGTCAGGGCGGACCGTACGGGGCGGGCCATGACGCCCGCGAGAGCTTCCGTCCACAGGTCCCGGGGGTCCATCCAGGGGCGTTCGATACGCGCCCCGGTCCCGGCCGATACACGTTTCACGCGGTCTCCAGGGTGAGGCTGCCGTCGGTGATGCGGACCCGCTGGCCCGCGCGGCGGCTGACCGTCTCGTCGTGGGTGATGAGCACCAGGGTCATGCCCTGGGCGCACAGGTCGTCGAAGAGTTCCAGTACGGAGAGGGTGTTCTCGCTGTCCAGGTTGCCGGTGGGCTCGTCGCAGAGCAGCAGCGCGGGATCGCTGATCAACGCCCTTGCGATGGCGACGCGTTGGCGTTCGCCACCGGAGAGCCGGTCGGGCCTGAAGCCCGACCGGTGCCCGAGCCCGACCCGGTCGAGCGCCTCCCGGGCACGGTCGAGGCGGGTACCGCGCCCCCGCCCGGGGCGCGGCCTGCGGTACGCCTCGGCCAGCATGACGTTCTCGTCCACGGTGCGGTACGGGAGGAGGTGGAAGGCCTGGAACACGAACCCGATGCGGCTGCCGCGCAGCGCGGTGCGTTCGAGGTCGCCGAGCCCCGTGGTCTCGACGCCGTCGAGCCGGTACGTACCGGAGGTGGGCCTGTCGAGCAGGCCGAGCGTGTTGAGCAGCGTCGACTTGCCGGAGCCGGAAGGGCCGACGATGGAGAGGTGCTCCCCGCGCCGAACGGTCAGGTTCACGCCGCGCAGTGCGTGCACCGGGGGCTCGGAGTCGAAGGTCCGCTCCACACCGGTGAGTTCGATGACGGCGTCCGGGCCGCCGTCCTCGTCCTGCGGCGCGGCACTGCCGGTCGTCGGGGCTGTGGTGTCCGCCGGGGCGGGGCCGGGGGTCAATCGCCCACCACCACCTTGTCGCCCTGCTCCAGCGTGCCACTGGTCGGCTTCACCTCGACGAGACCGGCCGAGGAGAGCCCGACGGTGACGTGGACGTCGCTCAGCCTGCCGCCGCGCTCGACCTGCACCCGGACCTTTCCGTCGGACGAGGTGCGGATCGCGGCGAGCGGCACGACGAGCACCTTGCCGTCCGAGGCACCGATCTTGATGGTCACCTTCACCGCGGTCTCGGCCTCGTCGGCCAGCTCGCCGGAGTTGGGCACGGAGATCCGCAGCTGGACCGGGGCCGAGGCGTTGGAGGCGGAGGTGCCGGCGGCTTCGGTCTCGGTGCCCTCCGACGTCGACCCGGCGGACTCCTCGCCCTCGCCCTCACCCTCGCCCGTCGTCGTTGTCGTCGAGGCCGCGGCGTCGGCGCCGAGCGCTGACACCTTGCCCGCCGCCTTCTTGCCGTCCGTCGTCGTCAGCTCGACGGCCATCCCCTTCCGCAGCAGTTCGGCGTCCGCGCCGGGAACGACCGCCTGTACCTCCAGGTCGGAACTGGTCACGGTGCCGATCGGACCGGACGCGGTGTCCCCCGTCTTCACCGTCACCTTGTTCAGCCGTACGGGCAGTTTCGGGAAGAAGACGACCTCGCCGGCCGGGACCTTCGTCCCGTAGGAGGCCTGGAAGGTGCTGAGCGCGGCGTTCGCCATGTCCAGCGACTTCCTCGCGGACGCGAGCTGCAGTTGGTGGATCTGGGCGTCGGTGCTGGACTGCGGGTTCGGTGAACTCGTACTGCTGCTCTCGCCCGCCTCAGTCCCTGCCTCCGCCGCCTCCGTCTCCGTCGCCGCTCCGCTGCCGCCGGTGCTGTTCGTGGTGAGCAACGTCTGCTGGGCGGACGACACCGCCTGCTGCAACTGACCCAGTTGCTGCTGGTCCTCCGGACTGGGCTTCTGGGCCTCGTACCCCTTGCTCGTGAACCAGTTGGTGACCGCCGACGCGGTGCCCTGGCGGTAGTTGCCGCTGATCGACCCGGGATCGAAGCCGAGCCGCCGCAACGCCCGCTGGAGCTGCTTCACATCGTCGCCGGAGGCACCTGGGCCCAACGCGCGGTACATCGGTACGGATCCGCTCAGCGCGAGCACCGGACGGCCGTTGACCGTCATCAGTACGTCGCCCTCCTTGACCTTCGTTCCGGCGACCGGGGCCTTGGTGATCCGCTGCTCCGCGCCCTCGCCGCCGGCGGTCGCGGACGCTCCGGTGCCGACCGCGCCGGCCAGCGCGAGCGGACGCGGCGAGGCGAACTCGACAGATCCCGACGCCACCACGGTCGCGGTGAGGGACTGCCGTTGGACCTCCACGGTCACCGGGCCTGCCTTCGGCGCGGTGTGCGCGGCGGCGGCGTCGGCGGGAGAGCGCACCTGTGTACCGGCGATCCAGCCGCCCGCGCCGATCAGGACCACCACCCCGACCAGCGCCCCCAGTTGCTTGCGGCTACTGAGTCGGCTCATGCGTTGTTCCCCCAGTACGGGTGGGCCTTCTCCTTGGGGAAGTACGCGGCCCGGAACTTCTTGCCGCACTCCAGGTCCTTCAGGGAGAGGTCGATCTCCTTGGTGAGCAGGGGCAGCGCCTCCTCCTTGGTCAGGCTGAAGTGGTCCTCCGACACCTCCTGGTTCAGCCGCACCATGTCGGACATGCTGGTCGGCTGGGTGGTGGTGACCGGAATGCCCTGCCCCTTCAGGCAGGCGGCGTACTCCTGTGCCAGCTGGACCAGTTGGGCGTCGCCGTTGAGCTCAAGGCCGTTCGCCCGGTTCTCCTCGACCTTGGCGTCCCACGCCTTCTTCTCCTCGTCGGCGCTCAGGGCCGGTCCGTTCGCCGCCACCGATCCCTCCAGTTCGCAGCCGCCGAGTTTCTCCTCTGCCTTGCTCTTGGCCGGGGGGCCCGACAGCGCCGCCGAGTACGCCTTCTTCTGGGCGTCGGTGAACCCCTTCTCGTCGTTGTCGACGGGGTCGAGAACCTTTCCGCCCTGCCTGCCTCCCCCGTTGCCGAAGGGCGCCTTGGGGTCGTCGGGGTAGACGAGGGCCGCGTAGTTGCCGAACCCGTACTTCTCCCGGGACTTCTTCCCCGCTGCGTAGTCCTCCGCGTTGATCCCGGCGACGGTGTCGTCGCCGGGTGTCCCCACATGCGGTGTGTAGGTGAAGCCCTGCTTCTTCATACAGGCCGCGATGGTGTTCTCGGTGAGGTACAGCTTCTTGGTGTCGTCGTCCACGCCGTCCGGGACGGTGAGCTGCACTGCCCCGTCGGCGTTGGTCGTACTGTCGTTCGCCGCGTTCGCTCCGCTGCCGGCTGCGGAACCGGAGTTCGTGCCGGACTCGTCGCTCGAACCGCCGCAGGCGGCCAGGAGCGGCAGCAGGCCGATCGCGAGGGCGGTGGCCACGGAAACGCGGAGCCTCTTGGGCATGTTCGTGTGTGCGGTCATGGTGGATCAGGCTGGACCCGCGGTGTGATGGGAACTGGCCCGGAGTGTGATCAAACGGCAACAGCCGACGGCCCGGTGACGATGCGTCAGAACATGTCACCCGTCCGCGAGTATGTGATCGTCCCGTAACAGCACCGGCCTGGCCTGGTGTTGTACGGATACTGAGCACATGCCACGTGTCCTGCTCATCGAAGACGACCGCGCTGTCCGTGAGGGTGTCCAGCTCGCGCTGCGCCGCCAGGGGCACGACGTCGCCGCCGCCGGGACGGGTGAGGACGGGCTGGAACAGCTGCGGTCGTTCCGGCCGGACGTCGTGGTCCTCGATCTGATGCTGCCCGGCATGTCCGGGCTCGACGTGTGCCGCCGTATCCGCGGGGCCGACGACCAGGTTCCGATCATCATGGCGACCGCCCGGGGCGACGACGTGGACATCGTGGTCGGACTCGAAGCGGGAGCCGACGACTACGTCGTCAAGCCCGTCCAGGCCCGCGTACTCGAAGCCCGTATCCGTGCCGTCCTGCGACGGGTCGGCGGCACACCCCCCGACGGAACCGCGCCGAAGATCGAGACCCATGGGGAACTGGCCATCGACCGGGCCGCGTTGACCGTCACCCACGAGGGCGCGCCGGTCGCCCTCGCCCCCTCCGAACTACGGCTCCTGCTGACCCTCTCCGCCTCGCCCGGTCAGGTGTTCAGTCGGCAGCAGCTCCTGGAAGCCGTCTGGGAACACAGCTACCACGGCGACTCACGGCTGGTGGACGCCTGCGTCAAACGGCTGCGCACCAAGATGGGCGAGCCCCCGGGACAGCCTCGCTACATACAGACCGTGCGCGGCTTCGGCTACCAGTTCAGGACCCGGTGAAGGCGCCCCCGCCGCTGCGCGGTCTGCGCGGCCGGCTGCTGGTGGCCTTCCTGCTGGTCGCCGGCGTCGCCACGCTGACCACCGGCGCCCTGACGTTCCGGGAGGCGCGCACGGGGGTGCTCCAGCAGAGCCAAGACGGTGTGATCGCGCAGTTCCGCGACCATGTCAGCACCCTCGCCGCCGACCTCGACTTTCCCCCGAACCAGAGCCAACTGAACGTGTTCGTACGGCAGTTGGCGCGCTCCGAACCGTCGAAGAACTGGCGTGTGCTGGCCACCTACGGTGGTCTGAGCGCCACCTCCGCACCGGGGGACCGGTTCGACGTGACGTCGGCCATGCGCGAAGCCGTGGCCTCCGACGGGAGCACCGTCTTCCAGCGGGTGACGACGAACGGCCGCCCCGCACTCGTCGTCGGCCTGCCCGTCACCTTCGGCACCGCGGAGGAGCCCACGACCGACCTGTCCGGGATCGGCGTCTTCCTGACGGTGCCGCAGACCACCGAACAGGCCTACGTCCAGGCCCTGGTCCCCGCCGTCGAGCGGGCCACGGTTCCCGCGCTGGTCCTGGCCGTCCTGTTCGCGCTGCTGGCCGCCCGTGGCGTACTGCGGCCGGTACGTGAGCTGCGCCGGGCGACCCGCAGCATCGCCGAGGGCCACCTCGACACCCGGCTCGCCGTCAACGGCTCCGACGAACTCGCCGATCTCTCCCACACCTTCAACGAGACCGCCGCCGCCCTGGAGGAGTCGGTCGCCGAACTGCGCCGCATGGAGGCACGCGCCCGCCGCTTCGCCGCCGACGTGTCGCACGAGTTGCGCACCCCGCTGGCCGCCATGTCTGCAGTCACCGACATCCTCGACGAGGACGCGGCCCACCTCGACCCCGACACCGCCACCGCCGTACGGCTCATCAGCGAGGAAACCGTCAAGCTGGCCCGCCTGGTGGAGGACCTGATGGAGATCTCCCGCTTCGACGCCGGCGCGGCCAGTCTGCACCTGGACGAGATCGACCTCGCGGACTGCGTCCGGCGCACCCTCGCCTCCCGCGCCTGGCTGGAGACGGTCGACATCCAGTTGCCACCGCCGGGCGCACTCCGCGGCAGCCTCGACCCGCGCCGCCTCGACGTGATCGTCGCGAACCTGGTCGGGAACGCCCTCCGCCACGGCGGACGCCCCGTACGGCTGAGTCTCTACGACTGGCACCACCCGGACGACGGCCGGCGGGCGGTCATCGAGGTGCTGGACAGCGGACCGGGCATCCCCGAAAGCGTCCTGCCCCATGTCTTCGACCGCTTCTACAAGTCGGACACGGCCCGCACCAGAACCGAGGGCAGCGGCCTCGGCCTCGCCATCACCGCGGAGAACGTCCACCTGCACGGCGGCACCATCCAGGCGGCGAACGGCCCGCACGGCGGCGCCGTCTTCACCGTAGAACTCCCGCTGCGACAGTACGAGCCACCACCCGAACCGGACGAGCCGAATGAGCCGGCCGAGCCGCACGAATCGACCGAGGGAAGCCACCCGTGAGCCCCGCCCACCGGGCCGTCCGGCCCGCGCTGCTTCTCGCGTCGGCGCTACTGCTCGGCGCCTGCGGCATCCCCACGACCGGTGTGGTGGGCTCGGGGGAGCCCGCCACCGGTATCCGGTCGACCGTCACGCTCTACTTCCCGGGCAAGGGCGGCCTGACACCGGTCCCCCGCAGGACCCCTCAGCGGCCCGGCGTCGAAGCGGCCATCCGGCTGTTGTTCCGGGGCCCGACCAGCTCCGAACAGCGCGTGGGCATGGTCAGTCTGCTGCCGAAACTGACGAAGGATCCGACGGTCCGCGCCGATGGCGCCAAGGTGTCGATCGAGCTGGGCTTCGACAACCGCGAGGACTTCGCGACGGCTGCCAAAGCACTGAGCGGCGACGCCCTCGCCCAGCTGGCCTGTACGGCCGTCAGCGCCCGCCACGCCGAAGACCCGGACGTCGAATCGGTGGAGGTGGCCATGAAGGCCACCATGGAAGGCGCCGAGAGCCGGTGGAACATCGAAGGGCACAGCGCGACCTGCTCCGCCTCGGCCAGGAGGTCTGCCGCCAACTCCGGCTCCGGATAGGCGCGTCGCTGCCCTGACGATCACCCCGTCGGAGACCGGTGGGACAGCTCAGCCGACCCCGGCGAGCTTGGCGAGCTGGGCCTGGACCAAGGCGGCGGGGAGGGTGAAGGCGTCCCCGGTGGCCTGGGAAGCAAGATTCGTGGCGGGGAAGTAGCCGACCGTTCCGCCCTCCCGAACCACGACCACCCGCACCGGCCCGCTCACCCCGTCGACCGAGACGGTCAGGTTCGCCGCGATCACCTCGTCCGCGCCGCCAGTACCGGAAGGCGCACCCGTCTTCCCGACCTTGACCGTCTCCACCCGATCCTGGCCCGCCACCGTGTACACGAACCCGCCCGCGCACTCCCGCACCGCCCGGCCGATCCCGGCCATCACGGCCTTCGCCGCCGACTCCTGCCCGTACGAGGCCAGCGAAACGAAGGAGGTCGTCGCGTCCAGCGCAGCGGCAGCCAGTTCCTTGTCCGACGGGTCCGCCCCCAGATCCGCCTCGGACATCTCCTGCGGCCCGATCCACATCCGCCGCACCACCGACACCGGCGCCCCCAACACCGACCCCGCCTGCACCGTGGCCAACGGCGTACACACCGCCTTCTTCGCGACCACCATCCCCGCATTGGGGAAGTCCCGATCCGACACCTCCGCCGTCACCGTCCCCCCGGCGACCACGTCCCCGTCCGCCAGCGCGACCGCCTCCAGCCGCTCCGGCGGCAGAGCCACCGCCCCCATACCCGCGCCCTCACTCGCCACGGCAGACGCCGACACCTCCGCCTCCGCGGAAACAGCCGCCGCCACATCGTCACCGTCCGGCTCACTCCCGGACGCCGAACACCCCGCCAGCAACGCAACCGCGAGCACCCCGGCCGCCGCAACTCCACTACGTCGCACAGCACTTCTCCTCACGATTCCGCTCCCTGTTCCCCGCACCGGCAACGCCCCGTCTATCACCTGAGACCACCACACCTGACCGGCACCCGCGCTACCGCACGTCGACGTAGTCCCCTACGGACGTCTGCGAGCCCGTCACCGAGTCGCCCCCGTACGACCAACGCCACGAACCGTCCACCGACGCCGCGGCCGTCGCCTTCAACGCCCCCGTGCTGCTGGACGTCACCGTCTTCACCGTCCTGTACGACGTCGCACCGGCCGCCTTGAACTGCAGCTTCACCGACCGCCCCGCATACCCGTCATACCGGTGCTTCGACCAGTTCGCCCGCGTGATCTTCCCCGTCACCGTGACCGTCTTCCCCGCCACCACCGGCTCCGGCGTCGCATTCACCGTCAGTATCGCGTGCCGCTTCAGGCTGACCGTCGCGGAGGACTTGTCGGTGTCGGAGCCACCCGCCGCCGTGTGCGCCCGCCCATACGTCTTCCACGCCTTGGCATCGGAGTTCACCAGATTCCTCAGGTTGCCCTGAATCCCCCGAGGATCGACGGAGATGATCCGCTCACAGGTCCGGATCGTCACCCCGCCACTGGTCGACTTCCTGCACGCGGACTCCTGCTCCGAGAGCCCTCCGATCTCCCCGTAATCGACTCCATCGGTCCCTCGATAGGCGAACACCTGAAGGAAGTCCTCCTTGATCGCCACGCTGCTCTTCACCGTGAACGTCAACGACACATCCACATAATTCGCCGTCCCCACCACGACCGGCTTCCCGCCATTGAAAACAATCTTCGAGAACGAGATATCCGACTCCGCCGCCCCCGCCGGCAAAGCGAACACCCCCAACACCGCAAACCCCAACACGCCCGAACCGACCGAAAAACCTATACCTCTACGCACGCTAATTCTCTTCTCTGGCATCAGAAAATAAACTATTCCAGCAAATCACCTGACAGCTGGACAAGAAACGGTTGGTCGGGCCACGAGGTGACCCGACCAAACATCACGAGCACTTGAGTCTAATCCTCCTGATAGGCATCATTATCTGCGTAGTAGACGATCGCCTCACACGCCTCACCTATAGACGGGACCCTGCTGTCTCGCCAGGACGACCACACCTCTACGACCTCGCGGGCGATAAACACCTCGAGCAGGTATCGCCAATCAGCCGGCGGATCCTCCCCGGGCAGTACAACCAACGCGAGAGTGCTTCCGTTGACAGTCACCCCGCCTTGGGGGACATAGATGGCACCTTCCCTAGGAAGCTGGCCCAAATCGCGAGCGACATCATAGAGGTTCATCGCACCTCATCATCCCCAAATCTTGAAGCCGCCCCTACGGCCGGGATGGAATATCCCTCGAAATAGGCCGCCGGCACTATGTTGCCCCATCGGAACAAGCAGATTTTTCCGGGATCTGCGCGATAACGCCAGCTCTACTCCAGTGCACACTGGGACTCTCAGTTAGACAACCGGACTTCGGTCGGGATCTAGCACATTCACACCTTTCGAATCCAGCATAGATTCGAATTCATCAAGCGTTTCGCGCTTAATAAAATCTGCCTCACTTTGGTGAATCGGAAGCAGCCACAAGAACTGTGCACTCCCAGCCTCCGGTGAAGCCCATTCAAGTTCGGGACCGTACGGATAAGGAAGACTCACCAGAAGATTTTCCATGCGCGAATCCGGCATCCATGGACGACCGATATTAATGACCGATCCGATACCCAGCCGGTGGGCCTCGAACGAATGATAGTGACTTACCATAGCCAACGTTTCCGAGTGAATGTTGGCAGCGACAGGCGACATGATGAAGAACTCAACTCCACCGACTTCGCGCCCATCAATCGAGGAGCCCACCGTCACGTAAACCCAAGCCTCGCCAGCGCGCATAGGGAAGACTCGATAAGCGGCGAACTGGGGAACTCGCTCCAGGATCGGCCCATGCTCCCATGGAGCCGATTCCATAATATGGCCATCCCAAAATTTCTGAACATGCCGCTCGAGAGCAGCCAATCTTTCATTTTCTTTGGTCATAGTCCCAGGTTCCTTTTAATCGCCTTGGAAACCTTCGCCATTTCGGCTCCTTGCGATTGCTGGCAGGGTTGGCAAGCCGCACCATTGATGCCGTCGTTCTTCGCATAAGCTCTTCGCTCTGCGTTTGTCATCGCTGAACCTCCGCCGCGGTAGTAGTGAAGAACCAGCGCCGGATCATGTTCAGGAACGGGAGGATTGGCAGTTCCCGTTCTCATCGTCGCGCCGCACTCCGGACACGGCTGGCCTTGCGCCTCAGCTCGTGCCGTGCGTCCGCCAGGACCATTCGTTTGAGAGCCACCGTAGTGCTTAGCGCGATTGTATGGCTCAGTTGCCGTGACCGGGTTTTCCAGATCCGATGCAACCCCGCTGGAATCCACCTCGAACCTGGCGCCACCGCAGTTATGGACAAGGACCGGTGCGGCGCCTGCGAGCACATAGTACGTGTGGACGTTACTGACGGTCAGGTCATGTGTGACCTGGGTCCTGGTGTAGCGGGTGATCGCGGTGATCTGGACGTGGGTGCCAGCGCTCGTCTGGAGCCACTGGCCGGGCTTCAGGGTGCCGCCCTCCACCCACGTGCCGTCGGTGGGGTCGGTGGCGGGGTCGGTGACCCAGAAGGGGTGGGTGTCGGTGGTCGTCAGCTTCGACGTCGTGCCGTCGGCCGTTTTGACGGTCAGGACGGTGAAGTCCTTGTCGTCGTAGGTGGTGATGGTGGCCGCGGCGGGCTCGGTGCCCGAGGTTGTCGAAGTCTCGGGGTCGTTGGCGGCCAGTTCGTCGCCGGTCTTGACGTCCTCGATGTTCTTGGTGGTGCCGTCCGCCATGAGGACCTGGGTGCCGGGCAGGAAGCTGTGGGCGGACGCTTCGCAGGACCCGCCCGATCCGCTGTCGTCGGCGTCCGTGCTGTCGCCGCCGTCGGCGTGATTGTCCTTGGCCTTCTTCGCTCCGTTGGACTTGGCGCTGGCGGATGCCTTGGTGTGTTCGGCCTTGCCGGCCGTGCCCTTGGAGCCGGTGCCGGTTTTCTTCTTCGCGGCGGCCTTGGCCGCCAGGGCTTTCTCCTTGGCCTTCTTCAACGCCTCGGCGGCCTTGCGTTTCGCCTCGGCCTTGGCCCGCTTGACGGCGGCCTTCGCCGCCTTCAGCGAAGCGATCGTCTTACGGGCGACGTCCTTGGCCTTGTTCAGGGCCTTGATGCCGCTGATGATCCGGCCGACGACCTTGGCGACCTTGTAGGCGAGCTTGAAGACCTTCGTCCAGGGGATGGCGTCCACCAGGAGGGACCCGCAGGCCCACAGATCACCCTGGGTGAAGCAGCCCACCACCTCGTCCCAGCCGATGAACTCCTTGAACAGGGCCCATCCATACGTCCGCACGATGTCCGTGACAGACCCGGACAGGATCTTCTCCTGAGCCGCGATCTGCGCGTCCAAAGCGGCCTCGGCCGCGTCGAAGGTGGAGGCGGTGGAGGTCAGGCCGGTCGGGTCCGCGTGGGTGACGGGATTGTTGTTGGCGTAGTTGTAGCCGTTCGCCTGGAGCGGATCCGTCAGGTCCAGGACCGGGTCGGCCGAGAGGAAACGGCCGGTGGACGGGTCGTACTCACGGGCCCCCAGATGGGTCAGACCGGTCGTGTTGTCGTCGGTGCCGCCCACGTAGCCGGTGTGGGAGCGCCAGTTGGAGCTCTCCGTACGCTCGTTGCCGTACGGATCGAGCCGCGAGAAAACGGTCTGGTTGCCGGTGGTGAGCTTGATCTCGGCCATCGGTGTGCCGTGATGATCGGCGACCAGGGCGTACAGGTTCGCCTCACCCGCACCCCGACGCACCACCGTGGGCGCACCCGGCTGGACGTAGGACCGCTCGACATAGTTCACCGCACCCGTGGAACGCAGCGAGAAGGTCGTGTCGTCCAGGTACAGGGTCCGGTCGTTGGCGGTGGTGGAGATGATCCGGTTGCCGAACGCGTCGTACACGTAGGACGTCTTGTTCGCCGGGTTCCAGGCCTGGGTCGCGGTGCCGTCGCAGGCGCCCAGCACCAGATCGACGCCGGTGGTGGTGGAGTTGGACGGGGAGACGAGGCACATCGAGGTGGTCGCGTACTTCAGGGCCCCCGTGGAGGTGACCGTCCACTGCTGGGTGGCTGTGTCGTCGCAGGCCGCGACGACGACCGCGGTACCGGCCGTGACAACCTTGCCCGTGGGCTGCACGCACACCCCGGCCACCTGCAGCGGGCCCTTGGTGGCGGTGTCGGTGGTGACCGCGTCCTTGACCCGGAACTGTTCGGCCTTGCTGCCGTTGCACGGCCACATCTGGATCGCGGTGCCGGCCGTGGTGGACGCCGAGGACAGGTCCATGCACAGGCCCGCGTTCAGCCCCGAGGTGTAGGCACCCTTACCGGCCGCCCCGAAGCCCGTGACCGTCTGCGCCTTGCCGTCCCAGGTCCAGGTGATGCCCTGCGCGTCCCCACCGATCGTCCGGGACGTGGTCTGCCCCAGCGCGTCGTACTCCAGGGCGGAGGCCTCGGTCACCTTCGAGCCGCCCGAGTTGGTGTAGGTGGACGTCATCGAGGTCAGGGTGTGCGGCTGGGCCAGCCCCGAGCCCTTCGTGGCGTCCTCGATGCCGTAGACGTAGGACGTGGTGGAGTCGGCGGCGGTGTTCACCGCCCCGTCCAGGGTGAAGGACACCTTGGCGTTGTGGGTGTTCAGGGTCTTGCGGTTGCCCAGCTCGTCGTAGGTGTACGACTGCCAGTACCCGGCGTTGTCAGCGGTCACGTTCACCGTGCCGTCGGTGGCGACCGGCACCGTGCACCCGGTGCGCTGGGTGGTCCAGGCCTCGGTGAGCTGGCCGATACCGTCGTAGGTGAAGCACTGACGGTCCACGACGGCCGCGTAGGTGTCGGCGGTGGTGGTGATGTTGCCCGACAGGTCGTAGGCGTAGGTACGGGCGTTGACCCGGTTCCCGGTCAGCCCCGAGGTCGCGTCCGAGGTCGACTCGCGGTCCACCAGGGTCGTCTCGGCCTGGCCGGTCGCCTCGTCGAACAGGTTGGTCGTCCACACCCGTGAGCCCTGCTCGCCGGTGGTGGTGCGCAGTACCTCCCCGTACACGCTGTAGGAGGTCTGGGAGGTGTACCAGTCGGTGCCCGAGGTGGAGACGGGCAGCCCGTCGGCGTTGTAACGGACGATCACCTTCTCCTCGGGCAGGCCGCCCATCGCGGGAGTGGTGTACGAGGCCAGCTGCCCGGACTCGGTGTACGCGTAGCTGGTTTTGTAGGTGGTGGCGAAGCCCTCTGCCGTCGAGAGCAGCCCCGACGCCACCGCAGGCAGGGTCAGGGTCTTGGACGTCGGGTTGCCGTCCAGGGTGTAGCCGCCGACCGAGGTGGTGTACGCCTTGCCGTCGGTGTAGCGGGTGGCTCTGGCCAGTTGGCCCACGCCGTTGGCGACCGTGGAGTCGTCGTACGTGTACGACAGCAGGTCGGTGCCGGTGCTGTTGTCCTCGATCAGGAGGGGGCGGTCCAGGACGTCGTAGCTGGTCTTGGTGGTGAACCCGGCCTGGTTCTTCGAGGTCGCGACCCGGCCCAGGGTGTCGTAGGTGAGGGTGGTGGTGCCGGTGTCGGGGTCGGTGGAGGTGTCCGGCTGGCCGATCGCGTTGTAGGTGGTCTTCCAGACGTTCCCGGCGCTGTCGGTGACGCCCGTCTGGTCGCTGCGCGCGTCGTAGGTGTAGTCGGTGGACTTGAAGTCGGACGCGGTGAAGGAGTTGGACGCGGCGGCGGACTTCGAGGAGAAGGTGTCCATCCGGGTGGTGCGGCCCAGGGCGTCCACCCAGGTGCGGGAGGAGGCCGAGCCGGTCGGCTGGACGACGGTCGTGTAGTCCAGGCCGTAGAGGTAGGTGGTGGTGCGGTTCTGGGACTTCGTACCGTCGGCGTCGGTGGTGCCGTCCTGGACGTACGAGTTGTAGACGGGGGTGATGGTGGTTGTGCGGCCCAGGCCGTCGTACGTGTACTGGGTGGCGTTGGGGATCGTCGAGGTGGAGGCGGCGGCGAAGACCGAGGTCTCGGGGACGCCGTCGGTGTAGTAGGCGTTGTTGGTGGAACTGATCTGGCCGTTGCCGTTGTAGAGGGTGTCGGTGATCAGGCGGCCCTTGCCGCCCACCGCCCCGGTCTGCTCCTGCCGTACCCGGCCCAGGCCGTCGTAGATGACGGTCGTGTCGGTGTAGGTGCCGTCGTCCTTCAGGCCCGAGGTGACCACCGAGACGGGCCTCTTGGGGTCGGTGTTGTAGACGAAGGTCGCGTTCGGCCTGCCGGTGGACTGCTCGTCCCAGGTCCTCGGGGTCTCACCGTCGTCGCCGACGGGCAGGTCCTCCTCGCACACCGGCCCGTAGGTGGTGTTCGGGATGGTGCCGGCCTCCCAGCCGGCGCACACCCGGCCCAGCGGGTCGTAGGCGACGTAGGAGATGTTGCCGTTGGCGTCCTTCTCGGTCAGCCCGACCCCGCGGCCCGGCTCCAGGGTGGAGGTCGAGGACTGGGTCTTGGCGTTGGTCGACGTGACCGAGTACACCTGCCCCTTGTCCGGGACGAAGGTGATGGTGTCCTGGTTGTCCTGGTAGTCCTTGGACGAGACCACCCGCCCGTAGCCGTCGTAGCCCGTGGTGGAGGCCGGGACGGTGTTCCAGGAGGTGCCGGCCGCTACGGGGTCCCACACCTTGGTGACCTGCCCCTTGGTCAGCGTCTGGCCGGTCGAGGCCGCGCTCGCCCCGTCGTAGGCCATCTTCGAGGCCGAGAGCAGGGTCGACGCGGTCGACGAGGACAGACCGGTCGCGCAGCTCGTCCCGCTCACCGAGATCGTCGAGGAGACCAGGCCGATCAGGTTCAGCGTGGCGTCGTTGACGTAGGACGTGTAGGTGCAGGACTCGTCGCCGGTCACCGCGAGGTCGCCGTGGGAGACGACCTTGGTGGGCAGGCCGTAGGCGGAGTCGTAGTCGGTCTGGGTGGAGACCGTGCGCAGGGGGGAGGAGTCGTCACCCTTGCCCGAGGACCTGGTGACCGTCCTGGTGGTGTCGAGGGTGACGCGCCAGGCGTACAGGTCGGGATCGTCGGTGATCACACGGCTGGTGTCGGTGTCAGCGACCCCTCGCACGCGGGTCGCGAGGACCGTCGGGTCGTCGGGGATGTTGACCGTCCGCGACACCCAGTCCGCGGCGGAGGACCCGTCCGCGTACACGATCGCCTCGGCGACCATGCCCGCGTACGGCTCCTTGTCCGCCTTGATGGTCGCTCCGGCGGTGTCCGTCATGGTGGTGTCGCGCGTCTTCCACACCGCGCTGGTCCCGCTGCCGGAGACGTACAGGTCGTCGCTCATCCCACGGAAGTAGCGGGTGGCGGTCCTGGTGGCCTTGGAGCCGGTGCGGTCCGAACCGACGGTGACGGTGACCCGGGGATAGCCGCGCCACTGGTCCCAGGTGCGGGTCTTCTTCCGGGTGCCCTCGGCCCGGTTGTAGGCCCACAGCGCCCCGTCGACCGCGTCGCCGAAGGTCGTGTAGTCGTAGCTGGTGGTCTTGTTGTCGAGGCCGGTCATGTTCGGCATCTCGACGACCGTGTCGACCACGTACTTCTGGAACCAGGAGATCTTCTGGTCTGCCAGTTCGGGGTCCGCGTGCCAGTACACCGGATAGCACAGCAGGTGGTTCTCGTCGGGGTCCGGGAAGCCGGTGCCAGAGGCGCACGCGCCCTTGGGGGTGGAGTAGGTGACCTGGGTCTCGCCGCCGTACTCCGAGACCACCGTGTCGATCCGCAGCCGGGCGAAGGTCGGGCCCTCGTCGGTGGAGCTGGTGGGTATCCGGTTCGGCAGGAGCTTGCTGTGGAAGGACACCGGGTTCACGGACTCGGTGGACCCGTCCACCCCGTATCCCGTCCTGGTGACCGACTCCAGCCACAGGGCGGTGTAGTGCCCGGTCTTGTCCCAGGGGAAGGACTGCTTCAGCGACCACCGGTCCACCTTGGCCAGGGGCGTGCTGGTCTGCCCCGGCAGGGCGCAGGCGTGCCGGTCGCCGGTGCCGGCCTTCGAGTCGTACGGGGTCAGGGAGGCGCCTCGGACCCGCTGGGTGCAGGAGGTCACCTGGGTGATCAGCTTGCGGGACCAGAAGGTCGGCGAAGGGGTCGTGCAGTCGCCCGAGTCACCGCAGTACAGGTCGGCGGGGGTGTCGTACCAGATGTGGTTCTCCGACCAGTTGCCGGAGGTGAAGTGGCCCGAGGCGCACTTGGCCTCGGACTCCAGGCACCGCTCGTCCGCGGTGAAGGTCATCCGGGCCAGCGGCTCGGCGGTGTAGAGGGTGTCGGAGCGCTGTCCGTAGTCGATGCGCTTGAGGAAGCCGCCGCGCTCGTAGGCGACGGGGTTGTCGAAGTCGAAGGCCTTGGCGTAGTGGTTGGTCTCCGACTCCCACCACAAGGACATGGCGTTGCCGTTGACGTCGACGACGTAGTCCAGGTTCCACTTCCAGGCCTGGTCCTGGAAGGAGTTCTTGAAGGTGGCGTCGTAGCCGGGCTCTCCGTCGTGGTTGGAGGCGACCGGCACGGTGAACACCGAGTCCGTGGTGCCCTTCCCTGACGCCCAGCCGGGAAGGTGGTTCAGCCCGTAGTAGTACTGGGTGCCCGCGGTGTCGGTGATGCGCCAGTACTCGCCGTCGTCGTCCCCGTTGGCCAGCGCGGTGTTCGTCAGCAGCTCGATCTTGGTGTTGTCACCGTTCGCGGTCCGCCACGCCCCGGACTGGTAGACCAGTTCGGTGGTCGTCCCGTTCAGGGTGAGCGTCGCGTTCTTGGTGCCGTAGCACAGGTCGGCGGACGTCTTGCCCTTGTTGTTGGCTCCCGTGGTCGCGTCCAGCATGCACGAGGTGTACGTGCGGGTGATGCTGCCCGGGTCCCAGGACCAGCCCTCGCCGATCCCGGACGCCTGGTTGTTCGTCGAGGAGGTCTTGCCGTCCACCGACTGGGAGTTGTACGAGAAGGCCACGTTCGGCGTCGGACCGTTCGGCACCGCCGGACCGGCCAGCGGATAGGAGTAGCTGAACGCGCCCGAGGAGGATCCCGCCGACCACGAACCGGACGCGGGCAACGGGGTCGCGGCGAAGTCACCGCCCGCGCCGGCCCCATCGGAGTTGCCCATCAGCACACCCGAACCCGACGAGCCGCTCGCGATGGTGCGGATGCCGGAGTCGGCGCCGTCGTCCGAGGGGGTGGTGTACACGGCGTTGGACACCGACCCCGTACCGGTCGCGTCGGCCGTCGTCGCCGTGGACGTGGTGGCGGTGGGGTCGGCCACCAGCGCCTCCACATCCACCGTGACGTGGACCGTCGGCGCGAGGTCCGTGCCCGCCTTCTCGGTGGTGGTGCTCGCCCCGCTGTCCTCGTCGACGGTCGTGTCGGTGATGGTGGTGGCGACCTCGTCGTACACCACCTCGGTGGGCACCGCGGTGGGCTCCGAACAGCCCTCCACATCGGGGGTGGTCAGGAAGCAGGACGGGTACATCCAGAAGTCCAGGCGGTCCATCCACTCCGCGCCGTAGTTCTGCGAGAAGTCCGCGGCGTCCAGCGCGATGACGGCCTCGCCCGTCGCGGTGGCCGGCGGCGCGACCTCCAGGACCACGCCCTTCACACCGGCGGCGTCCGCCTGCGCGTCCGAGGCCATCTCCACCGACCAGTTGCCCTCAAGGGCTGTCGCCTCCGCGCTGGTCGCGTCCGTCGGCGCGCCGATCTCGACCGGGACCGTGCCGTCCGTGGCGGTGACCTTCACCAGCTCCCCGGCCTCCAGACCGGTCAGACTGGCCGCGGCCGAACCACCCTCGATGGGTTCGGTGTACAGGGCCTGGAAGTCGTCGACCTCGGTGGAGGTCGCCGTCTCCAGAGACTCGAGTGAAGTCGTCGCGGTGCTGTCCTCAGCCAGCGCCTCGGCCTCGGGCAGCTCCACCAGGTCCACGCCGGTACGGGCGTCGTCCTTGGGCGGCAGGGCGTAGGCCACCGGCGAGGCCCCCAGCATCAGCGCCAGGAAGAGACCGGTCACCACCGCCAGCCGGGCCCGCGCACGACGCGCACGCGTCTTTCTCAACGCCCCGCGCCCACACCAGGAAGCACTGCGCACCGCCGACCCCGCCCTCTCGACCCACGCAATCCCGGAATCCCGAAGCACCCTCGACAGCAAGGCGATTGGGCAGGCGGCGTCACAACATTATTGATACGAGCGCGATTTCTACATGCCGCAAGGATCTCCGGTCAATACCCACCGGAATTTATAACGAATAGACAACGGAGCAATTGTCGCAGACAAATAAAAAGGACTCGAAAGCACACATGAGGCATCTAACTTCCTGCAAGAAGACAACCCAAGATGGACTATTCATTTAGCATAGGAGAGGTAAAATAGGGGCAACTCGACCTGGATATTGACCCGTCTCGCCACGTTACGTCCGATCCCCCACGCGATGCGGCACACACCGACCTGCCGCGCAAAGCATTTCCCTCTCCCAATTCCGGATGCATAGAATCCGCACAGCATTTGACGCATCTCCGAAGGTCATTCCCGGGAGGGGTGATACTTCCCCAGCGATCCTCTTGCCCGTGGTGTGTCCGAAAACGGCCAGCGAGGAATTCGGGGCGGCATCAGAGATATGCGTGAGGGGACGGGAAACACCGTGGACGAGCAACCGACCAAGAGAGCCGGCCACCGGCGGACGAAGCCACTCGTGGCACTCGTCGCCGCGGTCACGGCGACCGCTCTGGGCCTGGCCCTGCTGGAATCCGACTTCGGCTTCGGCACCCCCGGGTCAGGACCGGAAAAGCCCGCCGCCAAGGTGAGGACGGTGGACGAGGACACCGCGCAGGACAGGGCCCGTGCCACCGGCAAGAAGGCCGAGGTGACCGCGCTGCGCGACGAGTCGTCCACCACCTACGCCAACCCCGACGGAACCTTCACCCTCACCACCCACGCCCAGCCCATCCGTGCCAGGAACGCCGACGGGCAGTGGCAGGACATCGACACCGGCCTGGTCGCCACCGAACAGGGCTGGACAACCACCGCCTCTCCCACCCCGGTCACCTTCTCCCCCGGCGATCCCGGCGATCCCGGCGACAGCAACGGCGGCAGCGGCGGCGCGGTCAAGTCGGGTCTGCACCAGGCCGGTTACGCCGGTGCACGGCAGGCCGCGTACACCGCCGACGACGAGACGGGCACCGGGACCACCGAGGAGGACCCCGCAGCCCCCACCATCCCGACCACCTGGTCGGACCTGGTCACCCTCACCACCGGCGGACACAAACTGACGGTGTCCTGGCCAGGCGCGCTGCCCGAACCGGTCATCACCGACGCCCAGGCCCTCTACCAGGACGTCCTTCCCGACGTGGACCTCCTGCTGACCGCCCGTGACACCGGCTTCTCCCACGTACTGATCGTCCACACGCCCGAGGCGGCGTCCGACGAGGCCCTGACCCAGCTCACCTACCGGCTCACCTCCCCCGACCTCACCTTCCAGATCGACCCGGCCACCGACACCGTGACCGCCCACACCTCCGACGGCACCGAGGTCGCCGTCTCCCCCACCCCTCTGATGTGGGACTCCGCCGGCACCCCCGACACCACGGTCGGCGACGACCCCGAACCCGAACCCACCGACGAGGAATCCGCCTCTCCCGAGGCCGAACCCAGCACTTCGGCTTCGGAGGAGACGGACGACGAGGAGACCATCACCGAGGGTGAGAACGACGAGGCCGTCACCCCGGAGGAGCCCACCCCGGACAACGGATCGACGTCCGCCACCGCCTCCCCCGACACCGGTACGAGCGCCGACACCGGTACGGGCGACGGCACCGAGACCGCCGGAGCCGAGCCCGCGAGCTTCACCCGCGCGGCCCCGGCCGGCCTGTCCACAGCCGACACCCTGGCCCTGCAGGGGCTGGCCGGTCCCGCCCCCGGCACCCATGCCACCACCGCCCAGGCCCTCCTGACCGACGGTGCCTACCTCACCGTCCGGGCGGACACCCGGCTCCTCACCTCGTCCGGCACCACGTACCCGGTCTTCATCGACCCCTCCGTCTCCGGTGTCACCGACGCCTGGACCACCGCCTACAAGAGGTACCCCTCCTCCAGCTTCTTCGACGGCGCGAACTACAACACGGGCACCACCGAGGCCCGCGTCGGCTACGAGTCCGACACCTGGGGCACCGCCCGCTCCTTCTTCAGGCTCAAACTCAGGAAGACGATCAAGGGCGCCACCGTCAGATCCGCCACCGTCAAGGTCCGGGAGACCTATTCCTGGTCGTGCTCGGCCCGCCAGGTCGAGCTGTGGCACACAGGTGGCATCTCCTCGTCCACCACCTGGAACAACCAGCCCTCGTGGAAGACGCTCATCACCGAGAAGTCCTTCGCACACGGCTGGAAGTCCAGCAGCTGCCCCGACGCCGACGTCGACTTCAACATCAAGTCCCTCGCCCAGTCCGCCGCCGACGGCGGCTGGACCTCCTTCACCATCGGGCTGCGCGCCAACTCCGCCTCCGGTTCAGGTGCTGAGACCGACCCCTACACCTGGAAGAAGTTCAGGGCCGAGGGCAACGACGCGCCCAACCTGTCCATCACCTACCTCCGGGCGCCGAACACCCCCACCAACCTCGACATGACCGCCGGCAGCTGCGACACCTCCAGCAGCCCCTACATCAACATCGGCAAGCAGACCACCATCACCCTGTCCGCCAAGGCCACCGACCCCGACGGCGACCTCGCCTCCCTCTACTTCGAGTACTGGCGAACCGGTTACGGCACCACCACCAAGGTCACCGCCACGAAGACCGCCGCCACCGCCACCGGTGCCGCCTCCTGGGCGATCGCCGGCACCAAGTTCACCAACGGCTACGACTACTCCTGGCGGGTACGGGCCGAGGACGACGACGGAACCGACTCCGGCTGGGCCCCCACCACCGGCGACGACGTCTGCCGCTTCACCTACAACACCTCCATCCCCACCACCCCCAAGGCCGTCTCCACCGTCTTCCCCGAGGACGTCAACCCCGACGGCAGCAGTGCGAACGGCAGCATCTGGTCAACGGTCACCTTCGGCACCTCCGGCGCCTTCACCTTCTCCACCGTCGACACCGACGTGGTGAAGTACGCGTACTCCTACAACTCCACCAGCTACGCCAACTACGTCTGCGCCTCCACCTCCGGCACCACCGGTGGCCCCACCGCCTCCTGCTCCACGGTCATCACCTCCAAGACCGTCACCGGCAAGCCCACCCTGGCCGGGCCCAACGTCCTGTACGTCAAGGCGTACGACGCCGCCGGCAACGCCTCGAACGCCAAGAAGTACGTCTTCTACGTCAAGCCCAAGGCCGTACCGGACGGGGCCGCCGACTACACCGGCGACCAGATCCCCGACTTCGCCACCATCCGCACCGACGGCCGGCTCAACATCGAGAGCATCACCAACACCGGCACCCACGTCGCCTCCAGCCAAACCACCCACGACGAGGGCACCCTCCTCACCGCCTCCACCTCCATCGGCCATTGGTGGAACGGCACCAGCACCTACGCCCTGATCACCCACAACGGCGACTTCGCCCCCGGCGACGGCGTCACCGACTTCATCGTCCGCACCCCGGACGGCGGCCTCTACCTCTACCCCGGCGACGGATACGGCGGCACCGACATCTCCCAGCGCCAGGAGATCCAGCTCCCCTCGAACGCCCCGGACCCCGCCACGCTCACCGACATCAAGTCGATGGGCGACGCCAACGGCGACGAACAGCCCGAACTCCTCGCCGTCTCCGGCGACGCCCTGTGGATCTTCAGTGGTTACAGCGGTGGCAGCTTCGCCACCGCCACCCAGCTCTCTGCGAGCAGCTGGTCGGGCCGCGACCTCGTCACCCTCGCCGACTTCAACTCCGACGACACCATCGACATGCTCTACCGCACCGCCGCAGGCAACCTCTGGCTCCGCCACTCCGCCGCCTCGACGACCGGCACCGACTGGACCACCCTGGCCAGCTCCGACGCAAGCCTCGACGGCGACAGCGCCTACGCCACGGGCGGCTTCCTCGCCACCACCTATCCCTACCTCTACGGCAGTCCCGGCATGACCGGCACCGACCTCCCCGACGTCTGGGCCCTCACCCCGGCCGGTCTCCTCTACCGCCTCGACGGCACCGCCACCGGCATCAGCGCCACCACCTACACGGGAAGGACCCTCACCGTCGGAGCCATCGGCTAGAGGATCACCGGGCCCCCTCCAAGCAGGCGGCGCCGACGACCGCGAGTCGGACGCTCCCGCGCAACGACGCGGCTCCTGGCGGACATGGGTTCTCAGCCGAGATCACCCGTGTCCGCCAGGAGCCGCACCTGCTTGTCCGGCCCCACGAGGCGGTCGTCCGCCCGGTCGGGCGAGACAGCCGAGTCGCGCGGCCCGGCTCCGACGTGTCAGCCGACGGGTGCGGAGGGCTGTGCGGAGGTCTTGTCGGGAACCGGCTCGGGGGCGGAGGAGTGTTCCATCCGGTCGAGGCGGAGGGCGCGGTGCAGGGCGCGCAGAGGGGACGGGGCCCACCAGTTGGCGGCGCCGAGGAGGGCCATGAGGGACGGGACGAGGAAGACCCGGACCACCGTCGCGTCGATGAGGACGGCGAACGCCGCGCCCAGGCCCAGTTCCTGGATGAACACCAGCCGGGACAGCGCCAGCGCGCCCACCGGGACGCAGAACAGGATGGCGGCCGAGGTCACGATGCCGCCGGTGCGGGACAGTCCCTGGGCCACCGCCTCCCGGTTGTCCAGGCCCTGCGAGCGGGCCTCCTTGATGCGGCTCAGCAGGAAGACGTTGTAGTCCGTGGAGAGCCCGAACGCGAGCGCGAAGACCAGTACGGGTGTGGTGGCCTCCAGCCCGCTCTGCGGGGAGAAGCCGAGGTTGCCGTCCTGGAACACCCACACCAGGAAACCGAACGCGGCACTGGTGGACAGCAGGTTCATCATCAGGGCCTTCAGCGGCAGCACCACCGAGCCGGAGAAGGCGAAGAGCAGCAGCAGGGTGACCACGACCAGGATGCCGCCGGCCAACGGCAGGCTCTGGGCGATGCTCTGACGCTGTGCCAGGAAGTCCGCCGTCGTGCCGGTGTACCGGGCGGAGTACGGGGTCGCCAGGTCCTGGACAGCGGCTACGGCGTCCTTGGCCGCCTCGTCCAGGGGGTTGTCGGTGAGGACGGCGTCGATCTCCCAGTGCCGGGCGTCGAGTTCGACGGGGGTGCCCACCGACTCGACACCGGGGACGGCGGCGATCCGCTCCGTGTAGTCGGTGAGACGGGACGGGTCCGGGGTGCCGTCGTTCTCCAGCACGATCTGGAGGGGTGAGGTGGCCCTGGCGTCGTAGTCCTGGTCGAGCACCGCGGCGACCCTGCCCGCGCTGGTCTCCTCGGGCAGGAGGGTGGGATCGACTCCGGTGAAGCGCACGCCCAGCAGCGGCGAGGCGATCACCAGCAGGACCGTCGTGGCGAGCAGCGCGAACACCGCGGGGCGGCGCATCACGCTCTGGGCCACGCGGTACCAGCGTCCTTCGGTGGCCCGCGCGGAGCCGGCCGTGCGCTGCCAGCGGCGCGGGGCGAGGGAGTTGATCCGACGGCCCAGGAGAGCCAGCAGCGGGGGCAGTCCCAGGAGGGCGAACAGCGCCGCCGACAGTACCGTGATGACGCCTGCCAGGCCCATGGACCGCAGATAGGGCTGCGGGAACGCGGTCAGCGCGGCGAGTGCCGCGGCCACCGTGAGGGCGCTGAACAGCACGGTGCGGCCCGCCGTGGTGACGGTCCGCAGCACCGCCTCCGCGCCCGGCCCCCGGTCCGCCAGTTCCTCTCGGTAGCGGGAGACGATCAGCAGTCCGAAGTCGATGGACAGGCCGAGGCCCAGGGCGAAGGCGAGGCTCATCGCGCCGGTGGAGACGTTCATGAACTCGGTGGCGACACGCAGGCCCGCCATGGTGAGCAGCAGGGAGACGATCCCGCCCAGCAGGGGGATGAGGGCGGCCACCAGTCCGCGGAAGACCAGGAAGAGCACCAGCAGGATCACCGGGGCGGCGAGGAGTTCGGCCTGTGCCAGGTCGGTGTCCGAGACCTCGGCCACCTGCACATGGCCGGGAGTGGCGCCGCCGAGCCAGGTGCGTCCGCGCAGAGTGGCGTCGCCCTCGATGGCCTTCTGGAGTTCCTTCTCGGCCTGGATGCTCTCCTGGTCCGTCAGGGACCCCACGGCGCCCACGACCACGGTGCTGCGTCCGTCGTGGGAGATGAGCGCGGCGCCCTCGGGGGAGGTGTAGTCGATCACCTGCTCGACCTCGGGACGGGACCGCAGGAGCGCCGCCGCGGCGGTGACCGCCTTCGGCGGGGCGGTGGTGGCCGCGTCGACCGGCTCGTCGGTGCGCACCAGCAGCAGATAGCCCTGCTGGGAGTCGATGCCCGTGGCCCGCTCGATGATCTCGCGGGCCGCGACGTTGCCGCCGCCGGGATCGTCGTAGTCGGACAGCCCGTTGGAGAGTTTCTCCGACACGGTGCCGCCGTACACGGTGGCCAGGGCGGTGACCAGGAGGCTCAGCAGGAGCACGGCGATCCGCCGGCGGTGCAGGGCCGAGCCCAGAGCGGAGAACATGGGAGTTTCCTTCCTTCGCGCCCGTGGGGGGTCCGGAACGCGTACGCCAAGCCTCGGGCAGGGCGCTGGAGTCTCGCTGAAGCGTCCGGCAGGGACCCTGCGCGGCGGCGCTAAGGTCCCGCTAGAGCCGGGGGCCGGAGGGCTGCGCCGGTCACGGTCCGGCCGGTAGCGTCGGCCTCCCGGCGCCGTTCGCGGCTCGCCTCCGACTGCCGGACCACCACCGCCGCCGCCTGTGTGTCTCGCGACGAGAGGAGCGGGGGTGGGCTCTCTTCTCGACGGCCCGCCGTACGCATCCCGTGCGCGTTCCGTGTCGCCGGGGCTCCCGCGCGACGGAGTGTCCGTCGACCGGAGCCACCGGCACCGCCGTCGAACGCTGCGGGCGCACGTCGCCCGACGTGCCCTCGTCCGCCCACCCCGCCCCACATCACCTCGACCCACGTCACCATGGCCCGCGTCGCCGCGGTCCGGTCCGTCCTGGAAGGAATGTCATGCGCCGAATCTCGTCCGCCGTACACATCCGAGACACCGTCGACCGGGTGTGGGCGGTGCTCACCGACTTCGAGCGGTTCCACGAGTGGAACCCCTTCCTCGTCGAGGCCACCGGCGAGGCAGTGCCGGGTGCCCGGCTCACCCTGCGCTTCCGACTGCCCGACAGCGGGCGGGAGATGGTGTTCCGGCCGACCGTGCTGGACAGCGAGCCGGGGCGGCTGCTGCGCTGGCGCGGCCGGTTCGGCGTACCCGGCGTCTTCGACGGAGTGCACAGCTTCGAGCTGACTCCGCTCGACGGCGGCACCCAGGTGGTGCAGACCGAGCGCTTCAGCGGGTTGCTGGTGCCGTTCTCCGGTTCGGTCATCACCCCGTCCGAGCAGGGGTTCCAGCACCTCACCGACGCGCTGAAGGCCAGGGTCGAGTCGTCCGGCGTCCCGGCGCGGGACCTGGACTGACACCGGGAGCCGTCACCCGCCGTCTGCCGGAGAGCTTCTGCAAGGGCAGCTTTAGCCCGCGGTCCCACGATCGACCGACCATGACTCCGCTGGAAAGGCAGCAAAACGATGACAGCAGAGCTGACCGCACAGGTGTGCGTGGTCGGAGGGGGACCCGCAGGGCTCACCCTGGCCGTGGAGCTCGCCAAGCGTTCCGTGTCGGTGGTCGTTCTGGAGCAGAGCGGACACTTCAACCGGTCCTTCCGCGGCGAGTCGGTGTCCCCGGACTCGGTGTGGCTGCTCGACCGGCTCGGTCTGCTCGACCGGCTCGACGGAACGTACGAGCAGATGCACCACATGGAGATCATCGACTCCGGCAGCACCGTGCTGAGCGTCGACTTCTCCGACTTCCCCTACCCCCACCCCTACCCGGTGGAACTGCCGCAGCCGGCTCTGCTGTCCGCCCTGGCCGATGTCGGGCGGGAGCACCAGGGGTTCACGCTGCGTCAGTCCGCGACCGCTGTCGGTCTGCTCAGGGAGCAGGGCGAGAGCGGCCCGGTGACCGGGGTGCGGGCCCGCACCCCCGACGGCGAACTCGTCGTACGGGCCGCCCTGACGGTGGCGGCCGACGGGCGGTTCAGCAAGGTCCGGGAGATGTCCGGGCTGCCGTACGAGAAACAACCGCTGGACCGGGACGTCGTCTGGCTGCGGCTGCCCATCCCCGACGAGTGGGACAGCAACACGTATCGCATCCGTATCCGGGGCGGTGAACACGGGCTGTTCATCCCCACCCATCCGGACAGTGTCCGGGTGGGTCTCAACATCCCGAAGGGCGGGCTGAAGGACCTGCGTGCCCAGGGGCTGGGCGCGCTGCACGAGCGGCTGGACCGGCTCGCTCCCGAGCTGTCGGCCACGGTGCGCAAGGAGGTGCGGTCGTGGTCGGACACCTCGATGCTGGACATCTTCACCACCGTGGTGCCCAGCTGGTCCATGCCCGGTCTGATCCTCATGGGCGATGCCGCGCACACCCTGACCCCGATCCTCGGTCAGGGCGTCAACCACGCGATCATCGACGCGGTCACCCTGGCACCGCTGGTCGAAGGAGCACTGGCCGAGAACAGCGCCGCCGCGCTGGCACGGGCCGGTGAGACGTTCCAGCGCTCGCGGGAGGAAGCGGTACGACTCTCCCGTGCCCTCCAGCTCCGCCAGGAGCGGCTCTTCGCCCTCGACGGACGCCTGGGCGGCCTGGCCCGCCGGTCCCTCTACCGGGTGGTGGACCGCAACCGGACGCTCCAGCAGAAGGTGCTGGCCAGGGCCTACTTCCAGGTGCAGGAGCCGGGGCAGACCGTGGCCCGGCGAGTGGTGCGGCAGCCGGTCCCGCGGCCCTGAGCGGCTGCGGCAGCCGCGAGGACAGACCGCTGCCCGGGTCCCGACAGGGGGACCCGGGCAGCGGTCTGTCCTCCGGCGAAGGTCACCAGGTGACGGGCATACGGCTCAGGGCGTGCACCATCATGCCGGTGGTCAGGCTGAGGTTGTCGACATCGTCGGCGAGGGCCAGCCGGGGGAAGCGGCGGATCAGCGAGGAGATGGCGATCTGCAGCTCCGCGCGGGCGAGCGCGGCGCCCAGGCAGAAGTGCGCGCCGTGGCCGAGCGCCAGGTGGGCGCCGGCCGAAGGACGCGACGGGTCGAAGGCGCCGGTGTCCTCCCCGAAGCGGTCCGGGTCCTGGTTGGCCGAGGCGACCGCCGCGATCACACCACTGCCCTTGGGAATGACGGTGCCGGCTATCTCGACGTCCTCCAGGGTGATGCGGAACGGGCCGCCGTCACCGATGGGGTTGATCCGCAGCAGCTCCTCCACCACATGGTCGATCGTCTCGGGGCGCTCCCGCAGGGCGGCCAGGTGCTCGGGGTGCCGCAGCAGGGTCAGTACGCACTTGCCGATCATGCTGACCGTGGTCTCGTGCCCGGCGACGAGCAGCGTGATGCCCATGGTGATCAGCTCATGCTCGCTCAGCCGGTCGCCGTCCTCGTCGTGCACGGAGACCAGGGCGCTCATGAGGTCGTCGGCGGGCTCGGCACGCTTGCGCTGGACCAGCTCGGCGAGGTACTGGACCATCGACATCCGCTGCTCCATCACCTCCTCGGCGGTGTGCGCCGTGAGCGAGACGAACGCGTCGGACCAGCCCCGGAAACGGTCCCGGTCCTCGAAGGGCACCCCGAGCAGTTCGCAGATGACCATCACCGGCAGCGGGAACGCGAAGACGGGGTTGAGGTCGACCGGCGGGGACAGTTTCTCCATGCTGTCCAGCAGTTCGTCGGTCAGCTGCTGGATGCGCGGACGGAGGTTCTGCACCCGGCGCGCGGTGAACTCGCGCGAGACGAGCCTGCGCACCCTGGTGTGCTCGGGCGCGTCCATGGTGAAGAGGCTGCCCGGCATGGGCGGGGCCGCGGTGAGACGAGGGGCGCCCTCGTCCAGCATCGCCGCCCGGCTGAACCTGGGGTCGGCGAGGACGGTGCGGGTGTCGTCGTACCTGCTGACCACATAGCCCTCGTCGCCACTGGGCAGCCGGACTCTGGCGACCGGGCACTTGGCGCGCAGTTCCTCGTAGACGGGGGGCACCTCCACCGCCGAAGGACGGTGGAAGGGGTACTCGTATTCGGTCCCGGTCCCGGTCCCGCTGCCGGTCCCTGTATCGGTATCGGTCGCGGCGGGGGGCGCTGAGGCGGTGTCCATCGTGTGGCCTCCAGGGCTTCTTCGGTTCGCAGACATGTCGCTTGTCGGCCGAGAGTCGCAGGAGCGCCTTGTGCAGCGATAAAGGCTGTCTGTACCGACCCGGGCCCCGAGGCCGCGAACGCGCACGCGCACGCGACAGGCCCGCAGCCCCGGGGGTCGGGCTGCGGGCCTGTCGGGTGCCGCGGGTTCAGCGCTGCCAGCCGTCCGGCGTGCGCAGGCCGAAGCCCAGGGCTCGGGCGAGCGCGATGCTGGTGAGCCAGCTCATGCCGAAGGTGAAGGGGGCCGCGATGTCCTCCGGGCCGTCCCCGAGGAACGAGAAGACGACCATGATCGCGAAGGGGATCACGGCACGGTTCAGCAGGTTGTGCAGCGGCACGGCCCGGGGAGCCAGCTGGCCCGGCTCATGGGCCTGGCCGAGGCCGGCCGACCTTGCGAGGAAGGGCAGGGCGGCGCCGAGGAGGGCCCCCGGAATCACCCAGCCCATGTGCTTGAGCACCTCGAAGACGTCCCAGAGCAGCAGAAACGCTCCCAGCGCCCCCCAGGCCAGGCGCAGCATCAAAGGGGTGGAACTCCTCGTGGCACCGGTGGTTTCGGTCATCACCATGCATTTCTCCTCGGTGTCGAGGCGTACGGGGGAACAACGCAGTGTCCCGCAGTGCGCTGGAGCGGCGCTGAAGTCCCAGGTGGCAGGCGGATTCTTCCCGCCCGCGCACCCGGTCACTCCCTCTTGCGCACGTCACCGCCCACCGCTGCGGAAGGGCTCCCACTCCGGTACGTCGAGGATCTCCAGCACGGCACAGGTGCAGCTGAAGCCGGAGCCGCCGCCGACGAGCAGCACCCGGTCGCCCGGGTTCAGTTCACGCCGCTCCACCAGGTCGTTGAACCCGGCGATCTGGTCACCGGCGCCCAAGTGGCCCACCGTGCGGGCGAACTCCCACGTGGAGCGCTCCACGGGGATGCCGAGCAACTGGGGCAGCTGCCACTCCAGACGGCTGCGGCCACTGGCCAGGGCCACCACCCGGTCCACGTCCGCCCTGCCGATGCCGGCGTCGGCCAGCACCGTGTCCACCACGGTGTTCACCACAGCCGCGACCCGCTCGGTGGCCTCCCGGACACCGCCGTTCGCGCGCATGTAGTGGCCCACCCTGCCCAGCAGGTCCAGGGGTTCGGCGGAGGGCAGAGGGCGCAGCCCGGGGCCCCGCACCACGGCCTCCAGGGAGTTGTCGGAGCCGGTGGCCGTGGACAGCAGCCGGGCGAAGCCGCCCCGCGCGGACAGCATCAGGGCGGTGCCGCCGTCGCCGTACACGAATCCGGGTTCGCTGCTCCAGCGTCGCACGAGGGGCGCGCCGAACCGGTCCGCGGTGGTGACCATCGCGGCGCCGGTCCCCGAGCGGGCGGCGACCTGGCGGGCCGCGACCTCCAGCGCGCCGAGGCCGCCGTTGCACTCCTGTTCCAGTCCGAAGGCGGGCACGCCCCGGCCCAGGGCGTGGCCTGCCACATAGGAGGCCGCGGGCCACATCTCGACGCCCTGGAACCAGATACCGCTGTGGACCAGCAGGTCCACGTCGGCCACGTCCACTCCGGAACGCTTGAGCGCGGTCGTCGCGGCGTGGACGGCCATGTCCGGCGGGGCCATGGACTCGTCGGCGACGGAGACGGAGAGGATCTCGTCCGCCGCGTACTGCTCCGCGTCGTACGCGCCGGATTCCAGGGCCGACCGGGCGGATTCAGGCTCGCCCAGCCACACGCCTGTCCCCGCGACGTACACACCTTCCCACTGCATGGGATCTCCTCTCTGGTCGCTCGGGGGTCAGGCCGAGCCGACGGACTGTTCCCGCAGGGCGGACACCACACGCCACAGCGAGGCGGGGGTGGCGAAGGTGTCGGCCATCAGCTCGGAGTCCGGAACGGCGATGCCGTACGTCTCCTCCACCCGGACCAGGACCTCCACCATCGCGAGCGAGTCCAGCCCGGCCGCCTTGAGGCTGGTGTCGGGCAGCAGCTCTCCCTTGGCGGCGAGCCGGGGCAGGGCCTCCTGCAGCAGCGCCTCGTACGTCGGGTCCCAGGACGCGGCCGGTTCGTCCGCCGTAGCGGCGGCGGGCGCCGTCCCCGTGGTCGTCTCTGTCATGGCAGTGATGTCCTCCGTACGGGATTCGGTGAGGGTCGAGAGGGTGTGGCGCCGCAGGGCCAGGCGGGTGGCGGAGACGGTCTCGCCGCCGTCCACGACCAGCTCGGCGGGTGCCGGGTGGCCGAGGAAGCCGAGCAGGCTCGCGGAGAGTCCGTAGGCGCCGACGTTGGGGAAGGCCAGCAGGTCGCCCTGGCGCAGCCCCGGCAGTTCGGCCGCGCGGGCCAGGATGTCGGCGGGGGTGCACAGCGGACCGGCGAGGGTCACCGTGGCGGGTTCCCGGTCACCGTCCTCGTCGGCCGCCCGGCCGGAGGCCGACAGCGGCTGGGCCTTGAGGGGCAGCAGTCGGCCCAGGCCCGCCAGTCCGCCCAGGTGGTTGATGCCGGAGTCGAGCACCGCGTAGGTGTTGCCGCGGCTGTTCTTCACGTCGGTGACGGTGACCACCAGTCGGCCGCTGTCGCCGACCAGATAGCGCCCGGACTCGAAGGCGACCACCGGTTCGCCGTCCCGCCAGCCCGGCAGGTGTTCGTCGAGCACGGCGGACAGTGCCGTCCGCAGACCGGAGTAGGCGGGCCGCTCGCCGGGGGTCGCGTACGGGGCCGCGAAGCCTCCGCCGAGGTCCAGCAGATGCAGGGGGATGCCGAGTTCGTCCCGGAGCCGGGCGGCGGTGCGCACGCTCTGGGCCAGTTCGGCGAGGAGACCGTCCTCGTCCCGGGCGTTGGTGAGCGGGAAGAAGTGCATCCCGATGATCCGGACGCCCTTCACCAGGAGCCGGGCCCCGTGCTCCGCCAGGTCGTCGAGGTCGAAGCCGAACTGGGACGGGCCGCCGGTCATCCGCAGCCCGCCCTGGCCCGGCGCCCCCTCCGCGTTGATCCGCAGGACACAGTCCGCGGTGACGCCGTGGGCGTCGGCGGCGGCGCCGATCCGCTCCAGATCGCCGAAGGACTCGGCGGAGAAGGTGCGCATCCCCGCCGCGATCGCCTCGTCGAGCTCGACGGGGACCTTCCCGGGGCCGGAGTACATCAGTTCCGACGCCGGATGCCCCGCTTCGAGGGCCGCGGCCAGCTCGCCGCGCGAGGTCACCTCGGCGCGGGCTCCGCCCCGGCGCAGTTCGGCGACGAGATCGGGGTGCGAGTTGGCCTTCAGCGAGTAGTAGACGCGGGACGGCTGGGGCAGGGCCGCCCGCAGGTCCTCCAGCGAGGTGCGCACCCGGGCCAGGTCGTAGACGTACAGGGGGCTGCCGTACTGCTCGACGAGCCGGCGGACCGTCAGGTCGTCGCCGGGGGAGCCGGTGTGGTCGCGGTCAGTGGACATGGGTGCCCTCCAAGAGCCGTCGGCGCAGCTCCTTGCGGTCGGTCTTGCCGTTGGGGGTGAGCGGGAGCGCGGTCAGCACATGGCAGACGTCGGGCACCTTGGCGGCTTCGAGGCGGTCCCCGAGCCGGGCCAGCACCTGCTCCCCGTCCACGTCGGGGGTCTCGCCGACGACGAAGAGGACCATGTCGCGGTCGTCCTCCGGTACGAGCAGAGCCGCTTCCCGTACACCGTCGATGTCGAGCACCGCCGCCTCGATCTCGACGGAGGTCATCCGCGAGCCGCGCCGTTTGAACAGGTCGTCCCTGCGGCCCTGGAAGTAGACGTGTCCGTCCGCGTCGAGGCGGCCGTAGTCACCGGTGTGCAGGGTGACCGGACCACCGTCCGCGCCCGGCCTGTATCGCAGGGCGGTCTGTTCGGGGGAACGCCAGTAGCCGGCCATCAGGTGCGGGCCGCGCACCACGATCTCGCCGGTCTCCCCCGTCGGGAGCGGCCGTCCGTCGTCGTCGACGACGAGCACCTCGGTGCCGGGCAGCGCGGGCCCCACCGAGCCGGGGCGGGCCAGATCGCCGTCGGGTTCCAGGATGGTGATCCGCTTGCACTCGGTGGTGCCGTACATGGGCGCCACCGAGGCGCCGGGGAACGTCTCCCGAAGCGTGGCGATGAGCGGGGCGTTGAGGGCGGCCCCGGTGTTGGTGAACAGGCGGATCCGGGTGGGCCGCTGGTCGCGGGAGGCGAGTTTGACGAGCAGTTCGCCCAGGGACGGCACGAGGGGCACCACGGTCGCCCCGTGGTCCCGGGCGAAGCCGAGCAGCCGGGCGTGGTCGGCGGGGCCCGACAGCAGCAGTTCGGCGCCGGCCAGCGCGCTGAGGAAGACCTGGTAGAGGCCGTAGTCGAAGGAGAGCGGGACGGCGGTGAGCACGATGTCGTCGGGGCGGTAGTTCAGGCGAGCCTGGATGGCGCGGGCGGCGAACGCCACAGGCCCGTGCGGACAGGCCACCCCCTTGGGCGCCCCGGTGCTGCCCGAGGTGTAGATGAGCAGGGCGAGCCGGTCGGCGGGCACCTCGGTCTGGGTACGGGCGGCCGGGTCGGCCGGTCCGGACAGGTCCAGCTCGGAGACGACGGCGACCGGCACCTCGGACGGCCAGCTGAGGCCTTCGACGCCGTCGCGCTCCGCGCTCTCGACGACGATCAGCGAGGGCGTGCAGTCGGCGAGCACCGCCGTGAGGTGGAACGCCTTCATGCCCGGGTTGACGGGCACCAGGACGGCACCGCGACGCCAGGTCCCGTACAGCAGGGCGGTGAACTCCCTGACGCTGTCGACCCTGGCCAGCACCCGGTCGCCGGGCCGGACACCGCGGCGGTGCAGTTCCCGGGCGACGGAGTCGGCGGCGGCGTCGAGTTCGGCGTACGTCCACATGCCGTAGCGGTCACGCACGGCCGGGGCGTCGGGGCGCCGGGTGACGGCGGCCGTCAGGAACACCTCGGCGGCGTTGTCGACCCGGGGGGCGGTGTCGGTGCCCACGGCGTTGTCGATCAGTGCCGTGCCGGGGAAGGATTCGGTCACGGTCGCGGTCATCACTGCTCCTCGTGTGTCTGCGGATCGGCGGCGGGGGTCGCCCAGCCCGGCGTGCGGAGGATCTCCAGTACGGCGCAGCTGGCGGTGCCCGGGCCCGCGGAGAGCATCAGCACGCGGTCGCCCGGACGCAGGGCCCCGGTCTCGGCGAGGTCGTTCAGCGCGGCGAACTGGTCACCGGCGCCGAGGTGACCGGTGCGGCGGCCGAACTCCCAGGTGGTGCGCTCCTCCGGCACTCCGAGCAACTGCTCGGCCTGCCACTGCATCTTGCTGCGGCCACCGGTCGGGATGACGGCGTGAGCGATTTCCTCGCGCTTGGTCCCGGCCTCCGTCAGGGCGTCGTCGACGACACCCTTGACCATGGTGATCAGCCGGTCGGTGGCCTCCCGGATGTTCCCGCCGCCGGCGCGCAGGTAGTGGGCGAAGCGTTCGGCGTGGTCGTACGGCTCCTGGGAGGGCAGCGGGGTGAGACCCGCTCCCCTGGCCAGCGCCTCCATCCGGTTGTCGGCGCGGGTCACCGTCGACAGCACCCGGGCGAAGCCGCCACGGTTGGAGAGCACCAGGGCGGTGCCGCCGTCGGCGTACACGAGGCCCGCCTCCGCACTCCAGCGCTTGATCAGCGGCTCGGCGAAGCGGTCGGCGGTGGTGAGCACCACCGCGGACTCGCCCGCCTCGGTGGTCAGCTGGCGGGCGGCCAGCTCCAGCGAGCTGATAGCCGCGTTGCACTCCTGCTTCACCTCGAACGCCGGCACGCTCCAGTGGACGGCGTGGTCGGCGACGTACGACGCCACCGGCCACATGTTCTGGCCCTGGAACCAGACGTAGTTGTGCAGCAGCAGGCGCACGGTCTCCGGGGCGAGACCGGACCGCTTGAGCGCGGTCGTGGCGGCCTGCACCGCCATGTCGGGTGGCGCGACGTCCTCGCCGGCCACCCGGACGGACAGCAGGCCGTCCGCCTCGAACTGCTCGGGATCGTAGTCACCCGCCTCCACGGCGGCGCGGGCGGAGAACGGTTCGGGGAGCCAGGCCCCCGTCCCCGCCACGTAAACGCTTTCCCAGCGCATGGTTCTCCCATCGTCTGTTGGCTCACCCAGGGACGGTCGGGCAGCCGAGCCGCACGGCCCGGGTCCTGGGATCCGCCCTGCGGCGATCGTCGGCCCTGGCGCTTTGGCCCGGCTAAAGACCGGTACGGGCGACGAGTCGGCCCGGGCGGGCCTGGACCGCGGCCGGGGGCGCGTCGGCGGGGGCGTGCGCCGGCGAGGGCGTGCGCCGGCCTGCCGAGCCGACGGACGGGACGGCGAGCCGCCGGGGCGTGGAAGCGGGTGCGGGCCCAGGAGACAGGCCGGCCCGGAAGACGGACCGGTCGGGTCGGGTCGGGTCGGGTCGGCAGACCGTACGGGGAAGCGGCCCGTACACGGAGGGGGGCACCGGCGGGCGCGGAAGGCAGGCCGGGCCTGGAGGGGGTTGCCCCTTTGCGGCAGGGGGACGGACGGATCGCGGCTGCCACGGCGTCCCGGCGGGTGTCCCGCGCCAGGCACCACATCGCGGGGCGGGCACGGGTGCCCGCACACGAGGTACGCCGGGACCCTCGCACCGCACAGTCACGGGAGAGCGGCGTCGGCGTGGGCGCCGGGCACCTGCGGCAGACGCGAGGCACCCCGCGCGTGCGTCGGCCCGCGGGGACCGGGCACCGGACACCCGCAGCAGGCGCGAGGTACCCGGCGCGGTCGTGCCCCGGCTGCCGCTCGGGCAGTCGGGGCGCTACCGCGCGGACGGCACGCGGGGGAATGTGCGGGGCCGTCAGCCGGCGGTGGTCGTTGTCCTCTCCGGCCGCGGGGCGCGCGTGGCGGAGTCGGCCTGGTCCGGTGCGGCCAGGGAACGGGCGACCAGGAGGACGCCCAGCACGAGGACGAGCGGCACGCCCATCGCCGCGCGGTAGGAGGCAGCCGCTCCGACGGCCCCGACCAGCGGCGGGCCGATCAGGAAGCCCACGTAGTTGAAGAGGTTGACGCGCGCCACAGCGGTGTCCGCCGCGCCCGGCAGCCGCTGCGCGCCGACCACGAAGACCTGCGGCGTGATCACGGACAGCCCCACGCCGAGAACGGCGAAGCCGAACACGGCGGTCATGGGTTCCGGCGCGACGGCGACCACGGCGAATCCGACGGCCGCGAGCAGGGCGCCCACCCGCACCACGGCCACCGCTCCCCACCGCTGCACCCAGCCGTCGCCGAGAACACGGCCCAGCAGGGTGGCCGCCATGTAGAGGGCGTACGGGACCGTCGCCATCGCCTCCGAACTGCGCAGGGTGTCCTCAAGGAACTTGGCGCTCCAGTTGGTGACGGTGGAGTCGGCGACGACGGCCACGGTCATGATCATGCAGAGCGGCAGCAGTGGTTTCCAGGGGATGCCACGCCGTCCGCCCAACCGCGGGGAGGAGGCTTCCGCGGGCGGTGCGGCGGCGACCTGGCCGCCGGGCCGCCGGGTGAGGCGGGGGCCGGCCGCCATCGCGACCGGCAGCAGCAGGGCGACCGAACCGGCGAAGAGGGTGAACAGGGAGAACTGCCAGTGCGCCCCGGCCCAGGCGAGGAGGGCGCCGAGGATGCCACCGAGGCTCGCGGCGCCGTGGAAGCCCATCATGATGCTGCGCCCGTAACCGCGCTGGATCCCGAGGGCCGTCATGTTCAGGCTCGCCTCCATGGCGCCCACCAGCAGCCCGAAGACCGCGAGACAGACCGTGAGCTGCCAGAGGGCCTCGCCCGCCCCCACTCCGACCAGCGCCAGACAGATCACCGGCTGGACGACACGCACCACGGCGGGCGCGGGGACCCGGCGCACCACCCGCGAGACGGTGACACTGCCGACGCCGGCCAGGATCGGCACGGCCGCGAGGAAGAGCGGGAGCGCGGCGTCGCTGAGCCCGTACCGGTCCTGGATCGCCGGGATACGGGTGACCAGCAGGGCGAAGACCGCGCCGTGGACGAGAAAGGTCAGCAGTAGTGCGGAACGGGTCTGCCGTAGCCGTACCGGGATCTCCATGGCACCTCCTTCAGTGATCGCCGCCACTCGGCCGAGGGCAGCACCGGCCGCGACCGTATGGAGCGGCGCTGTAGTGCCGCTTGAGCGGACTGCAGGAGGACAGGACGGCAGAACGACACGGGCCGGTGGGGGCCGGTGGCGCGCCGCGGCTCCGCCACAAGTCGTCCTTCAGCGGGCCCGGTGAGGGTGACGCCGACCACTGTGCCCACCCCCTGACGGAGGACCGACAGATGACCAGCACTGAGACTGCGGATCCCCGCCGCTGGTGGATCCTCGGTGTGCTCTCGCTCGCCCTGTTCGCGATCGTGCTCAACAACGGCCTGCTCAACGTGGCCATCCCCCAGATGATGCGGAGCCTGGACGCCGACGTCGGCCAGATCCAGTTCATCGTGGACGGCTACGCCCTGGCCCTCGCCGGGGCGCTGCTCACCGCCGGAACGCTCTCCGACCGCTACGGCCACAAGCGCGCGGTCCTGCTCGGGACCAGCGTCTTCGGCCTGGGTTCGCTGGTCGGCATGACCGCGGACGGGGCCGGCCAGCTGATCGGGGCGCGAGTCCTGATGGGGCTGGGCGCGGCGTGCATCATGCCGGGCACGCTCGCCGTCCTGGTCGATGTCTTTCCCCCGGCCGAGCGGGCCCGGGCGATCGGTGTGTGGAGCGGCTCCTCCGCGCTGGGGGTCGCGGCCGGTCCGGTTGTCGGCGGCGCCCTGGTCAGCCACTTCTGGTGGGGGTCGATCTTCCTGGTGAACCTGCTGCCGGTGGCCGTGGTGGTCGTCGCCGGAGTTCTGCTGCTGCCCGAGTCCGCCGATCCCTCGCCACGCCGCCCCGACCCGCTCGGCGCACTGCTCGGCACGGGTGTCATGGTGGGGCTGGTCTTCGGGACGATCCAGGCGTCGAAACACGGCTGGGCCGGCGCGGGGCCGGTCGTCGGCTTCACGGTGGCCGCCGTCGCGGGCGTCTGCTTCGTGCTGTGGGAGCGCCGGCACCCGCACCCCATGGTGGACTTCGCCCTCCTTCGCCGGGCACCGTTCATCGGGGCGAGCGTGAGCATCATGCTGCTGATGTTCGGCCTGGCGGGCACGCTCTTCGTACTCACCCAGCGGCTGCAGTTCGCCTTCGGCTACGGGGCGCTGCGAGCCGGGCTCGCGGTGATGCCCGTGGCGTTCGCCGTCCTGCTCGGCACGCTGCTGTGTTCCGCGCTGGTCCGCCGGATCGGACCCGGCGGAAGCGTGGCCGTCGGCCTGGCACTCGGCGCGACGGGTGTGCTGGTCCTCGGCCGGGTGGGCGAGGGCTATCCGCCGGTGCTCGTCGGGCTGCTCCTGGCCGGGACCGGCTTCGGGCTGGCCATGGGGCCCACCACGGACGTGGTGATGTCCCTGGTCCCGCCGGAGAGGTCCGGTGCGACCGGTTCGCTGGACATGACCATGCAGGAGTTCGGCAACGCGCTGGGCGTCGCCGTGGTCGGCAGCGTGCTCGCCCACAGCTACACGAGTGAGATGTCCCGGTCCGGTCAGCCGCAGGCGGCGAGGCACACGCTGGACAACGCCCTGACCCTCGCCGAACGCACCGGAGGCGACGCGGGCCAGGCCCTCGCCGCGACCGCGCGAGCGGCCTTCGACCACGCCGCCGGGGTCGGACTGACCACGGCGGCGGCCGTCGTGGCGGGCGGCGCGGTGGTCGCCGCGCTGCTGATGCCGGGCCGCGCGAACACGCTCGGCGCATCGGGCGAAGCGGAGGTGTCCACCGAGTCCGATGGAACCGGAGGACCCGGCACGACCGACGGCCCGGGCGGAACCCGTACCCGAAGCGAGAACGGTGTGCCCGGTGGCGGGCCCGGCGCTACGGAGGCCGGACCCGCCCTGGACACCGTGGGGCCCGGGACCCCGATGCCGGAGGTCCCTTCCCGGCACACGCCCGTCCGCTGAGCGGCCCTGGTGCGGTGGCTCGGGTGAAGGCGCCCGTACGGCTCGCGAGTCGAGTGCGTCACCGTGCTTCCCGGCGGAGCGCTCGGAGCCTGCGACCGCACCGTTCCTGTGGGCTGAGCGGGAGTGAGTCCCGTTCGGCCGCGCGCCCCGAACGGTCTTGGGCGATCCCGCAGAGGGGGTGCTCCCCCGGTCCCCGGCGTACTCGACCCCGGGTGGCGACACGCATCGTCTGCGTGGTCCGGGCCGGGGAGCCCCCCGCGGCCGGAGACCGCTGATGGAAACAGCCCTGTGCGACCCGGCCAGTCGGGTACGGCCAGAAGCGACGGGGAGGCCCTGAACCATCTCTCTGGTGGAGCAGGGCCCCGCACGCGTTCGCGTCGAACTCCCGTCGCCCGTAAGCCCGGTGGGCCTCACGCGTGAGGCCGGTGGCACCGGTCGGCACGGATCCCGGCAGTCGAACGGCCGCCTCTCCGCTGCGAGTTCGCGGAGAGGCGGCCGTTCGGGGTGCTCGCCCGGGCTCCCGGGCAGGCGCCCGCACCGGAGGCCGGCGGTCAGTCGCTCGGCGCTCCCACCAGGTCCATGCCGAGCAGGTCGGCGATGTCGGTGTACCGGCTCAGCACCTCCGAGAGCCGGTCGAGGAAGACGCTCTCCTTGTCCCGGATGAAGAAGTGACCGCCCGGCACCACCACGGTCTCGCAGTCACCGTTGGTGGAGTACAGGGACCACTCCTGTATCTCCGGGACGGTCACCAGCCGGTCATCGGCCCCGGCGAAGGTGTGCAGCGGAACGGGCAGCGGGGTACGGTCCACGCTCCCCGCACCGTCGCAGAGCATCAGGTCGCCCCTGACGACGGGCAGCAGCGCCGCAAGCCACTCCGGGCGGTCCAGCAGCACCCGGGGCAGGCCTCCCAACGCGGCCAGCCCGCGCACCAGTTCCATGTCGTCGGCCACATAGCCGTGGGTGATCGGCGGGGCGGGCAGGTGCGGGGCACGGTGGGCGCCGAGGAGAAGCGCGAGAGGCAGCCGTTCGCCTCGGGCCCGGCGGTGCTGGGCCAGGGCGAAGGCGACGAGGGCGCCCATGCTGTGCCCGTACAGCACGTACGGGCCCTCGAGTTGCTCGCCGAGTTCCCGGTCCAGGTCCGCCACGAGCGCGGGGAGATCGGTGAAACGCGGCTCCGACATCCGGCCCTCGCGACCGGGCAGCTGTACGGGCAGCACCTCGACTCCGTCTCCCAGCCAGCGCTGCCACCCCGCGTAGGCGGAGGCGCCACCGCCCGCGTAGGGGAAGCAGAACATGCGCAGGCGACCGTCGTGGCGCGTGTCAGCGCGTCTCAAATATCGCGTCATTGTGCCCGGACTCCTCTCGGTACGCGATGGCCACCGGGTGGCCAGAACCCGCGTTGTCCACAGAGTCGGGAGCGGCGCTTAAGGACGGCCAAACCACCCTGAACGACGTCGACCGAGAGAGGAGCACCCGAGGAGCGCGGAGTGGTGCGGGCCTCGCGGTTTGTCAGAACTCGTAGGGCGCGCCGCCTGGCCGAACGCCATCGGCACAGGCGGCCTGGGAACCGGTGGGAGGACCGGTCCGGACGACAGACTCCTGGCAGAAAACGACGGCCTCCTGACCGAAGCAGGGCGGCGGAGAGGCCGGTTCAGACCGCGGCCGGCGTCAGCGGCGCGAAGCGCAGCTCGGCGCCGTCGACCGTGGCCGGGTCCGGCGACTCGAGAAGGGGGTCGGCCCGCAGAATCGCCTGATGCAGCCGGCGCAGCCGGGTCGACGGCTCCAGACCGAGCTCCCGGACCAGGCACTGGCGCAACCGCTGGTAGACGCCCAGGGCGTGGGAGGGCCGGCCGCAGCGGTACAACGACAGCATCAACTGCGCGTGCACGGTCTCGTGCAGCGGGTGCTGGGCGGCCAGGGCGGTCAGCTCCCCGAGCAGCGCGGCGTGCCGGCCGAGCAGTATGTCGGCCTCGATCCTGGCGTCGAGGGCACCGAGCCTGGTCTCCTCCAGCCGCACCGTCTCGACCTGCAGCGCCCGGCCGATCTGCACGTCCGCCAGGGCGGGTCCGCGCCACAGCGCCAGCGCCTGGTGCAGCAGCGCGGATGCCTCGCGGGCGGCTCCCCGACGGAGCGCCGCCTGCCCTGCCGTGGACAGCCGGTGGAACTCCGTCGCGTCGTCGGCCTCCGTCACGTCCAGCGCATAGCCGCCGTAGCGCGTGCACAGTACGTCCTTGGGTCCGCGCACGGCGGTCGGGCCCAGGGCGGTGCCCAGCCGGCGGCGCAGCTGCGTGATGTACGTCTGGAGGGTCGCCGGCGCGGTGCGCGGCGGTGCGTCCCCCCACAGTTCGTCGAGCAGGGTGGACACGGTCACGACCTGGCCGGCGTGCAGCGCCAGCAGGGCGAGCACCTGGCGGGGCTTGGCCGCGCTGGGCACTACGGACGTGTGGTCGAGCTGGGCGACGAACGGCCCCAGGACCCGGACCTCCATGTGGTTCTCCCTCCGGCCAAAACCGTTCGGCTGTCGTTCGGGGGGCTCCACAGTGGCACGGCGGTCGGCGCTGCTCCCAGTGAGCGCTTCATCACCCGTGTGTGAATTGCGAAGGCGGTGACCCATGACCAATTCACAGGGGAGGCATGAAGGGAACACTGTCGGTAGCGACCCCCGTGCCCGAAGAATTCTGTGTGCCGGTCCGATCAGGGCGGTTCCCGATCCACACACAGGTTGAACGCGGAGGGCATCGTGTACGAACGCGTCTTTCCCACACTCGACAGTACGTGCGGCACGACCGGGGCTGTGAGCCTCGGTCAGGAACTGTGGTTCTCGGAGTTGGTCGCACAGGCGTGGCTGGAGCCGGAGCTGTTCCGGCGCTACCGGGCGGACGCCATGACGGTGCTCGGCGAGTTCGGCGTCACACTGGCCCAGGGCCAGCAGCCGCCCGCGCTGCCCGAGGACCCGGCGTGCGAGCTGACCATCGAAGAGCTCTCGCGGCCGTCGACCGCCCATGCGCAGCTCTGCTTCTGCTTCTCCGACGAGCTGCCCCTGCATCCCGGCCATCCGGCCGCGCGAACCGCGAGCCGGGCGGTCCCGCAGTGACCGCCCTCTTCGGTGAGCGTCCCGCACAGGTGCCGAGGACGCGCGACAGACGGCTCGTGGGATTCCGCAGCCATCTGAGAGCGGAGGTCGTCACCGACGACGCGGCCTATCTGCTCTCCGACCGGGGGGTGACGGCGCTGCAGGGCGATCGCATCGAAGCCCTGGTACCCCTGCTGGACGGCACCAGGGACCTGTCGGCCGTCCTGCGGGACGCGGCCCCCGAGATCCCGCCCGAGCAGGTCGGCCGGCTGATCGGGCGGCTCGCGCGGGCCGGCCTCGTGGGGTACTCGGCACCGGTCCCGATCACCGACGGCCCGGCCCCGGCGCGCGCCTGCGCGTACTGGGAACTGGCCGGACTGGACGGCACGGCGGCTCTGCGGCAGGTGGCCGCCGCTCCGCTGGACGTCCTGACGGTGGGCGGTGCGAGCGCCGACGGGGTACTGGAGGCGTGCCGGGCCGCCGGACTGACGGTGGCCGGTCACGGCGGCGCCCACGGTGCCCACTGCGTGGTTGGGGAGGATCCCGCAGTGGGCACCGACGTCGTCCGGCTGTCCCTCGTCGTCTGTGACGACTACCTGAACCCCGAGTTGAGCGAGATCGACGCCGAGCACCGGGCCACGGGACGGTCCTGGCTGCTGGCCAGGCCCGGTGGTTCGACCGCGTGGGTCGGCCCGGTGTTCCAGCCGGGCTCCGGCCCCTGCTGGTCCTGCCTGGCCCACCGGCTGCGCGGCCACCGGCAGTCCGAGGCCCCGGTGCGCCGGGCGCTCGGCCTGACCGGGCCGGTTCCCCGGCCGACCGCGCAGGTGCCGCCCTCCGCCGCCGCGGCGGCGCAGCTCACCGCGCTGGAGGCGGTGAAGTGGCTGGCCGGCTACCGCCATCCGGGCCAGTCCGCGGTCCTGACCCTGGACACCCTGTCCCTGACGACCCGTCACCACGAGCTCGTGCGGCGCCCCCAGTGTCCGGACTGCGGGGATCCCGGCCTCGTCGCGCGGCAGGTACGGCAGCCTGTGACGATCAGCACCCGGCCCAAGGCGCGGGGTGGCCAGCGGGCGTGCTCCCCCCAGGAGATCCGGGACCGGTACCTGCCTCTGGTCAGCCCGGTGACCGGGGTGATCGAGGAGATCCGCAGGGACCCGCGGGCACCGGCGGGTCTGCACTGCTATCTGGCCGGCCGTAATCCCGCGCTGGGCGGGACCGACCTGGCACGGCTGCGGGCCGGTCTGCGCCAGCTCAGCGGCGGCAAGGGCACCACCGCGCTGGACGCCGAGGTGAGCGCCATGTGCGAGGCGCTGGAGCGGTACAGCGGGACACTCCAGGGGGACGAGCCGCGGACCAGGGACAGCCTGCGCGGTCTGGGGGACACGGCCGTCTCCCCGGACGCCTGTCAGCTGTTCGCCGCCCGGCAGTTCCGCGACCGCGAGCGGTGGAACGGCCTGCACGACGCGTTCCAGTACGTGCCCGAACCCTTCGACGACCGGGCTCCGGTCGACTGGACCCCCGTGTGGTCACTCACCGAGGAACGGCAACGGCTGCTGCCGACCGGCATGCTGTACTTCCCGGGCTCCCTCGACGGGTCGTCCCAGCCGGTGGCCGGTCGCCGCTCGGTACGCGCCGACTCCAACGGCAACGCGGCCGGCAGCAGTCCGGAGGATGCGATCCTGCACGGCTTCCTGGAACTCGTCGAGCGGGACGCGGTAGCTCTCTGGTGGTACAACCGCACCCGGCAGCCCGGTGTCCGGCTGGACGGACCGGGCGGCTTCGGCGACGGCTGGACCGAGGAACTGCTCGACGTGTACCGGCAGCTGAACCGTGAGGTCTGGGCCCTGGACCTCACCTCGGACCTCGGTATCCCGGTGTTCGCGGCGGTGTCACGGCGCACCGACAAACCGGCCGAGGACATCATGTTCGGGTTCGGCGCGCACTTCGATCCGGCCGTCGCGCTGCGCCGCGCCCTGACCGAGATGAACCAGTTGCTGCCCGCGGTGACCGATGCCAGGCCCGACGGCACGGGTTACGGCTCGACAGCCCCCGAAACGCTCGGCTGGTGGTGGGGGGCGACCGTGCGCACCCAGCCGTATCTGCTGCCCGACCCCTCTCAACCGGCCCGCGGCCCAGCCGACTTCGGCTTCCGGAACCGTCCGGACCTGCGCGACGACATCGAGGCCGTCGTCGGGCTGCTGCGCGGGCACGGCATGGATCTGCTGGTGCTCGACCAGACCAGACCGGACATCGGGATCCCGGTGATGAAGGTCGTCGTACCGGGGCTGCGTCACTTCTGGGCCCGGTACGCACCGGGCCGGCTGTTCGACGTACCGGTCCAGCTGGGCCGGCTGTCCACACCGACGGCGTACGACGATCTCAATCCTGTTCCCCTGTTCGTCTGATCGAACGACCCCCATAGCACCGTCCCTCATGTCCACCCGGGAGTTCCCGTGTCCGCCGAGAGGCTGTTGAGCACCACCGTGACCGCACAGACCGAGAGGCGTTGCGTCTCCTTGTGGTCGCTCCGCGAGGACGTCCTGGTGGACATGGGCTGCGACGCCGGCCCCGTGGTGCTCTCCGGGCGGTGGGGGGAGCTTCGGCTGCACCAGGCGCGTCCGGTGGTCCGCGAGGCACTGCGCCGGATGAGCCTCGGCCCGATCTCGCTGGCCAACGTCGTGGCCGAGATAGCGGCCGAGAGCGCCGTACGCCCCTCCTCCCCCGGGAGGCGTACGGCCGATCGGCCCGCCGTGGACGCATCCACCGAGATCCTGGTGGCGCTGCACCGGTTGCAGCACCTGGTGGTGCGTTCGCTGATGCTGGAGGGCTCCGACCAGCTTCTGATGTCGGTGGTCCCGATCGCGCAGTCGGCCCGTTACCGGGCGGACACCGCCGACCCGCGCCGTCCGGTGCGGTTGTCCCGCTTCGCGTTTCTGCGCAGCGAGGGCGAGGGCTTCGTCCTGGAGTCCCCCGTGTCGCTGTACCGGGTCGTCCTGCACAGTCCGGAGGCCTCGTGGGTGATCGGCATGCTCGGCCGCCCCGTCACCGTCGACGAGATCGCCGCGGCTGTACCACTGGAGGCCACGGTGATCGCGGAGATCATCGCCCATCTCCTGGGGACCGGCATGGCGCACTCCGCCGAGCAGCCCTCGCCCGATGCCGACACCGACACCGACACCGACGACCGCACCGGACCGGGTACGCGCGACAACGGCACGGGAAACCGCGATGTGGCCCCTTCCTTCGCCGAGGACCGGGACCCGGCGCTGCTGTCGTGGTCCGCCGTCGACCTGCTCTTCCACAGCCGCTCCACGCTCGGCAGGCACGACGCGGACTTCGGCGCCACCTATCCGCTCGCCGAGCGCCTGCCCCCCGCCCCGGCCATCAAGCCGCTGCCGGACGGCCCGCGCCTCCCCCTCACCCGGCCCTCCCTGAGCGAGGTGACGGCCGCGGACCCGCCGCTCACCACCGTGGTGGAAGAACGCCACAGCATCCGGTCCTACGGCTCGGAGCGGCTCACCGCCGCCGTGCTGGGCGAGTTCCTGTACCGGGCGCTGCGGGTCCGCGGCCTGTACGAGCCGCTCGGCGAGAACCGGCACCAGGAGGGGTACACCGACCGGCCCTATCCCAGCGGCGGACGCGCCTACGAACTCGAGTTCTACCTCACCGTCCGGGACTGCGTCGGCATCCCGTCGGGCATCCACTACTACGCCCCGCTGGAGCACTGCCTGGTGCAACTCGGTGACAGCGAAACGGACTCGGCGACGGCGGATCTCCTCGCGGAGGCGCAGATCACCGCCGGGCTGCCCGATCCGCCCTCCGTGGTCATCACCATCACCTCGCGCATCCACCGTCTGTCGTGGAAGTACAGCGGTCTGCCCTACGCGCTGACGCTCAAGCACGTCGGCGCGGTGGTGCAGAACCTGTATCTGATCGGCACGGCGATGGGGCTGGCCTCCTGCGCCCTGGGCAGCGGCGACGTCGAACTGGCCGCCCGCGCCACCGGCACCGACTGGCTGACCGAGCCGAGTGTCGGGGGCTTCGCCCTGGGCGCGCCTCTCCGAGGCTCCACAGAACCGTCATAGGAAGGGAACAGTTTCTCTGTGAGCCGTACATACAATATTTGAAATTAAGCCAATCCCCCTACACTGAGTGCTCCTTGATCCCGTCTGTGTGAGGGGCGTTCATGGAGGTAGCCGCGCCGCGCGGGGAAAATCGCGTCGGCACACCCTTAGGGGAATCCGCCACCGGCGGCCTCGGAAGCAACCCCACTCTGTCGGCGACGGTGCGCGCCATGGGGCTCAACGCCCCGCCGCCCCGGCTCGCCCGGAGTGTCGTCCTGATCGTCGAGTGCAGCTTCGTCCTGATCGGCTTTCTGAACATCCTGGACGCGAAGCCCGGCAAACTCGCCCTCGTCTCCTCGGCCATCGGCTTCAGCCTGGTCTTTCTTCTTCAACTGGTACACACCACCGAGCGCCTGGGGCGCTTCCGGGCCCGCTGGTACCGGTGGACGCTCACCCTGCAGGCCCTGCTGACCTATCTGCCGCTGTTCGCCCTGGGGTTCGGGTGGGGCGGGATGGCCGGATTCCTGGGCGCCTCCCTGCTGCTCGTGCTCCAGCCCGTGGTGGCCTGGCCGCTCTTCGGGCTGGTCGCCGCGGCGGCCTGGGCGACCGGACCGCTGCTGGGCATGAGCCCCCTCAACTCGGTGTACATCGCTGTCTCCACCGTCCTGACCGGCCTGATCGTGTACGGCCTCAACCGGCTCGCCCAACTGGTGGTCGAGGTCCAGGAGGCCCAGACGGAGCTCGCCCGGCTGGCCGTCACACAGGAACGGCTCCGCTTCGCCCGGGACCTGCACGATCTGCTCGGCTACAGCCTGTCGGCCGTCACGCTCAAGAGCGAACTGGCGTGCCGCCTCGTGCCCACGGACCCCGAACGCGCCCTGGACGAGCTCAGGAGCATCCTGGAGATCTCCCGGCAGGCGCTCTCCGACGTACGCACGGTCGCCCGTGGTTACCGGGACATGTCGCTGACCACCGAGGCGGTGTCGGCGCAGGCCGTCCTGGCCGCCGCCGGCATCCAGGCGGAGGTGGTGTGCCGCGCGGACCCCCCCGAAGGGGAGGTGAACACCATCATGGCCACCGTGCTCCGGGAGGCCATCACGAACCTGCTGCGCCACAGCAAGGCGGAGAACTGCCGGATCGAGAGCTGGACCACGGATGCGGGCGAGCTGGCCCTCACCATCGCCAACGACGGGGTGCAGACCGTGACGGGCTCCGGAAACCGGTCGGCCACCTCGGACGGCAGCGGCCTGGGCAACCTGCAGTTCCGTCTGACATCGATCGGGGGTCAACTGGTGTCGGGGCTGGACGAGGAAGGGTGGTTCGTACTGCGGGCCACGGCTCCGCTGCGACAGCCCGCCCGTCGCGCCGGCTGAGAGCCGGAGCGACGGACCGTCCGACGGAGCCACGCACACCACCCGGAGGTTCCGTCGGGCCGGACCGGGCCGGGCCGCCGGTACCCCGTTCCCGCGGCCCACAGGGCCCGCGCGGACGCGGACAGCCTTGCGGGTATTGGGTATTGGGCATTGGCCGTCCCCGAAGCCGGGCCGAGGCGGGTGCGCCACCGAACGGTGACGCCGTCCCTTACCCCCCGGACCGTGTCACCTCACAGCCAGCCGCTGTCCCTCGCCACCCGGACCGCGTCGACCCGGTTGCGCGCGTTGAGCTTGGTGACGACCGTGGTGAGGTAGTTCCGCACCGTTCCCACCGACAGGAACAGCCGTCTGGCGATGTCCGCCGCCTCCGCTCCGTCCGCGGCCATCCGCAGCACCTCCGTCTCACGGGGGGTCAGCGGGTTGTCGCCGTTGTCGATGGCCGCCAGTGCCAGCTGGGGATCGATCACCCGATTGCCCGCCGCGACCTCCCGCACCGCGTCGGCCAGTCGGTCCGGCGGTGCGTCCTTGAGGAGGAAACCGCCCACCTGGGCCGCGAGCGCCTTGCGGAGCGTCCCCGGCCGGCCGAGGCTGGTCAGGATCAACGTGCGGCACGAGGGCAGCTGTTGAGCCAGCTGGGCCGCGGCGGACAGTCCGTCGAGACCGGGCAGGTCGACATCGATGATGGCGACATCGGGCTCGTATTCCAGCGCCTTGGGGACGATCTGGTCCCCACGCTCGACCTCTGCGACCACCTGGAGGTCATCCTCCAGGCTCAGTAAGGCCACCAGCGCTCCGCGAACCATGTGCATGTCCTCGGCGAGCAGGATGCGTATCAAAGTGGTCCCCCCGTTGGGCCGGGACGTTCAGACCAGCCCTTTTGACGAGGACATTACTTGACAGAGAGGACGTACGGAAGGCTGATAATGAATTCCCTTTAACTTTCAACTCCACTGTGCCACTTCGAGGCGCATGGCGGTGGTGACCGTGTTCTCCTGCACCGCCTGCACGGCGACCGGGACGGTGAAGGTGCCCAGTTCCTCGTCCGAACGGAATCCCTCGACCGTCGCCCGAAGGCTCGTGATCCGGTCCAGTTCGGCGTAGTCGGTGAAGTCGGTTCCGATGGAGGCGACCGACAGGCTGTACGGGTCGAGGCCGTGCAGCCGGGCGACGGAGGCCACCGCCAGCTGACGCGCGGCCTCCATCTGCAGATGGCCCGGCACATGGTCCAGCGGGTGGTCGAAGACGTGCGGATGACTGGTGTCCACCACCAACTGGGAGGAGAACCGCCCCGCTTCCCCGTCCGCGACGGGCTGCGTGACGAACACGTTCCTGGCGTCGCGCCGCCCCACCGCGCACGGTTCGGCCGCGGTGAAGCGCGGCAGCAGGAACCCCGGGTTGTCCGGCATCTGCCGCCTGCTCCGCATCGCCAGGTAGGCGGTTTTGGACAGGATCAGCAGTCCGCCCTCCCCCCTCATCGCGGGCCGTCCGTCGACCTCGACGTCCCCGGTGAAGGTGAACCCCTGTATCCGGCCTGCCCTGTTGCGCCGGGTCCGCACGACCATGTTGACCCGCAGGTCGGCCGGCCGTGAGCCGATGCGCAACGGTTCGAACGCGGTGATCCGGAGACTGAGGTCCCGGAAGATGAACGCCGAGCCCACGTCCACCCCCAGATGGCGGTGGGCGACCAGGACCCCGGCCTGCCGCACCACCTCCACCAGCAGGGTGAAGTCGTACGACGGGGAGTCCTCCCCGATCAGGTGGCCGCGCGGCAGTTGGGCGGCGACGGCGAAGGTCTCCTCGCCCGTCTCGGCCGAGTCGGTGACGAAGACCTCGGCTATCGAGGCCCGGTGGACCAGCGTGCGGGGAACGGTCGCGTCGTAGCTCAGCTCCACCTCGGCGGCCGGGGGGCGCGCCGTGGCCGTCTCCGGCGCGGGTGTGGACGTGGGTGTGGACGCGGGCGCGGTCATGGAAATGCTCATGGTCGGGGTTGGTCCTTCCAAGGAGGTCTCGGTGTCGCGATCGGTGTACTGAGCCGGGTCAGGGCCGTACGGCCGGGACCGGCGCCGTGCGGGCCGGACGGGACGGCAGCCGGGCGAGGAGCGTGTCGAGGCCGGCCGGGCCCGAGCGCGCCGCGACGACACCGTCGGGCCGCACGTACGCGCACCACCGGGCGTCGGCTCCGCCGAGCGTGTCGTCCTGTGCCCGGACGACAGCCAACTCAGCGCCGTCCTGTGGGAGTTGTTCGCCGGCCGTCTCCGGGGGCCGGATCCACAGCACGTGTGTCATGTCCGCCGTGCCCCGGTCCCGCACCGCCTCCGCGGTCCGCGCGGCCGACTCGCCGGCTTCCTCGGCGCCGAACACGAGCAGGGTGTGCCTCCCGGCCGCCAGATGGGCGTGCAGCGTCGCCGCTGTGGTGCCGTGCACCGGGGTCAGCGCCGCGTCGGGGGCACGCCGCCCGGGCCTCAGCACACGGGGCACGCCCACGGCGGCGTCGGTTCCGGCCACCACCGCCGGGCTCCCGGAGTGGTCCAGGTCGAGCTGGGCGAGCAGCGGAAGCGCCTTCTTCTCCAGCAGGCCGGTGGCGGACAGAACCCGCATCGCCGTGTTCCGCAGGAGCCGTGCCGCCGGATTGCGCAGCAGCCACATCCGGGTCTGCTGGTCACTGTTCGCGACCGCCCTGACGGACGCGGGGCGCCGCTCGGCCTCATAGCTGTCGAGCAGTGCCGGATCACCTCCGCGCACCACCGTCGCGAGCTTCCACCCGACGTCGTAGCCGTCCTGGACACCGGTGTTGAGGCCCTGGCCACCGGCGGTGGTGTGGGCGTGCACCGCGTCACCCGCCAGCAGGACCGGCCCCTCGCGAAACCGGGGGGCGACCTTGGCGTGCACCCGGAAACGGCTGGTCCACCAGGTGCCGTGCAGACGCAGTCCGCCCGGGCCCCGCTCGTCGAGGAGCCGCTGCAGCTGTTCCTCGGACGGCGGCTCGGACCACTCGTCCGGTTCCGTGTCGAAGAAGACCCGGTGGCCGTCCGGCTGGGGGACGATCACCAGCACACCGTCCGGCGTGATGTGGTGCTGGACCTGGGCCTCGGCACCCGCGCCCTCCAGCCGGCCGTCCCCGATCAGGAACGTACGGTCGAAGGTGTGCCCCTCGAAGGGGATGCCGACGCTGTCGCGCACCATGCTGCGGGCGCCGTCGGCTGCGACGAGCCAGGGCACCGTCACCGTCTCCTCGGCGCCGGCCGCGCTCAGGGTGACAGTCGCCGACTCCTCGGGGCCGCCACGGTTCACGGTCACCGCCGTGACCTCGGTCTCCCACTCGACCGTTCCGCCGAGCTCCGCCAGCCGGGCGTGCAGCGCCCGTTCGGTGACCGGCTGCGGTACGCAGAGGGGACCGGGGAACGCGGTGCCCGTCAGGCCGCCGAACCGCACACCGGCGATGCGCCTGCCGTTCGACCAGTACGACGCCCCGGTCAGCGGCAGAGCCGTCTCCGCGAGCCGCGCGGCGACGCCCACGCGGTCCAGGCATTCGAGGGCGCCGCTCCACAGCACCAGCCCCTTGGGGGCGATGCCGGGACCGGAGCGCCGGTCGACGACACGGCAGGGCACTCCGAGGTCCCACAGCACACAGGCGGCGGTGAGCCCGGTGGGCCCGGCGCCGACGACCAGAACCGGCGCGGCCGTCACAGGGCACCTCCCGCGGCACCGACGGTCACGGCCACGGGGCGGTGGAGCAGGGCCGAGATCTCGCTGACGGCGCCGCCGGTGTCGGCGAAGCGCACCGTCCGTATGCCGAGTTCGGCGGCGGCCTGGCAGTTCTCCTCCGTGTCGTCGACGAAGAGGCACCGCTGCGGTGTGGTGCCGAGCCGGTCGAGCAGGATCCGGTAGATGGCCGGGTCCGGCTTGCGGACGCCCTCCTTGTGCGAGTCCACGACCACGTCGAAGAGCTCGTCGACGGGGAGCTGTGCGCGCCACAGCGGTTCCCACTCGCGGACGTTGTTGGTGAGCAGGGCGATCCGGTACCCGTCACGGCGCAGGGCGCGCAGGAACGACAGGAACTGCTCGTTGGGGGTCCGGCCCTGGAACCACAGCTCGCCGAATCCGCGTCCGTCCGCCAGGATCCGGCCCGCCCCCTCGGGGAGCTCCGCCAGGATCCGGTCCACCATCTGCCGCTCGGTGATCGCGCCGGTCTCCAGGGCGGCCATCGGGGTCTCCCCGTGGCGTTCCGTCGCCGCCATGAATGCCTGGGCCAGGTCGCCGGCGTCGATCCCGGCCAGTTCGGCGAAGGCGACGAAGGTCTCCACCAGCGGGTTGGTCAGTACTCCTCCGTAGTCGACGACGATCGTGTCGACGGCCACGGCGCTTGCCCCGCCGTCGGCGACGCGGCGTACGGACCGCTCACGTGGCGCGGCCTGTTGTGTGGATGTCATCGGGCTGTTCCCCCCTTGATCTGTTCGATCTGGTCGATCCGCGCGGTCCGGGACCGGGCCGCGCGTTCAGGTGCGGGTGCGGGTGCGGGTGCGGGTGATCAGGCTGATCCGGTCGCGTCGGTGGTTCCGGTACGACCGGACGGCCGGCCGGTCTCGACGGTGCCGTCGGCCCTCGGCCGGGCGTCCGCCCAGGTTGCCGCGGCGTCCGCCCGAGGCGTTGCCCGGACGCTAACGACGATCGCTTGCGCCATGCCAAAGAAGGTGCGGGAGGACCTGTGGAGGTCCTCCCGCACCCTGGTTTCGCATGGATGGCGTGCCGTGACGCGCCGTCAGTCGGACGGCTTTCCGGTCACCGCGCCGACCGCGCCGGCCCGTTTCTTCTCCTTCGGCGCCGCCGCGACCGGTGCGTCCGGTGCGTCTGCTGGATCGGCTGGATCCGCTGCCGGTGCGGCGGCTCCCGGGCCGCCCTCACTGATGCCGAACCGCGCGTGCAGCCGTCGCAGCGGTCCGGGTGCCCACCAGGCCGCCCGGCCGGTGAGCGACAGGACCGCGGGGACGAGGAGCGTGCGAATCACCATGGCGTCCATGAGGATGGCCAGGGCGACCCCCAGTCCGAGCATCTTCGTGTTGGTGATCCGGGAGGTGCCGATGGCCACCATGACGACCGAGAGGACGAGCGCGGCGGCGGTGATGACACCGCCGGTACCGCGAATCCCCTCCACCACCGCGGCCTTGTGGTCGTCGGGCGTACGATCCCGCTCCTCCTTGATACGGGAGAGCAGGAAGACCCCGTAGTCCATGGAGAGTCCGAAGGCGAGGCAGAACATCAGCACCGGAAGGGCCGTCTCGATGCTCCCCGTCGGTGTGAAGCCCAGCACCCCGGACAGATGCCCGTCCTGGAAGACCCACACCACGGCCCCCAGCATCGCGGTCAGGCTGAGCGCGTTGAGCAGTACGGCCTGGATCGGCACCAGCACACTGCCGGTGAGCAGGAACACCAGGATCAGCGTGGCGAGCACGATGATGCCGATCGCCCACGGCAGACCACGTCCGATGGCCGCCTGGCTGTCGATCAGCGCGGCGGTCGTCCCGGAGGTGTACGCGGGGAAGTCCACGTCCACCGCGCGTACGTCCCGCACCAGTTCCTTGCTCTCGTCGGAGACGGCCTCCACGCCGGGCACCACGGTGAGATACGAGATCTCGCCGGCGGTCCGGCCCGGCTGCCCCGGCCCGGTCGCCCTGCCCTGCGTGTAGCTGCCCGTGGACGCGTCCACCCGCAGCACCCCGGGCAGTTTGGACAACTGCTCGGCGTAGTCGCCCAGTCGACCGGTGGGCGCCTCGCGGGTGACGACCTCGAGACTTCCGGTGGGGCTGCCCTGGAACTGGTCCCTGATGTGCTCCTGCACCACCCGGGACTCCGCGGACGAGGGCAGCTGCCGGTAGTCGGCGGTGCCGAAGTCGACGTTCAGGAAGGGCGCGCCGAGCAGCAGCAGGACGGCCAGGGTGCCGGTGGCCACCAGCGGTGCGCGCCTCATCACGAACCGGGCCAGCCGGGCCCAGCCGGCTCCGGATGCCGCGGGCTGCCGCTGCGTACGGGAGCGGCGGCGGACGAGTTTGCGCACGTCCCAGGCGTCGATCCGCCGGCCCAGGACGGCGAGCAGGGCCGGGAGGACCACCAGGGCCGCGGCGGCGGCGAGGACCACCACGCTGATCCCGGCGTAGGCGAGGGAGCGCAGGAAGTACAGCGGGAAGACCAGCATCGCGGCGAGCGAGACGGCGACCGTCGCGGCCGAGAACAGTACGGTCCGCCCGGCGGTGTTGAGGGTGACGGTGAGCGCGCCGGCCGTGTCGCGGCCGGCGGCGAGTTCCTCGCGGTAGCGGCGCACGATCAGCAGCGCGTAGTCGATGGCGAGGCCCAGGCCGAGGGCGGTGGTGAGGTTGGTGGCGAAGACGGAGACGTCGGTGAAGGAGGTGAGGACACGCAGCACCGCGTTGGTGCCGAGGATCGCGATCACCCCGATGCCGATCGGGAGCAGTGCGGCGACGGCGCTGCCGAACACCAGGATGAGGATGAGGAGGGTGATCGGCAGCGCGATGACCTCGGCGCGCAGGAGATCCTCACGGATGAAGGTCTGCTGCTCGTTCTGGACGGCGACACTGCCGCCGATCCGGACCGTCAGATCGCCCTGCCGCCCGTCGAAGTGCCCGACGATCCGGTTCTGCAGGGTGCGGTCGGCCGCCAGTTCGTCCCCGGTGAGCCGGGCCACCACCAGAGCCTCCCGGCGGTCCTCGGAGCGCAGCGCGGCGGAGCCGGTGTCCCAGTAGGAGGTGACGCCGGTGACGCCCCGCTCGTCGGCGAGCCGGGCAGCGAGTTCCCGTCCCTGACGCGCCGCCTCGGCGTCGTCGACCGCGCCGTCGGTACGGGCCAGCAGGACGAGGTTGGGCCGCGCCCCGGGGAACTCCCGCTCCAGGATGTCCGCGGCGTACGAGGACTCGGAGGAGGGGTCGACGACGCCGCCGCTGCCCCCGCTGCGCAGCCGGTCGGCCACCCCGCTGCCCAGGACGACGGCCCCGGCCAGCAGGACCACGGTGAGCAGGAGCAGCAGGCGGGCCCGGCTGCCGGCCAGCCGGGCGAGGGCGGTGAACGGACCGCGGGGCAGGGTGGTTTCGGGGGGCGGGGTGTCTTTGGTGAGGGGCGGCATGGTGGGGCTCCCGGGAGGTCGGGGTGGGTGAGTGCGTGCCGGGCCGGCGCCCGTGGACGCCGGCCCGTGTCGTCAGCGGCGTCGCAGGTGGAACTGGCCGGGGGTGGACGACGGGACGCCCGTGAGGATCTCCCGGAGCCCACCGCTGACCACGTAGTCGCCGTACGGGGTCACGGCGACCGTCGTGGGGTCCTCGAACGGCCAGGTCTGGTCCTGCACCGTGCGCGCGGTACGCCAGCCGTCGGTGGACCGCAGCACCAGGACGGCGTCCCGGCTCTGGCGTCCGCCGGACAGCGACAGGTCGTTGGACGCGACGACCAGCGAGCCGTCCGGGCGCAGTGCGATGCCGTCGAGGGAGGCCGGCGCGTGGTCCAGGCGGACCTCGCTGACCTTCGGCCGCGCCGAGCCGGGGCGGTCGATGCGGAAGAGCCGGCCGCCGTCGTACTTGCCCATGAGGAGGAATCCGGCCGGGTGGTGGACGATGCCGTTCGGACCGGTGTCGTCGGTGAGGAAACGGTCGTCACGGAGGATGTTGAGCACCTTGCCGTCGCGGCTCACCGCGGTGACGGTGTCGATCCCGGTGTCGGTGACGTAGATGGTGCCGTCGCGGCCGACGGTGACGTCGTTGGCCCGCGGCAGGGGCTGCCCGTCGGAGAGGTCGACCAGGTGCTGTACGGCACCGGTGGCCAGGTCGAAGACACCGACTCCGGACACCGGGGGCAGCGACGGGTCCACGATGCCCATCAGCCGGAAGAAGTAGTCGGTGTAGGCGGCCAGTACCCGGCCGCGGGGCGCGTCCACCGTGAGGCCGAGCACCGACACCATGGCGAACGGGGCCACCAGCGGGGTGACCGAACCGTCCGCCTTGACCACCGAGATGGTGCCCTGCGCGCTCGACCCCACGAGGAACGCCTTCCTCGTCGGGTCCCAGGCGACACCCTCCGGGTACACGCCCGGGGCGGTGACGGAGAGGGCGCGCGGCAGCGGGCAGCGGGCGGACCCGGCGAACGCGGGCAGTGGCACGGCGGCGAGCCCGCCGCCGATGGTGGCCGCGGTGGCGAGCCTCAGAAGAGTTCGGCGGGAGGCCGGGGCTGACGCGTCCATGGTGTGCTCCTTCATACGGTGGCGAAGACGGGAAGTCGGCCGGGCCGAAGCGCGGTGGAGGCGGGCTCAGGGCCGTCGGATGCCCGTCGCTGGAGGGGAAACCGCCGGGTCCGGCTGTCCACCGGCCGGTGAGAAGCGTCGCGAGCCGCTCTGGAGAACCGCTGAACCACCGCTGAACCACCCCTGTGAACGGGCCGGGGGGGGTGGACGCCGTCGCGAGAAGGGCGCGGAGGGCGCTTTGGCCCGGCTCAAGGCTGCCTGCCTAGCGTCCTGGTAGGTCAGCGCACCCAGCGGCGCCGGACAGCGGAAGCCAGAGGAGACGAGTCGCGTGACGGTAGACACCGTGGACATCGAAGAGGCCGAGCCGGTGCCGGCCGGGATCCACACCAAGGACGTGCGCCGCCTGGACCGGGTCGTCATCAGGTTCGCGGGCGACTCCGGTGACGGTATGCAGCTCACCGGCGACCGGTTCACCTCCGAGACCGCGTCGTTCGGGAACGATCTGTCGACTCTGCCGAACTTCCCCGCCGAGATCCGGGCGCCGGCAGGCACGCTGCCCGGGGTCTCCTCGTTCCAGCTGCATTTCGCCGACCACGACATCCTGACCCCCGGCGACGCGCCGGACGTGCTGGTCGCGATGAACCCGGCCGCGCTGAAGGCGAACATCGCCGATGTACCGCGCGGCGCGGAGATCATCGTCAACACGGACGAGTTCACCGAACGGGCCATGAAGAAGGTGGGCTACGACGCGAGTCCGCTGGAGGACGGCTCGCTCGACGGGTACAGCGTCCACCCGGTGCCGTTGACCACCCTGACCGTCGGGGCGCTGAAGGAGTTCGCGCTCTCCCGCAAGGAGGCCGAGCGCAGCAAGAACATGTTCGCGCTGGGCCTGTTGAGCTGGATGTACCACCGACCGACCGAGGGCACCGAGAAGTTTCTGAAGGCCAAGTTCGCCAAGAAGCCCGAGATCGCGGCGGCGAACATCGCCGCGTTCAGGGCCGGTTGGAACTTCGGGGAGACCACGGAGGACTTCGCGGTCAGTTACGAGGTCGCGCCGGCCACCA
>NZ_JAAGLT010000169.1 GCF_010548275.1 Streptomyces sp. SID12488
CGAGCGCGGGTGATCGTCGCAGTGGCGGTGGTCGGCACCCTGGTGGGTGGAGTGCTGGTGGTACGGCAGATGGGGGCGCCCGGATACGGAATTGAGTCCGCCCCGCGCGCCGAGCGACCTGAGTGCGAGAGGGCCGCGTCTCGCTACCCGGGCCGTCTCGCCGGCCAGGCGCTGACCTTCACCGGACGGCCCGGAGTCGCGGTATGGGGCGATGGGGTGATCGTTCTGCGCTGTGGGCTCACGCCACCGGCCCCGACCGTCGACCCGTGCGCCAACGTCAACGGTGTGGACTGGGTCTTCCGCGATGGCCGTTCGAAGGGCGGCAAGAAGGTAGTCATCACTTACGGCCGGAATCCGGCTGTGGAAGTAGCGGTCTCTGACGATGT
>NZ_JAAGLT010000170.1 GCF_010548275.1 Streptomyces sp. SID12488
CCTGGCACGACGTGTTCCGGCGGCTCGACCTGGGGTCCGAGCGGCTCGCGGGTCGGCGGTACCTGGTGGGGGAGAGCATCACCGAGGCCGACATCAGGCTGTTCACGACGCTGGTGCGCTTCGACCCCGTTTATCACGGCCACTTCAAGTGCAACCGGTCGAAGCTGGCCGAGGACCCGGTGCTGTGGGCGTACACCAGGGATCTCTACCAGACCCCCGGTTTCGGCGACACCGTCGACTTCGACCACATCAAGCGGCATTACTACCAGGTGCACACCGGCATCAACCCGACCGGCATCGTGCCGCTGGGCCCCGACCTGTCCCCCTGGCTGACCCCGCACCACCGCGAGGAGCTGGCCGGCACGCCGTTCGGCGACCGTACGCC
>NZ_JAAGLT010000171.1 GCF_010548275.1 Streptomyces sp. SID12488
AGCTGCGGGGCCGGCTGCTGGCACGGGCCACTGAACTCGGTCCCGGCTGGCTGAGCGGCCAGCGGACCGGGTCGCTCGTCGCCCTCGCCACCCGCGGAGTCGACGCTCTGGACGACTACTTCTCCCGCTATCTGCCCCAGCTCGGCCTCGCCGTCGTGGTTCCGGTGGCCGTGCTCGCGCGGATCGCGACCGAGGACTGGGTCTCGGCGGCCGTCATCGTGGGGACGCTCCCCCTGATCCCGCTGTTCATGGTGCTCATCGGCTGGGCGACCCAGACGCGGATGGACCGTCAGTGGCGGCTGCTGTCGCGGCTGTCGGGCCACTTCCTCGATGTCGTGGCCGGTCTGCCGACCCTGAAGGTCTTCGGGCGGGCGAAGGCGCAGG
>NZ_JAAGLT010000172.1 GCF_010548275.1 Streptomyces sp. SID12488
AAGGGTCAGGGTTTCTGGCAACTCGGTTGCCAGGTCGGGGAAGCATTTCACCCACCCGCGCAGCTTGGAGTTTAGGCACGATCTAATGGTTGCGTTGCTGATTGCGAAAAATTTGCTGTTACATGACCCGCCCAGGCTGCGACATAAAGTCCCGTGGAGCCTTGCAACGCGCGCTCGGGCAGGGCCAGAATGCTGCGTATCTGCCCCGCCGAAGTAAGGAAACCCAATGCCCGATCCTGTCGCTGCGCGCCTGCGTCTTGCGCCTGAAGCCCTGACCCGGCGTTTCTCCCCCGAGCAGTTTGCCTTTTTTTTTTCCGACGATCTGGAGCCCATTCGCAGAGTCCTGGGCCAGGACCCCCCTGCCGAGCACCTGCCTTTCCGGGT
>NZ_JAAGLT010000173.1 GCF_010548275.1 Streptomyces sp. SID12488
ATCAGGATCTTGTCGCCCTTGGAGACGTCGCCCGGCAGACCCTTGTAGGTCGTGCCGCAGATGGACTTGTCGCCCGGGACGTCTTCGGTGGTGATGGTGAACTCGTCACCGCGGACGAGTTCGACGGGACCTTCGGCGAAGGTTTCCAGACGGATCTTCGGACCCTGGAGGTCGGCGAGGACGCCGACGGCACGCCCGGTGTCCTCGGAGACCTTGCGGACGCGGTCGTACCGCTCCTGGTGCTCTGCCTGGGATCCGTGGCTGAAGTTGAATCGGGCCACGTTCATACCGGCCTCGACGAGCGCTTTCAGTTGCTCATACGAGTCGACGGCGGGGCCCAGCGTGCAGACGATTTTCGAACGGCGCATGGAGCGGATCCTATCG
>NZ_JAAGLT010000174.1 GCF_010548275.1 Streptomyces sp. SID12488
GGTGACCAGGTCCACGCCGAGCAGGTTGTCCACGGCCAGGCCGAAGTTGCGGTCGAGCCAGCCGGAGCCGCCGCCGAGGACGAAGCCGGCGACGCCGGTCGTGGAGACGCGGCCGCCGGTGGTGGCCAGGTCGTAGGGCTGGCAGGCGCGGTCCAGGTGGCTCATCACCGCGCCGCCGCCGACCCGTACGGCCTTCGCCCCCGGGTGCACGGTGACCTCGTTCATCCGGCGCATGTCGACCACCACGCCGCCGTCGTTGAGGGACATCCCGGCCACGCTGTGCCCGCCACCGCGCACGGCGACGGGGAGGTCGAGCTCGCGGGCGAAGCGGACGGTGGTGACGACGTCCGCCTCGCTCTCGCACCGGGCGATGACCGCCGGGC
>NZ_JAAGLT010000175.1 GCF_010548275.1 Streptomyces sp. SID12488
GCAGCCAGCGGACGAAGATGCCGCCGTTGTACGTGAACACCTGCCCGATGTTGTCGAGCAGCGCGAACGAGTGGCCGGGAGCCAGGCCCGGGGTCGTGACGAAGTCCGGCTGGGTCTTGGTCGCGTTGATGACGAGCCAGACGAGCGGGAGCAGGCAGTAGAGCGCGAACAGCGCGGTGACGAGCGTGAGCGTGAGGCTCTTGCGCGGGTTCGCGATGGTGTGCAGCGGCCGGTTGCGGGGCCGCGGCGGTGCGGTCGTGGTCATGGTCATCCCCGGGTCACTGGTCGAGGGCACGCTTCATGCCCCGGATCTGGACGGCGTACGCGATGGCGATCGTGAAGGCCGCCATGGCGAGCGCGAGCGCCGCGGCGTAGCCCTGCTG
>NZ_JAAGLT010000176.1 GCF_010548275.1 Streptomyces sp. SID12488
GTTGACCTGCATCGAGTGCAGGTAGATCGAGCGGTGGGAGAAGAGGACGCCCTTGGGGTCGCCGGTGGTGCCCGAGGTGTAACACATGGCGGCGGCGTCCCGCTCGTCCAGCTCCGGCCAGTCGTACGTGGTCGGGCGGCCGGCCAGCAGTTCCTCGTAGTCGTGCACGGCGGGGCGACAGCCGTCCAGGAGCGAGCGGTCCCCGGGGCCGACGACCACGATGTGCTCGACGGACTCCAGGGCGGGCAGCAGCGGCGCCAGGAGCGGCAGCAGCGAGCCGTTGACGAGGATGACGCGGTCGGCGGCGTGGTTGACGATGAACGTCAGCTGCTCGGTGGGCAGCCGCAGGTCCAGGGTGTGCACCACCGAACCCATGCACGG
>NZ_JAAGLT010000177.1 GCF_010548275.1 Streptomyces sp. SID12488
GCTCGGCGGCCCCAACCACGGGGCGGGGGACGCCGCGCCCTGCGGCCCCTTCGCCACCTTCTGCGACATCCACGCCGCCTCGCTCGCCGACATGACCCCCGCCAGCGCCTTCCTCACCTCCCTCAACGCGGGCGACGAAACCCCGGGCACCACCCGCTACACCACCTTCAGCTCCACCTGCGACCAGCAGATCCCGCCCGGCGACAGCCGCGCCCCGCACTCCACCGAGCTGGCCGGCGCCGTCAACCAAGTCCTGCCGGTCGGCGACAGCGGCTGCCCCTCGCACTACGGGCTGCTCGGCAACGACTGGGTCCGCCGGCAGATCGTCGCCGATTTCTCCAAGGACCCGGTCACCCAAGTCGACCTGAAGACAGGGCCGTT
>NZ_JAAGLT010000178.1 GCF_010548275.1 Streptomyces sp. SID12488
CTTGAACCCCGCGGCGTCCGGCACGCCCTCGAACCCGCCGATGTCGTGGCTCCAGAACCCGAAGCCCGACAGCGCGAGCGACAGCCCGCCGCGCAGCGACTCCGCCATCGACACGAACGTCGACTCGCAGTCGCCGCCCCAGTGCACGGGGTACTGCTGACCGCCCGCCGTCGCGGACCGCGCGAACAGCACCGCCTCGCCCGTGCCCCGCTCGGCCTCGAGCAGCTCGAACACGCTCCGGTTGTACAGGTGCGTGTAGTAGTTGTGCGTGCGCTGCGGGTCCGACCCGTCGTGCCACACGACGTCGGTCGGGATCCGCTCGCCGAAGTCGGTCTTGAAGCAGTCGACGCCCTGCGCGAGCAGCCCGCGCAGCTTGTCC
>NZ_JAAGLT010000017.1 GCF_010548275.1 Streptomyces sp. SID12488
GTGCTCGACCTCGCGCACGCCCTGCAGGACCTTCTCCCGGGTGAGCAGGTTGATCCGGCCCAGCTCGTCGTCCTCGCCCCAGTCGCCCCAGGTCGAGCCCGGCGGACGCTGCTTCCAACGCTTCGTCATGACTGACGCCTCCTCGCGTGACGGTCCTCGTCGACGGTCGTCGGCATGCTATTTAGATTATACCGATCGGTCAACAACTGGAACTGTGTCGGCGCAGCCCTTTTTATTGCCACACGTTCAGCAATAGACTCAGTGGTCGAAACATCGACTGTTGGGGAGATGATGAGCGAATCCACACAGGCGTGGGTGGCTGCCGGCGTCCGTTCCGTGATCGGGACGCACACCCAGGCCCAGGACGCCGGACGCACCGACGAGATCGTTGCGCTGTACACGACCGACGGGATCCTGGAACTGCCGGGCACGGACCCCCTTCAGGGCCATGACGCCCTCCGTGCGGCCTTCAAGGGCTGGGCACCGGAGAAGCCGCAGCTGCACCTGGTCACCAACACGGTCGTCGCCTCCTCCGCCGACGACGAGGCGACGGCCACCAGTGACGTGGCGTTCCTCCAGCGCGGCGAGTCGGGCTGGGCGGTCCAGGTCGTCGGGCACTACGAGGACGAGCTGACCCGGGTCGACGGCACCTGGCTGCTCCGGCGCAGGAAGACGACGTACCAGGTCTGACCACGTGTCCCCCCTTCGACTTGACCTTGGAGAGAGATGAGCACCACTTCCGCCGACGCCGAGGCGTCGGTCACCACCGGCGTGCACACCGCCATCGCCGCCTACGCGCAGGCGCTGGACACCAACCGCACCGCCGACCTCGCCGAACTGTTCGTGCCCGACGGTGTCGCCGAGATCGCCGGTATCGCGACCTTCGAGGGCCGGGACGCGATCCGCGAGGGCTTCGCGGCCTTCGCGCCGACCCAGCCGCAGCTGCACCTGGTGGCCAACACGGTGGTCACCTCGTACACCGAGGAGGAGGCCACGGCGGTCAGCAACCTGGCGTTCTTCCAGCGTGGCGAGGCGGGCTGGGCGGTGCAGCTCGTCGGCCGCTACGACGACACGCTGCGCCACCACGAAGGCGCGTGGAAGTTCCAGCGGAGGGTCACGACCTTCCTGCCGTAACGCGCCGGCGTATCAAGGCATCACGCGTCGACGCGTCGACGCGTCACGGAAAGCCGATGCTCGTGCCACCCGATTCGTCGGGTGGCACGAGCATCGGCTTTCCGCGTGCTCAGGCTCGTGCTCAGGCCTCGCTCTTGCGCTCCGTCGCCTTGGAGAAGGTGAGGGCGGGGAAGTCGTTCTGGACCGCCTCGCGGATCAGCTCCTGGAGCTTCCAGCGCCCGCTCGGGTTCAGCAGCTGCTTGATCGGCTTGCCGGGGATGTTGCCCCCGGAGAAGTAGCTGCTCTCCAGGAAGGAGGACATCGTGCTGTTGTTCACGCTGTCCGTCCACTCCTCCTCGGCGGCCTCGGTCACTTCGATGACGTCGTGACCGTGGTCGCGCGCGTGGACGATCGCGTCGGTGACGATCTCCACCTGGTCGCCGGCGTACCGCGGGTTGTTGCCCGTCGCGCCGTGCGGCCCGCCGGGGAAGAAGAAGTTCGGGAAGCCGGCCGTCGCGACCCCGAGGTAGGTGCGCGGGCCGTCTGACCAGTACTCCTTCAGCGGGAGGCCCTGACGGCCCCGCACGCCGAGCCGGTTGAGCGCGCCGGTGCCGAAGTCGTAGCCGGTCGCCCAGATGATGATGTCGAACTCCTCGACACCCGCGGCCGTTTCGATCCCGTCCTCGGTGATGCGGGTGATCGGCGTCTCGTTGATGTCGACGAGGGAGACGTTCGGCTTGTTGTACGTCTCGAAGTAGCCGGTCCCGAAGGGGGGCCGCCGCCCGCCGTAGCCGTGGGCCTTGGGGATCAGCTTCTCCGCCGTCTCCGGGTCCTTGACGATGCTGCGGATCTTGTCGGCCATGAACGCGCACCACTCCGCGTTCACGGTCTCGTTCGAGAGCATGTCGTAGTAGTGCTCGGTCAGCTTGGTGAAGCCGGGGCCGTTCCACCGCTCCTCGTAGAACGCCTGGCGGTCCTCCGGGCTGTCCTCGAGGCCGGAACGCATGACGATCTGGTGGAGGAACCCGCTCGGCGAGGTGTTCAGCGTGTCCCGGATGGACTCGAAGTTCGCCTTCAGCTCCGCCTGCTCCTCGGGTGTGATCGGCCCGTTGTTGAGCGGTGTGAGCCAGTCGGCGTCCTTCTGGAAGACGGTCAGCCGCTCCACGTCGTCCGCGATCGCGGAGATGATCTGCACACCGCTGGATCCGGTGCCGATCTGGGCCACCCGCTTGCCGGTGAAGTCGATGGGGGTCTTCGGCCAGCGGCTGGTGTGGTGCTGAGCGCCGCGGAAGTCCTCGCGTCCCGGGATGGCCGGGATGTAAGGCACCGAGAGGTTGCCGGTCGCCGCGACGACGAAGCGGGCCCGGACCTCCGTGCCGTCACTGCCCCGTACGGTCCAGGTCCCGGACGGCTCGTCGAAGACGGCCGCGGTCACCTTCACGCCGAAGGAGATGTCGCGGCGCAGGTCGAACCGGTCGACGACGTGGTTGAAGTACCGCTCGATCTCCGGTTGGCCCGCGAACTTCTCCGACCACTCCCACTCCTCCCACAGCTCCTTGGAGAAGAGGTAGCCGTAGGTGTAGCTCTCGGAGTCGAAGCGCGCCTCGGGATAGCGGTTCCAATACCAGGTGCCGCCCACTCCGGTCCCCGCCTCCAGCAGCTTCACCGAGAACCCGGCCTCCCGGGCCAGGTGCAGCTGGTAGATGCCGGTGACACCGGCGCCGATGACCAGTACGTCAACCGTGCTGCCCGTGCTGCCCGTGCTGCCCGTGCTGCCCGCGCTGCCCGTGTCGACCTGGTCCGGGCTCGTCCTTGTCGTGTCGCTCATGTGCTCTCCCGCGTGAGCCTTGATTCATATGTCGACCGCTCGGTCGAATATTCAGTGAGAGTAGATGAGCGGGCGGGTCCGGGCAATGGATGTGAATCTCGGCCGGGTCATTGATTGTACCGACCGTCTGATCTAACTTTCGCTGAAGGACGTGAAACCGCACAACGGGAGTACAGGTATGAGCGACAAAGGTGTCGAAGAGACCGCCGATCTGCGCGCCGCCGGCTGGAAGGCCATGCGCGCCGCCCTGCCCGGTGTGTTCCCCGAGGGTGACGTCGATCTGCGGGACGGCCGTCTCGGCGAGGACCTCGTCGACATCGGTCTGCTCGGCGTCTGGGGCGGGCTGTGGGGTCGCGAGGGGTTGGCTCCGCGTGACCGCAGCCTGGTGACGCTGGGCATCCTCATCGCCCTCGGCGCCGAGACCGAGCTGAAGACCCATGTCCGTATCGCCCGGACGAACGGTCTGACCGAGGACGAGATCGCCGAGGTCATCTACCACTCCAGTGGCTACACCGGCTTCCCCCGGGCGGTTGCCGCCCGCACCGCGGCCCGCGAGGCCCTGGAGGGCTGACGGAACCTCCCGTTCCGCTCCCGCACTGCCTCATTTATCGCCGTATCGCCGTATCGCTGTACGCCGTATTGCTGTACGCCGCCGACGGGGCGTGAGTCGTCGGCGTCCCCCATCACTTCGCTCAAGGAGCACACATGACACTGCAGGGAAAGGTCGCGGTCGTCACCGGCGGCGCCCGTGGCATCGGCCGTGGGATCGCGACCGTACTCGCCGCCAAGGGGGCCGCGGTCGCGGTCTGGGACCTGAACACCGAAGGTGCCGAGGACACCGTCGCTCTGATCGTCAAGGAGGGCGGTACGGCCATCGCGGTGGGCGGTGACGCGGCCGACGCCGAGGCGGTGGCGGCTTCGGCGGCCCGCACCCGGGAGGAGCTGGGCCCGGTCGCGATCCTGGTCAACAATGCCGGAACGACCGCCTTCGAGCCCTTCACGAGCATCACCGAGGCGTCCTGGGATCGCCTGATCGGCATCAACCTCAAGGGCCCGTTCCTGGTCACCAGGGAGCTGGTGCCCGACATGCTGGCGGCGGGCTGGGGCCGGATCGTCAACATCTCCTCGTCGTCCACGCAGACCGGCGCACCCTCCATGGCGCACTACGTGGCCTCCAAGGGCGGCCTCGTCGGTCTCACCAAGGCGCTGGCGGTCGAGTACATCGAGAAGGGGATCACCGTCAACCACGTCCCGCCCGGGTTCATCGACACCCCGCTGATTCGTCAGGGTCCCCTTGATGTCGAGGCGGTGGCCGCCACGATGCCGATGAAGCGGGCCGGCGCTCCGGAGGACATCGCCTACGCGGTGGCCTATCTGGCCTCCGAAGAGGCGAGCTATGTGACTGGCCAGACGCTCAGCGCGAACGGCGGTCGCTACCTGGCGTGAGCGGCCCGGGTGGAGGGTGTTGCTGTCGGTAGGCCCTCCATGCAGGGTTGTTTGTACCGACCGATAGGTATAATTTTCATCGAAGTATCGGGCCACAGCTGCAATGGAGCACGCATGAGCATCGACGACGTCAGAAACGGCACCCGTGGGGTGACCGCATGACGGCCCGCGTCCTGGTGGTGGGCGCCTCGGCGGCTGGGTTGTCCACGGTGGAGGCGTTGCGGCGCAAGGGGTTCGTGGGCGGGGTCACGGTGCTGGGTGATGAGCCGCATGCTCCGTACGACCGGCCGCCCCTGTCGAAGCAGGTGTTGTCCGGGGCTTGGGAGCCGGAGCGGGCTCAACTGCGCACCCAGGAGCAACTGGCTTCGCTGGACGCCGAGTTCGTGCTCGGTGATCCGGCGGTCGGTCTCGATCCAGGGTCACGGACGGTGCGTACGGAGTCCGGGCGGCAGCTGGGCGCCGACGCGGTGGTGATCGCGACGGGTGTGCGGGCGCGCAGGTTTCCCGGGCAGGACGGCCTGGCGGGTGTGCATGTGCTGCGCACGCTCGACGACGCGCTGGCGTTGCGCGCCGATCTGGTGCCGGGCCGGCGGCTGGTGGTCGTCGGTGAGGGTGTGCTGGGGTCGGAGATCGCGGCGACCGGGCGGACGCTGGGGCTGGAGGTGACGCTGGCGGGGCCGTTGGCGGCGCCGATGGCGTTGCAGGTGGGTCCGGTGGTGTCGGGGGTGCTGGCCGGGCTGCACACCGAGCGCGGGGTGAGTCTGCGGCTTGGGGAGGGCGTCGTCGGGCTGGCGGGCGAGGGCGGCCGGGTCACGGGGGTGCGGCTGGCCTCGGAGGAGGTGCTGCCGGCCGATGTGGTCGTGGTGGCGATCGGAGCGGTTCCGGCGACGGAGTGGCTGGCGGACAGCGGCCTGCTGCTCGACAACGGCGTGGTGTGTGACGCGCGGTGCCGGGCGGCCGAGGGGGTCTACGCGGTCGGTGATGTGGCCCGCTGGCACCACGAAGGCCTGGGCCGGTCGATTCGTCTGGAGAACCGGACGAACGCGACGGAGCAGGCGATGGCCGTCGCCGGGGTGATCCTCGGCGGGGACGAGCCGTACGCGCCGGTGCCGTACTTCTGGACGGATCAGTACGACGCCAAGCTCCAGGTGCACGGTTTCCTGCCCGCGGATGCCGAAGTGGACGTCGTGGAGGGCGAGTTGGCGGCCCGGCGGTTCGTCGCCCGGTATCGCGTCGGGGGCCGGGTCACGGGGGTTCTGGGCTGGAACATGCCCAAGCAGACCCGCCTGCGCAGACCGGAGGTCGTGGACGCACTCCGGACCCCCACCGAACCCACTCCCGCATCCACCCCTGCCCCTGTCCCCGCCCCTACTCGCTGAACTGACCGGGAGAGATGTCATGAAGGTTGTTGTCGACGAGGAGAAGTGCGTCGCCGCCGGACAGTGCGTGAACGCCGCCATGGACGTGTTCGACCAGCGTGACGAGGACGGCATCGTCGTCCTCCTGGATGAGAACCCGCCCGCCGAACTGGCCGAGGACGTGCGCAACGCCGCCGCCATCTGCCCGGCACTCGCCATCCGCATCGAGGAATAGACCGGGTGACAGACGCACGTAGAGCTCTTGGGTTCCGTGTGCGTCCCGCCCCCACCACTTGAGGAGATTCCATGGCTGAGACAGAGACCCGGCTCGCCCCCGACGGGCAGGCGTACTTCTATCAGGACGACCGGGATGCCAAGTGCCCCTTCGCACCGCCTCCCGGACTGCGCGCCCTGAACGAGACGGCTCCGGTGACCCGGGTCCGTATCTGGGACGGCAGCACCCCGTGGCTGGTCACCGGCCATGCCGCGCAGCGGGCGATCCTGTCCGATCCCCGGGTCAGCTCGAACGACAAGCAGGCCGGGTTCCCGTATCCGAACCACGTCATGGCGGAGTCGGCCCCCCACCACCCGCTGACGATCTTCAACGCGGACGGCGCCGACCACACGCGCATCCGCCGCATGATGACCCGCCCGTTCACGCGCCCCCGGATGGAGGCGCTGCGGCCGAAGATCCAGGAGTTCACCGACGAACTCATCGACCAGATGCTCGCGGGCCCGAAGCCGGTGAACCTGGTGGCCGCGCTGTCGCTGCCGCTACCCTCGCTGATGATCTGCGCGCTGCTCGGAGTGCCGTACGCGGACCATGACTTCTTCCAGGAACACGCCCAGTGGGCCACCAGGAGCGACAAGACGGTCGAGCAGCAGACCGCGGCCAACGCGGCGCTGGGCGGCTACCTGGCCAACCTGCTCCAGAAGAAGATGGAGGAGCCGGCCGAGGACGTGCTCTCGGACTTCGCCGCGCGGATCAAGGACGGTGACCTCACCCTTCCCGAGGCCGTCATGCTGTCCATGATCCTGCTGATCGCCGGTCACGAGACCAGCTCCAGCATGATCACGCTGGGTACCGCGCTGCTGCTGGAGAACCCCGGCCAACTGGCGAACCTGCGCCAGATCGACGACACGAAGGCCGTCGCGAACGCAGTCGAGGAGATTCTGCGCTATCTGACTGTCCCGCAGCTCGGGCAGCGCCGGATCGCCGCCGAGGACTTCGAGTTCGAGGGCGTGCAGATCAAGGCGGGCGACGGAATCATCGCCGCGCTGCCCGCCGGGAACTGGGACCCGGAGGCCTTCCCCGAGCCGGAGAAGCTCGACATCACCCGCAAGGCGAGCCATCACGTCGCCTTCGGCTGGGGCATCCACCAGTGCCTCGGCCAGCAGCTCGCCCGTATCGAGCTCCAGGTCGTCTACGGCACGCTCTACCGGCGCGTCCCGACCCTGCGGCTCGCCGTCGACCGTGACGAGCTCGACTTCCGTCCGGCCGACGCGCTCGCCTTCGGCATCAGCGAGTTGCCCGTCACCTGGTAGTACCCGTGGCGATACCCGACGGACGGCGACCCGTCCCACCACCGCAGCACAACAGGAGTCACCTATGAGCGAGTTCAGCTTCGAAGGACGCGTCGCCGTCGTCACCGGCGCGGGCCGCGGCCTCGGCCGGGCCTACGCCCGTCTGCTGGCGGAGCGGGGCGCGAAGGTCGTCGTCAACGACCTGGGCGGGTCGATCGAGGGCGACGGCGCGGACATCGGCCCCGCGCAGAGCGTCGTCGAGGAGATCACCGCCGCGGGCGGCACGGCCGTCCCCGACACCAACGACGTGTCCACGCGGTCCGGTGCCGAGGCGATCGTCAACCGCGCGGTCGAGGACTTCGGCCGTGTCGACGTCCTCGTCAACAACGCCGGGATCATCCGGTACGCAGGGCTGCCCGAGATCGAGGCGGAGAACCTGGAGCGCCACCTCGCCGTACACCTCGTAGGCTCGTTCAACACGCTGCGGGCCGCCTGGCCGCACTTCGTCGAGCAGGGGTACGGACGGGCCGTACTGACCACCTCCAGCGGCATGTTCGGACTCGACAACAACCTGTCGTACGCGGCGGCGAAGGCGGGCACGGTCGGCCTGGCCCGCAGCGCCCGCCTGGCCGGTGAGCCGCACAACATCAAGGTCAACCTGATCGCGCCGGCGGCGATGACCCGCATGGGCGGGGGCGAGCAGCTGGACGACGCGCAGCCCGTCCTGGGTATGCCGCACATGCCGGCGGCGGCGGTGGCGCCGATGGTGGCGTACCTCGCTCACGAGAGCTGCCCGGTCAACGGGGAGATCTACACGGCCGGCGCCGGCCGCTTCGCGCGCCTTTTCATCGCCTCGACCGAGGGATACGTCCACCAGGACGGTGCGGCGACTGTCGAGGACGTCGCGGCGAACTGGGACAGCATCAACGACGAGAAGGACTACTACGTGCCGTCCGACCTGATGGCGTGGTCCGGCTCCTTCCTCAAGCACCAGTTCGGATAGGGCGAAGATCGTCCCGCTGCCGCACAGGCAGGCGCTGGCAAGCTGGTGACCGTGGGCCCGATCCACCGATGTCCCCCTCGACGCTCCGTCGAGGGGGACATCGGTGGATCGGGCCCAGTGCCGTGCCGTGCCGTGCGGGGTGCGGTGCGGTGACGGCATGGTCTGCCAGTGCCTTCGGACCTCTCGCGGACGAACTGGCCCAAGCCCTCGCGCACTGCGGGGCCTCGCCTCTGACAGGCGCAGCGCTTCTCACCGCGTCGTGCGGTGAGGCACCGCGCAACGCGGGTCGGGCCCGCCACTTCACCGAAGCGGCGGGTCCGACCCGCGTAACCGTGTGCCGTTGGCCGAGTGGTCAGACAGCTGCCTGGCCGGTCTGGACCTCGTCGAGGCGCTTGCTCCTGGGGATCAGGGAGACGAGCAGCGTGCCCACGGCGCAGCAACCCACGACGAGCCAGAGCCCGTTGGTGAAGCCGGCGTCGAGGTAGAACTGGGTGCCCTGGAGGATCGCCCCGTGCTGTGCCATCACGACGAAGGCCAGCTGGGACACGATGATCTGCGCGACGCCCTGACCGAGGGTCTGGGCCCCGTTGGCCAGCGCCTGTTCCTCGGGGGTGACCACCTCGATGATCATGATGGGTGCGATGGCCATGACCATGCCCGTGCCGGTCCCCGCGATGATGCCCATCCCCACGATCTGGGGTGCGCTGTGGTGCAGTTGGGTGCCGATGCCGTAGCCGAGGACGGTGAGCGCGGAACCGAGGCCGAGAAGGATCCGCGCGTCCATCCGGCGGGCCAGGAAGCCGGTGCTGACCGCCGCCACGATGATCATGACACTGATGGGGCTGGTGACGATGGCGTTGTGGGTTCCGGACCAGCCGAGGCCTTCGGAGACGTTGGGGATGTTCGGCATCAGTATCAGCATCTGGATCACGACGCCGACGGCGCTGAGTGAGCCGGCCGCGATGGATGTGGCCAGCAGGACGGTCCACACCGAGCGGCGCCGGGTCATGGCCGGCGGGAACAGCGGTTCGGCGACGCGGCGTTCGACGAGGACGAATGCGATCAGCGCGATCAGTGCCCCGGCCACCCAGCCGGCGAACCTGCCGCTGTCCCAGCCCCAGTGCGAGCCCTGGCCCACGGCGTAGACGAGCGCCGTGATCCCGCCGCCGAGGAGGATGCCGCCGAGCCAGTCCATCCGGCCGCCCGCCGCGCGGATCGGGCTCTCCGGCACGAAGGCCGCCACCAGCGCGAAGCTCACCGCGGTGCTGATGGCCATGAACCACAGCACGCCACGGAAGCCGTAGTCGTCCAGGAGCCAGCCGGACAGGAAGGGCCCGCCGAAGGCGACGAGGCCGACACCGCCGGCGAGGATGCCGCTGGCGAGTCCGACCCAGCGGCGGGGGAACACGTCGCGGGTGATCGCGTAGGCCAGCGGGGCGGTGGCCGCGTAGATGCCCGCGATGCCGCGCCCGATGAGCAGGGTGCGGTAGTCGGTCGCGAGGGCGGCGACCAGGTCACCGACGAAGCCCAGCCCGGTGGCGACGAGCAGAACCTTCTTCTTGCCGAAGAGAGCCGCGGCCTTGACCGCGAAGGGCAGGAAGAAGGTCCCGGTCAGGAGCGTCATCAGGGTGAACCAGGCGATCTCGGTCGTCCGGAAGTGGATCGCGACCTCGGCCTGCGCGATGCCGGACAGCGCGGCCATGAGCGCGACCAGCTGGACGGTCCACACGAGCGCGACGACGACAAGCACGTTGCGCCTGGTGGAAGGGGGTCTTTCGCCTTCCTGCGGGGCGGCGGTCTGTGTCTGGGTCATGGGCGGCCTTCCAAGGGGTGAGCGGAGATGGGGAAGGGGAGATGCGGCGCGTGCCCGTCTGCGACTCCGGTGCGCCTGCCGCGTAAAGTAGACCTAGCGGTCGGTACAATCAATAAGTTGCGCGTAAAGCCGCTGGGCTACCGATTTACGTCCCGCTCACCGGGACGCAGGCGCCTGACGATCGCGGCTGGGAAACGCGCCCCGACAGAGGCGCGGGGCTGTGTCGATCTGTGGCTCCGCCGCGGGGTGCGACAAGCCCCCACAGGCCGGAAGCCGAATGAGTCACCTGAAGAGGGCACGAGGAACTGCGCGACCAACTCCACCAACCCGAGCCGAAACGAACCCCCAACCCGGCGGAGCGTTACGCTCGGCACCGTGCTCCGCATCTACGACGCCCGAACCGACGAGTCCGTAGTCGCCGCCCCGGCCCGCCGGGCCCTGACCCGTGTCGAGGCGCATGCGCCAGGCTTCGGCGCCACCGCCCTCCGTGTCCTCCTGATCGCCGATGTCCTCGCCCGCGCCCTGGAGATCGGCGGCACACCCGTGTGGGCCGTACTGGCCGCCGAGGAACAGGTGGCCGAACTCCGGGCGAGCGCCGCGGCTCTCGGTGTCCGGCCCTTCGAGGACCGGCGCGATGTCGGACCGGAGTTCGCGGGGGCCCAGCTGATCCATGTGGTGAGGCAGGGTGACGAGGCAACGGGCGGCATCCGGCTCGATGTCGCCCCGGTCGACTCCGCCGACGCCGTGGGCGCCCCCGAGGACATCGACCCCGCCACCCTCCGCCTGGCCCTGCTCGCCCACCTCCGCTCCGAGCCCGTCCACCTGACCCCGGCCGCCCTGGCCGACGCGGGGAGCGCGCTCGCGCACTGGCGCCGGTCGGTCGCCGTCTGGGCGGCGCAACCGTCCCGTCCGGTGCCCGAGGGGGTACGCCAGGAGCTGCGCGCCGCCTGGGAGGACGACCTGAATCTGCCCGCCGTACTGGACGTCCTGCGCCGCATCGAGACCCTCGACGGGCTGCCGGACGGGGCCCGCTTCGAGACGTACGCTTACGCCGACCGGATCCTCGGCCTCGAACTCACCCGCGAGATCGGGTCGTTGACGTGACCGACCGCCGCACCACGGGCCCGCTGCGCCGTCTGGTCGTCCTGCGGCACGCCAAGTCGGCCTGGCCGATGGGCGTCGGCGACCACGACCGCCCCCTCGGGCCGCGCGGTCTGCGCGATGCCCCCGCCGCCGGACGCGCACTTGCCGAGGCCGATTGCCTGCCCGACCTCACCCTGTGCTCCACCGCCGAACGCGCCCGCCGTACCTACCAGTTGGCGGCGGCCGAGTGGGGCACCCCATTGCCGGTCCGGCACGATCCGAGGCTGTACGGGGCCGACGTACCGGAGTTGCTGGCCGTCGTACGCGAAGTCCCGCCCGACGTCGGGACGTTGCTGCTGGTCGGGCACAACCCCGGCCTGGAGGAACTGGTGCTGGAACTGGCCGGGGACGCGCTCGGTGACGCGCTGGACACCGTACGGACGAAGTTCCCGACCTCCGCGATCGCCGTCCTGGCCCGGCACGGCGACGGCTGGCACGACCTCGCGCCCGGCGCGGCCCTGCTCACGGACCTGATCGTGCCGCGCGGGACGAAGACCCACTGACCCGACACTGATCCGGTCCGGCTGGCCCATGTGCCCGCGTGGGCGGCGGTCCAGGTCCGGTTCGGCGCGGCGGAGCACCTACCGGGTGCCCCTCCAGCAGCCAGGCCCGCCGACGGGGCGCGGTGGCAGAGGGTTCGGGTTCGGCGGGGTCGGCACTCTCCTTGCGATGGATGGTCCGGTCCGCGGTTTCCGGGCAACGAGGAGTGAGTGTCCAGGACGGCGGCACCCGCGCCTCCGGCGGGGCGTCCGGCTGCGCATAGGGTGGCGGGATGCCGGACGAGTACCGCACAGTGACCCAGGCGGGCGTGCACGAGACCGAGGTCAACCGCTCCCGCTTCCTGTGCGCCCTCGCCCCCGCGGCCACCGAGCAGGAGGCCCAGGAGTTCGTCGCCGCCGTCCGCAGGGAGCACTCCGACGCCACCCACAACTGCTTCGCGTACGTCATCGGCGCCGACGCCTCCGTCCAGCGGGCGAGCGACGACGGCGAACCGGGCGGCACCGCCGGAGTCCCCATGCTCCAGATGCTGCTGCGCCGCGACATGCGGTACGTCGTCGCCGTCGTCACCCGCTACTACGGCGGCGTCAAACTGGGCGCGGGCGGCCTGATCAGGGCGTACGGGGGAGCGGTCGGCGAAGCTCTCGACGCGCTCGGCACCCGCACCCGCCGCCGTTTTCGGCTGGCCACGGTGACCGTCGACCACCAGCGGGCAGGGAAGGTCCAGAACGACCTGAGGTCCACCGGGCGCGAAGTACGTGATGTGCGCTACGGCGAGGCCGTCACGATCGAGATCGGGCTGCCGGACGCCGATGTGGACGCCTTCCGGGCCTGGCTGGCGGACGCGACGGCGGGGACCGCCGGGTTCTCGCTCGGGGGAGAGGCGTACGGGGACGCATGAGCGCCACGATGCCCTCGAGGGCCGCACATCGGGCCGATACAGGAGTAACCACCCGTGATGTCAGACCCGGCTGTTAGTTTCGGGGATCATGAGACTGCTGCACACGTCCGACTGGCATCTCGGCCGCTCCTTCCACCGGGTGAACATGCTCGGGGCGCAGGCCGGGTTCATCGGCCACCTTGTCACCGTCGCGCGCGAGCGTGAGGTGGACGCGGTGGTCGTGTCGGGTGATGTGTACGACCGGGCGGTGCCCCCGCTGGCCGCTGTCGAGCTCTTCGACGACGCCCTGCACCGGCTCGCCGGTCTCGGTGTGCCGACGGTGATGATCTCCGGCAACCACGACTCGGCCCGCCGCCTGGGCGTCGGCGCCGGGCTCATCGACCGGGCCGGCATCCATCTGCGCACCGACCCGTCGGCCGCCGGCACCCCCGTGGTGCTCGAGGACACCGCCGGCGACGTCGCCTTCTACGGACTGCCCTATCTCGAACCGGCGCTGGTGAAGGACGAGTTCGGGGTCGAGAAGGCGGGTCACGAGAGCGTCCTCGCCGCCGCCATGGACCGGGTCCGCGCCGACCTCGCGACGCGCGCGGAGGGCACCCGTTCCGTCGTCCTCGCCCACGCCTTCGTCACCGGCGGCGAGGCCAGCGACAGCGAGCGGGACATCACCGTCGGAGGGGTCGCCGCCGTGCCCTCCGGGGTGTTCGACGGCGTCGACTATGTGGCGCTGGGCCATCTGCACGGCTGCCAGACCATCACCGGGAGCGTGCGCTACTCGGGCTCCCCGCTGCCGTACTCCTTCTCGGAGGCGGATCACCGCAAGAGCATGTGGCTGGTCGACCTGGCGGGCGACGGCTCGGTCACCGCGGAGCGCGTCGACTGCCCGGTGCCGCGCGCGCTCGCCCGGATCCGGGGGGCGCTGGAGGAACTGCTCGTCGATCCGGACCTCGCCCGTCACGAGGACGCGTGGGTCGAGGCCACGCTCACCGACGCGGTGCGCCCGGCCGACCCCATGGCCCGGCTCACGGAACGGTTCCCGCACACCCTCAGCCTCACCTTTGATCCGGAGCGGCCACCCGGAGACCCGGACGTGACGTACGCGCGGCGCCTGGCGGGGCGCGGCGACCAGGAGATCGCGGAGGACTTCGTCCTGCATGTGCGGGGTGCGGGAGCCGACGAGCACGAACGGAGCGTCCTGCGGGACGCGTTCGACGCGGTGCGGGCCGACGAGTCGGTACGAGAGGTGGCGCGATGAACGCGGCGCGGATCGGGCTGACGCTGTGGAGCGGGCGGAGCAGCTGGACCGGGAAGGACAGGGCCCGCCTGGCAGGTGCTTCCGGGAGCATCGGCACCGGCACTGGAACAGCCGCCGCCCCGGACGGCAGCGGCCCGACGCACCGCCGCCACGGCGACCTGTACACGGAGGGCGCCCGGTGAGACTGCACCGGCTCGACATCACAGCCTTCGGGCCCTTCGGGGGCGCCCAGCAGGTCGACTTCGGCGAGCTGTCCGCCGCCGGGCTCTTCCTCCTGCACGGCCCGACGGGCGCGGGCAAGACCTCCGTCCTGGACGCCGTCTGCTACGCGCTGTACGGCTCGGTGCCCGGCGCCCGCCAGGGCGGCTCGCTGCGCAGCGACCACGCCGAGCCCGGCACCCGCACCGAGGTCACCCTCGAACTCACCGTCGCCGGACGCCGGTTGGAGCTCACCCGGCAGCCGCCCTGGGAGCGCCCCAAGAAGCGCGGCGCGGGCACGACACTGGACAAGGCCCAGACCTGGCTGCGCGAGTACGACTCCTCGGCCGGAGCCTGGAAGGACCTCAGCCGCTCCCACCAGGAGATCGGCGAGGAGGTCACCCAGCTGCTCGGGATGAGCCGCGAGCAGTTCTGCCAGGTCGTGCTGCTGCCCCAGGGCGACTTCGCCCGCTTCCTGCGCGCCGACGCCGAGGCCCGAGGCAAGCTGCTCGGCCGCCTCTTCGACACCCATCGCTTCGCCGAGGTCGAGAAGCGCCTCGCCGATCGCCGACGCGCCGCCGAGGCCGAAGTGCGCGACGGGGACACGGAGTTGCTGGCCGACGCCCACCGCATGCAACAGGCCGCCGGTGACGCCATGGAGCTGCCCGGCCTGGCGCCGGGTGAACCGGGGCTGGCCGAGGCCATCATGGCCGCCGCGGCCGTAGCCCGCTGCACCGCGCGGGAGCTGCTCACCATCGCCCACTGCGCCCGCGCCGCCGCCGAGTCCGCGCAGGCCGCGTCCGACGGCGCGCTGGCCGACGTACGCGAAGTGGCGCGGCTGCAGCGCCGGTTCGCCGAGGCGCGGAAGCGGGCCGGGCGGCTGGAGGAGCGCGCGGACGCCCACCGGGAGGACCGGGCGCGGATGGAGCGGGCCCGCAAGGCCGAGGCGGTGGCGCCCGCGCTGGAGTTGCGCGAGGTCGCCGAGACCGAGCACCGACGCGCGGCCGACGGTGAGACACGCACGCGTGCCCTGCTGCCGGACACCTTCGCGGACGCCGGCGCCGGTGGACTGGCCGCCGCCGCACGCCGGGCCGCAGAGGAGTTGGGCGGCCTCGAATCCGCCCGCCGCGCCGAACAGCGGCTGGCTCAGCTGACCGCCGAGCGCACCGGCCTGGACCGTCAGGAGCGCGCCGACGAGGACGTCCTGCACGACGCCGAGAACTGGCTCGGCGACTGGGCGGCGACGAGGGCGGGCCTCCAGACCCGTATCGAGTCGGCCCAGGAAGCCGCCACCAGGGCCGAACAGCTCGCCGTCCAGCGGGAACCCGCTCAGAGCCGGCTCAGAGCCGCTCGCCAGCGCGACGCGTTCGCCCGGGACACGGACGAGGCGCAGACACACGTACTGGCGGGGCGCGAGCGTGCCACGGAGGCGAAGTCCCACTGGCTCGACCTCAAGGAACAGCGCCTGAACGGCATCGCCGCCGAGCTGGCCGCCAACCTGAGCGACGGCGAACCCTGCGCCGTCTGCGGAGCCACCGAACACCCGGCGCCCGCACGGAAGATCACCGGACACGTCGACCGCGAGGCGGAGGAGCATGCGCTGGCCGCCTACCAACGGGCCGACGAGCGGCGCGCCGAGGACGAACGCCGACTGGGCGTCGTACGCGAGGCGCTGGCGGCTGCCACCGCCGAGGCCGGTGACGCGCCCACCGATCAACTCGCCGAACAGGCCGAGGAGTTGGAGCGTCGGTATGAGGAGGCCAGGCTGGGCGCCTCCGGGCTGCACTCCGCGCACGAGGAACTGCGCCGGGCCGAGCAGGAGCGCGAGCGCCGCAGCGCCGCCCAGCAGGAGGCGGCTCTCAGGACGGCGTCCCGGGTAGCTCGCCGGGACAGTCTCGATCGTGAACGGACCGCGCTGGAGGATGAGTTGGCGCAGGCCCGGGGTGGCGCCGACAGCGTCGCCGTGCGGGCCGCGCAGCTGGAACGGCAGGCCGCACTGCTCACCGAGACGGCCGAGGCGGCGCGCGCCGCCGAGGACACCGCCCAGCGCCTCAAGGACGCCGACGCCCGCCTCGCCGACGCCGCCTACCGCGCCGGGTTCGACACCCCACGCGCGGCGGCGGACGCCCTCCTGGACGACGCGGCGCACCGCGAACTCCAACGGCAGCTGGACGACTGGCAGTCGGAGGAGGCCGCCGTACGGGCCGCCCTCGCCGAGCCCGACACCGTGGCCGCCGCCCAGCAGTCGCCCGCCGACCTCGCCGGCGCGGAACAGGCGGCCTCGGCCGCGGCCCGGCGGCTGCGGGAGGCCGCCTCCGCGCGCGACGCCGCCGCGAGCCGCTGCACCGAACTCGACCGTCTGTCCGCCCGCTCCGCCACCGCCGTTCGCCGGCTCGCGCCGCTGCGGGCCGCCCACGACCGGGTGGCCCGCCTCGCCACCCTCACTGCGGGCACCTCGGCCGACAACGAACGCAGGATGCGGCTGGAGTCGTACGTCCTCGCGGCCCGCCTGGAACAGGTGGCCGCCGCCGCGACGGCACGGCTGCGGCGCATGTCGTCCGGGCGCTACACCCTGGTCCACTCCGACGACCGGGCCGGGCGGGGCCGCAGCGGCCTCGGGCTGCATGTCGTCGACGCCTGGACCGGCCGCGAGCGCGACACGGCGACCCTGTCCGGCGGCGAGACGTTCTTCGCCTCGCTCGCACTCGCCCTCGGCCTCGCGGATGTCGTCACGGACGAGGCCGGAGGGGTCCGCCTCGACACCCTCTTCATCGACGAGGGCTTCGGCAGCCTCGACGAACAGACACTGGACGAGGTTCTCGACGTCCTCGACTCGCTGCGCGAACGCGACCGCAGCGTTGGGATCGTCAGCCATGTGCCGGATCTGCGGCGCCGTATCCACGCCCAGCTGGAGGTGGTGAAGGGGAGATCGGGGTCGGTGGTGCGACAGCGGGGCGGCGAGTGAGGCCCTCGGCCGGACCGGTGTGACCGGTGTGACCGGTGTGACCGAACGGTGGCGCTCAATCCCTCACTGACCGACGGCGCGGCGGGGGAGTGGCGACGAGTAGACGACGCTCGTGGTCACTGAGCCCAGCGCGCCGATCTTTCCCGACACCTCCTCCAGATGCCGCATCGATCGGGCGACGACCTTGATGACGAAGCAGTCGTCGCCCGTCACGTGATGCGTCTCCAGGATCTCGGGTGTCACGGCGACCAGGTCATGGAACGGCTTGTAGTTGCCGTTCGGGTACCTGAGCCGGACGAAGGCGAGGATCGGCAGGCCGAGCCGCTCCGGGTCGACGACCGCCGAGTACCCCTGGATGACACCGGCCTCCTCCAGCCGCCGCACCCGCTCGGTGACCGCGCTCGGGGACATCGCGACGGCACGCGCCAGCTCGGCGAAAGTGGCGCGACCGTCGCGCTGGAGGACATCGAGGATGCGCCAGTCGGTGGCGTCCGGGGAAAACGTGCTCATACCTGAGGAATAGCAGGGAGATCCCCGGCTGAACAAGCGGAAGCCCGTGGATCACACCTTCAGGTGAAGTGACCGTCGGCCGTAGATTTCTGGCCATGGAGTCCCGGCCCGGGCTCCCCCAGGGAAAGGCCAGCAGCTCATGACCGTCAGCACGAGTGTCCTCAACCCCGTCCTGCGTGTCGCGCCCGCCTCCCCGACCGAGGCCGCCGCCCACTTCGGCGCGAGCCTCGCCTTCCACGCCGACGTCTCCGACGTGGCCGCCGCACTCGCCGCCGACGGCGACCCGGGATTCGTCGTCGTCGACTCGCGTTCCACCGAGTCCTGGGACCAGGGCCACATCCCAGGCGCCCTTCACCTGCCGACGGCCCTGATCCCCGAACAGGCCGCCGGGCTCCTCGACAGGTCCGTGCCGGTGGTGACGTACTGCTGGGGCCCCGGCTGCAACGGAGCGACCCGTGCCGCCCTCGCCCTCGCCCAACTCGGCTACCAGGTCAAGGAGATGCTCGGCGGCTTCGAGTACTGGGTGCGTGAGGGCTTCGAGTTCGAGACGTGGGAGGGACGGGAGCGCCGCACCGCCGACGCGCTGACGGCCTCGGTCGACGCGGCGGCCTGCGGCTGCTGAAGCGAACGCGAGCCGCAGTCCCGTACGAGCCGCAGTCCCGTACGAGCCGCAGCGGCGTACGGGCCTCGCCGGCGTACGAGGCTCAGTCCCGCACGACTTCGGGCAGCGGGCGCAGGAAGGTACGGTCCGCCGGGCCGAACTCCCCTTCCGGGCGGGCCGCATGCAGGACGACATCGAGGGCGGCAGCCGGATCACAGGCGTAATGCCCGCTGGCCCAGGCGGCGTTGGCCTCGACGACCGCCCATTCCGAGCCCTCCGACAGCAGACCGACGTCCACGACGACGGCACTCGGCAGATGCCGGGTCGCCAGGCGTCCCGCGAAGGCCAGTACCTCCGCCTTCCGAGGGTCCTCGTCGAGCGGGACGACATCCAGCTCACCGTGCGACAAGTACCTGCTCCCGGTGCGGACTTCACCGTCGAGCAGGAACAGCCGGTACTCCACGGCGAACGTCACGATGTCGCTCACCAGCACCGGCGTGCCGTCGTCGACCGCGTCGGCACCCGGCAGCCGGCTCCCGTCCGGATAGACGCGCGCGGGAAAGCTCTTGTCGTTGGGCGGCTTCACGAAGGCGGGCCGCCGCAGCTGCCGAGCCTCGGCGACGGTACTGAACTCGATCTCCCTGTGCGTGAGTTCGTACGGCAGCCGGGCCAGCCAGTCCGGCGCCGGCTCCAGCAGCCCGAGCCCCAGCTCCGTGGCCACCGCGTCCGCGAACAGGGGCCCGGCGTACAGCGTCGCGCCCTCGGCCGCCCGCCACTCCTCGGGCACGCGCCACTCGCGCAGGACCTCGACACCCATGGCGCGTCCGCGTGCCGCGTCGGCCAGGGCGTGTCCCGTCGCGGTAACGCGCGGAGAGAGGAAGAGAGTTCGGGCGTTCATGGGGTCAAGGGTGGCTCACGGGGAGGGGCGGGAGACAGCGAATTTACCGGTGCGGAGGGGGAGCCGGACAGGGGCGGGGGAGCAGGGCGTACCCCAGCCGCCCCCTCCAGCCTCACAACCCCAGCCCCAGCCCCCACAAACCTCGTCCCCCGCCCCCGAGTTGCCCTCGGCGAGCTACCTCACAGCTGGGACAGCTCGTCCACCAGGTCGTCCAGCCCCAGGGAACCCTGCGACAGCGCGGCCATGTGCCAGGCCTTCGCGTCGAAGGCGTCGCCGTGGCGGCGCTGGGCGTTCTCCCGGCCCAGCAGCCACGCCCGCTCGCCCAGCTTGTAGCCGATCGCCTGGCCGGGGATGGTCAGATAACGCGTCAGTTCGCTCTCCACGAAGTCCGCGGGGCGGCTGCTGTGGGCGCCGAAGAACTCCTGCGCCAGTTCCGGGGTCCAGCGCTCGCCCGGGTGGAACGGGGAGTCCGCCGGGATCTCCAGTTCCAGGTGCATGCCGATGTCGACGATGACCCGGGCCGCCCGCATCATCTGCGCGTCGAGGTAGCCGAGGCGCTGCTCCGCGTCCGTGAGATAGCCCAGCTCGTCCATGAGGCGCTCCGCGTACAGCGCCCAGCCCTCGCAGTTGGCGCTGACGCCACCGACGGTGGCCTGGTAGCGGGAGAGGTTCTCGGCGACGTGCGCCCACTGCGCGAGCTGCAGGTGGTGGCCGGGGACGCCCTCGTGGTACCAGGTCGAGACCAGGTCGTACACGGGGAAGCGGGTCTGGCCCATCGTCGGCAGCCAGGTGGTGCCGGGACGGGAGAAGTCCTCCGACGGGGACATGTAGTACGGCGCCGCCGCACTGCCCGCCGGCGCGATGCGGGACTCCACCTTCTTCACCCGGTCGGCGAGTTCGAAGTGCGTGCCGTCCAGCGCCTCGATCGCCTGGTCCATCAGGCCCTGGAGCCATTCGCGGACCTCGTCGACGCCCTCGATGTGCGTGCCGTGCTCGTCGAGATGCGCCAGCGCCACCCACGGTGTCGCGGCGCCGGGCAGGATGTTCTCGGCCTCCTGCTTCATCTCACCGAGGAGACGGTGGTACTCGGCCCAGCCGTACGCGTACGCCTCGTCCAGGTCCAGATCCGTGCCGTTCCAGTAACGCGACCAGCGCGCGTACCGCTCACGGCCCACCGTGTTCGGCGCGCCCTCGACGGCCGGCGCGTACACGTCCCGCATCCAGTCCCGCAGTTCGACGACGGCCGCGTCCGCGACCCGGGCCGCCTCGTCCAGCTCGGTGCGCAGCGCCCCGGGGCCGGCCGACACGAAGTCCTCGAACCAGCCGAGACCCTTGCCCTCCAGGTCGGACCACTCGCCGAGCTGCTCGACGAACGTGGCGGTGGGGCGCGGACCCGCGTACAGCTCGCGCTCCAGGCCCAGGGCCAGGCTCTCCCGGTAGCCCCGAAGCGCGGCCGGAACCGCGCGTAGCCGCTCCGCGACCGCCGTCCAGTCCTCGTCCGTGTCCGTCGGCGTCACGGTGAACACCTCGCGCACCGAGTGCGCGGCCGTGTGCATGTTGCCGACGGCGCGCAGGCCCTCGCCGGCCTCGTGCACGGCTAGTTCGGCGGTGAGCCGCTCGCGCAGCAGCCGCCCGCAGCGCCGCTCGATGTCACTGTCCGCGCCGGGCTGTTGCTCGGCCTCGTCCAGCCGGGCCAGCGTCGTCCGCGCCAGCTCCGCCAGGGCCTCCTGGCCGGCGGGCGAGGTGTCCGGGAGCCGGCTCGAACTCTCCTTCACGCCGAGGTACGTACCGGTGACCGGGTCGAGGGCGATGAGGTCGTCGACGTAGGTGTCGGCGACCTCTCTGGGCAGCGGGCTCTTGATGTCTGACATGACGCCATCCTCGTATGCGACGGCGGGCGGCGTCACGTCGATTCACGCCGGAACGCGCGACCGGCCCGGCGGGAGCCGCCGGGCCGGTCGTGAGCGTGATCAGTACGGGACCCGTAGGGGATGGATCAGTCCCGCGCGCTGTGGTCGTATGTCCTCGGCGAGGCGACCTGGGTCGCGTCCAGGCGGGCCGTGATGACGAGGGTGCCCTCCTCGATCTGGTAGTCGAGTGGCAGGCCGAGGGCGCGCATCGCGGCGACCATGCCGGTGTTGGAGGACTGCGTGACGGCGTACACGTGCTCGCAGTTAGCCTCGCGCGCCATCGACACCAGCCGGCGCAGCAGTTCGCCGCCGATGCCGCGCCGCTGCCACTCGTCCTCGACGAGCAGCGCGATCTCGGTCTCGTCGCCGTCCCAGAGAAGGTGACCGAGGCCGACCACCCGTCCCGACGCCGTCTGTACGGCGAGCGTACGGCCGTAGCGCGGGCTGAGCAGGTGGCCCAGGTAGCGGTCGGCGTCGCCCATCGGGCCGTGGTAGCGGAGCGAGAGGGTGCGCGGCGAGCAGCGCTCGTGCATCGCCTTCGCCGCGTCCAGATCGCTCGCGTCGGCGCGCCGTACGGTGATGGCGTTGCCCCTCGGCAGCGTCAGTGCGTCCTGGCCGTGCGGGACGCGCGGACCGAGCCGCGCGTCCAGCTCCACCAGGGCCCTCGCCCGGGCGAACTCGGTCGGGGTGAACGGCAGATACGGCCGCTCCACGGTGATCACTCCGCCTTCCGGCGCGCGCAGCCGCATCACCGTGTCCGTCTCCTCCAGGGCACCCTCGACCGGCACGTCCTCCCGCGCCGCCGAGTTACCGCCGGGCAGCGAACGGATCGTGCACCGGCCGAGCAACTGGCGCAGCGCGAGCGGCAGTTCTGCCGCGTCCAGGGCCGTACGGGTGGCCAGGCCCAGCACCCGGGTCGGCGCGTCGACGAGATCGTGGGCGTCGGCCCGCTCGATCCACGTCCCGGCGCCGCCCGCCCGGGACACCGACCCGGAGATCTCGGCGGCGGCGAGGTCACCGGGGGCGCGCAGCAGGAACTCGTCGACGGTGCCCCGGGCCAGCGGATGCGTCTGCAGGCTGAGGATGTCGATACGCCGCTCGGCGAGGGCTGTGCACAGCGAGGCGAGCGATCCCGGCTGGTCCTGCACCGTGGTCCGCATCCGCCACAGCACGCTCGCGCCGGTACCCGAACCTGTACCCGTATCGACGCGCGTGTCGGCATCGGTATCGGTGTCGGCATCGTTGTCGTCCGGCGGTGCGTGACCGTGGCGGCTTGCCCACCATGTGCGCAGCAGCGCGGCGAGTTCGACGACATCCCGCCGCCACTGGCGTACCGGGCGGCTGTCCGCCTCCGAAGTGTCCTCAGATACGTTTCGACTCATGCAGCCACCATGCGCCAACGGTGTTGCGTGATCACGAACGGACTGTGACCGAAGGGTTAAGTTGCATTCCGCCCCTTTGGTTTACTTTTTTACAGTTAATGTCGTATGCGCCCCTACTGCCCCACTCGTCCCGGCTGCAGCACCTTCGTGAACAGCACGGTCCCGTCCTGCTCGCGCAGCCGTACCGTCAGCTCCCCGCTGCCGCCGTCGATGTCGACCTCGCCGAAGAACTGGTAGCCACCGGCGGGCGAGACGTTCGCCGCGGTCGGCGCCTTCACGAAGACCCGCTCGGGACCGAACGTACCGTCGAGCGCGCTGGCGGGGAACGCCCCGGCGTTCAGCGGGCCCGAGACGAACTCCCAGAACGGCTCGAAGTCGGTGAAGGCGGCCCGCGTGGGCTGGTAGTGCTGGGCCGAGGTGTGGTGGACGTCGGCGGTCAGCCAGACCGTGCCGGTGATCCGACGGTGCTTGATGTACCGCAGCAGTTCGGCGATCTGCAGTTCACGCCCGAGCGGCGCACCCGGATCACCCTGTGCGACGGCCTCGATGTTGGCCTTGCCCTCGGTGGCGTCCGGCACGACCAGGCCCAGCGGCATGTCGGCGGCGATCACCTTCCACACGGCACGCGAGCAGGACAGTTCCCGCTTGAGCCACTCCAGCTGCTCGGCGCCGAGGATGCCCTGCGGGTCGACGGTCTGGTCGTCGGGGGAGTTGGCGTTGCGGTACGTCCGCATGTCGAGGACGAACACGTCGAGCAGCGGCCCCTGGTGCAGCACGCGCTGTACACGGCCGTCCCGGGCGCCCGGCCGGAGCGTGGAGATCGGGAAGTACTCGCTGAAGGCCCGCCGGGCGCGACCGGCGAGGACGTCGACGCTCTTCTCGGTGTAGCGGGTGTCCGAGTCGAGAACCCGCTCCCCCGGATACCAGTTGTTGCGCACCTCGTGGTCGTCCCACTGGATGACCGACGGGACCTGGGCGTTGAACCGCCGGAGGTTCTCGTCGAGCAGGTTGTAGCGGAAGTTGCCGCGGAACTCGGCGAGCGTCTCGGCGACCTTCGACTTCTCCTCGGTCGTGATGTTCCGCCAGGTGCTGCCGTCGGGCAGCGCGGCGGTCGCGGCGATCGGACCGTCGGCGTAGATGTTGTCGCCGCTGCACAGGAAGAAGTCGGGGTCGAGCTTCCCCATCGCGTCATAGATCCGGTAGCCGCCGAGATCCGGGTTGATGCCCCAGCCCTGTCCCGCAAGGTCCCCGGACCACAGGAACCGCACCCCGTCGCGCCGCCGCACCGGCGCCGTACGGAAGGTGCCGGTCACCGGCTCGCCGGTGCGGCGCGGGTCGTCCGGGTCGGCGAGCAGCACGCGGTAGTGGATCTGCTCGCCCGGCGGCAGCCCGCGCAGCCGGGTCGTACCGGTGAAGTCGGTGTCCGTACCGAGCAGCGGACCGTGCCACCGGCGGGGGTTGCGGAACGACGAGGTGGCGGACGTCTCGACGACCATCCGGGCCGGCCGGTCGGACCGCACCCACACCAGCCCCGAGTCGGCGGTCACATCACCCGTCTGAACCCCCCACCCCGCCTTCGGCCGCCCGGACAGGGCGAACGCGGGCGCCGCCGCACCGACGGCGGCGGGCAGGGTCAGGGCCGCCGAAGCGGCGAGCGAACCGCGCAGCACGCTGCGACGACCGGGCAGGGGAGAAGCTGACATGGGGCGTGCCTCCGGGGACAGGATCCGGCGAGTGTGCACAGCCACAACTACGGGGACACCGCAGCGCCCACGCAAACCACACATGAACAACTGCCACCGAGGACACGGGAGCCGGTGTGCGAGCCGACTGCGGGGCCCCGAAGGCAACAGGCAGGGGGGCGTCAGAAAGCGAGAGCCTCCGCCATCAGCCGCACCCCCGCCCCGATCCGGGCGGGCGACAACTGCGCGTACCCCAGCACCAGCCGTACGCCCCCGCCCCGCACGGGCGCGTGCGCGAAGTCCGCCAGCGGCCGTACCGCGACCCCGGCCGCCGCCGTCCGCTCCAGGAAGCGGTCCTCGGGCCCGTACCGCTCCGGCAGCGCGGCGATCACATGCAGACCGGCCGCGATCCCCGACACCTCGGCCCCGGGAAAATGCTCCGCCAGCGCCGCTACGAGGACATCGCGCCGTTCCCGGTACGCGCGCCGGCACCGGCGCAGATGCCGGTCGTAGTCGCCGTGCTCCACGAACCGCGCGAACAGCTCCTGGTCGAGGGCGGGATGCCCCAGGTCCATCGTCCGCTTCCGCTCCACGACCTCCTCGGCGAGCGACTCCGGCACGAGAAGCCAGCCGAGCCGCAACCCGGGCGCGAGCGACTTGCTGACGGACCCCGTGTAGGCGACGCGCTCGGGATCGAGCCCCTGCAGCGCGCCCACCGGAGCGCGGTCGTACCGGAACTCCCCGTCGTAGTCGTCCTCGATCACCAGCCCGTCGACCGACCGCGCCCAGTCGAGGAGTTCGGTGCGGCGGCCCGCGGAGTAGGCGATCCCGGAGGGGAACTGATGGGCGGGCGTGGTCATCACCGCCCGTACCCCTGAGGCCCGCAGCGCATCGAGGCCGAGGCCCTCGTCGTCCAGGGGCAGCGGTACGGCGTCCAGACCGGCCGAGGCGTACAGGGAGCCGTGTTCCGGGCTTCCGGGGTCCTCGACGCCGATGTCGCGCATCCCGCGCGCGTGAAGCACGTGGCCGAGCAGCGTCGTCGCCTGCGCCACCCCGGAGACGATCACCAGCCGTTCCGGGTCCGCGACCACCCCCCGGCGTCGCGCGAGCAGCTCCGCCAGTGCCGTCCGCAGCCGCGGCAGGCCGCGCGCGTCGGGGTAGCCGAGGGCGTGATGGGGGAGTTCCGCGAGCACCCCGCGCTGGGCGGCGGCCCATGCGGCACGCGGGAACAGCGACAGATCGGGGGTGCCCGGCAGGAAGTCGGCCCGGGTGCCGGCGGAGCGCGGGGCGAGGTCCCGCGCGCGTGGACGGGCGGCCCGGGCGGCACCGCCCACCCAGGTACCGGCCCCGCGTCCGCTGCGCAGATAACCCTCCGCGGTCAACTGCTCGTACGCCTCCGTGACCAGCCCCCGCGACACCCCGAGGTCGGCCGCGAGATCCCGGCTCGACGGCAGCCGCGTTCCCGGTCCGAGCCGCCCCGACCGGACCGCTTCTCGGAGTGCCTCCTGAAGCGAACGCCCACGCGCGCGCGGGGGTGCGACAGCGGCCGGGAGCAGCAACTCCCAGGCGGCGGAGCCCGGCGGGCCGCCCGGACTGGTCCCCGATGACGTCATGGAAGTGGACCTTAATCCGGGCCGCCGCACTCCCTAGCGTCACCTCCATGAACGCCACCGCCGACCCGGCCGACATCACTCCCGCGCGCGGGGCCCTCCTCGCGGCCTTCGCCGCCGTACTCGTCGGCTGCTCCTTCACTGCCAACAGTGTCCTCGGCGACTACCCGTACGTGGGCGGCCAGTTCCTGCGCTACGGGCTGGCCTGTCTGTTGCTCCTGCCACTGATCGGCAGGGGTGGTGCCGCCCCGCTCGGGACGCTCACCGCCCGCCAGTGGATTCGCCTCACGCTACTCTCCGCCGTCGGCATGGTCGGATTCAACCTGGCCGTCATCGCCGCCGAACGCAGCGCGGAGCCGGCGGTGCCCGGGGTGTTCGTGGGCTGTGCGCCCGTGGTCGTGGCGGTCCTGGTCCCCCTGCTGGACGGGCGACGGCCCAGGCGGGCCGTGGTGTACGGGGCGTTGACCGTCGCGGTGGGCGCCTTCGCGGTCCAGGGTTGGGGCCGCACGGACGGCGTGGGCATCGCGTTCTCCGGGTGCGCGCTGGCCGGTGAGGTCGGGTTCGCGGTGCTCGCCGTACCCGTGCTGCGACCCCTCGGGCCCCGGCTGCTGTCCGCGACCGTGTGCGGCCTCGCCGCCGCCGAGTCCGCGCTCGCCGGGGTGGTCCTCGACGGCACCGGCTGGCTGCGCGTGCCCGACCCCACCGAGACCGCCGCGCTGCTGTGGCAGGCGGCCGTCGTCACCGTCGTCGGCTTCGTGTGCTGGTACATCGGCGTGCAGCGGATCGGCGCGGAGCGCGCCACGCTCTTCTCCGGCCTCATCCCCGTAGCGGCGGCCTGCACCGCCCCGCTCGTCGGCACGGGCTCCTACGGCGCCCCGCAGGCCGCCGGAAGCGCCCTCGTCGGTGTCGGAGTCGTTCTGGGATCCGGTGCGTTGGTCTTCGCGCGCCGGTCAGCGGCTGCCGTCGAGGAGGACCCGGGCGACCAGCGCCGGGTCGTCGTTCATCGGGACGTGGCCGCAGCCGGGGAGTCGGATCAGGTGGGCCCTGGGGATGATCTGCTTGGCGCGGACGCCCTGGCGGCGCATGAGCAGCAGGTCCCGGGTGCCCCACGCCACGGTGACCGGGACGTCCGGGACGTCGTCCGTGAAGCGGATGTCGCGGCCGGCCCTGAGGGTCTCCGTGAACCGCTTGGCGTTCGCCAGGGCGAGCGTCTCGGCGACGACGGCCTCGGGTGAACGGCGGCCGGGACGGGCGTAGATGGTGCTCGTCAGGACGCTCCGCCCCGCCGCCGAGCGCGACAGTCGCTCGACCAGCGGCACCGGCATGCTCCGCGCGGCCCGCCGCATCGCGAGCAGCACTCCGAACGCGTACCTCCGTTCGGCCTGCGACCAGAACCCCGCCGGGGAGAGTGTGGTGACGGACCGTACGCGCTTCTCGCGCCCGAGTTCCAGAGCCAGCAGACCGCCCAGCGAGTTGCCCGCCACATGCGGACGGTCCAGCTCCAGCGCCTCGCACAGGGCGGCGAAGACAGCCGTCATCGTCGGCAGGTCGTGGGCGAAGCCGTCCGGCAGTGCCGGGGACGCGCCGAACCCCGGAAGATCGACGGCGATCACGTCGCGCTCGGTGGCCAGGATGTCGATCACCGGGTCCCAGGCCTGCCGGTGGTGCCCGATGCCGTGCAGCAGCAGAAGCGGTTCGCCGGCGCCCACGCGCGCGTACGACAGGGTCACGGCCCTGGGCTCGGCCGCCGGGTCGTACGGAGAGGGGACCTCGAAGGTGACGGTGGAGGACATGGGCCTGCTCCTAGTCGTACGCGGTCGGTCGTACGCGGTCGTACACGTCTGCGTGGCTGTCCACGGGCACTGCGTAGACAGCTTGTCAGCAATTAATACTGGCCGGTAGCCCTCGGGGGCGGCGGCCGACAATGCGCTGGACATCACCCTCGGCGCCGGGTTGGGATGGGGCAGTGACCGCCGACACCGTGAACGACGTCTTCGAAGAGCACCGGCCCGTCCTGATGGGCGTCGCCTACCGCATGCTCGGCCGGGTGGCCGACGCCGAGGACGTCGTCCAGGACGCGTGGCTGCGCTGGGCCGCCGCCGACCGGACCGACGTACGCGAACCGCGCGGCTATCTCGTGCGCGTCACGACCCGGCTCGCCATCGACCGGCTGCGCCAGGTGAAGGCGCGCGGCGAGACATACGTCGGCCCGTGGCTGCCCGAGCCGTACGTCACCGAACTCACCGGGGCCGCAGGGACCGTTCCCGACGCGGCCGAGCGGGCCGTGCTCGCCGACACCGTGTCCCTCGCGGTCATGGTCGTCATGGAGTCCCTCTCGCCGCTGGAGCGCGCGGTGTTCGTCCTCAGGGAGGCCTTCGCGTACCCGTTCGCGGAGATCGCCGCGATGCTCGACCGCACCGAACCGGCGGTGCGGCAGCTCGCCGGACGCGCCCGCCGACACGTCGACGAACGCCGCCCGCGCTACGAGGTCGACCCGGCGCAGCGCCGTGACCTGACCGAACGGTTCCTCGTCGCCGCGGAACAGGGCGACCTCGCGGGCCTCATGGAACTGCTCGCCCCGGACGTCTGCCTCGTCGCCGACAGCGGCGGCCTGGCGCGGGCGCCGCGCCGGATCCTGGAGTCGGCCGACCGCGTGGGCCGCTTCGTCATCGGCACCGCGAGCAAGGGCCTCGGCGACGCGTCCTTCCGCTTCCTGGAGGTCAACGGTGGCTTCGCCGTACTGATCCTGGACGGCGGCAAGCCCGACGCCGTGTTCCAGATGGATGTGGCGGACGGCCGTATCCAGTGCGTGTACATCATCCGCAACCCGGACAAGGTGCGCTCCCTGGCCCTTCCTCAGGAAGGCTGATTGGTCTTGACCAAGCCTCAGGGCCGCCCTATGGTCGCAGGAAAGTGCAACAACCTTTAATAAACAAGGGCGCCAAACGCCGCCGAGACCACGGCGATTGCGGAGGACATGGTGGGGACCACGCAGTTGGAAACGGTGCCGGAGCCGAAGTACTGGCATCTGAAGACCGTGCTCAGTCAGGCACTGGACTCCGAGTTCACGGTGGGCGAGATCCTGCCGAACGAGCGTGACCTCGCGGCCCGCTTCGGCGTGGCCCGTGCCACGCTCCGCCAGGCACTGGAGCAGCTCGAACTCGAAGGCCGGCTCCAGCGCCGGCGCGGTGTCGGTACGACCGTCGCCCCGCCGCGCATGGGCGTCTCCGTCGGCACTGCCCGGCACGTGTGGCCGGGTGCGGCGGGCGACGCGTGGCAGCCCGTGGACAGCGCGCTGACCGTACCGGCCGTGTCCGTGGCCGCCGCCCTGGAGACCCGCCAGGACGAGGCCGTTCACACCGTGCGCCGCTCGCGCGTCTCACACGGCCAGCCGGTCGCCGCCGAGCTGCTCTACGTCCCGGCCGCATCGGTGCCCGACCTGTCGGCGATAGACGCCCCGTCCGGCGCGGCACGCGCGCGTGCAGTGCTGCGCGAACTCCAGCGTCTGGAGCTGGAGGGCCAGGACCGTTCCGTGGAGCTCGGCTCGGCCCGTGCGGACGACGCCAAGGAGCTGGACCGCCTCCCCGGGGCCCCCGTGCTCGTCGTCACGACCCGCTTCTTCACCGAGGGCCGCACGGCCGCAATCTCCGTGGCGACCTATCGCGCTGACACGTGCCGGTTGACCTTCGGCGACACCGGGGGAGTGGAGATACACCACGGCCCGGAACGCCGCGCGTCCTGAGGTCCGTACAACCCCGCGCCCCAAAGGGGCGCGGGGAACTGCGCGACCAGCCACGACGGGCCCGCAGATTCCCCAACCGCACTTCGCGGAGCGCTCAGCGCCGGGCCGTGACTGTCCCCTCCACCGCGAACAACTGCTCGTCGACATGGTCGAGGGCCAGCCGCAGCGCGCCCGTCGCCACAGCCGCCTCGCCGAGGAGCGACAGGGCCACGCCGGGCGGGCGCAGACAGTAACGCGCCAGCTCGTCACGCAAGGGTTCCAGTACGCCGTCCAGCCCCGCCGCCCAGCCGCCGACGACGACCAGCTCGGGGTCGAGGGCAAGGACGAGCGCGGCCACGTCGTGGACCAGCCGCTGGATGAAGCGGTCGACGGCCGCGCGGGCCTGCTCGTCGCCCTCGCGGGCGCGAGCGAACACTCCGGCGACCGCCACCTCGTCGAGCGGGTGCAGCGGCTCGCCCGTGGTCGACAGCAGCGCCTCCGGGGTCGCCTCCCGGCCCAGCAGATGAAGCGCGCCGATCTCCCCGGCCGCCCCGCCGAACCCCCGGTGCAGCCGCCCCCCGATCAGTGAACCGGCGCCCGGACTCAGCCCGGCCAGTACGAACACCACGTCGTCGGAGTCGATCGCCGCGCCCTTCCAGTGCTCGGCGACGGCAGCCGCGTTGGCGTCGTTCTCGACGAGCACAGGGCACTTGAAGGACCGGCTGAGCCGTTCACCGAGCCGCAGCCCGGTCCACTCGGGCAGTGCCGTGCACAGCCGCACGACCCCGTCGGCCTCCACGATCCCGGGCGTGGCCACGCCCACGGCCCGCAGCGAGTCACGGGCCACCCCGGCGCGGCGCAGCAACTCGGCGACCGCGGAGCGCAGCCGCTCCAGCCGCTCGTCCGCGGGTGCCGCCTCGTCGACGTCCTTCGAGATCGACCCCAGAAGTCGCCCGTCCAGGTCGGACAGCAGCGCGGCGACGCGATGGGACCCGATCTCCAGCCCCAGCAGATGCCCGGCCTCCGCCCGGAACCGGAACCGCCGCGCGGGCCGCCCCTGCCGCCGGGCGACGCTCTCGTCGGCGGCCTTCTCGACGACGAGCCCGGCCTCGATGAGCCCCTCGACGACGCCCTCGACGGTCGGCCTGGACAGCCCGGTGACCCGGGTGATCTCGGTCAGTGTCGCGCAGTCCGTGGCACGCAGCGCGTGCAGCACCACCGCGGAGTTGATCCTTCGCAGCAGCGAGGGATCCCCACCGGTCAGCTGCCCCAACGTACGTCCTCCCAGCTCGTGCGCGTGTGGGGCGGATCGTACTCGGCGCGGAGCACCCGTGCGAGAGCCGGACACCTCCGACCTGTCCGACGGGCCGGGATCATCCGGGCGCCACGAACCCGGACTCGTACGCCACGATGACCGCCTGCGTACGATCCCGGGCCTCCAGTTTCGCCAGCACGGCACTGACGTGCGACTTCACGGTCTCGGTCCCGACGACCAACCGGGCGGCGATCTCCGCGTTGGACAGGCCCCGCGCCATCAGCCGCAGCACCTCCGCCTCGCGCTCGGTCAGCCGCGCCCGCTCCAGAACGGCCCGGGCGGCCCGATTCCCGCCGCCCTCCTCCCCGTACTCGGCCGCCAACCGCCGTACCGAGGCCGGGAACAGCAACGACTCGCCCTCGGCGACCAGGCGCACCGCGTGCACGATCTCGGCCGGCCGGGCCCGCTTGAGCAGAAACCCGTCGGCACCGGCCCGCAGCGCCTCGTACACGTACTCGTCGTTCTCGAACGTCGTCACCACCAGGATCTTCGGAGGCTCCGCCATGGTCCGCAGCAGCGCTCGCGTGGCCTCGATGCCGTCCATCAAGGGCATCCGCACATCCATGGCGACGACATCCGGCCGCAGCTGCCTGACCAACGGTATGACGGCGGCCCCGTCCGCGGCCTCCCCGACGACCTCGATATCGGGCTGAGCCTCCAACACGACCCGCAGACCGGCCCGTACGAGGGGCTCGTCGTCGACCAGGAGCACGGTTATGGGCATCCGGGCAGCGTAGATCAGCGCAGCGGCAGCTCGACGTGCACCTGCCAGTCGCCCTCGTCGGGCCCCGTCCGCGCACGGCCGCCCAGCAGCGCCGCGCGCTCCCGGATGCCGCGCAGGCCGCTGCCCCGGCCGGGGCCGGGTATCGCGGCGGTGAGCGGGTTGCGGACCTCCAGGGCGAGGATGTCGTCCGCGACCCCGATACGGACCCGGACGGGAACGGCCCCCGCGTGCCGCAGCACATTGGTGAGCGACTCCTGGAGGATCCGGTAGCCCTCGCGGGACACCGGCCCCGGCACACCGTCGAGAGGGCCGGTCACCTCCATCTCGACCTTCGCCCCGGAGTAGCGCGCGGACTCCAGGAGGCGGTCGGCCTCGGTGAGGGCCGGGCGGCTGCTCGCGGGCCTGCCCGACTCCCGTAGTACGCCGAGGACACGCTCCAGGTCCTCCAGCGCGTCCCGGCCGGTCTCCTCGATGGCCTCCAGCGCCCGGTCGGTGAACGCGGGATCGCCCGCCGCACGGGCCGCGCCCGCCTGCACCACCGCAACCGTGAGCGCGTGCCCGATGGAGTCGTGCAGCTCACGGGCGATGCGGGTGCGCTCCAGGAGTTGTTCGGTGCGCTCCTCCAGTGCGGCGAGCCGCTCCGTGGGGGAGGGGCCGAGCAGGCGCCCGGCCAGCCGGGTGATCAGCTCGCCCGAGCCGACCACGACCGCGGCCAGCAGGACCAAGGGCAGCGGTGCGAGCAGCGCGTGCCACCAGTGGTGGCTCTCGACGCGCAGCAGGGCACCGTCGCCCGGGGTGTCCCCCAGCGCGGTTCTCACCAGAACCTCGGTGGTGATGGGCAGTTGGACGGTCAGCATCGAGACGAGACCCCCGAGCACCAGCCGGGCCTCCAGCCAGAGCACCGTACGGCCCCGGTCTCCCCAGGTGACGGACGAGGCGGCGACAATCCCCGAATCGCCCCCGTTGCTCTCGCCGTTGTTGTGGTGGCGGTGGTCGGTGAGCAGCAGTCTGGCCTGCAGTCCTTCCACGGTGCGCATCGCGGGCACGAGTCCGGCGAGTCCGATCGCCCCGGCCGACAGGAGCCAGATCCACCACGCGTCCTCGACGAACAGCCACATGGCGGGCCACACGATGGCGATGAACAGATGTAGCCATCGTGTGTAAGTGACCGCCCGGGTGAACGGGCGAAGGACGCGGACCATCCCGACATCGTGGCAGGTGCCACTGACAACAGGCCTCCCCCGGGCGGGGGAGACGAAACCCTCCGGTGGGGGAGGCGCGCACCCCGTCCGGCAGCCAGGCTGCTGCCATGACCAGCATCGACGTCCAGAATCTCACCAAGGAGTACGGCACGACGCGAGCCGTCGACCACCTCACCTTCCGTGTCCTGCCCGGCCGCGTCACCGGCTTCCTCGGCCCCAACGGCGCCGGAAAGTCCACCACAATGCGGCTGGTGCTCGGCCTGGACCGGCCGACGTCCGGTACCGCCAAGGTCGGCGGGCACGCCTACGCCACGCTCGGCGAACCGCTGCGCCAGGTGGGCGCCCTCCTCGACGCGCAGGCTGCGCACGGCTCACGCACCGCGCGTGACCATCTGCGAGTGCTGGCGCTGAGCAACCGCATCCCGGAGCGCCGGGTGGACGAGGTCCTGGAGGAGACGGGGCTCGTGTCCGCCGCGAGGCGCCGTGTGAAGACGTACTCCCTGGGCATGCGCCAACGCCTGGGCATCGCGGCCGCCCTCCTCGGCGATCCGCCCGTGCTGCTCCTCGACGAGCCCTCCAACGGACTCGACCCCGAAGGCATCATCTGGATCCGGGAGTTGCTGCGCCGTCTGGCCGGCGAGGGCCGGACGGTCCTGGTGTCCAGCCACCTCATGAACGAGACCGCCTCCTTCGCCGACCACCTCGTGGTCCTCGGCCGCGGCCGTCTCCTCGCGGACACCCCGATGCGGGAGTTCATCCACGCGCGCGTACAGCCGCGTGTGCGGGTGCGTACGACAAAGGGCACCGCACTCAAGGAGGCCCTCGCGCGCCACGGATTCGAGGCCGCCGAGCACGAGGACGGGCACCTGACCGTGCACCACGCACGCGTGGACGACATCGGGCGGCTCGCGTCGGACGCCGACGTGCCACTCCTCGAACTGGCCATGGAGGAAGGCACGTTGGAACAGGCTTACGTCGATCTGACGATGTCCGAGACCGAGTTCGCCGCCCAGCAGTCCCCGGCACAGCCCCAGGAGGCCTGACCATGCCGTTCGCACCCGTTCTGCGCTCCGAGTGGCTGAAGATCCGAACGCTCCGCTCACTCTGCGGCGCGCTGCTGGCGGTGTTCGCCGTGTCCACGGCCTTCTCCGCGCTCGCCGGGGTGTCCAGTACGTCCGACCCGGAGTTCGACCCGCTGTTCATGGCGCTCTCCGGAGTGGCGCCCGGCCAGATCGCCGCCATCGCCTTCGGCGCGACGGCCGTCTCGGCCGAGTTCCACGGCGGCGGACTGCGACTCGCCCTGGCTGCGGTGCCACAACGCGGCTGGTGGTTCGCGGCCAAGATCGCGGCCATCGGCGTACCGGCCCTGCTGGTGGGGCTGGTCACCGGCGCCGCTTCGCTCGCCGCCGCCAGGGCGGGTCTGGGCGACGCGGCAAGCGGACTCACGCTGGGCGAACAGACGCGCGGTGTCGCGGGCTGCGGTGTCTACCTCATGCTGATGGCGCTGCTCGCGGCCGGACTCACCGCCCTGCTGCGCAGCGGCACGGCTACGCTCAGCATCCTGATCCCCTTCATCCTCGTCATCTCGTTCGTGGTCGGGGATGTGGCAGGTGGGCTGACCGACTTCATGCCCGACCGGGCGGGCCAGGTGATCCTTTACGAGACGTCCGACAGCTCCCTCGGCCCCTGGACCGGTCTCGCGGTGACCGCCCTCTGGACGGCGGCCGCACTGCTCGCGGGAGCGTGGAGCGTGCGGTGCCGGGACGCGTGACGGACGTACGCGGCACCATGCGCAGCCGTACGCGGCCCTACGCGGCCGAGGAGGCCGCTTCCCGCAGCCGTCCGAACTCCTCGGCCATGGTCGCCGCCGTCCAGTGCGCGTTCAGACCGCTCGGGTTGGGCAGTACCCACACGCGCGTGTCCCCGATCAGCCGCTCCTGCGGGCCCACCTGGGCCTTGCGGTCGTCGAACGCGGCCCGGTACGCCGTCACGCCCACCACGGCCAGCCAGCGGGGCCGCAGCCGCGTCACCTTCGCGGCCAGCAGACGGCCGCCCTCGCGGTACTCCTCCGGGGACAGCTCGTCGGCCCGGGCGGTCGCCCGCGCGACGACGTTCGTGATGCCGAGCCCGTACGCGAGCAACTCGCCCTGTTCGGTGGGCTTCAACAGCCTCGGCGTGAACCCGGAGAGGTGGAGGACGGGCCAGAAGCGGTTGCCGGGGCGGGCGAAGTGATGGCCCGTCGCCGCCGTCATCAGGCCTGGATTGATGCCGCAGAACAGGACGTGGAGGCCGTCCGCGACGACGTCCGGTACGAGACGGTCGCGCGCGGCCTCCAGTTCGGCCTGGGTGAAGCGGGTCAGAGGATCGCTCCGGGGGTGTAGGCCGCGGCCTCGGGGTGCTGCTTGGTGATCTCCTCGATCCGCGCGACCACGGCGGCGACCTGGTCGGCGGCGGCGCCCGTGAACGACAGCTTGTCGGCCATCAGCGCGTCGAGCTGAGCGCGGTCCAGCGGGATGCGCTCGTCGGCGGCGAGCTTGTCGAGAAGCTCGTTGCGCTCGGTGCCCTGCTCACGCATGGCGAGCGCGGAGGCGACGGCGTTCTCCTTGATGGCCTCGTGCGCGACCTCACGCCCGACACCGGCGCGCACCGCGCCCATCAGCACCTTGGTGGTGGCGAGGAAGGGGAGGTAGCGGTCCAGCTCGCGCGCGACGACGGCCGGGAAGGCGCCGAACTCGTCGAGGACCGTCAGGAAGGTCTCCAGTAGTCCGTCAAGGGCGAAGAACGCGTCGGGGAGGGCCACCCGGCGCACCACCGAGCAGGACACGTCGCCCTCGTTCCACTGGTCGCCCGCCAGCTCGCCCGTCATCGAGGCGTAGCCGCGCAGGATCACCATGAGCCCGTTGACGCGCTCGCAGGAACGCGTGTTCATCTTGTGCGGCATCGCCGACGAGCCGACCTGGCCGGGCTTGAAGCCCTCGGTCACCAGCTCGTGCCCGGCCATCAGCCGGATCGTCTTGGCGGTCGACGAGGGCGCGGCGGCCAGCTGCACCAGCGCGGTGACGACCTCGTAGTCGAGCGAGCGCGGGTACACCTGACCGACGGAGGTGAAGGCGCTGGAGAAGCCCAGGTGACCGGCGATCCGCTGCTCCAGCTCCGCGAGCTTGGCCGCGTCACCGCCGAGCAGGTCCAGCATGTCCTGGGCGGTGCCCACGGGACCCTTGATGCCGCGCAGCGGATACCGCCCGAGCAGCTCCTCGACCCGGGCGTACGCGACGAGCAGCTCGTCGGCGGCGGTCGCGAACCGCTTGCCGAGGGTGGTGGCCTGCGCGGCCACGTTGTGCGAGCGGCCGGCCATGACCAGCTCGCCGTACTCACCCGCGAGCTTCCCGAGCCGCGCCAGCACGGCCACCGTACGGTCGCGCACCAGCTCCAGCGAGAGCCGGATCTGCAGCTGCTCCACGTTCTCGGTGAGGTCGCGGGAGGTCATGCCCTTGTGGACGTGCTCGTGCCCGGCGAGGTCGTTGAACTCCTCGATCCGTGCCTTCACATCGTGCCGGGTGACCTTCTCGCGCTCGGCGATGGACGCCAGGTCGACGGTGTCGATGACCCGCTCGTAGTCGGTGAGGGCGGCGTCGGGCACCTCGATACCGAGGTCCTTCTGGGCCCGCAGCACGGCGAGCCAGAGCTGGCGCTCCAGCCTCACCTTCTGCTCGGGCGACCAGAGCGTGGCGAGTTCGGCGGAGGCGTAACGTCCGGCGAGGACGTTCGGGATGCGGGGCTTTGCGGGTGCGGCGGTCACGTGTACGGATTCTACTGGCGCTTCGTGCAGGCCGGCGCCACGGTCCTGTTCGGAGGAAGCTACGAGAGGCCGCCGCCGTACGACGTGATCTCCGCGCCGGAAGGTGCGCAACTCTCGGCAACGCGGCGGATCACCGGAAGTCTGCCCCTGAACTGCTCAGGCCGATGCGGCTTGAGCAGTTCAGGTCGCACCGGCCGAGGCTGTCAGGGCATGTCGGCCACGCGCCGCGCCCAGAAGGAGCGGTCGGTCCAGCGGGCCTCCTGGGCGTGGATGACACGGTGGCCGCGCAGATACGCGCGCTGTGCGGCCGCGACCTGCTCCGCGTACGCGGCGAGGGCCGAGTCCGCGCCGTCAGCAACGCGGCTCAGACGGTCATCGACGGCCAGGCCCGCGCTCAGCCCGGTGTAGAGGGCGGTCAGCACGCCCTGGGAGGAGAGCGGGTCGAAGGCGACGGCCGCGTCCCCGGCGGCGGTCCAGCCCTCTCCGTACACCCGGTCCAGGTGCGCTGTGTGCGCGGCGGCCCGGCGGGGTGCGGTGGGTGACGTGGTCGGGGGCCCGTCCCGGTGGACCCATCGGGACACGTGGCGGGTGGCCGCAATCCGTCGGTGGAAGTGGCGTGCGGTGTGGGTGGCGGCGGGCAGGTCGGTGTCGGTGAAGTAGGCGACCAGGCGCCTGCCGGAGGGCTGCGGGGCGGTGTACCACCAGCCGTCCTCGTCGGACTCGACGAGGGAGCGGCGGTCGGTGTCCAGCGGGTCCGCCTCCAGGGGCACGTACAGGGCTGTGAGCCGGTCCCGGACCCGCCGCCGGGCCCCGTACCGGACCGCGATCGCGGCGGCGCGGCCGGTGGCGTCGATCACCCAGCGGCAGCGCACCGTACGCTCGCCCCCGGACGCGGACGCGGACGCGGACCCGGACCCACCTCCGCCTGCGGACCCGCTCCCGCTCCCGCTCCCGCCCCCGCCCCCGGACCCGGTGCCGGCAGGGCCCGTGCCGCCGCGCAGGACCAGAGTCCAGCCGCCGTCCGGCGTCCACGTCGTCTCGCGTACGGCCGTACCCTCGGCGACCTCGGCCCCCGCCGCGCGGGAGGCGTCGCGCAGTCGCCGGTCGAACAACCGCCGGTCGAGGTGCCAGCCATGGCCGTGCGGGTCGTTGATGAAGTCCACGGCGTGCAGGTCGGCCGAGCCCCACGCCGAAAGACTGCCGTAGCAGGGCAGATGGCCGGAGTCGAGAACGCGGTCGGCGACGCCGAGGTCGCCGAGCAGGACCCGCCCGGCGGGCACGAGCGTCTCGCCGACCTTGGGCGGCCCGGTGCCGGCGTCCGCCAGCAGAACCGTACGGCCCGCCCGGGCGAGCATGAGCGCGGCGGCGCAGCCGGCCGGGCCGCCGCCCGCCACCACGACGTCGTAGGTGTCCGCGCCGGGAGGGAGTGCGGCGTTCACCGCGCGTCGCGGAAGGGGTCGAGTTTCTCGAGGTATCCGGCGGTGATCTCCTCCTCGCGGTAGCCGGTCGCCCTGGCCGCTTCGCCGACCGCCCGCGCCGCGGACTCGGCCTCGACGGCTTCGGGGGCGAGCCTTCCCTCGGACGAGCGGCCCGCCGCCGCGGCCAACACGTGCGGCCCCACCTCGGGCACCTGCACGTTGACGAGGTTCGCCGTGGCCGGTGCCTGATCGAGCGGTTGTCCCGGGCGCGACTCCACCAGGATCCGTGCGGGGAACTTCCCGTCGCCCACGGTGTAGTCGCGCACCTCGACGACGCCGAGTTTTGACCAGTCCTTGATCATCTGTGTGCGCTGCTCGTTCATGGTGCCGCTGAGTCCGCGCAGCCAGGTCGCCCGCCGCTCGAACGCCTCCTCCCGGGCGCTGTCGTCGCTCCCGGCCGACGGTGTGTTGACCTTCTCGAAGTCCTCCAGCTTGAGCACATGGTTGGGCACCTGGGCAGGCCAGAAGGTCGGCAGGTACGGGCTGTACCGGGGCCCCAGGTTGGCCAGCACCTCGTAGCCCGAGCGGCAGCTCGCGGTGTCCGCCTGCCAGGGGGCGGCCATCCAGCGGGTGAGGTCCCCGGGGCCCTGTGCCTGCAGGGGGCCAGTGGCGGAGACCGCCTCGTCCGGAAGCAGGGTGGGCCCGTAGTCGGGTTCCGCGGTGGCGGGGGCGCGGTGCCGGATGCGGAAGGGTGCGCTGAACATGCTTGCGTGCCTGATCGGCCAGGTGACCTCGATCCCCGGGTGGAACGCGTCGGCGGCGCAGCCCTCCAGGGCCGCCCGGTCCAGCAGCCCCGGCTGCTCGGCGACGGGGGCCTCGTCGACCGTGGGGCGCGGCTTGCGCAGGGGTCCGGCCACGAACGCCCCGTCCGCCCAACGCTGCAGCGTCCAGTCCTGGGTCGGCGACAGCGCCAGGTGCTGAAGCACGGACTTGGGCTTGCTGGCCATGGCGTCGCCGTACAGCCACGGCCACGGCAGCGGGGACTTTCCGTCACGGTCGTAGTCGCGCAAGGAGGCGTACACCTGGCGGCGCAGTTCCCGGGTTCGGTTGGACGGATCGGCGAGCCTCTTGCGCATCGTCGGCGAGAGGAAGAAGTTGGGGCCGTTCCAGCCGAACTGGGTCGCGAAACCGTGGTTGACCCACTGCAGATCGCAGAACCTGCGGAATATCGGCTCGATGTGATCGGTGTACGAGATCTGCTGCGGGCGGGTCAGCGAACCGGCCTGGACGAAGACGTCGAAGAGCAGGTCGTAGAGGGTACGGACGGACTTCACGCCGGGGGCGTAGTGCGGAGGTCCCACCACGACCCAGGCCGGGACAGCGGTCAGATCCTGGCCGTCGATACTGACCTTCGCTGTCACCGGGCCGTCGGACACATCGTCGTACCAGGTGTCGTTGTTGGTGACCCCGGTGATCGGCTGGTTCTTGTAGGAGGCGGAGTTTCCCCGGCCGCCGAGCACCACCAGGCGGCCGTCGGAACGGGTGGAGATCTCGCCGAGGTACACCGCCTTGTCCATGACCTTGCCGGTGTCGAACTTCTGCGTCTCGGTCTTCGAGCCGCGAACGGTGCGGATGCCGGGATCGTTGACCAGCTTCTTCCTGTCGGTGCCCACGACGGTGGCGTTGCGTCGGCCGTATTGCTCCGCCGTGAGCGTCTTGCCCTCGGGGATGTCCAGCGCCAGATGGAACTGGTACCAGGCGGCCTTCTTGTTGGCCAGACGCACCGTCCACTGGATCTCGGTGACCCCCTCGGTGCCCGGCTTCAGCTCCCGTACGACCTCCCCCGCGGCGTTGTAGCCGTACACGCGGAATCGTGCGGCCTGCCTCCGGAGCGCCCCGGAAGCGTCCTTGTAGGAGCCGGCGTCCGCTGGTTTCTGGTCCGGTGATTCCGGGCCGATGAAGGGTGCTTCCGCGCTGTTGCCGACCCGGGCGACACCGATGGCGGGGTGGATCTTCACCTGCACGATGCGACTGTCCATCAAAGAACCTTCCGTTGTGGGTTCAACCGGTCGAAGGTATGTGGTCGCACATGAAGAGGGCGCAGGCCAAGCTCGCGTTCCGAGGGCGGGGTTCGGGTCAGGGTCCTACCCGGCGCCAGTCCGTCACAGGGCCGGGGTCCGTGTGGTCCACAGGGGTGATCCAGAAGGCTTTGCCCAGCTCAGCGCTGAACTGGGCGCCTGTCCGGCCGTCCCCGGACGAGCGCCCGGTCAGCCGGCGCCCGATCCACGGCAACAGGTACTGCCGGGCGAAACGCGCGTCCGCGACCCGGCGGGCGCCCCAGCCGGGAGGCAACGTGGGCGGCACCGGTGTGCGCCACTCCGGGTCCTCGGCCTCGTGGCCGAGGGTCTGCCAGACCGCCTCGGCGACCCTCCGGTGGCCCTCGCCCGTCAGGTGCAGCCGGTCGACGTCCCACAGACGGGGATCACCGAGCGAGGCGGCCCCGTACAGGTCGACCACGAGGGCGCCGTGCCGGGACGCGAGGTCGTCGATGCAGGTGAACAGCTCCTCCATGCGCGGCCGGAAGCGCTCCATGACCGGGCCCTGGCGGCCGGGGCTGCGCATCAGCACCAGCTGCTTGCACGCGGGTGCCAGCCGCTCGACGGCCTCCTCCAGCGCCCCGCGCACCCGCCCCATGTCGCACTTGGGGCGCAGCGTGTCGTTGAGCCCGCCCACGAGTGTGATCACATCGGGCTCCATGGCCACGGCCACGGGCACCTGCTCGGCGGTGATCTGCCCGATCAGCTTCCCGCGCACGGCGAGGTTCGCGTACCGGAAGCCGGGCGTGCGGGCGGCCATCCGGGCCGCGAGGAGGTCGGCCCAGCCGCGGTACGTACCGTCCGGCAGCCGGTCCGACATGCCCTCGGTGAAGGAGTCGCCGACCGCGACAAGGCTGGTGTAAGAGGCATTCGTCTGCATGGCGACAGAGATGATAACCCGTACACATACCCGGCGGTCGGTCGACCTCTGGAGGGTCTCCCGTGGCGGCCTACGCCGGCTGTCCGAACAGCTCGCGCAGCACGTCCTCCATCGTCACCAGACCCGCTAGCAGCCCGTCCTCGCCCTGTACCGCCGCCAGGTGCGTACGGCTGCGCCGCATTGCGGTGAGGACGTCGTCCAGGGGAGTGTCCGCCCGTACGCTCGCGATGGTCCGCATGTCCTGGACCTGGAAGGCGAGGTCCCGGGGCGCGGCGTCCAGCGCATCCTTGACGTGCAGGTATCCGGCGATCCGGCGTTCGTCGTCCACCACCGGGAAGCGTGAGAAGCCCGACTCGGCGGACAGCCGCTCCAGTTCCTCCGGAGTGACGCCCACGCGCGCGTAGACGACGCTTTCCAGCGGGAGTACGACGTCACGCACCGGGCGCCGGCCCAGTTCCAGAACATCGTGAAGGCGTTCCCGCGCGCGGTCGTCGATGAGCCCCGCCTCGCCGGAGTCCCGGACCAGACGGGCCAGTTCGGCGTCCGAGAAGGTCGCCGTGACCTCGTCCTTGACCTCTACGCGCATCAGCTTCAGGAGCATGTTCGCGAAGGCGTTGATCGTGAAGATCACGGGCTTCAGCGCCCGTGCCAGGGCCACCAGGGGCGGACCGAGCAGCAGCGCGCTGCGCACCGGCTCGGCGAGCGCGATGTTCTTCGGCACCATCTCGCCGAGCAGCATGTGCAGATACGTCGCCAGGGCGAGGGCGATCACGAAGGACACCGCGTGGCCCGCGCTCTCGGGGACGCCCAGCGCGTGGAACACCGGCTCCAGCAGATGCGCGATCGCCGGTTCCGCGACCACACCGAGGATGAGCGTGCACAGCGTGATGCCCAACTGGGCCGCGGCCATCAGCGCGGACACGTGCTCCAGGCCCCACAGCACGCTCTTCGCGCGCCGGTCGCCGTCCGCACGGTCCCCGTCGGCGCCTTCCTCGACATACTGCTCGATCTGGCTGCGGCGTACGGAGATGAGCGCGAACTCGGCCCCCACGAAGAAGGCGTTGACGACCAACGTCGCCAGCCCGATCAGCAGTTGGATGGTCGTCACTTCGCCTCCCCTTCCTTCTGGTCTGCCTTCTCTGTCTTGTTCGTCTTGTTCGCCTTGCTTACGTCGGTTTCCCCGGGCTCCTCGTGGCTGCGCGGCGCGTGCAGGAGGACGCGGGCGGCCCTGCGGCCCGAGGCGTCCACGACGTCCAGGCGCCAGCCGGCCACCTCGACGGTGTCGCCGGCCTGCGGGATACGGCCCAGCTCGGTCGCGATCAGGCCGGCGAGCGTCTCGTACGGCCCCTCGGGCAGCCGGAGGCCGACGCGGGCGAGCTGGTCGGTGCGGGCGGCGCCGTCCGCGGAGTAGAGGGTGCGGCCCTCGTCGTCCAGGCCGGCCGGGTCGAGGTCGGACGTCTCGTGCGGGTCGTGCTCGTCCCGTACCTCGCCGACGACCTCCTCGACGATGTCCTCCAGTGTGGCCACGCCCGCCGTGCCGCCGTACTCGTCGATGACGACGGCCATCGTGCGCTTGCCGGAGAGCCGGTCGAGAAGCCGGTCGACGGTCAGTGACTCGGGGACGAGCAGCGGCTCGCGCATCAGTTCGGAGACGGGCACCCGGGCGCGACGCTCCGACGGCACTGCGAGGCAGTCCTTGATGTGCGCGACGCCGACGACGGAGTCGAGGTTGCCGCGGTAGACGGGGAACCGGGACAGCCCGGTCGCCCGCGTCGCGTTCGCCACGTCCTCGCAGGTCGCCTGGGCGTCGAGGGCGACGACCTGGACGCGCGGTGTCATCACGTTCTCCGCGGTGAGGTCGGCCAGGTTCAGGGTCCGTACGAACAGTTCCGCGGTGTCGGGCTCCAGGGCGCCCAACTTGGCGGAGTGCCGGGCCAGTGCGGCCAGTTCCTGGGGTCCGCGCGCGGATGCCAGCTCCTCGGCGGGCTCGATGCCGAAGAGGCGCACCATGCGGTTCGCCGTGTTGTTGAGGTGCGTGATGAACGGCCGGAACGCGGCGCTGAACAGGCGCTGAGGCGTCGCCACCCGCTTGGCCACGGCCAGCGGTGCGGAGATCGCCCAGTTCTTGGGCACCAGCTCGCCGAAGACCATCAGGAAGACGGTCGACAGTGCCGTACCGATCACCAGGGCCAGGGTGGAGGACATCGAGGCCGAGGCGCCGAGCGACTCGAGCGGGCCCGCGATCAGCGCGGCGATCGACGGCTCGGAGAGCATGCCGACCACGAGATTGGTGACCGTGATGCCGAGCTGCGCGCCGGAGAGCTGGAACGTGAGGTTCCGTACGGCCTTCAGGGCGCCGGCGGCACCCCGCTCGCCGCGCTCCACCGCGCGCTCCAGCTCGCCGCGCTCGACCGTGGTCAGGGAGAACTCCGCCGCGACGAAGGCGCCGCAGGCCAGGGAGAGCAGGATCGCCACCAGGAGGAGGAGCACTTCTGTCATCGGGTCACCTCCGTCCCATGATCGGGCAGGGCCGGCGGGATCGCTCGACGTCGAGTGGTGCTGTCGCTACTGGGAGGCTCGCCCATGGGCGGACGCTCACACCTTTCCTCGGAGAAGTATCGAAGATGTTCGAAGACGTATCGGAAAAGAAACTGGTCCAGTAATAGTAAAGGATGCGCAAAGTGACTCAGTCGGAGAGGGGTTTCACCCAGCGCCGCCAATGCTCCTCGGCCCCGTACCCGGCCGCACGCCATGCATGCTGCCCGCTCTCGTTGCGCTCCAGCACCATGGCGTCCGCGCGCCGCCCGCCCAGTCGTACGAACCGTTCCTCGGCGGCGGCCAGCAGCGCCGAACCGATGCCCTGCCGGCGCCGCTCCGGGTGCACCGCGAGCCGGTAGAGATGGCAGCGCCAGCCGTCGAAACCGGCGATCACAGTGCCCGACAGCACCCCGTCGCGCTCCGCGAGGAGCAGGGCTTCGGGGTCCCGGTCGACGAGCCGGGTCACGCCGTCGCGGTCGTCGCTGATGCTGGTTCCCTCGGCGGCCTCGCGCCAGAAACGCAGCACGGAGCCGATGTCCGCGTGGGTGGCAGTGCGGATGCGCAGATCACTCATGGGGCGAGCCAAGCAGAGCGGCGACCCGTCTGGCGAACTCGTTTCCGTGCACGGAAGGGAGGTTTCCGTGCACGGACACGAACCGAACGGTCAGTCCCGGTCGAGGACCGTTGAGAGGGCCTCCCGCAGCACCGCCCCGGGATTCGCCGACGCCCCCTCCGAGCGCCAGGCCACGAACCCGTCGGGGCGCACCAGCACCGCACCGTCCATGGAGACGCCGTGCACCTCCGCCCAGTCCAGGTCGCCCGCGGAGGACAGCTCGGAGTCGGACCCGCTGCCGATCCGGTACGAGGTGAGCGGCACCGCCAGCTCACGCGCGACGTCCGTCGCCGCGTCGTGCCAGCCGCCGCCCGTGCCACCGACACCCGCGGAGCTGAGGAGCACCAGCGAGCCCTCGTACAGGTCGAGCGCGGAGATCCGGGTGCCGGCGCGGTTCAGCCACATGTGCGGAGCCCGGCTGCCCGGCTCGCCCGTCAGCCGTACGCCCTCGGGTACGACCGGCACCGCGGGATCGGCACCCACGACCGCGCCCTCCGGATAGCGGTAGCCCAGCGCCACGTTGAGGATCCCGCCCTTCCTGCCACCGGGTCCGCCCGGTCCGCCGGGCCCACCCGCCGCGGGCGCCGGTGTGTACCCCGGGTGGCTGTGCTCGACCGACCGGGCGGAGGCACGAGCGCTCGTCGCCTCCGCGACCGGCCTGCGTTCCGTGTCGTACGACCCCAGCAGACCCGGACCCGCCCAGCCGCCCAGCACGGCGGCCAGCTTCCAGGCGAGGTTGTGCGCGTCCTGGATGCCGGTGTTTGAGCCGAACGCCCCGGTGGGGGACATCTCGTGGGCCGAGTCGCCGGCGAGGAACACCCGGCGGTCCGCGTACCGTTCGGCGACCCTCTCGGCGGCGTGCCAGGCGGCCCTGCCGGTGATCTCCACATCCAGATCCGGTACGCCGACGGCCCGCCGGATGTGTTCCCGGCACCGCTCGTCGGTGAACTCCTCCAGCGTCTCGCCCTGTTCGGGGTGCCAGGGCGCGTGGAACACCCAGCGCTCCCGGTTGTCGACCGGCAGCAGGGCCCCGTCGGCGTCCGGGCTGGTCAGGTAGCAGACGATGAAGCGCCGGTCGCCGACCACGTCCGCGAGGCCGCGGGAGGTGAAGGTGATGCTCACGTTGTGGAACAGGTCGCCGGGGCCGTTCTGCCCGATGCCGAGCTGCTCGCGGACGGGGCTGCGCGGACCGTCCGCCGCGACGAGGTAGTCCGCCCGGACGGTGGTGTGCTCACCGGTTTCCCGGCTCTTGAGCTGAGCGGTCACCCCGTCGGGGTCCTGTTCGAACGACATCAGTTCGGTCGAGAACCGCAGATCCCCGCCGAGCGCCCGCGCGCTCTCCAGCAGGACCGGCTCCAGGTCGTTCTGGCTGCACAGGCACCACCCGCTGGGGCTGAACCGGGCGAGCCCGCCGCCGGGGTCGATCTCCTTGAACAGCCACTCGCCCACGTCGCCCACCAGGCTCGGCGTCTGCAGGATGCCGTGGTTGTCCGCCAGGACCGCCGCCGCCTCCTCGATGCGCCGCTCCACCCCGGCCACCCGGAACAACTCCATGGTGCGCACGTTGTTCCCGCGCCCACGTGGATGGATAGAGGTGCCCGAGTGACGCTCCACGAGCGTGTGCGGCACGCCCAGACGCCCGAGGAACAGGGAGGTGGACAGTCCCACCAGGGAGCCGCCGACGATCAGGACGGGTGTGTGGTGGCCGCCTGTGCCGTCGGCCTCTTCCGCGCGGTTCATGAATGCCTCCTGTGTCTGCGGGTCTCCGCCGGTCACTGCCGGGATGCGGGTCGGCGATGGGATTGCCCCTGCACAGTGCCTCCCCGGGGACCGTTCCGCCCGCCGGAGGCACCCGGATGGCGCACGGTTCACCCGCCCGACCCCGCGGGAGTCGCGCACATCGCGACTCGCGTCAACGATCGGCTCATGGCGGCCCGGGTATTTCGGACACAGCGGTCGCTGCCTGCCCGACCACGACGGACTTCCACGACGGACTTCCACAACGAAGAGGAGAGGTGCGCCGGATGACCATCTCGGGACGCATATCGCAGTCGGCGTTCGACGGCTCCAGGCTGCGGGTGATCCTGCTGCTCGACCTGTACGAAGGAGCCCAGCAGCAGTTCCTGGACGCATACGAACTCATGCGCAACCAGGTCGCGTCCGTGCCCGGTCACCTCAGTGACCAGCTCTGCCAGTCGATCGAGAACCCCTCGCAGTGGCTCATCACCAGCGAGTGGGAGAGCGCCCCGCCCTTCCTCGCCTGGGTGAACAGCGAGGAGCACGTCGAGACCGTCCGGCCGATGCACAGCTGCGTCCGGGACACCCGCTCGATGCGCTACAGCATCGTCCGCGAGACGACCCCCAACGCGCCGCTCACCCCGGAGCAGTCGATGGCGGGCATGCAGGTGGCGGCGCGCGTGGGCGACGGTGTCGCACGCCACGCCCTCACCTTCACCGTCAAGCCCGGCTCCGAGTCGAAGGTCGCCGAGATCCTGGCCGGCTACACCTCGCCCGAGGCCCAGGTCGACGACACCACCCGGCTGCGCCGTACCTCCCTCTTCATGCACGGCAACCGCGTCGTACGGGCCGTGGAGGTCGAGGGCGACCTCCTCGCGGCGCTGCGCCACGTCGCCCGCCAGCCCGAGGTGCGGGCGGTCGAGGAGGCGATCAACCCGTACCTGGAACAGGACCGGGACCTCAGCGACCCCGACTCCGCGCGGGTCTTCTTCACCCGGGCCGCGCTCCCCGCCGTCCACCACGTGGTCTCAGCCGAGGAGGCACCGGCCGGACTGCGGCGCCACGCGCTGTACTACCCGGCGAAGGAGGGCCGCGGGATGGACCTGGCCAAGCTGCTCGCCCACCAGGACGAGGCCGCAGCGGACGACCCGCTCAGCCCGGTGTACGGCAGCACCGTCTTCCAGCGGGATGACATCGTTGTCAGACTGGTCGACCTCACCGGTGAGCTCGACGCCGACCCGATGTCCTCCCTCGGCCTCAAGGGGCCAGGGAAAGCAGCGGAGTTGGAGCGTCTCCTCGACGGCGCCGCGATCGGTGTCGAGGGCTCCCTGGAGACGGACCGCAACCTCAACCGCCTCCTGTCGCACGCCGACATGATGCCCGTCACCGACCGCAGCTCGGCGCGCTCCTGACGGACCATCGCGGCGCTCTCCGCGCCGCCCCCGCCCCGCCCGGACGACGTCCCTGCCACCCCCGGAGGTGTCAACCATGAACAAGCAGCACCCATGCATCGTGGACCTGAGCGAGACAGAACCCAACCGCAGACGCGGAGGCGACCTGAGGGCCATGCTCACGCCCGCCACGGTGGGTTCCACCAGCGGCTTCATGGGTCTGGCGATCGTCCAGCCCGGCGAGCGCATCGGCGAGCACTACCACCCGTACTCCGAGGAGTTCGTGTACGTCGTCGCAGGCAGCCTCGAAGTGGACCTGGACGGCGAGACACACGCACTCAGGCCCGACCAGGGTCTCCTGATCCCGATCGACGTGCGCCACCGCTTCCGCAACGTCGGTGACGTGGAGGCCCGCATGGTCTTCCACCTGGGCCCGCTCGCCCCCCGCCCCAGCCTCGGGCACGTCGACACGGAGGTGACCGAGACCGCCGTACCCGGCACGGAGTTCGCCGTCGGCGGGCCGGACCGGCTCGCTCCGGACCACGGACAGCGGTCCGAGCGGAGCGGGGCCATACGGTGACCCGGCGGGTGGCTGTCACCGGTATCGGTGTGGTCGCTCCAGGCGGCACCGGGGCGACGGCGTTCTGGGACCTCCTCGCCGGCGGCCGTACCGCGACCCGGGGCATCACGCTGTTCGATCCGGCGGGACTGCGTTCGCGCATCGCCGCCGAATGCGACTTCGACCCGTTCGCGCACGGCCTGGACCCGGAGCTGAGCCAGCACGCCGACCGTTACATCCAGTTCGCCATGGTCGCCGCCGCCGAAGCCGTCGGCGACTCCGGACTCGACACCGGCACCCAGGATCCCTGGCGCGTCGCGGTCTCCCTGGGCAGCGCCGTCGGCGGCACCACCCGCCTCGAACACGACTACGTCAAGGTCAGCGAGGGCGGACAGCGGTGGGACGTGGACCACCGCGGCGCCGACCCGGAACTGCACCGGGCGTTCTCACCGAGCACCCTCGCCTCGGTCGTCGCCGAACAGTTCGGCGCCCAGGGCCCGGTGCAGACCGTCTCCACCGGCTGCACCTCCGGGATCGACGCGGTCGGCTACGCCTTCCACACCATCGAGGAGGGCCGGGCCGACATCTGCATCGCCGGAGCGGCGGACTCGCCGATATCGCCGATCACCATGGCCTGCTTCGACGCCATCAAGGCGACGTCGGACAACAATGACGACCCCGAACACGCCTCCAAGCCCTTCGACGCCCGCCGCAACGGCTTCGTGATGGGCGAGGGCGCGGCGGTGCTCGTCCTGGAGGAGTACGAGCACGCCCGGGCCCGCGGCGCCCACATCTACTGCGAGGTCGGCGGCTACGCCACCTTCGGCAACGCCTACCACATGACCGGTCTGACCTGCGAGGGACTGGAGATGGCCCGGGCGATCGACTCCACGCTCGACCAGGCCCGCCTCGATCCCACGCTGATCGACTACGTCAACGCGCACGGCTCGGGCACCAAACAGAACGACCGGCACGAGACCGCCGCGGTGAAGCGGTCCCTGGGCGCCCACGCCTACGACACACCCATGAGCTCCATCAAATCCATGGTGGGCCACTCACTGGGCGCGATCGGCGCGATCGAGATCGTCGCGTGCGTCCTGGCGCTGAAGCACCAGGTCGTGCCGCCGACGGCGAACTACGAGACACCCGACCCGGAGTGCGACCTGGACTACGTGCCGCGCACCGCGCGCCCGCGCAGGCTCAGGAACGTGCTCTCCGTCGGCAGCGGATTCGGCGGCTTCCAGTCGGCTGTACTGCTGACCAGGCCGGGCGGGAGGACTCGATGACCACACGGCAGACCCAGCACACACGGCACACTCGGCGCACCCCGCGCGCGGCCATCACCGGTATCGGTGTGATCGCGCCCAACGGTCTGCGGACCGACGCGTACTGGAAGGCCGTCGGCGAAGGCCTCGTCGTCCTGGACGGGATCACCCGCGACGGCTGCGGGCACCTGCCGCTCCGAGTCGCGGGCGAGGTCCGGGGCTTCGACGCCGCGGGCATCATCGAGGAACGTTTCCTCGTCCAGACCGACCCGTTCAGCCACTTCGCCATGGCCGCCGCCGCGCTCGCACTCGACGACGCGGGAATCGGCAGGGGTGAGCCCACCGAGCCGTTCGACATCGGTGTGGTCACCGCGGCCGGGTCCGGCGGCGGCGAGTTCGGGCAGCGGGAGCTCCAGAAGCTGTGGGGCCAGGGATCCAGGTACGTCGGCCCGTACCAGTCCATCGCCTGGTTCTACGCCGCCAGCACCGGCCAGATCTCCATCCGCGGCGGCTTCAAGGGACCGTGCGGGGTCGTCGCGAGCGACGAGGCCGGCGGTCTGGACGCCGTCGCCCACGCAGCCCGGGCCGTACGGCGCGGCACCGGCGCGGTCGTCGTCGGCAGCGCGGAGGCGCCCCTCGCCCCCTACTCGATGGTCTGCCAGCTCGGCTACGCCGAACTCAGCACCGTCGAGGACCCGGCCCGCGCCTACCGCCCCTTCACCAAGGGCGCCTGCGGCTTCGTACCCGCGGAGGGCGGCGCGATGCTCGTCGTCGAGGACGAGAACCGCGCCCGCGAGCGGGGGGCGGCCGTCCGGGCCACCGTGGCCGGTCACGCCGCCACCTTCACCGGCGCCTCCCGTTGGGACCGGTCCCGGGAGGGGCTCGCCCACGCGATCAGGGGCGCCCTCGACGAGGCCGGGTGTGCTCCGGAGGAGATCGACGTCGTGTTCGCCGACGCGCTGGGTGTGCCGGAGGCGGACCGTGCAGAGGCCGGCGCCATCGCCGACGCCCTCGGGGCACACGGTGCCAAGGTCCCGGTCACGGCGCCCAAGACCGGCATCGGGCGCGCCTACTGCGGGGCGCCCGTGCTGGACATCGCCGCCGCGGTGCTCGCCATGGAGCACCGCCTGATCCCGCCCACCCCCAACGTGTTCGACATCTGCCACGACCTCGACCTGGTGATGTCCCGCGCTCGCCCCGCCGAGCCGCGCACGGCCCTGGTCCTCAGCCGGGGACTGATGGGTTCCAACGCGGCGCTGGTCGTGCGCCGTGGAGACGACTCCGCCCGATGACCACCGGGCGGGAAGGAGACACCCGCATGCTCACCACCCAAGTGACCTACGACGAGCTGGCCGCCCTCATGAAGAGGGGAGCCGGCGTCACCGTCGACCCGGGCGAGCTGGAGCGCGCCTCGGACACCCCCTTCGGGATCCTCGGCCTCGACTCGCTCGGCCTGCTCGGCATCGTCGGCGAGCTGGAGAACCAGTACGGCCGCTCGCTGCCCCCCGACTCCGAGCGCTGCAGGACGCCCCAGGAGTTCCTCGACCTCGTCAACAGCACCCTCAAGGCTGGAGCCTGAAGTGGCCGGACACACCGAGAACAGCATCACCGTCGACGCCCCTCTCGACCTCGTCTGGGACATCACCAACGACATCGAGAACTGGCCCCGGCTCTTCACCGAGTACTCGTCCCTCGAAGTGCTCTCCCGCGAGGGCGACACGACGGCCTTCCGCCTGACCATGTACCCGGACGACAACGGCAAGGTCTGGAGCTGGGTCTCGGAACGCACCGTGGACCGAGCCAACCGGACCGTCCGGGCCCGCCGGGTGGAGACGGGCCCCTTCGCCCACATGAACATCCTGTGGGAGTACTCGGAGCTGCCGGGCGGCACCCAGATGCGCTGGACGCAGGACTTCGCGATGAAGCCCGACGCCCCGGTCGACGACGACTGGATGACGGACAACATCAACCGCAACTCCCGTACGCAGATGGCGCTCATCCGGGACCGGATCGAGCAGGTCGCCCGCGACCGCCAGAACGCGCCCCTGCCCCGCTGAGTCACCGGCCCAGGAAGGACACCCGATGCACCACGCCCTGATCGTCGCCCGCATGGCACCCGAGTCGGCGCCGGCGATCGCCGACCTGTTCGCCGCCTCCGACAGCGGCGAACTCCCGCACCTCGTCGGTGTCACCCGCCGCAGCCTCTTCCAGTACGGCGACGTGTACCTGCACTTCATCGAGGCCGACCAGGACCCGGCGCCCGCCATTGCGAAGGTGGCCGGCCACCCCGAGTTCCGGAGCGTCAGCGACAAGCTGTCGGCGTACGTCTCCGCGTACGACCCGCTGACGTGGCGCAGCCCCAAGGACGCCATGGCGCGCTGCTTCTACCAGTGGGAGCGGGGCGCCTCCGGCTCCTGAGCACCGAACCCCGAGGCCGGTACCGCGAACTTCGCGGTACCGGCCTCGGGGTTTCGGCTGTGGTGCGGTCAGCTGGGGACCGTGCACTCGAAGGCGTGCAGATACGCGTTGACCGGGCGGATCTCGCCGATGACCAGGCCCGCGTCCGTCAGCCGGTCGACCATGCTCTGCCGGGTGTGCTTCGCACCGCCGACGTTGAGGAGCAGCAGCAGGTCCATGGCCGTCGTGAACTTCATCGACGGTGTGTCGTCCACGAGGTTCTCGATCACGACGACCCGCGCACCGGGCCGCGCCGCCTTCCGGACGTTCGCCAGCGCCCTGCGGGTGCTCTCGTCGTCCCACTCCAGGATGTTCTTGATGATGTACACATCCGCCTGTACGGGGATGTCCTCCCGGCAGTCCCCGGCCACGATGCTCACCCGGGCGGCCAGTGAACCGCCGTCGCGGAGTCGCGGATCCGCGTTCTCCACCACTCCGGGCAGGTCGAGCAGCGTGCCGTGCATCTGCGGGTGCTTCTCCAGCAGGCCGGCCACGACCCGGCCCTGACCGCCGCCGATGTCGGCGACCGACGACACCCCGGTCAGGTCCAGCAGGTTCGCGACGTCACGGGCGGACTGCTCGCTGGACGTCGTCATGGCCCGGTTGAAGACATACGCCGACTCGGGGGCCTCCTCGTTGAGGTACGAGAAGAACTCCCTGTCGTACATGTCCTCGAAGACGTTGCGGCCGGAGCGCACCGCCTCGTCCAGCTGCGGCCAGACGTTCCACGTCCACGGCTCGGTGCACCACAGCGCGATGTACCGCAGGCTGTGCGGATCGTCCTCGCGCAGCAGCCGGGACATCTCCGTGTGGACGAAGGTGCCGTCTGGGCGCTCCGCGAAGACGCCCTGGCAGGACAGCGCGCGCAGCAGCCGCCTGAGGGTGTGGGGCTGGGTCTTCACCGCCGCCGCCAGGTCCTCCACGGTCGTGGGCGTGTCGTCGGCCAGGGCGTCCGCGACGCCCAGCCGGGCGGCGGCGCGTACGGCGGCGGCGCAGGCCGCCCCGAACACCAGCTCCCTCAGCCGCATGGGCGCGGGGGGAGCCGGAGGGGCCGTGGCGGTGGGGGGAGCCGGGTCAACGGTCGTCATGTGTTTCCTCGCCTCTGTGGTTGTGCCGTGTGGGGGAGTGGGGCGGGTGGGGTGGGTGGTGCGTCGGTCGGTCAGCACAGTCCTGCGGGTTCGGAGACCCCGCAGGTGTTGCCGCGGAAGGTGTTGTTCTTACCGGTGTCCCGGTCGGCGAGATCGGCCGTGCTGTTGCGCAGCACCACGTTGTCGCGGATCTCGTTGCTCTCGTTGGGGGCGCCCACGAAGCTCTTGAACAGCACGATGCCGCCCGACAGCGGGGAGGTGCCCACGTTGTCCTCGACCCGGTTCTTCGTCACCAGCGTCTTCTCGGTGCCGGTGAGGACGATGCCCGAGCCCTGCAGGAAGGGCAGCCGGGGGGTCTTCGGACACAGCTTGTTGTTGGTGTGGACGTGGTTGCGGCTCACGGTCATCGCCCCGGCGCGTGGTGTGCCCTCGTCGCCGACGACGAACACCCCGGTGCAGTTGCCGGTCGCCTCGTTGCGTTCGACGGTCAGGTTCCGCAGACGCCTCACCGTGAGGCCGATGCGGTTGCCGAGCAGCCGGTTGTGACTGATCTCGGTGCCCTTGGAGTCCTGGGCTCCGTCCTCCCGGTCGACGGTGTTGGCGACGAAGAGTCCGGCGTCGCCGTTGCGCTCGGCGGTGTTACGGGTGAACACGCCGCGCACGGACCTCTCCTGGGCGATGCCCCACTGCCCGTTCTTCTCGGAGGTCACGCCCTGGACCTTCAGCTGGTCTGTCCACGACGCCCACAGGCCGTTCTTGGCGAAGCCCCGGATCGTCAGCGAGCGCAGGGTGACGCGCTTGACGGGGCTTGCCTTGGTACCGGTCACACAGATGCCGTTGCCAGCGGTGGCACAGGCGCTGTCGGTGGCGGCGGCCGGGCCGGGGACGATGACGGCGGGCCCGGCGACGGAGCCCCGCAGCGTCAGGTCCGACACCGTGATGCGGACACTCTCGTGGTAGGTGCCGGGGGAGAGGACAACGGTGTCCCCCGGCCGGGCGGCGTCCACGGCCTGCTGGATCGATTCGCCGGGCTGTACCCGGTGGGTTCGGAGCGCCTGACGCTCCGTGCGGTGGTCCGCCGGCGCGGCGGCACCCAGCCCCGACGCCACGACAGCCGCGGTGCATACGAGGTGGGTGATCTGTCGTCTGGTCATATGCCGAAGCTAGGAGCGGGTGTTCCGGCTCGCCACCGCTGATCCCCCAGGTGGGCCCTCGCCGGACGCCGACGGGTCATACGAGGTGGGCGAAGACCACCAGGTTGTCGGTGTAGTCCCGCACCGAGTGGTCGTAGTCACCGGCGCAGGTGATCAGCCGGACCTGGGCCTGCGGGGTGTCGGCGTACACGCGCTCGTCGGGGAAGTCGTCCTTCGCGAACGTCTCGACACTGTCGACCACGAAGACGGCCGTGCGTCGGTCGGACCGGTTGACGGAGAAGCGGTTCCCCTTCTTCAGTTCACTGAGCCCCGCGAACACGGCGGGGGCGGTCGCCGTGTCGACGTGCCCGGCGATGATCGCGGTACCCGCCTCGCCCGGGGACACGCCGTCCGCCTGCCAGCCGACCAGGTTCACGTCGTCGGCGGGCGGAGGTTCGAGCTGGCCCGTGGCGCCGATGGCGAGACCGACGAAGGGGGCGTCCACGCCGATGGTTGGGATGAGCAGCCGCGTCGGCCGGGCCCGCGGCAGCTGCTTTCCGGCCTGTGGCGCGGCCGAGGACTTCGGCGCGGCCGACGAGGACGGGGCGTGGGCCGCGGCGGCGCGCGGCGCGCGGGCGTCGTCGGTCGACTCGTCGTTCCCGGAGAAGAGGATGACCACCGGGATCAGGAGAACGACGCTCCACGCGATCAGACGTACGACAAAGCGCCGCCTGGGCGGCGCCGGTGTGGACTCAACAGGGGAAGGCAACCGGGTTGCCATCGGGAACCACCTCACTGGAACACGGGCACAGCACGCAGGGGACCGAGCGGGACTCGGAGGGAGTGAACCGGCCGGGCCGCCGCAGTGCGCACAGGCGGTTGTGCGCACGCGACGGCCCCGGCTGCTATGTCAGGCATCGGTCAGGACGCTCCGTCGGCCGCGTTCCTGCGACGCATCGCGAACGCACCCGCGCCGACGACCGCCAGGGCCGCCAGCCCGCCGGCCGTGACACTCGGGGCCGCGAGCGCGCCGCCACCGGTGTGCATGCCACCGCTGGGCTTCTCGTGCTTGGAGCCCCAGTCGCCCTTGGCGCTCTCGTCGGTGCTGTCGTCCTTGCTCCAGCCGTCCTTCTTGTTCTCGTCGGTGCTGTCGTCCTTGCTCCAGTCGCCCTTCTTGCTCTCGTCCGTGCTGTCGCCCTTGCTCCAGTCACCCTCGTTCACCGCGGTGAGCGCACCGCCACCCGTGTGCACCCCACCGCTCGGCTTGTCGCCCTTGCTCCAGTCACCCTTCTTGGCCTCGTCGGTGCTGTCGTCCTTGCTCCAGTCGCCCTTCTTGCTCTCGTCCGAGCTGTCGCCCTTGTTCCAGTCGCCGCCCTCGTTCACCGCGGTGAGCGCACCGCCACCCGTGTGTACTCCACCGCTCGGCTTGTCGTGCTTGCTGTCCTTGTCGTGCTCCTTGCTGTAGGAAGAGTCACCGTTGTCCCAGTCGCCGCCGTCGGCAGCGAAGGCGCCGGGTGCGGCGATCGCGAGAGCGGCCGTGGCCGTCGCGGTAGCGAGGAGCAGGCGGGCAGAGCGCATGGTCGAAGTCCTTCCGCCGCGGCTGGGGCGCTGACGTGATGTCAGCTGACGAGACCCGGCCCCGACGTGATCCACCGTCAGCCAGACCAGCCCGCCGCACCACTCGAGCCGTCCACCCGACTGACCCGCACGGCGGTACCCGGCTCGGACGGCCGACCCTCCCCTGAGCCGACAACAAAGCTCTGACCAGGCATTTAATCGGCTGACCGGCAGTCACATCCCGGTCCGCGCCACGCCGTACGCACAACCCGATCGGCGGCGACACGACTGCACGCATCCCCTGTCACTCGTGCGCGATCGCCGCCAGTACGTTCATCCGGGACGCGCGCAGCGCGGGCAGCAGCGCGGCCACGATGCCGACCAGCGCCGAGCCCACGACCACCTCGACGAGCGTGCCCCAGGGAATCGCCAGCGCCTCCATGCCCTGGAGAGCCAGCACCCGGTGGATGCACACGCCCCACACCAGCCCCAGCCCGAGCCCGAGCACCGCACCGAACACGGCGATCACCACCGACTCCAGCCGGATCATCCGGCGCAGTTGCCGCCGGGACAGTCCGATGGCCCGCAGCAGCCCGATCTCGCGCGTGCGCTCCACGACCGACAGGGCGAGGGTGTTGACCACGCCGAGCACCGCGATGACGATGGCGAGCCCCAGCAGCGCGTACACGAGGTAGAGCAGTACGGCGATCTGGTTGCGGATCAGTTCCTTGTAGTCGGCCTGGTCGCGCGCCTTGATCTGGGGATACGGGGCGAGGGTCCGTTCCAGCGCGGGACGCAGCGTGTCGGCGCTCTTGCCGTCGGCGGCGTTGACGTACAGCACGGCGTCCTGGCCGCCCGGCACGTACTTCTCGGCGACCGCGATCCCGAAGTAGATCCCGCCCTGCGTCCCGAACCCCTCGGCGCTGTCCTGGTCGGTGAGGGCGCCGACCGTCAGCTCGGTCCGGCCTCCGTCCGGGAACTCCACCGGCAGCACCGTGCCGACGCGCACGTCGTGGTCCTTGGCGTAGTCGGCGGACATCGCCAGGTGGCCGTCCGCGAGCGCGGCGGCCGTGTCGCCCTGCGCGTAGGCGACATGGGCGACGTCGGCGAGCCGCGCGTCGTACCCGGCGGCCGTGGTTTCGAGGCGCTTGCCGTCCGGGAACCGCACCGCGACCGGCAAGAACCGCTGCCGTACGACGAGACCGACACCGTCCGTGGCCCGCACCTTGTCGGTGAGCTCCTGAGGGAACGGCGCGAAGTTGTCCTTCTGTACGACGAAGTCGGCGCCGAGCGTCCTGTCGATCTGCTGGTCGAAGGACTTGGTCATCGAGGCGCTGGCCACGGACATCCCGCCGACCAGGGCGAGGCCGACCATCAGCGCGGCGGCCGTGGCCCCCGTACGGCGGGGATTGCGCAGGGCGTTGCGCTGGCTCATCATGCCGACCGGCCCGAAGACCGCCGGGAACGCGCCGCCGAGGACCCGGATGACCGGCCGGACCAGCAGCGGGCCCGCGATGACCGTCGCGAGGAGCGTGAGGACGACGCCGAGTCCCAGCAGGGATGCGGAGGCCGATGTCTCGCCGGCCGTGGCGCAGCCCGCGAGTGCGGCTGCCCCGAGTGCCCCGACGATCGCGCCGACCACCGCCCGGACCCGCAACGGCTTCCCCACACCCGCGATCTCGGCGTCCGAGAGAGCGGCCATGGGGGAGACCACCGCGGCTCGCCGGGCCGGCAGATAGGCCGCCAGGAAGGTGACCCCGAGCCCGACGGCGTACGACGACACGGGAGTGACCCAGCCCACCACCATGTCCGCCGAGCTGAGGTTCATGCCGAACGCGCTCATCAGCTGGATCAGTCCGGCCGCGAGCCCGATCCCGGCGGCGAGGCCGAGCGTCGAGCCGACCAGGCCGAGCAGCACCGCCTCCGTCAGCACGGACCGGCGCACCTGTCGCCGGTCGGCGCCGAGTGCCCGCAACAGGCCCAGTTCGCGGGTGCGTTGGGCGATCAGCATCGAGAAGGTGTTGACGATCAGGAAGACCCCGACGAGCACCGCGATCCCGGCGAAGCCCAGCATCACGTACTTGATCACGTCGAGGAATCCGCCGAGCTGTTCGGCGGCGGACTCGGCCTGTTCGGCGGCCGTCTGCAACTCGTAGTCGCTGGTGCCGATCTGTTTCGCGATACGGCTCTTCAGTTCGGCGTCGCTCACCCCGCTCGCGGCGGTCACCGAGATGCTCGTGGCCCGGCCCGGTGCGCCCAGCAGCATGGTCGGCGCGGTCTTCGGGTCCAGGAACAGCAGCGCCGCGCCCGGGTTGGTGGTGGTGAAGGTGGCGATCCCGACGATCCTGACCTTGAACGACCCCGGCTGCGCCTGGACGGTGAGCGTGTCGCCGATCCCCACGTCCTTGCTGTCGGCGGTGTCCGCGTCCAGCAGTGCCTCGCCGTCGCCCCGGGGGACGCGGCCGGAGGTGAGTTCGACGGGGCTGCGGTCGGTGAGGTACCAGTCGGTGGCGATGGTGGGGGCGCCCGAGGTCGGTGAGACCGACTCGTTGCGGTCGTCGACGACGCTGATGTTGTCGACGGACGCGTCCGCGTGGGCGTCCTCGACGCCGTCGACACCCGCGACCCGCTGCGCGAGCGAGGCGGGCAGGGTGAGGACCTCGCCGGACGGCACCGACGACTCGAAGTCCTTCCGGGGGTTCACCGTGACGTCGGCGGACGTGGAGGCGAAGAGCCGGTCGAAGGTGCGGGTGACGGTGTCGGAGAAGATCAGGCTGCCCGCGACGAAGGCCACGGACAGGACGACGGCCAGCGCGGAGAGCAGCAGTCTGCCCTTGTGGGCGAGGAAACTTCTGAGCGTTGCCTTCAGCACGGGTCGTCAGTCCTCGTCGGTGGGCTTGGTGAGGGAGGGAGCGTCGGTGTCTTCGGGGGTGCCGGGGGAGGCGGCCCGGGTCTGTCCCTGCCCCTGTCCCGGTCCTCCGGAGAAGAGGCGCATGCGTTCCAGGACCGCCTCCGCCGTGGGGCGGGCCATCTCGTCCACGATCCGGCCGTCGGCCAGGAAGAGCACCAGGTCGGAGTGGGCGGCGGCGCCCGGGTCGTGGGTCACCATGACGACCGTCTGGCCGAGGTCGTCGACGGCCTCGCGCAGGAAGCCGAGGACTTCGAGCCCGGCGCGCGAGTCGAGGTTGCCGGTCGGTTCGTCCGCGAAGATCAGTTCGGGGCGTGAGGCGAGCGCCCGGGCACAGGCCACGCGCTGCTGCTGCCCGCCGGAGAGCTGGGACGGCCGGTGCTTCAGCCGGTCCCGCAGCCCCAGTGTGTCGATGACCTGGTCCAGCCACTTCTGGTCGGGCTTCTGGCCCGCGATGTCCATGGGCAGGGTGATGTTCTCGACGGCGTTCAGGGTCGGGATCAGGTTGAACGACTGGAACATGAACCCGATCCGGTCCCGCCGCAGCCGGGTCAGGTCGCGGTCCTTCAGTCCCGTGATCTCCGTGTCGCCGAGCCACACCTGCCCCGCCGACACGGTGTCGAGCCCCGCCAGACAGTGCATCAACGTGGACTTGCCCGATCCCGACGGTCCCATGACCGTGGTGAAGCGCCCGCGCGCGATGTCCACGTCGACCGAGTCGAGGGCGAGCACGGTCGTCTCGCCCGAGCCGTAAGCCTTGGTCAGCGCGCGGGCGCGGGCCGCGGGCCCGTCCGCCTCCGCGTGCCCGGGGGCGTGCTCCGCAGCAGGTGTGGACAAGGCTGTCTCCTTCGGTAGCTTGTGCTGGTCGTGGCCGTCCCGATGTCGTGCCGACGCCCCTCGTTCCTTGTCCCGGCCGAGCGTAGTGTGACGAGGCGCACACCCGGTATCCCTTTTCGCTCCTGGGTGACCCTCTTGCGGGTGCTAGCACTCACGCGCTAGCGTCTAGGTATGGCGAAGACTCAGCTGAACGTCCGGGTGGACGAGGGCACCGCCCGCGCGGCGCGCGAGAAGGCCCTGTCCCGCGGAATGAGCGTCAACCGCTACATAGAAGAGCTGGTCCAACAGGACACCGGCGAGGCGGGCCACACCTTCGTGGAGGCCGCCGCCGATTTCATGAAGCAGTACGAGTCCGTCTTCGCCGAAGAGTTCGGCACGGACCGCGAAGGCAAGCGCGAAGGTCGTCACTGAACCCTTGGACAACCTCAGGATCGACCTCGCCTGGCTCCTCATGATCGCGGAACGGAAGACGCCCGGAGACCCCCAGGTCTCCGACTGGGGCGCCCTGGTTGCCGCCGTCGCCCGCCACGAGGCCGAGATATTCGACATCCCCGTCTACGACAACCCGCACGCGAGGGCCGCCGCCCTCCTGCAACTCCTGCTGCACGTGCCCGCGTTGGAGCGCTCCAACGCGTTGTTCGCCTCCGCGGTCGCCTACGCCTACCTCATCGCCAGCGGGGTCAAGGTCGTCACCTCGCCCGAGCAGGTTCGCGATCTGGCCCGGCTGGTCAAGACCGGCAACGCCTCGGTGCACGACATCGCGCACGAACTGCGCCAGTGGAGCCTATGAGGGATCCGGCTCCGTCTCCGGCCCCGGCTCTGCTCCTGGCTCACTACCCGGCTGTGGGGGGCGCCAGGCGCTGCCCATCACGCAGTACGAGGTGGGTAGTCGCGGCCCCTCCTCGGGCAGCAACAGCCGCCGGTAGGGGCCGAGTTCGAACCCGGCGTCTCGCAGCGCGGCGATGGGGTCCCGGGCCACATGGCAGCCGCCGGCGAGCGCGGGCCACACTGTGCGGTCGAGGGCGCGCTGAGTGAACCGCATCGCGGGCCCGCCCCCGGCGCCGTGTTCGAGGAACCGCACCTCACCACCGGGCCGCAGCACCCGCCGTACCTCGCCGAGCGCCCGGGACACGTCCCGCACACTGCACAACACCAGCGAGAACACGACCGCGTCGAAGGCCTCGCCCTTCACCGGCAGCGCCTCGGCCGTACCCGGGACGACATCGACGGGCACTTCGGCACGCATCGCCGCCTCCACGGCCAACTGCCGCAGCAGGCGCTCGGGTTCGATCGCGACGACCTCGGAGACGGCGCCCGGATAGTGGGCGAAGTTCAGACCGTTGCCGGCACCGATCTCGATCACCCGTCCGGAGAGCCCGGCGAGCAGCCGGTGCCGCAGGGCGCCCAGGCCGATGCCCGTCTCGGCGGCCACGCTGAGCCGGGCGTAGTAACGGGCGAACAGCGGATGGTGCACGGGATCCCGCGGCACCTTGCCGGAGCCTGCGGTGGACCGTAGCGGCATGGGACCTCCCGAGGAGGAACGACCTCACCGCGATTGTCCCCCGCACGGGACCCGCGCACCCTCGCTGCCGCCGGGAACCGGCGGAATCAGGCCGTATCCGACGGGATCCGACGGGATCAGGCGATGAAGTTGCGGACCTGCGAGTAGACGCCGAAGTCGTTGTTCATCTCGTCGTGCGAGACGCAGCCGACCTCGACGTTCGTGGCGCCGCTCAGGATCGCGGTCGTGTCAGGGTTGAGGGCCTCGTCGCAGTTGGACCAGTAACTGGCGTACGACACACTGCCCGGCGTCTCGTCGCCCGAGTTCAGCGAGGTGAGGAACGAACTTCCCGTGTTCATCTCGGAGCACGAGGTGTACAGCCACGCACACAGAGAGGCGAGCGACGTGCCGTGGTTGGTACCGGCCGTGGAGACGAAGTCGTCGACGTACGCGGTTCCGCCGAGGTTCTTGAGGTAGTAGCGAGCGCTGAGCGCGCCCATGGAGTGGACGACGATGTCGACCTTCGAGGCGCCCGTCGCGGCCAGAACTCTCTTGACCTCGGTGGCCAGTTGCTGGGCCGTCGTGACGTTGGACTGGGACCAGGAGTACGACCATGCGTCCAGCTCGGAGGCCGTGTAGCCGTCGGCCTTGAAGTCGGCGACCCAGTCGTTCCAGCTGCTCGACGAGCTGCTGATGCCGTGCACGAAGACGATCGGGTTGTGGGTCGCGGCCTGGGCAGGTGTCGCGGCGAGCGAGAGGGACAGGAGCATCGAGGACACGACGGCCGAGACGGCTGCTGTGACGCGTCGCATATGGCGCTGCATGGTGCCTCCTGATATGCGTGGGGTTGGCTGGAGTGTCAGGCCGGGTCTACGCGCGCCGCATCGGTGAAATCGCCGGTCTTTACGTGCCTTGTAACTCGCCAGTAACGTGAGTGGTGTGGTGACCTCGGTGAACCCCCCGCCTCAGCCGCGCACTTCGCCACCGGAGCTCACGGACGCGTGGCAGCAGCTCGGCCCCCCACTTCCCGAAGGCGTCCGCGTGCGCGTGCTGTGTGCCGCGTACGGCGATCCGCGCGCCGCCGCCGAACTCGTACCGCTCCTCACCGAACGGCAGGCGGCAGGACTCGACCCGCTCCCGGCGGAACCCGCCGCGCTCGCCCCCGAACTGCTGCGCGCGCACCGCCGGGCGATCCGTGCCCTGCCCGACGACACCCGGCTGCTGCTGCTCCTCGCCGCGGCCGACCAGTACCCGGTGCAGACCCACGCCTTCCTGCGCGCGGTCGCCGCCGCCCACCTCGACACCGAGGCACTCGAAGCCGCCGAGGCGGCCGGGATCGCCCACGCGACGGCAGGCGGAGTCGTCTTCCGCGACGCGTGGACACGCATCGCGGCCTACGAGTCCGGGTCCTCGGCGGACCGGCGCGACATGCACCGACTGCTGGCCCGCGTCCTGCACGGCGACGGTGAGTCGCCCCGGCGCTCCTGGCACCGGGGCGCCGGCGCCCTCGGCCCCAGCGCACGGCTCGTCGCCGAGCTGGGCGCCGCCGCGCGCGGGGCCCGTGAGGTGGGCGACCACCTCCTGGCCGGATCCCTCGGCGAACGCGCCGCCGCCCTCTCGTCCGACTCCCGCGAACGGTCCCGGCTGCTCTCCCGGGCCGCCGCCGACGCCTGGCACCGCGGTGACGGGGACCGGGCCCGCGGTCTGGTGGCGTCCTCGGACGGGAGTGCGCTGGGCGGCATGCTCGCCCTGCGGTCGGGCAACGCGACCGAGGCCTTCGACGCGCTGCTGACGGCCGGGGTCCGGCACGCGCGGGCCGCGCTGGAGCAGGGGAACGAAGGGATCGGGGCGAGCGTGCTGAATCGTTCCGCCGAGGATCAAGGGCCTCGTTCCGGCCCGACGGAACGATTCGGTACAGCGGACGACCCCTATGCGTACCCGTACGCGACCCGGTACCCGCACCCGGACTCACAGTCGTCGCGCAGTGTCCCGAACCCCGCTCTGGACGTCGCCGTGCACCTGTTGGCACGTGCCACCGAGGCCGCCGTCTACACCGGCGACCTCCGCCGCTGCCGGGAGGCGGCCACCGTGGCCGCACGGCTCGGCGTCATCCCGCCCGGCACCCTCGCGGGACTGGCCGCCGCCGTCGAGGGACGGTACGAGGACGCCCGCAACCTCCTCAAGGCCGCCGCCGGGCGCTGCGGTCCCGGAGGCGACCCCACCCTGCTCATCCACTCCGGCATCGCCGCACTGCTCCTCGGTGACCACTCCGGCGCCGAACGCGCCACCGTACGGGCCGCCGCCTCCGCCCGGGCCCGGGGCGAGACGGTGACCGTCCCGCAGGCCATGGAGTTCCGGGCCTACGCCGACTTCTGGACCGGACGCCCACGCGCCGCCGAGGCCGCCGCGGCCGACGCACTCTGGCAGGCGTACGCCACCGGCCAGGACAACGGCGCCTGTCATCTGCAGGCCGCCCTCGCCATGTTCGCGGCGGTGACCGGCGACGGCGAGGTCTGCCGGGAACGAGCCGAGGCCGCCCGTACCCACGCCCGCGCCCACGGTCTGGGCCTGCCCGCCGCGCTCGCCCTGTGGGCGCTCGCCTTCCTCGACCTCTCCACCGGCCGCTTCGAGAGCGCCGCCGCCCGGCTGCGCGCCCTCGCCGGATTCGGCCCCGGTCACGGCCACCGGGCCATCCGGCACCTGGCCACCCCGCACTACGTCGAGGCCGCCGTCCGCACCGGTGACACCCGCGTCGCGCGCGCCGCCCACGCCGACTACGACCGCTGGGCCACCGCCGTCCGCAGCCCCGACGACCTGGCGCTCAGCGCCCGCTGCCGCGCTCTGCTCGCCCCCGGTGCCGAAGCGGTCGATCACTACCGCATGGCCCTCGACCTGCACGGCCACGGCACGCGAGACTTCGAACGCGCCCGTACGGAGCTGCTGTTCGGCAGCGCGTTGCGTCGGCTGCGCCAGCGGACCGAGGCGCGTGACCGGCTGCACAGCGCGCTGGAGGCGTTCGAGACGTTCGGTGCGCCGCACTGTGCGACGCAGGCACGGGCGGAGCTTCGGGCCTTGGGGGCGCCGGTGACCATCACGTCGAGGCCGGCGGATCTCACTGCTCGGCTTACGGCGCAGCAGTTGATGGTCGCGCGGATGGCGGCGGATGGTGCGACCAATCGGGAGATCGCTGTTCGGCTGGCGTTGAGTCCGCGCACGATCGATCATCATCTGCGGGGGGTGTTCTCGCGGTTGGGGATTCGGTCGCGGATTGAACTGGTGCGGTTATTGGGGGAAACGGGGTTGTGAGTTTGCTGCGGGCCCGGTGGGGGCTGGTCGCGCAGTTCCCCGCGCCCCTAACAGAGGGGCGTTTCTCGTGCCCGGAACTCTGACGCCTCCCAAGTTCCGCCCAGCGCGGGCGCCAGCCAACGTCCGGCTCTCGTGCGGAAGTTGGCCGGGGACAGCGCCCCCGCCCCCGCGGGCAGCGCTCCTACCAGAGGTGCTCCGGCGACCACCGGCAGGTCCGCCAGGTTGCAGCGGGCCGCCAGGTCCGGGGAGTTCGGCCAGCTGCGGATGACGATCCCCGTCAAGTGGATGTCTCTGCGGGTCAGTTCACGGGCCGTCAGTTCTGTCGCGTTGAGGGTGCCCAGGCCCGCCGACGCGACAACCAGTACCGGAGCGTCGAGCAGTTGGGCCGCGTCCGCCAGGGTGCCACCGTCGTCGTCGAAGCGTACGAGCAGTCCGCCCGCGCCCTCCACCAGGACCACGTCGTACTCGGCGGCCAGTTTCGCGGCAGCCTCCGCCACCTCGGCCGGCCGTACCGGTGGCAGCGAGGCCCGGCGGGCGGCCGTAGCGGGGGCCAACGGGTCCGGATAGCGGGCGAGTTCGAGGGTCCGTACGGCACCCGCGAGCCGCGCGACCTCGTCGGCGTCGCCACGCTCGTCCGGACGTACCCCCGTCTGCGCGGGCTTGAGCACGGCCACCGTGCGGCCCGCGGCGAGGGCCGTGGCGGCGACGGCGGCCGTCGTGACCGTCTTGCCGATCTCCGTACCCGTCCCCGTGATCACCAGGATCGGCATGCTCATCCCTCCTGTGCCGCCGCGCACACCGCGCGCGCGATCCGGGCCACGTCCACGTCGCCGGTGACGTACGGCGGCATGGTGTAGACGAGGTCGCGGAACGGCCGCAGCCACACGCCCTCGCGCACGGCCGCCGCCGTGGCCGCCGCCATGTCCACCTCGTGGTCGAGCTGGACCACCCCGATCGCGCCCAGTACGCGTACGTCCCGGACCCCGGGGAGTTCCGACGCCCCGGCGAGTCCGTCCCGCAGTCCGGCCTCGATCCGTTTGACCTCCGCCCGCCAGTCCTGGTCGAGCAGGAGCCCGATCGAGGCGCAGGCCACGGCCGCCGCCAGGGGGTTGCCCATGAAGGTCGGGCCGTGGGCGAGCACCGGGACCTCGCCGCGCGAGATGCCGTCGGCCACCCGTGGTGTGCACAGCGTCGCCGCCATCGTCATGTATCCGCCGGTCAGCGACTTGCCCACGCACATCACATCCGGCGTCACCGCCGCGTGCTCCGCCGCGAACAGCGCGCCCGTGCGCCCGAACCCGGTCGCGATCTCGTCGAACACGAGCAGCACGCCGTACGCGTCGCACGCCTCGCGCAGCACCCGCAGATAGGCGGGGGAGTGGAACCGCATCCCGCCCGCGCCCTGCACCACCGGTTCGACGATCACGGCGGCCAGTTCGTCGGCGTGCCGCTCGATCGTGGAGCGCAGGTGGTCGGCGTAGGACTCCTCGAACTCCGTGGGCGGCGCGTCCGCGAAGACCTGGCGGGGCAGGACGCCCTGCCACAGCTCGTGCATACCGCCCTCGGGGTCGCACACGGACATCGGCTGCCAGGTGTCGCCGTGGTAGCCGCCGCGCCAGGTCAGCAGGCGCTGCTTGGCCGGACGGCCCACAGAACGCCAGTACTGCAGACACATCTTGACGGCGACCTCGACCGACACCGATCCGGAGTCGGCGAGGAAGACGTGCTCGAGCCCGTCCGGCGACAAGTCGACAAGGAGCTTCGCCAGCCGTACGGCGGGCTCGTGGGTGAGCCCGCCGAACATGACGTGGCTCATCCGCGAGAGCTGATCGCGTGCCGCCTCGTTGAGCACCGGGTGGTTGTAGCCGTGGATCGCCGACCACCAGGACGACATCCCGTCGACCAGCTCGCCCGCCTCGTCCGCCAGCCGCAGCCGCACCCCGCTCGCCGACTCCACGACGAGCGGTTCGACCCGGCCCGGCATGGGCCCGTACGGATGCCAGACGTGGCGCCGGTCCAGGTCGAGCAGGTCCGACAGGGGCAGGTCAGGCATTGGGCGCGAGGTCCGTTCCGGCACCTCGGCGTCGTACGGTTACCAGGTCCGTACGCGGTTCCGGCGTCGCCGCGTCCGAGGCGCAGGCGCCCGCCTCCGTGCCGCACGTCCCCGACGCTGCCGATGACGCGCCGCAGCCGCCTCCGGCCGCCCGGTGTTCCGGCAGCGTGACCTGGTCGGTGCCCTCGATCTCGAAACCGGCGTCGGCGATCATGTCGAGGTCGGCCTGGCCGGCCTGGCCCTCGGTGGTGAGGTAGTCGCCGAGGAAGATCGAGTTTGCCAGGTTCAGGGCGAGCGGCTGCATCGTGCGCAGATGGACCTCACGGCCGCCCGCGATACGTACCTCCGCGTCCGGGCAGACGAACCGGACCATCGCGAGGATGCGGAGACAGCGCTGCGGGGTGAGGTTCCACTCCTTGGCCAGCGGGGTGCCCTCGACCGGGATGAGGAAGTTGACCGGAACCGAGTCGGGGTCGAGGTCGCGGAGGGAGAAGACGACGTCGACGAGGTCCGCGTCGCTCTCGCCCATGCCCGCGATCAGGCCCGAGCAGGCGGACAGCCCGGCCGCGTGCGCCTTCTGGACGGTGTCGACCCGGTCCTCGTAGGTGTGGGTGGTGGTGATGCCGCCGTAGGTGGCCTCGGAAGTGTTGAGGTTGTGGTTGTAGGCGTCCGCGCCCGCCTCGCGCAGCCGCTCGGCCTGACCGTCGGAGAGCAGCCCGAGGCAGGCACACACCTCGACGCCCTCATTCTGGTCCTTGATCGCCTTGATCGTGCCGGCCACCCGGTCCACGTCCCGGTCCGTCGGACCGCGCCCGGACGCCACCAGGCAGACCCGCTTGGCGCCCCCGGCCAGCCCGGCCGCCGCGGCCTTCGAGGCCTCGTCCGGCTTGAGCCAGGTGTACTTCAGGATGCCGGTGGTGGAGCCGAGGCGCTGGGAGCAGTAGGAACAGTCCTCGGGGCACAGACCCGACTTCAGGTTGACCAGATAGTTGAGCTTCACTCGCCGTCCGAACCAGTGCCGGCGCACCTTCCCGGCGGCGGCCACCACATCGAGGAGATCATCGTCGGAGGTGGCCAGCACGGCCAGCGCCTCTTCGCGGGTCGGCAGCTCGCGCCGCAGCCCCTTGTCCACCAGCGTCGTCAGCAGGTCCATGGAAGCCGATCCTGACGTATCCGACCGGCTGAGGGAAAGGAGGGTTCGTACAACAGAGGCGCTTCGACGTGTGGGTATTGCCACATCCTGGGTGTCGGAGGGTCCAGCTAGGGTCTGTCCACTGCCTACAAACGTGTAGCTGCCGGGAGGACCGACCATGGCGTTCGGCTGGATCGACGAGCAGGCCGAAGCGCGCCGCCGCGCCGGACTCGTGCGGACTCTGCGGCCCCGCCCCGCCGACTCGCCGCTCCTCGACCTCGCCAGCAACGACTATCTGGGCCTGGCCCGCCACCCCGAGGTCACCGAGGGTGCGGCCCGGGCCGCCCGGCGCTGGGGCGGTGGGGCCACCGGATCGCGGCTCGTCACCGGCAGTACCGAGCTGCACGCGGAACTCGAACGTGAACTGGCCGGTTTCTGCGGTTTCGAGGCCGCCCTGGTCTTCTCCTCCGGCTACGCGGCCAACCTCGCCGCGGTCACCGCGCTCGCACCGCACGGCTCCCTCGTCGTCTCGGACGCGGGCAACCACGCCTCCCTGATCGACGGCTGCCGCCTGGCCCGGGGCACGACCCAGGTCGTCGGGCACGCCGACCCGGACGCTGTTCGCAAGGCGCTCGGCACGCACACCGGGCCCGCCGTTGCCGTGTCCGACACCGTCTTCTCGGTCGACGGGGACGCGGCACCGCTGACCGAACTCGCCGCCGTCTGCCGGGAGTTCGGCGCCGGGATGATGGTCGACGACGCGCACGGGCTGGGGGTTCTGGGCGAGGGCGGGCAGGGGTCGGCCTACGCGGCCGGGCTGGCGGGCGCACCGGACGTCGTCGTGACCGTCACGCTGTCCAAGTCGCTCGGCAGCCAGGGGGGTGCCGTGCTGGGTCCGGCTCCGGTGATCGAGCACCTCGTCAACGCGGCCCGTACGTTCATCTTCGACACCGGCCTCGCTCCTGCGGCGGCCGGCGCGGCCCTCGCGGCCCTCACGCTGCTGCGCCGCGAGCCCGAACGGGCCGCACGGGCGCGTGCGGTGGCGCGCGAGCTGCACACCCGGCTGTCGGCTCAGGGGCTGTCGGCGGTACGCCCGGACGCGGCCGTCGTCTCCGTGCGCGCGCCGTCACCGGAGGGTGCCGTGCGGTGGGCGGCAGACTGCCGGGCCGCGGGAGTGGGCGTGGGCTGCTTCCGCCCGCCGTCCGTGCCCGACGGAGTGTCCCGGCTGCGGCTGACCGCCCGCGCGGACCTGACCGAGGAACAGATCGCGCGGGCGGTAAGAGTGATCGGCGAGAACCGACCGTAGATCCTTGGATCCGTGGTGCGGGTGATCAGTGACACGCGACCATGAGTCGGCGAACCGCGGCCGTGCGTCGTGGGGTGATCACCGGAGCGCGGTGAGGAACCCCTCCCAGCTCTCGGGGGAGAAGAGCAGGGCGGGCCCCGCCGCGTTCTTGGAGTCGCGTACGGCGAGCAGTCCGGCCCGGACTCCGGTGTCCGGACGGGCCGTCTCCACACAGTTGTTCGCGCCGGTGCTGTAGCTGCTGCGCACCCATTGCGCACCGGGCGGTTCGACGACGGACAGTACGTTCCGAGGCAGTGCGGACATTGGTGCCTCCTTACACGCCGTGATTCAGACCGGCGATGAAATCCAACGAATCCCCGGGCGAAAGGGCGTGGATCTGAAGGGTGTTGAAGGCCTCGCTGTAGGCCTGGAGGTCTTCTTTCCGTTCGAGGTAGAGGCTACTCATCATCTGGTCGAGAACAACCACATCCAAGTCAGAAGTGCTCGGAAAGGAGAAGATTACGAAAGGGCCGGTGATGCCGATGTACGCCCCCGCGGCGAACGGCAGGATCTGGAGCTGCACTTGGGGCAGCCGGGCCGCTTCCACGAGGCGTTCCAGCTGACGCGTCATCACCTCTGGCCCGCCCACTTCACGGCGCAGCACCGCCTCGTCGAGGACCGCGCTCAGCGCCAGCGGCGGATCCGAACGCAGCACGTCCTGCCGGGCCAGCCGCACCTCGACCAGGGCGTCGAGCCGCGTCTCCTCCAGGCTGTCCACAGCCGCCCGGGTCATCGCGCGGGCGTACGCCGGGGTCTGCAGCAGCCCCGGCACCACCGAGGTCTCCAGCGTGCGCATCGCGCTGGCCTGCGACTCCAGGCTGATGAAGTCCCGGTAGGTGGGCGGCAGTACGCCGCGGTAGGCGTGCCACCAGCCGTGCTGACCGCCGTCCTCGCCGCCCGCCAGCACGAGCAGCAGCTCGCGCGACTCACCGTCCGGGACCTCGTACGCGTCCAGGAGTAACCGGACGTCCGCCGGTTTCACCCCGCTCGCGCCTGTCTCGATCCGGCTCACCTTCGACTGGTGCCAGCCCACCAGACGGGCCGCCTCACCGCTCGTGAGGCCGGCCCTGGCGCGCAGCACGCGCAGTTCGGCACCCAGTTTTCGGCGGCGCACCGCGGGACCGTACTGCATGGGCCACTCCTTACTCCTAATGAGCCGCCCAAATACGCTCTGGGGTCGCAGAGTTCACCGCTTCGAGCGACAGATATATGCATATCTTGGTGGATCGCACCCCGTGACCGGCGCGGGAATGGCAGTCTGGCGCGAAGCACCAGTCCGGGACCGTACTCGAACCAGCCGCTCCGTGTCGGGCCGCGGTCCTGTGGGAAAGGGACGACGTCGCCATGGCAGACCACCTGGAAGCATCCGTCACTCTGCCGAGCGATCCCGCCTCGGTCTCCGCCGCCCGCGCGTATGTGGCCAACGTGCTGGCGGAATGGGGCCTGCCGGGTGACACCGAAGCCGCCGACAGCATCCGTCTGATCGTCTCGGAACTCGCGACGAACGCCGTACAGCACACCTTCGGGTTGTCACCCACCTTCACGGTGGACGTCGCCCTCGACCGTGACGAACACCTGCGCATCGGAGTGACCGACAGTCACCCGCGCTTCCCCAAACGGCTGCCCGCCGCCGTGCAGCAGGACAACGGCCGCGGGATGGTCATCATCCGCTGGCTGACCGCCGAGTCGGGCGGCAGACTGCGGGTCCACCCCACCCGCGAGGGCGGCAAGACGGTGTCGATCGAACTTCCCTGGACGGCCCCGACGGTCCCGGTCGGGCCCCCCGTGACGGCGGTCGGCCAGCAGGAGCCGTAACGGTTCGCCGCCTACGCCAGGTTGCCGCTGCCGCTTGCGTGTGCCCGGCCGAAGGCGCCCCGAAGCAGGGCGCGGAAGGCGTCGGCCGCGGGCGCGGTCTCGCCGGTGCGGCGGACGACCGAGATCGTCCGGCGGAGGTCGCCCGGTTCCAGCAGTCGGGTCCCGACCGGTGTGACCGCCGTCCGCGCGACCATCTCCGGTACGACCGCCACCCCGAGCCCCGCGCTGACCAGCGCGCACACCAGGGCGTACCCCGGCGTCGCCACCAGCACCGACGGGGTGGCGCCGGCCCGGGCGAGGGCCGCCTCCACGCCCTGGCGGGGCGGATGGTCCGGCGCCATGCTGATCAGCGGCTGGCCCGCCAGCTCGGCCAGTGGCAGCCGCGACGGGTCCCCGGCCAGCACATGGCCGGGCGCGGTCACCAGGACCAGCTCCTCGACCAGGACCGGCTCGGCGGTGACCGACGCGGGCAACGGCGCGGAAGCGGCCGGTTCGTAGGTGTGCGTGAGCGCGAGATCGACCTCCCCGGCAGCCACAGCGGCCACTCCGGCCAGCGGTTCGTAGTCCGCGACGGACAGCTCCACGTCCGGATGGGCCCGGCGGAACGCGCTCAGCACCGGCGGCAGCAACTGGATGCCGGCCGTCTGGAAGGTGCCCAACCGCAGCGCGCCGCCCGACAGGCCGGTGAGCCCGGCGAGTTCGTGCCGGGCCCGGTCCAGCTCGTCCAGCACTCGACGGGCCCGCACGACCAGCAGCTCGCCCGCCGGTGTGAGCCGGGCGCCCCGGTGATGCCGTACGAGCAGAGCGGTGCCCGTCTCCCGCTCCAGTTTGGCGAGTTGCTGCGACAGCGCGGGCGGTGTGTAGCCGAGGCGCTCGGCGGCGCGGGTGATGGACCCGGCCTCGGCGACCGCCACGAGGGCGGCGAGGCGGGTGGGGTCGTACATCCGGCTGCTCCAGGTACAGAAGAGACGGGAGGCCGACGGGAGGCCATGGCCGAGGCTTAACGGTTGCTTAAGGCAGACCCAGGATATTCGACATACCTGCTGAAGGCTGCCTCCGGGCACGCTGGACGCCATGGACGCACAGCTCATCGCTTTCACCGGGGTCGCCGCGGGCATGGTCGCCATGCCGGGCGCCGATTTCACCGTCGTCGTGCGCAACGCACTCGTCTCCCGGCGGGCCGGGGTCGTGTGCGCGCTGGGGGTCACCGGTGGGCTGCTGCTGCACACCGCGCTGGCCGTCGCCGGTGTCGGAGCCGTACTCACGGGGGTGCCCGCGCTCTTCCGCGCACTGCAACTGCTGGGCGGGGGCTACGTGCTGTACCTCGGGGCGCGGACGCTGTGGTCGCTGCGCGGGCCCCGGGTGGCGGCGGCCGAGGAGGCGCGGACCGCCGTACGTCCGTGGCGGCAGGGCTTCGTCACCAACGCGCTCAATCCCAAGGCGCCCATCACGTTCCTGAGTCTGCTGCCGCAGTTCGTGCCGGCGGACGGTCCCGCGCTGCCCCGGACGCTGCTGCTCGCGCTGATCATCGTGGCGCTGGCCCTGGTGTGGTTCCCGGCGGTGGCGCTCCTGGTGGACCGGCTCGGCCGGTGGCTGCGTCGGCCGCGGGCTGCCCGTGCCGTCGAGGCGGTCACCGGCACCGCGCTGACGGGCCTCGGTGCGCTGCTCCTGCTGGAGCCGCTTCTGTCACTGCTGTCGCCTCTGTCGCTGTGACGGGTCCCGGGCCGGGACGGCGGCCTGCCTACAGCCGCCGTCCCGCCCCGGGGAGGTCAGCTGACCCGGCCGTACCAGACGCTCTTCGTCCAGATCTTCTGGAGCTTCACGACTTCCCCGGTCTTCGGGGAGTGCCAGATCTTTCCCTTCCCGGCATAGATGCCCACGTGGTAGACGTTCGAGCCCGAGTGGAAGAAGACCAGGTCTCCGCTTTTACGGCTCTTGGCGGCGATGTGCTTGGTCTTGTTGTACTGGGCCGCCGCTGTACGCGGCAGGGACTTGCCCGCCTTCTTGAACGAATACTGCGTAAGACCGGAGCAGTCGAACCTCTTCGGTCCCGCGGCCCCGTACTTGTACGGGGAGCCCTTCTTGGAGGCCGCGATCTGGAGTGCCTTCGTCGGCGGTGTGATCGCCGCGGCGTCGGTCGCGACGCCCGGGATCACCAGGCTGCCGCCCACGGCGGCGAGCGTGAGAGCCGAAGCCGTACCGGCCCTGCTCATCAGCGACGGGACACGATTGAGCGCAGACATGCGTAACCCTTCGTCAGCCGCCTGTGAAGGATGACCTGTCGGATTCGGGCTGACAAAGTTGCCCGGCCGCTGACGCGGCTTCACCCCAAGGGCTGCTCGGCCCGGTCATGGCGTGACCGTTCCGGCGACCCGTCGTGCCTGGGTCCTCCACTCCTGCCGATGCACATCTGTCGACCGGTCATCCAGGCGGCGGCAGGACTCGGCGTCCGCCCGGATCGCCCCGCCTCTTGTGGCGGGGGCTTGTCGTCAGGAAGGGATCTTGGCTCATGTAAGTAGGAAAATCCCAATGGAATCGGGGCTTTGTGGCGTTACTCACCGCTGGCCCATTCGGGTGGACACCCGTACCCCCGCGCGACTTTCGAGGGGGTCGCGCACCCCCGGACCAGGGCTTGAGCGGTCTCGTTTCGGTTACGAACTACGCGCGTCGCGCAAGCCGAACGGGACGCTCGGGGGAGCCGCGACTACTCCAAACAGGGGATGCCATGCGGTCACTTCCCGCCCCGTTCCGGACGGTCGGTCACCGCGACACGAGGGCCCGCCGGGCACGGCTCCGCCGACCGGGTGAGTCAACTGGCGGGCTCACGCGGAACGGTGACGCGCGCCGTGCGGCGCTCCCCGTCGAGGACGCGCAGCGCACGCGCCAGAGTGTGGGCGTGCACCTCGGCCTCACCCCGTTGATGCATCAACTCCAGCGCGTCCCGCAGCGCCACCGCCTTGGCGACCAGCGCCTGCGCGGCCCGCAGACCGCGGTACGTGTCGCCGTGGTACGCCGGGTTGATACGGCCGAGCAGATCGGCCACTTCGAGGTAACGGTCGATCAGCTCGCCCTCCGCGCGCGTCAGTGCGGGCAGCGGAGGCAGTTCGGGCGGAAGCATCGGCGGCTCACCTCGTGCCGGGGGCGGGGGGCGAGGACTTGCGGCTGGGCACGATCCGGTCCACCAGGCCGTATTCCAGGGCGGCCTGGGCATCGAGGATCTTGTCGCGCTCGATGTCCGCAGAGACCTGCGCCGGGCTCTGTCCGGTGTGCCGTACGAGCAGTTCCTCCAGCAGGTTACGGACCCGGCCCAACTCCTGGGCCTGAATCGCGAGATCGCTGGCCTGTCCATGGATCGGCTCGGACAGCGAGGGCTGGTGGATGAGGACCCGGGCCCCCGGCAGCGCGCTGCGCTTGCCCGGCGTGCCCGCGGCCAGCAGTACGGCCGCAGCGGAGGCCGCCTGCCCCAGGCAGATCGTCTCCACCTCGCAGGTCACGTACTGCATCGTGTCGTAGATCGCCGTCATCGCGCTGAACGAGCCGCCGGGGGAGTTGATGTAGAGCGAGATGTCGCGGTCCGGCGCCAGGTATTCGAGATGCATGAACTGGGCCATCACGTCGTTCGCCGAGATGTCGTCGACCGGGGTTCCGAGAAAGACGATCCGCTCCTCCAGGAGCTTGGAGTACGGATCGAGTGTCCGGCTCCCGGCACTGGTGCGTTCGGTGAACTCGGGCAGGACGTAGCGGGCTGACGGGTCGTCGCTGTCGTTCATGGCGCGCGCCTCCTCGGTGGCTTCCGTCAAAAATGTACAGGACGTACAGAGTCTGACGCGAGGGCTCCGCGAGGTGCTCGCTGACAGCGAAAACCCCCGGGGAGCGCGCGGCTGCTCCACGGGTTTTCGGTGCCGGCTTCGGGCGGAGGTCAGATGGGCGGGGCCTCGGTCGGCCTGCCGTAGAGGGTGAGCGCCGGCCGGCCGCGGGAGGTGGCGATCTCGTTTCCGTTCGGGAGGGTCACCGCAGACTCGGAGGCGGTCGCGGCCGTGTTCTCCGCCGCCTCCGTACTCTCGCCGGCCTGGGTCGGCTCACTGGTGGCAAGGACGGCCCCCGCCGCAGCCGAACCCGAGTACCCCCTCCTGGTTGCCGTGCTGGTTCCCGTACATATGTGTCATGCGCGCGCTCTACTTGATTCGTAGGGATGAGTCCCCTTCGGCGGTGCTGAACGAGATCGTCCGCTCTGCGGGGGTGTCTGAGGGCGGGTCTAAGCTGGAACACATGGCCTACGAGATTCCGGTGACGCAAGCCAGGGCTGAACTCGCCGACCTGATCAACAAGGTGGTGTACGGCGGTGAGCGCGTCGTCGTGACGCGGCACGGCAAGCCCCTCGTCGCCCTGGTCTCCGCGGCCGATCTGGAGCGCCTCGACGAGCTGGACGCGGCGGAGGAGCAGGTCGTCAGCGCGGTCTCCAGCGTCAGGGACGTCGCCGCCGTGCCCGTCGAACGGCAGAGGTTCGGTATCGCGGCGGAGCATCGCGGGCCCGGAGCCCGCTGAGCGGACGGGCAGGTTGGCGGGCGGTCCACAGGGGCGGTTTCCCGTTCGGCGGCGGCTGTGACCGCAGGCTCCAGCGGGACGGCTCGCCTCCGCGTCGCGTGGACTGACACCGGCATCGGGCCGCGGGGACGACACCGACGGTCCGGGGCGGGGCGCCGGATCCACAGGACCGCGCAGCCTGTTCGGTGATCGCCCGCTGGAGGGGCTGGGCGGCGACGGGGGTCGTCGCCGTTGCGTTGAGTGGCTTCGGGCCCTGGGCGGTGACGACGACGGCACCGTATACGGTCCTGTTCGCGATGGCGTCCCGGGCGGCGGCCTCGTCGGCGTAGCGGTGGATCTCGAACTGCCCTCGTGTGCTTTGGCTGCCGCTCGACCGACGGCAGGTCGCGGGGTGCGATGCGGGCGGCGGGCCGGATGACGGCCCGGATGACGGCCCAGACGGTCGGTGCCGCCATGACGACTGCGGAGGGGGACGGATCGCCGCCCGCCATTGGCATCGAGGTGCTGCAGGGGGATTCGGCGGCAGGCCCGAGGCCGTCGGCGAGCAGAACCTGCCCTCGCTGCGGGACGTGATCGAGGGCGAGGCGATGCTCAGGATGCCGGTATTGGGCCGAGACGGCGGTCGGCGGCAGGTTGTCGAAAGTGCTCGACGAGGACCACGCCGAGGTCAGCGAGCCTCGGGTGCGAGTGGCCGAACGCTGTCGTGAAGTCCGGATGGTGCGCGCCGAGCACGGGCGGCCCCGCTTTCGAGGAGCCGAACGGGTCGCGGACCGGGGGATCGCGGGTCGGTCGATCACAGGCCGGTTAACGTCCTTGAAACCCTGGCCAACTAGCGTGCCCATCTCGCCACCAGCGGTTTTGGTGGCATCGGGCCAACCGGACCCCGCACGGTCCGGAGCGAGGATGTGAGGTGGGAAGCCGTGCAACTGACCCCGCACGAGCAGGAGAGGCTGCTGATCCATGTGGCGGCGGACGTGGCCGAGAAGCGCCGGGCCCGTGGGCTCAGGCTGAACCATCCCGAGGCGGTCGCGCTGATCACCTCGCACATCCTCGAGGGCGCCCGTGACGGACGTACGGTCGCCGAGTTGATGTCCTCCGGACGGAAGCTGCTGACCAGGGAGGACGTCATGGAGGGCATCCCCGAGATGATCCATGACGTCCAGGTCGAGGCGACCTTCCCGGACGGCACCAAGCTCGTCACCGTCCACGACCCGATCGTCTGAGGGGAGGGGCTGCCGTGATTCCCGGAGAGATCCTGTTCGCCGACGGACCCGTTGTGTACAACGAGGGCCGCGAGGTCACGTCGATGACCGTGCTGAACGCCGCCGACCGGCCCGTCCAGGTCGGTTCCCACTACCACTTCGCCGAGGCCAACCCGGGCCTGGAGTTCGACCGCGCGGCAGCGCGCGGCAAGCGGCTCAACATCGCCGCCGGCACCGCCGTGCGCTTCGAACCCGGGATCCCTGTCGACGTAGAACTCGTTCCGCTCGCCGGCGCGCGCATCGTGCCCGGACTGCGCGGGGAGACCGGAGGTGCCCTCGATGCCTGAGATCTCGCGTGCCGCTTACGCCGACCTGTTCGGCCCCACCACCGGCGACCGGATCCGGCTCGCCGACACCGACCTGCTGATCGAGATCGAGGAGGACCGCAGCGGCGGTCCCGGACTCGCCGGTGACGAGGCGGTGTTCGGCGGCGGCAAGGTCATCCGCGAATCCATGGGCCAGGCCCGCGCTACGCGCGCAGACGGCACCCCGGACACGGTCATCACGGGCGCGGTGATCGTCGACCACTGGGGGATCATCAAGGCCGACATCGGCATTCGCGACGGCCGCATCACCGGCATCGGCAAGGCGGGCAACCCCGACACGATGGACGGGATCCACCCGGACCTGGTCATTGGTCCGGAGACCGAGATCATCGCGGGCAACGGCCGGATCGTGACGGCGGGCGCCATCGACGCGCACGTCCACCTGATCTGCCCGCAGATCGCCGACGAGGCGCTCGCGTCGGGCATCACGACCATCGTCGGTGGCGGTACGGGCCCGGCCGAGGGTTCGAAGGCGACGACGGTGACCCCAGGTCCCTGGCACCTCGCCCGGATGCTGGAGGCGATGGAGCAGTACCCGCTCAACTTCGGTCTGCTCGGCAAGGGCAACACCGTTTCGCACGACGCGATGCTCTCCCAGATCCGCGGCGGCGCCCTCGGCCTGAAGATCCACGAGGACTGGGGCTCGACCCCGGCGGCCATCGACGCGGCCCTGACCGTCGCCGACCGCACGGGCATCCAGGTCGCCATCCACACGGACACCCTCAACGAGGCCGGATTCGTCGCGGACACGCTCGCCGCGATCGCGGGCCGGGGTATCCACGCCTACCACACCGAGGGTGCGGGCGGCGGGCACGCGCCGGACATCATGTCCGTGGTCTCCGAGCCGCACGTCCTGCCGAGTTCGACCAACCCGACGCGGCCGTACACCGTCAACACGGCCGACGAACACCTCGACATGCTGATGGTCTGCCATCACCTGAACCCGTCGGTGCCGGAGGACCTGGCGTTCGCCGAGTCGCGCATCCGGCCGTCGACGATCGGGGCGGAGGACATCCTGCACGACCTGGGCGCGATCTCGATCATCTCGTCCGACGCACAGGCCATGGGACGGGTCGGCGAGGTCATCATGCGGACCTGGCAGACGGCCCATGTGATGAAACGGCGGCGGGGGGCTCTGCCGGGCGACGGCAGCGCCGACAACCATCGGGTCCGTCGATATGTCGCCAAGTACACGATCAACCCGGCCCTCGCGCAGGGCCTCGCGAGGGAGATCGGCTCCGTGGAGACGGGCAAGCTCGCCGACCTCGTTCTCTGGGAGCCCGCCTTCTTCGGCGTCAAGCCGCATCTCGTCATCAAGGGCGGGCAGATCGCGTACGCGCAGATGGGCGACGCGAACGCCTCGATCCCGACTCCGCAGCCGATCCTGCCCCGGCCGATGTTCGGGGCGATCGGGCGGGCCCCGGCGTCCAACTCGTTCAACTTTGTCGCCCAGTTGGCGATCGAGGACGGGCTGCCGGAGCGCCTTCAGCTCGGCAAGCGGTTCGTCGCGATCGAGTCGACCCGTGCGGTGACCAAGGCCGACATGCGGGAGAACGACGCGCGTCCGGACGTGAAGATCAACCCCGACAGCTTCGCCGTGCACATCGACGGGGAGCTGGTCGAGGCCACTCCGGCCGCCGAACTGCCCATGGCCCAGCGGTACTTCCTCTTCTGACGAGGAAGTTCTGATGAGGAGGTTGCGATGAGCAGGGCAGCGTTGCTCGTCCTGGCCGACGGTCGCTTCCCCGCCGGGGGGCACGCGCACTCCGGCGGGGCCGAGGCCGCCGTCAAGGCGGGGCGTATCTCCGGGGCCGCGAGCCTGGAGGAGTTCTGCCGGGGGCGGCTGCACACGACGGGGCTGGTGTCGGCCTCGCTGGCCGCAGCCGCGGCGCTGGGCGTCGATCCGGTGGCGCTCGACGGTGCGGCGGACGCGCGAACGCCTTCGCCTGCGTTGCGCGTTGCAGCGCGCAAGCTGGGGCGGCAACTGATGCGGGCGGCGCGGGCGACTTGGCCGTCGGCCGAACTCGACGCGCTGGCACGGGAGTTCCCCAAGGGGGCGCATCAGCCTGTGGTGCTGGGGCTCACGGCGCGGGCGGCGGGGCTGGGGCCGGAGGACGCGGCGTACTGCTCCGTGTACGAGAGTGTCAGCGGGCCCGCGACGGCGGTGGTGCGGTTGCTGAGCCTTGATCCCTTCGATGCGACCGGGGCGCTGGCCCGGTTGGCGCCGGAGCTGGATCGGGTCGCGGACCGGGCGCTGGAGGCGGCTCGTGAGGTGGGGGCCGGGGGCGGGGTCGACGCGTTGCCTGCGGCTTCCGCGCCGATGCTGGAGGTGGGGGCGGCGGGGGCGAAGAAAGCCCCGGACAGTCGAACCGGAACACACCACGACACACAGACCCAGAACAGGAGCCGTATCTCATGCACCTCGACCACTCCCACCCCCACGCCGGCGGAGCCGTGGGCGCGGACGCGCACCGTCCCGACGGCACCCGGCGTGCGCTTCGCATCGGTCTCGGCGGGCCCGTGGGGTCCGGTAAGACCGCCACCGTCGCCGCCCTCTGCCGCACCCTGCGCGAAGAGCTGTCCCTCGCGGTCGTCACGAACGACATCTACACCCGTGAGGACGCCGAGTTCCTGCTGCGCGAGGCCGTACTGCCCCCCGAACGCATCACCGCCGTCGAGACAGGCGCCTGCCCGCACACCGCGATCCGCGACGACATCTCCGCCAACCTCGAAGCCGTCGAGGATCTGGAGGACGAGGTCGGGCCGCTCGACATCGTGCTCGTCGAGTCCGGCGGCGACAACCTCACCGCCACCTTCTCCAAGGGCCTCGTCGACGCGCAGATCTTCGTCATCGACGTCGCGGGCGGCGACGACATCCCGCGCAAGGGCGGCCCCGGCGTCACCACCGCCGACCTGCTGGTCGTCAACAAGACCGACCTCGCGCCGTATGTCGGCTCCGACCTCGGCCGGATGGCCGCCGACGCGAAGACGGCGCGCGGAGAGATGCCCGTCGTCTTCCAGTCGCTGCGCAGCGAGGCGGGTGTCGCGGAGGTCGCCCTCTGGGTGCGGGCACAGCTCGCGGCGTGGACGGCATGACCACCGGCGTACGGGCCACCGCGCGGATCGTCGCCCGGGCGGACGGCCGGGGCGGTACCGCTCTGCCGGTGCTCGACGGTGACGGCCCGCTGGCACTTCGGCGCATCCGCGCGCACGGCGACGAGGCCCGAGTCATGCTGGTCGGCGCCATGAGCGGTCCCCTCGGCGGCGACCACTTCACCGTCGAGGCGGAGGTGGCGGAAGGCGCCCGACTGCATCTGGCGTCCGCCGCGGCCACCATCGCCCTGCCGGGCCAGGCGAAGGGCGAGGCCCGTTACGACGTACGGATCGGTGTCGCCGAAGGCGGCGAACTCCGCTGGCTGCCCGAGCAGTTGATCTGCGCGCAGGGCAGTGAGCTGTACGTTGCCACGCGCGTCGATCTCGCGCCGGGCGCCCGGCTCGTGTTCCGCGAGGAGCAGGTGCTCGGGCGCTTCGGCGAGGAACCCGGACGGCTCGGCAGCCGGCTCACGGTGCGGGTCGGCGGGCGCGTCGTCCTCGACCAGGAGCTGGCCTGCGGTCCCGGAGCTCCGGGCGGCTGGGACGGTCCCGCCGTGCTGGCGGGACATCGCGCCCTCGGCCAACTCGTCGTCGTACGCCCGGAGTTCGCTACCGCGCCGGTCGAGGCTCGGCTGCTCGCGGAGGGTGCCGCCCTCATGCCGCTCGCCGGGCCCGCCGCGCTGGTGACCGCGGTAGCGCCGGACGCACTGCTGCTGCGCCGGGTGCTGGACGAGGCATTGACGGACCTCGGGCTGTAGTCCGCTAAGCGAACGAATCTTTCCGTTGTGATGTCCGGCGACCCGTTCTAACCGACTCCTGGCGATCCTCTTCGCCGAGCACAGCACGAGGGCGAGGAGAAGTTGGCGGCCTGACGACCAGGCAAAACACCCCATAAGTGGGGCGGTTGGTCTCTAGACTTCGACTGAGCACAAAAGTGCCCTGACAGCGAGGCAACGCTGCCAGGGCTCGATCAGTCTGCGAGGAGACCAATCTTGACCACCACGGTACCGGTTTCTCTGAGGCCCCCGTCCGCACTCCACACTTTCGACTCGACAGCACGGGCCAAGCGCAAGGTCAAGCGTGTCGGCATCTACCTGCGCGTTTCGACCAAGCGCCAGGTCCTCGGCTACGGCCTGGACGTCCAACTTGCCAGCATCCAGGATTACCTCGACAAGAAGAAGATCCTCGACCCCGAGACGATCTGGGAAGTCGTGGACGTCTATGAGGAGGCAGGTGTGTCCGGGGCCAACCAGTCCCGCCCCGAGATCATGCGCCTCGAACGAGACGCCCGCGACAAGCGGATCGACGTCGTCGCCGTCCACAAGTTTGACCGCATCGGACGAACCGGCGGCGCATTCTGGTACTGGGTCTGGGCCCTCGAAGACGCCGGTGTCTCTATCGTCTCCGTCACCCAGGAGATCGACACCACCACCAACCGCGGCGTTGTCGCGCTCCAGCAACTCGCCTCCTTCTCGGAGATGGAGTGGCGCACCATCCTTGAGCGCACCCAGGGCGGCCTCAACATGAAGGCAGCTACTGGTGGATGGACCGGAGGCCCGCCGCCCTACGGCTACCGCATCGAAAACAAGGGCAGCCGAAACTCCAAGCTCGCCGTCGACCCCGACGAGGCCGCCGTCCTGGAACTGGCCGCCAAGCTCATCGTCGAGGCCGGTTACAACGCTGACCGCGCCGCCCACATCCTCAACCTCGTCGGTAAGTACACCCGCAACGGAGCCCCGTGGACCGGACACAACCTCCGCCACAAGTTCCAGAACAACGCCCTCGACGGCTTCGTAGTCTTCCGCAACACCGACGAGGTCATTAACAGGCGGCGCCGTCGTGCCACCAAGATGGGGGAGGATGGAAAACCCATGCACGGCCCCACTGTCATTATCGACACCCCCATGGCTCTGTCCATGGAGCGTCTCCATTCCGTCCGAGTGGCCCTGAAGCGCAACGGCTGGCGCCTGGAAGGTCCCTGCAAGCACCACCCGCTCAGCACCCGCATCATCGGCACATGCGGAAAGCACTACACCGGGGTCTGGGTGAAGGCGGAGCAGCGCCGCACCTACCGGTGCTCGGGTGGGGCTGGATGCGGAGACAGTGTCATCGACGCCGTGACCATGGAAAGGGCTGTTTGGGACAGTCTGGCCGAGTCCTTCGGGAGCAAGGAGAAGCTCCGGGACATGGACTTGGTAGACATCAAGGTTGTTCTTCAGGGGAAAGTTCCTCCGCCTCGGAGAGGCCCTGTATGTCCCGTCCAGGACTGGTTCGACAGCAGGGGAGTGCAGCCGAGAGAGCTGACCGAGGAACTTTGGGAGAAGGTGACTCAGAACCTGCCTCCGATCCGCGTCATCAAGACGACACTGGATCCCCGGATCGTCGTCGAGGCAGTGCTTCACAAGGTGCGAACCTCCTGCGGCTGGGACGGCCTTCCCGAGGGCTCGCCGAACCCGCACACGGTCCGTACGAGGGTCAGGGACTGGATGAAGTCCGGCGCCTGGGACCGGATGATGGCGCCCTTGTTGGAGCCCGCCATGCGGCCGGCCGGTGCATCGTTGCCACCGTTCGAGGTGACGGGGAGCATCGACCTCGGGCTCTACAAGTTCGATGGACCTGCCGTGCGCGACCTGGCCGGTCAAGCAGCAGACCCCGGTGAACGTGAAGTCGGGCAAGGGCCTGCCGCCGGTGCTGATCGTGCAGTCCGAGCGTGACGCGGCCACCCCGTACGACGGTGGCGTCGAACTGCACAAGCGGTTCAAGGGCTCCCGTCTGATCACCGAGAAGGACGCGGGCTCTCACGGCGTGACCGGGCTCGTCAACCCGTGCGTCAACGCCAGGGTCGACACCTACCTGCTCACCGGCAAGGTGGACGCGGCGGACGTGACCTGCGCTCCGCACGCCACGCCCGTACCCAAGCCGTACCCAAGCCGTAGCCGTAGCCGTAGCCGTAGCCGTAGCCGCAGTCGCAGTAGTACGTCGTAGTGCGAGGTGAGAGGCGGCCGGGGGTTCCCGGCCGCCCTTCTCATCGCTCCAGCCAGGCGTCCTCCGCCGCGTAGTCGAAGAGGTCGCCGTACGTGTCGTACATCTTCTGATACGCCTCCCGCCAGTCCCGCCCGGCCAGCCGGGCCTCGATCCAGGCGACGGTCTCCGGCAGGCTCTCCGCGTACGTGACGACGGGCCGGTAGCCCAACTCCCGTTCGGCGGCGGACATGTCGCTCACCACGGGCACCGGGACCGACCACGGGGTGTCACCCACGGTGGGTGCCGGCGGCGGACCCTCCACCAGAACGTTCTCCACCTCGACCCCCATCACGGCGTCGATCGCCCCGGCGATCTCCGCCACCGTCGGCACCTCGGAATCGACGGCGTTGAGGACCCGGGCCCCTGGACGCCCGGCGGCCAGCCGGATCAGCTCGGCGATGTTGTGGACGCTCGCCGGATGGAAACGGCTCCCGCCGCCGTATGCGAGGACCCGCCGGCGCCGCCCGTCGAGGTTGCGCTTGACGAAGTACAGCTCGCGCGGGGTACGGCAGTACGGCCCGTGGATCGCGCCCGCCCGCAGCAGCGTGGTCGGCAACTGGTCGCCGAGGGCGAGGAGTTCGCGTTCCAGCCCCGCCTTCCGGGTGCTGTACGAACTCTCGCCCGGCCGGACGGTGCGTTGGTCCTCGCGGATCGGGACCGGGTACTCGGGGAAGCCGTCCGGCTCCGCCTGCGTGTCGAAGTTCCGGCCCTTGTCGTCCTCGTACACGGACACACTGGAGATCACCACCGCCGACCCGACGCGCCCGGCGAGACCGGCCAACTGCCGTGCGTGCTCGGGCCCGTAGGCCACCATGTCCACCAGGACGTCACAGCCGTCGCCCACGGCAGCCGCGAGCGCCGTGTCGTCCGCCCGGTCGGCGGCCGTGACCCGCACCTCGTCCGGCCAGCCGTCGTCCCGACCGCCGCCCCGCGAGACGGCGGTCACCTCCCACCCGTCGCGTGCGAGCGCGCCCACGGCCACCCGCCCGATCTGTCCGGTCGCCCCGATCACCACAGCTCGTCTCATGAAGCGACCGTATCCGCCGCCGCAGACAGAACCAGTGAGGATTAGCTACGAGCAGATCGGCCCACGCCGGCCGCGCGGGCGCACGGTCAACTGAGCGGCATACGCGGGAACTTGCGCTCCCGCTGCTCCTTCTCCGCCTTCTTCTCGGCGGCCTTCCGAGCGGCCTCCTCCTTCTTGGCGACCGCCGCGTACTGGTCGACGTACTCCTGCCCGGAGAGGTTGAGGATGGCGTACATGATCTCGTCGGTGATGGCTCGCAGCACCGCCTTCTCGTCCTCCATCCCCTGATAGCGGGAGAAGTCGAGGGGCTTGCCGAAGCGGATCCCCACGGGATGGATGTTCGGGATGACCTTGCCCGGCGGCTGCGCCTCGAAGGTGCCGATCATCGCGCAGGGAATGACGGGCACCTGGGCCCTGAGCGCCATCACGGCGACCCCGACCTTGCCCTTGTACAGCCGCCCGTCGTGCGACCGGGTGCCCTCCGGGTAGATACCGAGCAGCTCGTCCTTGCTCAGCACCCCGAGCCCCTCACGGATCGCGGCCTGCCCCGCCTCCTTGCCGGACCGGTCCACCGGAATCTGCCCGGCGCTGCGGAAGAAATACGCGGTCAGCCGCCCCTTGACCCCGGGGCCCGTGAAATACTCGGCCTTCGCGAGGAAGGTGATGCGCCGTTTGAGGATCGCGGGCATCAGGAAGTGGTCCGAGAAGGACAGATGATTGCCGGCGACGATGGCGGCGCCCGACGTCGGTACGTGTTCGAGACCTTCGATCCGAGGCCGGAAGACCAGTCTCAGCAGCGGCCCGAGCAGCACGTATTTGAGTACGTAGTAGAACAAGGGCGTCGCTCCTCACGTGGGAGGTCAGTCTATGTGCCGGGGCGGCCCCTTGTAACGGGGGTGACCAGCGTCAGGTGCCCCGGAGCGGCAGGCCGACCTGTGCGAGACCTGGCCCTGCACGACTGGCTGCTCACCACCGTCGCCCTCGTCGTCGAGCGGGCCTGTGCCGACGGCGACACCGTCGGCCTGCGAGCCCTGCGCCAGGTGGTCGACCACCTGGTCCATCTGTGGATGCCGGCGCGGGCGTCGCCCCGGGCCTCCTGAAGGTGAGGGAGCACCCGGAGGAACGTCCGGGACTCACCCGGCACCGGAACGCGTGCGTGCACCGTCTGCGCGATCACATGGCGCTGCGCGCGCTGGAGTCGATGACGGCACGGCGGGAGGACAGCCGACCCGGGTGAGGGGTGGCCGGAGCCACGCCGTGCCGTCCGGCGTCAGGCTCCCTGCGTCAGCACCTTCTCCAACGTGCCCAGGGCCGTTGCCAGTTCCTCCCCGGTGATCGTCAGCGGCGGCGCCAGCCGGATCGTCGAGCCGTGCGTGTCCTTGACGAGGATCCCCTCCCGCATCAGCCGCTCACTGATCTCCCGTCCGGTCCCGATGGCCGGGTCGACGTCGACCCCCGCCCACAGGCCTCGCGACCGGAATCCGAGGACGCCCTTGCCGACCAGCCCGGTCAGACCGTCGCGCAGGACGACGCCCAACTCGTCGGCCCTGCGCTGGAATTCGCCGGTCTGCAGCAGCTCGACCACTGCCTGGCCGACCGCCGCCGCCAGGGGGTTGCCGCCGAATGTCGAGCCGTGTTCGCCCGGCCGCAGCACTCCGAGCACGTCCCGGCGTGCGACCACCGCCGACACCGGCACGATGCCGCCGCCCAGGGCCTTGCCGAGCAGCAGCATGTCCGGGACGACGTTCTCGTGGTCGACGGCCAGTGTGCGGCCGGTGCGGCCCAGGCCCGACTGGATCTCGTCAGCGACGAACAGGCACCCCTCGCGGCGCGTCAGTTCGCGTACGCCGGTCAGATAGCCGTCGTCGGGGATGAGGACGCCCGCCTCGCCCTGGATGGGCTCCAGGAGAACCGCGGCGGTCGTCTCGTCGATCGCCTCCTCCAGGGCCGCCAGATCGTTGTAGGGCACGATCCGGAAGCCCGGCGTGAACGGGCCGAAGCCCGCCCTGGCCGTCTCGTCGGTCGAGAAGCTGACGATCGTCGTCGTACGGCCGTGGAAGTTGTCCGCCGCCACCACGATCGTCGCCCGGTCGGCGGGGACGCCCTTCACGTCGTACGCCCATTTGCGGGCCACCTTGATGGCGCTCTCGACCGCCTCCGCGCCGGTGTTCATCGGCAGGACCATGTCCAGGCCCGTCAACTCGGCCAGGGAGGTGGCGAACTGGGCGAGACGGTCGTTGTGGAAGGCGCGGGAGGTGAGGGTGAGACGGTCCAGCTGGCGGTGGGCCGCCTCGATCAGCGCCGGGTGGCGGTGCCCGAAGTTGAGGGCCGAGTAGCCGGCCAGCATGTCCAGGTAGCGGCGGCCCTCGACATCCTCGACCCAGGCGCCCTCCGCGCGCGCCACGACCACGGGCAGCGGGTGGTAGTTGTGCGCGAGGACCGGTTCCTCGGCGCGGATCAGCTCCGCGGAGGTGTGCGTGCCGGTGCCCGAGCCTGTGCTCGTGAGTGCGGTCATGAGCGGATCTCCTGAGTGCAGCACTTGATGCCGCCGCCGGCCTTGCGGAACTCCGACAGGTCGACGGGGACGGGAAGGTAGCCGTGGCGCGTGAGTTCGGCGGCCAGGGCCGTGGCGCCCGGGTCGATGAAGACGCGGTGGCCGTCGGAGACCGAGTTCAGACCGAACGTCATCGCGTCCTCGCGGGACGCGACGACCGCGTCCGGGTACAGCCGCGCCAGCGCCTCACGGCTTCCCGGCGAGAACGCGCCCGGGTAATACGCGATATTGCTCTCGTCGAGGACGAACAGCGCCGTGTCCAGGTGGTAGAAGTACGGGTCCGTCAGCTTGAGGCCGATCACCGGGACACCGAAGTACTCCTGCACCTCGTGATGGGCCTCACGGGTCGTACGGAAGCCCGTGCCCGCCAGGATCCAGCGGCCGGCCGGGACCAGGTCGCCCTCGCCCTCGCACACCGACTCGGGGCGGTACACGTCGAAGCCCGCCGCCTTGAACCACGTCTCGTACGCGGTCGACTCGGGGCGTCGCTCGGGGGCGTGGAAGGAGGAGCCGAAGACGCGGCCGTCGACGACGACCGCGGAGTTCGCGGCGAACACCATGTCGGGCAGGCCGGCGACCGGCTCCACGGTGTCCACGGTGTGGCCATGGGCGCGGTAGGCACTGATCAGTGAGCGCCACTGCTCCTGAGCCAGATCCACGTCCACCCTGGTGTCGGGGTTCATCCAGGGGTTGATCGCGTACTGCACGGCGAAATGTCTGGGTTCACAGACGAGAAAGCGCCGGGAGCGCGGCACACGGCTTTCGGGCACAGAGGGGTTCCTCCGCTTCCTGCAATGTTCCAGTGGGATGTACACCACGGTAGGAACTGAGCCCTACGCTCGACAAGCGACAACGATTGCGTGTCCGCGCAGGAATCCTGCGTCTTTGGCCACCTCAGCGCAGGTCTGATGCGTCGTCCGAAGTGGTGTTCGGGGCGGGGTGGGTTGCGCCCGCCTCCGGGCTGTCCGGGAGGAGGTGGGACAGCACCATGTAGCTGATCGTCTTCCGGATGAACGGCTCCCTGCGGATGCGTTCCAGCACGTTCTCGAAGTGCCCCACATCCGTCGCCCGCACATGCAGCAGCGCGTCCGCGCCACCCGTCACCGTCATCGCCGCCGTGATCTCCGGATGGTTGCGCACGACCTCCGCCAGCCGCCGAGGAGGCGCCGCGCCCTCGCAGTACACCTCGACGTACGCCTCCGTGCTCCAGCCCAGCGCCGACGGCTCCACCGTCGCCGTGAACCCGGTGATCACGCCCGTCTCGCGCAGCCTGTCCACCCGCCGCTTCACCGCGGTGGCCGACAACCCGACCGCCGCGCCGATCTCGGCGAAGCTCGTACGGGCGTTCGCCATCAGAGTGGCGATGATCTTCCGGTCCAGCTCGTCGAAAGGCGCCGGCCTGCTGTTCATCCGGGCACTGTATCCAGCGACCGGCGGGCACCGCGCGCGTTGGCAGCTTGCACGTCCGGCGCATGGGCACACGTACGAATCCCACCTACACTCCACCTTCATGCTGCGCGCCCTCGCCGTCGACGACGAACGCCCCTCTCTGGAGGAGTTGCTGTATCTGCTGCACGCGGATCCACGGATCGGCAGCGCCGAGGGAGCCGGTGACGCGACGGAGGCGCTGCGCCGCATCAACCGGGCCCTGGAGTCGGGGCCCGGCGGCCCCGAGGCCATCGACGTCGTGTTCCTCGACATCCACATGCCCGGCCTCGACGGCCTCGACCTGGCCCGGCTCCTCACCGGGTTCGCCAAGCCGCCGCTCGTCGTGTTCGTCACCGCCCACGAGGACTTCGCCGTCCAGGCCTTCGACCTCAAGGCCGTCGACTACGTACTCAAACCCGTACGCAAGGAACGCCTGGCCGAGGCCATCCGCCGGGCCGCCGAACTGCGCACCGGCGCCCCGCCCGTCCCCGCACTCATACCCGTGCACGAACCCGACCCCGACCACATCCCCGTCGAACTCGGCGGCGTGACCCGTTTCGTCGCCGTCGACGACATCACCCACGTCGAGGCCCAGGGCGACTACGCCCGACTGCACACCGACCGGGGCAGCCACCTCGTACGCATCCCGCTCTCCACCCTGGAGGAGCGCTGGCGCGCCCGCGGATTCGTCCGCATACACCGCCGCCATCTCGTCGCCCTGCGCCACATCGGCGAACTCCGCCTGGACGCGGGCACCGTGAGCGTCCTGGTCGGAGCCGAGGAACTCCAGGTCAGCCGACGGCACGCCCGCGAGCTCCGGGACCTGCTGATGCGCCGGCCCGCGAGCTGACGGGCGGAGCCCCACCCATGCCCCAGGATCCCTCCGAACGCCGGGTCGTCGTCACCGGGCCGCCCCGCCGGGTCCGCCGCACCTCCGGCTACTACCGGCCGCGCACCGAGATCGACGAACAGACCACCCTCGGCCACACCTACGTCCGCTCCCTGATGCGCTCCCAACTCCGCGCCGCCCTCGCCGTGTTCGCGGTCCTCACGCTGCTCATCGCCCCGCTGCCGCTGCTGTTCGCGGCGATGCCCGACGCCCACAGGCTGGAGTGGCTGATCCTCGGCTTCGGCCTCTACGCCCCGCTGGTGCTGCTCGCCCGCTGGTACGTGCGGCGCGCCGAACGCAACGAGCGGGACTTCGTCCGGCTGGTCGAGGACCAGGACCGCTGATGAACAGGAACCGGTCCCGGTGAACGAGAACTACGCCGTCCCCGCCGTCGCGCTCGTCGTCGTGGCGACGGTCTTCGTCGGCGCGTTCGGCCTGCGCATCTCCCGCACCACCTCCGACTTCTACGTCGCCTCCCGCACTGTCGGCCCCCGCCTCAACGCCGCCGCGATCAGCGGCGAGTACCTCTCCGCCGCCTCCTTCCTCGGCATCGCGGGGCTCGTCCTCGTCCAGGGACCCGACATGCTCTGGTACCCCGTCGGCTACACCGCCGGATACCTCCTGCTGCTCCTCTTCGTCGCCGCCCCGCTGCGCCGCTCCGGCGCCTACACGCTCCCCGACTTCGCCGAGGCCCGCCTCGCCTCCCAGGCCGTACGACGGCTCGCCGGCGCTTTCGTCGTGGGCGTCGGGTGGCTCTACCTGCTGCCCCAACTCCAGGGCGCCGGGCTGACGTTGGCGGTGCTGACCGACGCGCCCGACTGGGCCGGCGGGGTCATCGTCGCCGTCGTCGTGGTCGCCACCGTCGCCGCCGGCGGCATGCGCAGCATCACCTTCGTCCAGGCCTTCCAGTACTGGCTGAAGCTCACCGCCCTGCTCGTCCCCGCCCTCTTCCTCGTCCTCGCCTGGCAGGGCGACGGCGCCCCGCGCCGGCCCTTCGATGAACCCGCCACCTTCCGCGAACAGCGCGTCGTCCGCGTCGAGGACGACCTCGACCTGAAGCTGAAGGCCCCGCTCACCGTCACCGTGACCGGCACGTTCGACGGCCGCCCCCACCAGGACCAGGTGGTCCAACTCCCCGCTGGCACCCACCACATCGACCGCGGCGCCAGCCTCACCTTCGCCAAGGGCGCCGCCGTCCCCCAGGCCGAGCGGGGCACCAACGGCGGCATGTCGACCTCCCTCGCCGAGGGCCGCGAGGAGCGCCCGCTGTACGCCACGTACGGCCTGATCCTCGCCACCTTCCTCGGCACCATGGGCCTGCCGCACGTCGTGGTCCGCTTCTACACCAGCCCGCACGGCGTCGCTGCCCGCCGCACCACCGTCGCCGTCCTCGGCCTCATCGGCGCCTTCTACCTCCTCCCGCCCGTCTACGGGGCCCTGGGCCGCCTCTACGCCCCCGAACTGGCCCTCACCTCCGACGCCGACGCCGCCGTCCTCCTGCTGCCCGACCGCGTGATCGGCGGCCTCGGCGGCGACCTCCTGGGCGCACTGGTGGCCGGCGGCGCCTTCGCCGCGTTCCTGTCCACCGCGTCGGGGCTCACCATGGCCGTCGCCGGCGTCCTCACCCAGGACGTCCTGCCCTCGCGCGGCGTACGGCACTTCCGGCTCGGTACGGTCATCGCCATGGCTGTACCGCTCGCCGCCAGCGCCATCGTGGGCGGACTCCCCGTCGCCGACGCCGTCGGTCTCGCCTTCGCCGTGTCCGCGTCGTCCTTCTGCCCGCTGCTCGTCCTCGGCATCTGGTGGCGCCGACTGACCCCGCCGGGCGCCGCCGCCGGGATGCTGGTCGGCGGGGGCTCCGCACTCGTCGCCGTGGCCGCGACCATGGCGGGCTTCCCGGGCACGGGCGCCCTGCACGCCCTGCTGGCCTGGCCCGCCCTCTGGTCGGTGCCCCTGGGCTTCCTCACCATGGTCCTGGTGTCCCTGGCCACCCCGGGCCGCGTCCCGGCCGGCACGGCGGCCATCCTGGCCCGCTTCCACCTGCCGGAGGAGCTGTCCGGGGCGCACGGCGGCCACGGCGGTCACGGTCTCGCGGGAGGCACACGTACGGAGGTGACCCGGACATGAGCGGATTCCTCGCCGGGCTCTGCGTGGCCATCCTCCCGCTGCTGGCCGCCGGTTTCTGGCTCGGCCGGCGCACCGCACGCCCCGAACGCCTCGGCGGCCTCGGCACCCCCGTCGAGCACGCCACCTTCGAGACCCTGCACACCGCCTCCCTCGCCGCGCCCCCGCTGCGCGCCGGCCTCACCGAGGAGACCGCCGGCCGCTCGGCCCGCCGACTGCGCACCCTGCTCGGCACGGACGCCCTGTGCCTCACCGACCAGAAGTCGGTCCTCGTCTGGGACGGCGTGGGCGAACACCATCGCGCCGAGATCATGGAACGCCTCGCCGGACCCCTGGAAACCGGCCGCGGCGAAGCCTTCCGCCTCACCTGCGACGCCCCGGACTGCCCCCTGCGCTGGGCCGTCGTGGCCCCGCTCACCGTCGACGACCGCGTCCACGGCGCCCTGGTCGCCTGCGCGCCCCGCGAATCCGCCGTCCTCGTCCGCGCCGCCGGAGAGGTCGCGAGGTGGGTCTCGGTCCAACTGGAGTTGGCGGATCTCGACCGGTCCCGCACCCGTCTGATCGAGGCCGAGATCAAGGTACTTCGCGCCCAGATATCGCCACACTTCATCTTCAACTCGCTCGCGGTGATCGCGTCGTTCGTGCGCACCGACCCCGAGCGGGCCCGCGAACTGCTCCTGGAATTCGCCGACTTCACCCGCTACTCGTTCCGCAGGCACGGCGACTTCACCACCCTCGCCGACGAACTCCACGCCATCGACCACTACTTGGCCCTGGTCCGGGCCCGCTTCGGCGACCGGCTCTCCGTCACCCTCCAGATCGCCCCAGAGGTGCTCCCGGTCGCTCTGCCCTTCCTCTGCCTCCAGCCCCTCGTGGAGAACGCCGTCAAACACGGCCTGGAGGGCAGGGCCGCGTTCGCGGGCAAGAGCCACATCAGCATCACCGCGCAGGACACGGGTGCCGAGGCTCTTGTCGTCATCGAGGACGACGGCGCCGGAATGGACCCGGTGCTGCTCCGCCGTATCCTCGCGGGCGAGGTCAGCCCGTCGGGCGGCATCGGCCTCTCGAACGTGGACGACCGGCTCCGCCAGGTCTACGGCGACGACCACGGCCTCGTCATCGAGACCGCGCTCGGCGCCGGCATGAAGATCACCGCCCGGCTGCCGAAGTACCAGCCGGGCGTCCACTCGGCGAGCCGGCTCTTCGAGAACTGACCACCTGGCCCGCGATCACCCGCCATTGCCGTCATTGGTCCATTCGGGTGAACGGAGGTCAGGTGGGCCGGCTGACCACCATCCCCAGGGTGATCAGGCCCAGCACCACCCAGCCGAACCACAGCCAGCCGTTGCTGCCGAGCGCCACCGTGTAGGCCGTCACCAGGACGAGCCCGCCAACGGTGAGCGCCCCCATGGTCTTCGTGGAACTGTTCGTGGAACCGGGCATCGCAACACCCTCCTCATGGCTCTTCTCCCTCCATGGTGCCCCCGTTCTGCTTCCGAACGGTGCACACGACGAAATGCGTTGCGGAGTCCCACGCTCCGCGACTCGTCCAGGACCCGGCCTCGTAGACCGACGGATCGAAGCCGTAGTCGGTCGGCGGCACGTCCTTCGCGCAGGCCGCGTCCGACATGTCCCGCGCCTTCTCGAAGGGGACACCGGCGTCCAGGCGTGTGAACCCGAGGACCTGCTCGTCGTGCGGCTCGGTACAGGCGATCAGCTGGGTGTCCCGCCTGGAAGGTACCCGGAGACAGTCCCGCTTCTGCATCGTGGCCGTGTCCCGGAACGCCTGCCCGGCCGCGCGGTACGGCCCGAGCGGCCCGTACACCGGCCCGTTCGCACCGAGCAACAGACAGGCCGTACGGCCCTCGGCGGTATCGAACCCGCCCTCGGCCGGTACGACGGCGTACCCGCCCACGTCCGCCAGCTTCTCCCGCAGATCCCGGGTCCGCTCCTCGCACCGGGCGGGCCCCTGCGCCCGCGCCTCGGCGGCGGACGCGGCGTCCACGACCGCCAGCACCTGCCCGTCCGGCGGCGCGTCCCGGCAGGTCGGGTCCACGGTCAGCCGTGGCGTCCCCTGGAAGCGTGTGCCGCCGGGCCAGTCGGCGATCACACAGTCACCCGCCGCCAGGGGCGCGGCGAGACCGACGGGGTCGCCGTACGGCTTGTGCACGGTTTGCCCGTCGCCGCCGCCCGCCGGGTCGCCGAGGGTGAACCAGAGGCCGACACCGGCCAGCGCGACCCCGAGCAGGGCTCCCAGGGCGGCCGGGAGCGCGCGGTGGCGCCGCAGAGACGGCGGTACGGGGACGGACGGGTACGCGGCCGGGTCTGTCGGCGCGTGCACGGCCGGTGGAGGCCCATGCTGGTGCCCGCTCAGCTGCTCCGGCGCACCCCAGGAAGGCATCGACCCCGGATCCGTCCGGGTGCGCTCGTATGTGTCGGCCTGAGATGCGACGATCCGGGCCAGGGCCGATTCCGCGTGGGCCGCCGTGATCCGCTGGACCGGGTCCTTGGCGAGCATCGCCTCCAGCACCGGCCCCAGCGCGCCCGCCCGCTCCTGCTTCCTGGGCTCCTCCATGACCACCGCGGTGATCTCCGCGAGGTGTGTGTCCCGCTCGAACGGCCCGGCACCCTCGACGGCGTAGTACAGCGTGCAGCCCAGCGAGAACAGGTCGGCGGCTGCGGTCGGCGGCCCGCCGGTGGCACGCTCGGGCGCCATGTAGCCGGCCGTGCCGACCAGGACGGACGTCATCGTGTACCGCGGCTCGCCCGCGTCGGGCTGCACCGAGATGCCGTAGTCGGTGAGCAGGATCCGGGCGTACGGCGTCCCGGTGCGGTCCGGCGCCAGCAGGATGTTCGCCGGCTTCACGTCCCGGTGCATGATGCCCTGTTCGTGACCGGCGGTCAGCGCGTCCAGGACGGCGAGGCCGATGCGGGCGCACTCGGTGGGTGCCAGGGGGCCACGCATTCCGATCAGGTCGCGCAGGTCGAGGGCGCCCGCCACGTACTCCATGACGATCCATGGCAAACCCTCGTGCTCCAGTACGTCGTGCACGGTGACCACGTTCGGGTTGCCGCGCAGCACGGCCGCGTGCCGGGCCTCGGCGCGGGCCCGGGCGACCCGGGCGTTGCGCTCCGCGGAGGCCTCGGCCGGATCGCGGAACAGGATCTCCTTGAGGGCGACCTCGCAGGCGAGTCTCTGGTCGTGTGCGAGCCAGACGTGGCCCATGCCGCCGCTGCCGAGTCGGTTGAGCAGGAGGTATCGGCCGGCAATGACCCGGCCTACTCCCGATGTGGGTGATCCTGGTGGCATCCGGTGACTTCCGCTGTTGGGTGGTTCATTGACTGCGGGCCGGTGGGAGCTGGTCACTCCCCAACAGCCCCGCGCCCCTTAACGGCGCGATTGCGCACCCGTCGTTTCCGAGGCTGCCGAAGTCGTCGTGGTCGGCGGAGGCGGGCTGCTCGGCTCGGGGGGTGGGTCGGGGGGTGCCTCGGTCGTCTCCGGTGGTGCGCTGAGCCGGTCGCTCGGCGGAGGCGGCTCGGAGGACGGCGGCTCGCCCGTGGGCCCGGTGTCGGGGGTGCTGCTGCCGGGGCCGGACGGCGTGGGATCGGACGAGGACGGCTCGGACGCGGTGGGCGTGGGCTCGTCACCGGAGGGGGACGCCGACGACGAAGAGGGCGGGGGTGCCGAGGGCTGGGTCGAGGGGGACGACGGATCGGTCCCGCCGGGGTCCGGGGTGTCGGACCCCGGTCCCGACGGTGTCCCTGCCCCGGGCGCTGAACCCGTGCCCGCCCCCGACCCGGTGCCCGAGGCCGGGGGAGTGGTGCCGCCGCTTCCACCGCCGCTGCCGTCGTCGGGCGACCCGGACTCGATGCGCACGTTCAGCTTCACGTACGAGCCGAACGGGAGCGCCGTCCCGGGTCCCGGGTCCGACCCGGTGACGGTGGCGTCGGAGGGCGGCAGTCCGGCGCTGTCGTACGCCGTCGCCAGGCCCAGCTTCGTCAGCCGGCTGCTCGCGGCGCCGAAGGTGGTCCCGGCCAGGGGCGGTACCGGGTGCCGCTCGCGTGTGTCGAAGACCTGGTCGGCCTCGCCCTTGGTCCCGGTCCGGCGGTAGATGCCCCGCTCCGGTTCGTCCACGTCGACGAGCGCGAACCGGTCGACCTTGCTGGGCGCCGGACGTACGAGTACGACCTCGTCGGCGTCGTAGTCGCGCCACTTCTTGTTGCCGTCCTCGAACTGGACGGAAATACGGTCCGTGGCACCCTTGAACGGCTTCAGCGGATTTCCGCATGAACACTTCACGGCGGGAACTCCCGCCTCATCGACGAGGACCGAGATTCCCGCCTGGAGCAGCGCGTCGTAGGGGACCGCTTTCCCCTTCTTGTAGTCGTGGTTCTTCACGAGGGTGTCGTGGCGCAGGAGAACGGGCGTGAGCCGGTCGAGATAGGCGGGAATCCCGCTCGGCGGAATATCGACCACACGTGCCCATTCCTGGGTCTTCCTGTTGTTCCTGGGATCGGTGAGGAATTGTTCCAGCCGGTCGACGTCGCAGACCGTCGGCTTCCTCGTCCCTCCGTACAGCCCGGGCGTGCTGCCCTGCTGCAGGCTGCTGCCGTGCGCGGGCTGTGAACGGACCTGGGCGTCATGGCCCAGGCCGCTGCTCTCGTCGAAGAACGGCGCGAGAGAAGGCACCCCCGAAGCAACCGCCTTCACCACCGTGGGCGGCGCCGCTCTGTCGCAACTGCTGGCTAATAGAACGCACAACAGTGCGACGGAAAGGCGCCGCAGCCCAAGTTTCCTGAAAACGTGAAGTGTCATACCGCTCCCCCCGGCGGATACGTCACGTCCATGCTACTGAATGCGAAAGTGTTTTAGGCAGGATAATAAAAGTTGATTCAGTTCCCACGTGCGTTCAGTGAGGCCAAATAGGCGTTGTACGCCTCGAGTTCCTTGTCGCCGTCGCGATCGGCGGCCCGGTCCTGGCGCTTGGCCTGCCGCTGCTCGGAGCTGTGCCACTGGAAGAGCAGCGCCAGCAGCACCAGTACGGTCGGGATCTCGCTGAACGCCCAGGCGATCCCGCCGGCCGCGTTCTGGTCGGACAGCGCGTCGATGCCGAGCGAGGCGGGCGGGTTCTTGTACGAGTCGACCATCGGCTCAGACGCCATCATCAGCGCGATCCCGAAGAACGCGTGGAACGGCATGCCCGCGAACAACTCCAGCATCCGCATCAGATACCCGGGCCGGTTCGGGCCGGGGTCGACGCCCATGATCGGCCAGAAGAAGATCAGCCCGACGGCGAGAAAGTGACACATCATCGTGATGTGCCCGGCCTTCGAACTCATCAGGAAGTCGAAGAGCGGCGTGAAGTACAGGACGTACAGGCTGGCGATGAACAGCGGGATGGTGAACGCCGCGTGCGTGACGATCCGCATGTACCTGCTGTGCAGCAACGCCAGCAGCAGCTCGCGCGGCCCCTTCCGCCCCCGGGCGGCGGGCGGCAGCGCGCGCAGCGCCAGCGTGATCGGTGCGCCGAGCAGAATGAGGATCGGCGACACCATGCTGATCACCATGTGCTGCACCATGTGCACGCTGAACATGACCATGCCGTAGTCGTTGAGCCTGGTGCACATGACGAGCATGACGGTCAGCACACCGAGCACGAAGGAGACGGTCCGCCCGGCCGACCACTTGTCCCCACGCCGGGCCAGCCGCAGGACTCCCCACCCGTAGAGCCCGAGCCCCGTCAGACAGGCGACCAGGAAGAACGGGTCGGCGGACCACCCGAGCCCCCGCCCCAAGGTGAAGGGCAGAAGATCCATGGCCGTACCGTGCCCGCTGTGATCCATCCGCCGGCTCCAGGTTTCGTGCTGATTGCGTGCTGTCTGTCCCGACCCAGACTAGAACCGCCCCCAGCGGCACTGGTGACCGGGGGGCGGCGCAGGGATTTTCGCTTTCAGGGGCGCGGGACTGTGACATTTGCGGCTCCGCCGCGTGGGCGCGATCAACCATGGCGGACCCGCACCCGACGAACTACGGATCAACGGCTAAAGCACGCACTCAGCCTCTGCGTACCGAGAATCAGGAACCGTCTTCAACGTCTCCACGGCCTCGGCCAAGGACACCATCACGATGTCCGTCCCCCGAAGCGCGGTCATCCGCCCGAACTCCCCCCGATGAACCGCTTCCACCGCATGCCACCCGAACCGTGTGGCCAGCACCCGGTCATAGGCCGTGGGCGTCCCACCCCGCTGCACATGCCCGAGAATCACCGGCCGCGCCTCCTTCCCGAGCCGCTCTTCCAGCTCCAGGGAGAGCTGCCGGGCGATCCCGGCGAAGCGCTCGTGGCCGTACACGTCCTTGGCGCCCTCGTCGAAGTCCATCGAGCCCGCGCGCGGCTTCGCGCCCTCCGCGGCGACGACGATCGCGAACCGCTTGCCCGCCTCGAAGCGTTGACCGACGCGTGCGGCCAACTCCTCGATGTCGAAGGGACGTTCAGGTACGACGATCGCGTGGGCGCCAGCGGCCATGCCGGAGTGCAGGGCGATCCAGCCGGTGTGGCGGCCCATGACCTCGACGATCAGGACGCGCTGGTGGGACTCGGCGGTGGTCTTCAGCCGGTCCAGGGCCTCCGTGGCGACCCCGACGGCCGTGTCGAAGCCGAAGGTGACGTCCGTGACCGCGATGTCGTTGTCGATGGTCTTCGGCACGCCGACTATCGGCAGGCCGTTGTCGGACAGCAGCCGGGCCGCCTTGAGAGTGCCCTCGCCGCCGATCGGGATGATCGCGTCGAGCCCCAGCTCGGCGACATGGCCCTTGGCCCGCTCCACGCCGTCCCGCAGATGCTCGGGGCGGACCCGGGAGGAGCCGAGGATGGTGCCGCCGCGGGCGAGGATGCCGCTCACGGCGTCGAGGTCGAGCTTGAGGTAGTCGCACTCCAGGAGGCCCTTCCAGCCGTCCCGGAAGCCGATGACCTCGTCACCGTGGTCCACGACGGCGCGGTGCACGACGGACCGGATGACGGCGTTCAGGCCGGGGCAGTCGCCGCCGGACGTCAGGACACCAATGCGCATCGCCCGAAATCCTTCTCCACGTGGGCCGGGACCGGACCACGCTGTCCGGTTGGATCCCCGCCACCATACCGGCGGCGGGGTCCCGGGCCGTAGCACCCGTCCGCGTGCTGGACACCCGCGCTCACCTGTGCGGATGCCCCGTCAGACGGGCCGGTGTCACCGACGCGGACGACAGGTGTACAGGTCGGGGCGGGAGCGGGGGTGCGCGCAGATCAGGCGGGCTGCTGCGCCGCGGTGATCCGCTCGTTGCGCAGCGCGTCGTACCAGCGGTCGTCGGTCGGCGGCAGCGCGTTGACGTCGAGGGCCAGCTTCAGCAGCAGGTCCGCGATCAGCGGGTTACGGGCGAGCACGGGCCCGTGCATGTACGTACCGAAGACCGTGTCGTTGTACGCGCCCTCCGTGCCGTCCCCCGTGCCGTTGCCCTTGCCGAGCCGCACCTTCGCGAACGGGCGGGCGGTGGGGCCGAGGTGGGTGACACCCTGGTGGTTCTCGAAACCGGTCAGCGGGGGCAGGCCCAGGCGCGCGTCGATGTCTCCGAGTACGTCACCCACGCACCGCTCGCCCTCGCCGCGCACCGAGACCACGTCGAGGAGCCCGAGGCCCGGCTCGCGCTGACCGAGGTCGTTGATGAACTCGTGGCCCAGGATCTGGTAGCCGGCGCACACGGAGAACACGATCGCGCCGTTGCCGACGGCCCGGTGCAGACCGCCGTCGCGGCGCAGACGTTCCGCCGCGAGCCGCTGCGGCCGGTCCTCGCCGCCGCCGATCAGGTAGATGTCGCCGGAGGTGGGGATCGGCTGGTCGCTGCGCACGTCGAGCCGGGCCACGTCGAGGCCGCGCTGCTTGGCCCGGCGCTCCACGACGAGCGCGTTGCCCTGGTCGCCGTATGTGCTGAGCAGGTCCGGGTAGATCCACACCAGACGCAGCTGGTTGTCGCTCATGAAGTGATCGTCCTCAGTGGTCGGTTGGCGGCAGTGGTCAGTTGCCGACGCGGCGGCGCAGATCCTGGAAGGCGGTGTAGTTCGCGATGACCTCGATGCGGCCGGGCGGCGCCAGCTGTACGGCCTGGTCGGCGTTCTCGCAGACCTGGAAGTGCTGGTTGGCCACTTCAAGGCGCACCGCGAGGTCGAGCTTGCGGTCGCCGATGACGAAGATCGGGTGCCCGGTGAGCTGCGTGTAGTCGACGTCCCACAGCCACGAGGTGTCGGTGCCGTCGGCGCCCCGCGCGTTCACGGAGAGGATGACCGGGGTCGGCGGCGGGTCGATCAGGGAGAACGTCTCCAGCCAGCCGGCCGGGTTCTTGGCGAGCAGCAGTCGCAGATCGCGCTGCATGAACTGCACGACGTCGTACCGCCCGGCCACCGCCTGGACCTGGTACATGCGCTCCAGGCCGACCTGCGGCGGTACGCCGAACACGGCGGCGACAGCGGCGGAGGCCGCCGCGTTGGACTTGTTGGCGCGCCCCGGCAGCTGGAGGTGGATCGGCCAGGCCGACCCGTGCGGGTCGATCACGTGGTCGCCGGACAGTGCCCAACTCGGCGTCGGGCGGCGGAAACCGCACTGACCGCAGAACCAGTCGTCGCCGGGGCGCTGCATCACACCACCGCAGGACGGGCAGGACCAGGCGTCGTCCTTCCACATCTGTCCGGCGGCGACCCAGATCACGTTGGGGGAGGAGGAGGCGGCCCACACGATCAGCGGGTCGTCGGCGTTGGCGACGATCACGGCCTTCGAACCGGCGAGCCCCTCACGCCAGTTCTCGGCGAGCATGCGGGTCTCGGCGGCGCGGTCGAGCTGGTCGCGGGAGAGGTTGAGGAGCGCGATGCACTTGGGGTCCGTGTCGCGGGCGACACCGGCGAGGTACTTCTCGTCGACCTCGATGACCCCGAACTTGGCGTCCGAGCCGCCCGCGAGCGCCGAGGTGATGCCGGCGGGCATGTTGGCGCCGAGCGCGTTCGACACGACCGGCCCGGCGGCGCGCAGGGCCTCCGCGATGAGCCGTGTGGTCGTGGTCTTGCCGTTGGTGGCCGAGACCAGGATGACGTCCAGGTGCTGGGCGAGCCGCGCGAGGAGGTCGGGGTCGAGTTTGAGGGCTACCTTGCCGCCGATCACCGATCCGCTGCCGCGCCCTGCCGCACGCGATGCCGCCGCTACGGCCTTACCGGCCGTCACGGCCAGCTTGGCCCGCGGAGTGAGCGGGTCCGAGTTGCCTGCCATCAGATCTCGATCCTCCTTGCGTACGCGCCGCGCCTGTGCCTCCGGCCACGTGGTGTGGACCTCAGCCTATCGAGATCCGTACACCGGATCCGCATCGCGGCACCACCACGGCGCCCGCGCGACATGGGTGACCGTACCCTTGCGGCCATGCGACCAGGCTCCATCCCGGGCACGAGAGGGCGCGTCCGCCCTCTGACACTGCTCGGAGACCCCGTTCTCCACACCCCCTGCGCGGAAGTGACACACTTCGACGCCGAACTCGCCGCGCTCGTCGAGGACATGTTCGCGACGATGTACGCGGCCCAGGGCGTGGGCCTCGCCGCGAACCAGATCGGCAGACCCCTGCGGGTCTTCGTATACGACTGCCCCGACGACGAGGACACCCGCCACGTCGGCCACGTGGTCAACCCCCGCCTCGTGGAAACCGACGATCTGGTGCTGCGGGGCCCCGAGGGCTGCCTGTCCCTCCCGGGCCTGGAAGCCGGCACGGAACGCTTCGACGAGGCCGTGGTCGAGGGTTTCACGGTGACGGGCGACCCGGTGAGGATCAAGGGCACGGGCTTCTTCGCCCGCTGCCTCCAGCACGAGTGCGACCACCTCGAAGGCCGGACGTACGTGGACCGCGTAACGGGCTGGCGCCACAGGAGGGTCATGCGCCAGGCAACCCGAGCGACTTGGTACCGGGGACTTTAAACGGGCGCAAGGAACTGCGCGACAAGCCCCCACGGACCCGCAGCCAACAAACAACCGCTCAGAACCCCGGACCCCCCACGCGATCCCCAGCGGCAGCGAGCCGCCCCCACAGCAAATCAGCCAAACTCCGCACCAACTCGGCCCGAGAGCAAGGCCGTTCACCCAGCCACCAGTCTCCCGCCGCGTGCATCATCCCGACTATCCCGTGCCCCCACACCCGGGCCAGCTGCTGACTGCCGGGACCGAGATCCAGCCGGTCCTCGATCACCTGGGCCAACTCCTCGCCCATCAGCCGCAGCAACGGCAGCGAGTGCTTCCGCACGTCGAACCCGGGATCGCCGGGTGACACGCTGTCCCCGGGATGCATCAGGAACCGGTACACCTGGGGCCGCGCCTCGATCGCCGCGAGGTAGGCGTCCAGCGTGGCCTCCACGCGCTCCCGCCGTTCCGCCGGAGCGTCCAGCGCGGCCCTCAGAGAGTTGAGCAGGGCGTCGGTGTGCCTTTTGGCCAGAGCGGCGTAGAGTCCGCCCTTGTCGCCGAAGTGCCGGTAAAGAATCGGTTTGGTGATGCCCGCCTCGGCGGCGATGGCGTTCATCGAGGCGCCGGGACCGTCACGCAGCACCACCCGGTCCGCGGCCTCCAGCAGCTCGCGCCGGCGGCGGTCGGCGGACCGCTGCTGATCGGTTTGCTGCGTGGTGTCCATGGTTTCTCCCCACCCGTGCTGATTTCGGTGACGCTCGCGCAAACTAGCACTGATCGGTCCATGCCCATCGAACGGGTTGCCGACCTGGGTCCGGGAGTTGACTTTTCCTACCGACGGGTAACAGACTCCAGTTACCTTAGGTAACATGCTAGTGCAGCGATGGAGGGGTCATGGCCGAATTCACCATGGAGCTCAATGACGAACAGAAAGAGGTCCGTGACTGGCTCCACGGGTTCTCCGCCGATGTGATCCGTCCCGCCGCCGCCGAGTGGGACGAGCGCGAGGAGACGCCCTGGCCGGTCATCCAGGAGGCCGCGAAGGTCGGCATCTACTCCCTGGACTTCTACGCCCAGCAGTACTTCGACCCCACCGGCCTCGGCATCCCGATGGCCATGGAGGAACTCTTCTGGGGTGACGCCGGCATCGCCCTCTCCATCGTCGGCACCGGCCTCGCCGCCGTGGGCGTCCTCGCCAACGGCACCGAGGAGCAGATCGGTACCTGGATCCCCCAGATGTACGGCGACGCCAACGATGTCAAGGTCGCCGCCTTCTGCTCCTCCGAGCCCGACGCCGGCTCCGACGTCGCCTCCATGCGCACCCGTGCCGTGTACGACGAGGCCAAGAACGAGTGGGTCCTCAACGGCACGAAGACCTGGGCGACCAATGGCGGCATCGCCAACGTCCACGTGGTCGTCGCCGTGGTCGACGCCGAACTGGGCTCCAAGGGCCACGCGTCCTTCATCGTCCCGCCGAACACGCCCGGCCTGTCCCAGGGCCAGAAGTTCAAGAAGCACGGCATCCGCGCCTCGCACACCGCCGAGGTCGTCCTGGAGAACGTCCGCATCCCCGGCTCCTGCCTCCTCGGCGGCAAGCAGAAGCTCGACGAGCGCCTCGCCAGGGCCCGCGAGCGGGCGAAGTCCGGCGGCGAGCGGGTGAAGAACGCGGCGATGGCCACCTTCGAGGCGAGCCGTCCTGCGGTGGCCGCGATGGCGGTGGGCACGGCCCGGGCCGCGTACGAGGTCGCCCTCGACTACGCGAAGACCCGTGAGCAGTTCGGCCGCCCGATCATCGACAACCAGGGTGTCGCCTTCCAGCTCGCCGACATGCGTACGTCCATCGACGCGGCGCGGCTGCTGACGTGGCGGGCGTCGTGGATGGCGATCAACGGGAAGCCGTTCACCGCGGCGGAGGGGTCGATGTCGAAGCTGTTCGCGAGCGAGACGGCGAAGAAGGTCACTGGGCAGGCGATTCAGATACTCGGGGGTAACGGGTACACGCGGGAGTATCCGGTGGAGCGGATGCACCGGGACGCGGCGATCTACACGATCTTCGAGGGTACGAGTGAGATTCAGCGGTTGGTGATCGCGCGGACCCTGTCGGGGATGCCGATCCGGTAGTACGTCGGCTGCGGGCCGTGGGGGCTGGTCGCGCAGTTCCCCGCGTCCCTGGAATCGCCCCGCACCTGGAACGCCGGCGAGCTACCCCACCTGGGGGCGCGGGGAGCTGCGCGACCAGCCACAGCGGGCCGGTGGACGGAACGAAACCCGCGCCCCCACGGCGCATCCCTCACCTCAGCCGGAGGCGCCACCGCTGCTGTGGGCGATGCAGGCCACGTCGATTCGGTCGGCCAGTTTGGCCAGTTCGATGGTGAGGGCGGCCACGGTGTCCTCGTCGAGGTTGTCCTGGCCCGCCTCCACCAGATGCAGCCAGCGACCCCCGACCGTGCGCAGCAGTTTGCTGACGTCGGAGGCGGCAACCTGCAACGTGCCGCGGCTGTCGACGATCAGAGGCAGAGTCACTTCGCGGTTCACAGGGGGGATCGTAGCCGCGGAACGCTCACGCTCCGTGCCATACCGTCGTGATGTTGCAGAACTCGCGGATTCCGTGCCCCGACAGCTCACGCCCGTACCCGGACCGCTTGACACCCCCGAACGGCAACGCCGGGTGGGACGCGGTCATCCCGTTGACGAACACCCCGCCCGCGTCCAGATCCCGTACGAGACGGTCCACCTCGGCCTCGTCGCGGGTCCATACGTTCGAACTGAGGCCGAAAGGCGTGTCGTTGGCGATCGCCAACGCCTCCTCCAGATCGGCCGCGCGGTACAGCGTCGCGACCGGGCCGAACGTCTCCTCCTGGTGAATGCGCATCTCGGGCGTGATGTCGGCGAGAACGGTCGGCGCGTAGTACCAGCCGTCGTCCGTGAGGCCTTCGGGGCGTTCGCCGCCGCACAGAACCGTCGCGCCGCTCTCCACGGCGTCGTCGACCAGCGCCTCCAGTTCGTCGCGCCCCTGCTCACTGGCGAGCGGCCCGACCTCAGTGTCCTCGGCCAGCGGATCGCCGACCTTCAGCGCCGCCATGGCGGTCGTGAAGCGTTCCGCGAACGCGTCGAAGACGTCCGTGTGCACGATGAACCGCTTCGCGGCGATGCACGACTGCCCGTTGTTCTGCACACGCGCTGTCACCGCGACCTGCGCGGCCCGTGCGACGTCGGCGGACGGCAGGACGATGAACGGGTCGCTGCCGCCCAGTTCCAGCACCGTCCTCTTGATCTCGTCCCCGGCGACGGCCGCCACCGCGCGCCCCGCCGGCTCGCTGCCGGTGAGCGTGGCCGCCCGCACCCGGGGATCGCGCAGGATGTCCTCGACCGCGCCCGACCCGATCAACAGAGTCTGGAAGCAGCCCTCGGGGTAGCCCGCCCGAAGGAACAGATCCTCCAGGTAGAGGGCGGTCTGCGGCACGTTCGAGGCGTGCTTGAGCAGGCCCACGTTGCCTGCCATCAGCGCCGGCGCCGCGAAGCGGATCACCTGCCAGAGCGGGAAGTTCCACGGCATCACCGCGAGCACCGGACCCAGCGGGCGGTAACGGACCACGGCACGGGAGGCGCCGGAGTCCTTTACGTCCGCCTCGGCGGGCTCCTCGTCGGCGAGGAGCTCCTCGGCGTGGTCGGCGTACCAGCGCATCGCCTTCGCGCACTTCGCGGCCTCCGCGCGGGCCTGTGTGACCGGCTTGCCCATCTCGAGCGTCATGGTGCGGGCGATGTCGTCCCGGTCCTCGTCCAGCAGACCGGCGGCCCGGCCCAGCAGCCGGGCCCGCTCGGCGAAGCCGGTCGTGCGGTACGTGCGGAAGGCGGCCTCGGCGGCCCCGAGCCTGCGCTCGATCTCCTCGTCGTCCATGGCGTCGTACGTCTTGAGGGTCTCGCCGTTCGCCGGGTTCACCGTCGCGATGGGCATTGCTGTCCTCCAGGTTGAGGGCCGTCCTTCGACCTTCCCGCGCGCCGATGGCCCCCGCAACGCGTACGCCGCCCACCGGCACGATCTCAATGACCCGAGTGCTCCGTCAGCCGGTCCAGAAACCCTGCCTGCGCCGTCACGATCACCGCCCGGGCCTCGTCGAGGCCGAACCACCGCACCCGGTCAAGCTCGGGAAACTCCCGCTCCTGCCCCGAACCCCTGGGCCACTCCATCCGGAACGTGCCCGGCACCACGGCCGCCGGATCGAGGTCCGCCTCGATCGCCCACGCCGTGACGACCTTCCCGCCGGCCTGTCGGACCTCACCCAGCGCGACGGCCTCACCGTCGGGTGGCGCCAGCCCCAGCTCCTCCCGGAACTCCCGGCGCGCCGCTTCCCAGGCCGTTTCCCCGTCCTCGTACTCACCCTTGGGAATCGTCCAGGCCCCGGCATCGCGCCGGGCGAAGAAGGGGCCGCCCATGTGCCCGAGCAGTACCTCCAGCTCGTGGCCGGGCGCGACCTGGCGGCGGAACAGCAACAGTCCCGCGCTGCGCTTGCCCTTCGCCGCTGCCGTCACCGCGTTGCCTCCGGGTGCGCGGCCAGCAGGGTCTGGACGGTGTCGGCCTCGTCCGGGGTCTTGTCCTCGCGGTAACGGACGACACGGGCGAAGCGGAGGGTGACGCCGGCCGGATAACGGGTGGAGCGCTGGAGACCGTCGTAGGCGATCTCGACGACCAGTTCCGGGCGTACGGTCACCACCCAGCCGTCGTCCGACACGGCCAGCGCCTGGAGCCGCTCGGTCTGCCAGGTCAGCATCGCGTCCGTCATGCCCTTGAAGGTCTTGCCGAGCATGGCGAAGGAACCGTCGCGGTTACGGGCTGCGAGGTGGAGGTTCGACAGCTTGCCGGTACGGCGTCCGTGACCCCACTCGGCCGCCAGCACCACCAGGTCGAGCGTGTGCACGGGTTTGACCTTCAGCCAGGCCGCACCGCGCCGGCCCGCGCTGTAGGGGGCGTCGAGGGCCTTGACCACGACGCCCTCGTGGCCGCGCGCGAGGGTGTCGGCGAGGAACTTCTCGGCGGCGGGGAGGTCGGCGGCGCCACCGGCCGGCAGGCGCCGCACCCGCATCGGCTCGGGGACCAGACGGGCCAGGGCGGTGTGCCGCTCGGCGAAGGGGAGGTCGAGGAGGTCGTGGCCGTCGACCGACAGCGCGTCGAAGAAGACGGGGAAGACGGGTGTCTCCCGGGCCGCCGTCTCCACGTCCACGCGGGAGCCGACGCGGCCGGCGGTCTCCTGGAAGGAACGCGCGCGCCCGGCCGCGTCGAGGGCGATCACCTCGCCGTCCAGGATGAACCGCTCGCCTCTCAACGCCCTTGCGGCGATGGTCAGTTCGGGCAGCCGGTCGGTGATGTCGTCGAGGGTGCGGGTGTAGAGCCGTACGTCGTCGCCGTCGCGGTGGACCTGGACCCGGATGCCGTCCAGTTTCTCCTCGACGGCGCAGGCCCCGAGCTTCCCGACGGCCTCCGCCACCGAGGAGGCGCTGTGCGCGAGCATCGGCAGGACGGGGCGGCCGACGGTGAGCCGGAAACGGGCGAGGGCCGCCGGTCCGTCGGCCAGCAGGGCCTGCGCGACGGGCTGGATCGCACCCGCGAGCATCACCGCGCGCCGTACGTCCGCGGGCGGTGCGCCGGTGGCTGTCGCCAGGCCCTCCACGGCCACGGCGTCCAGGGCGCCCTGCCGTACCTCACCCGTGATCAGCGCGAACAGGAACCGCTGCTCGCCCTCGGTGGCCGCCGCCAGCAACTCGCCCACCAGCCGCCTGCGTTCGGCCTGCGAGCCGGCTCCGGTGACCGCGCCGATCGCGGTGAGCCGGGAGTCGACGCCCCGTACGGTGAGGGAGGGCTCGGCGGCGCCGGGAACCTGCTGGTCCAGCACCTTCCAGCCGATGCCGAGCCGTCCCTGTGGCAGGCGTCCGGCGAGGTACGGGATGACGATCGGCACGTCGTCGGCGTCGGTGTCCCGGAACAGTTCGGCGAGCAGTGCGATCTTGCGGGACCGGGCGGAGGTGGCGGCGACCTCCTGGGACACATGGGCGAGCCGGGTCAGCAGCATGCAGCCATGGTGCAACGGGGGTGGCGGATGCACATCTGGGCGGGGGGCCTGGCTTTCTCGCCCCCGCCGCCCCTACCCGTCCCATCCCGTTCCCGGGGGCTGCGCCCCCAGCCCCCCCTTCGCGCCGAAAGCGCTCGTCCTCAAACGCCGGACGGGCTGAAATGCACCAGGTCCGCCACGATTGCGGTGGCCGCGCGATATCCGCCGCTCGCCGCGTGGACGACCTGTTCCGCGAAGCCGATCGCGTTGCCCGCCGCCCAGACGCCGGGCACGGTCGTCAGGCCCGTCACGTCGACCTTCGGGTACGTCCCGAACGGGGTTTCCGCCAGTTCGGCGCCCAGGTTCTCGAAGAGGGCGTTGCGCGGAACGGCGCGCGGGGCGACGAACAGGATCTCGCGGGCATGAGCGGTGCCGTCCGTGAGGCGTACACCGGTGAGGCGGTCGTCGTCGGTCGTCAGGGACGCGACCTCACCGGGGACCACCGCGACGCCCGCCGCGGCCAGCCTGCGCAGGTCCTCGTCGGTGAGTTCCGACTCCGCGACGGTGTGCAGGAACAGCGTCACGTCCTTCGACCACCGGGTGACCAGCAGCGCCTGGTGCACGCTCGCGGGCGTCGAGGCCAGCACGCCGAACGCCCGGTCCCGTACCTCCCAGCCGTGGCAGAACGGGCAGTGGATCACGTCCCGGCCGAAGTGCTCGGCGACGCCCGGGACGGCGGGGAGCTCGTCCCGCAGCCCCGTGGCGATGACAAGCCGTCCGGCGCGCACCGTCCTGCCACCGTTCGCCAGCGTCACCGTGAAGTCCCCGCCCTTCGTGACGGCCACCGCCCTGTCCCGGACCAGCTCCACCCCGTACCGCGCGATCTCCTCGCGGCCCAGCGCCAGGAACTCGGCCGGCGGCATGCCGTCGCGGGACAGATAGCCCTGCATGTGCGCCGCCGGTGCGTTGCGCGGCTCGCCCGCGTCGACGACCAGCGTGCGGCAGCGGGCCCGGCCGAGGACCAGCGCGGCGGACAGTCCGGCCGCGCCGCCTCCGATGACGACAACCTCGTACATGTCGGTCCTGTGCTCTGCGGTCATGGTGACCACCTCCACCCCGACCGTCGCTCGTGCGCTGCCGTATTGACAAACCTGTTTGCCGAAACTGCAATAGCCGTATGGATGCCACAACCGATGCCACAACCGATGTCAGGACCGATGTCACGGCTGACGACGACACCGACCACGTCCTCGCGGAGGTGGGACCCCGGCTGCGACGCATCCGCAAGGAGCGCGGCGCGACCCTCGCGGGGCTGTCGGCCACGACCGGTATCTCCGTCAGTACGTTGTCCCGGCTCGAGGCAGGGCTGCGGCGCCCGAGCCTGGAACTGCTGCTGCCCATCGCACGTGCACATCAGGTGCCGCTCGACGAGCTGGTCGGCGCCCCGCCCGTCGGTGATCCCCGGGTGCGGGCCAAGCCGATCGTGCGGCACGGGCGGACGTATCTCCCGCTCACCCGGCAGCCGGGCGGACTCCAGGCGTTCAAGGTGATCCTGCCCGTGATCAACGAGGAACCCGAGGCGCGGACGCACGAGGGGTACGAGTGGCTGTACGTGCTGTCGGGGCGGCTCCGGGTGGTGCTCGGGGAGCACGACGTGGTGCTCGAGCCGGGGGAGGCCGCCGAGTTCGACACCCGGGTGCCGCACTGGTTTGGGGCGGTGGGGGAGGGGCCCGCGGAGTTCCTCAGCCTGTTCGGGCCGCAGGGGGAGCGGATGCACGTACGGGCGCGGCCCACCCGTACGAAAGGGTCGCGATCGTGACTTAGAGCGTGACGTGGACCGTGACGTACGCGACTGTCGCGGACCGGTTCTCGACGGTTCCCTGATCTGCAAGCGACCGCTTAGTATGCGGTCGAGCCCGGTCAGCCGAACAAGACGAACGCAGTCCCGTGGAGGCCCCCCATGCAGGCATGGCAAGTGCACCAGAACGGTGAGCCGGGCGAGGTGATGGTCCTCGGTGAGGTGGAGCGGCCGGTGCCCGCCGAGGGCCAGGTCCTGCTGAAGGTGCGTGCCGCGACGATCAACTTCCCGGACGTCCTGATGTGCCGTGGGGAGTACCAGGTCAGGCCGCCGCTGCCGTTCACTCCAGGGGTGGAGATCTGCGGCGAGACCGAGGACGGCCGCCGGGTGATCGGCAACCCCGTGCTCCCGCACGGCGGTTTCGCCGAGTACGTGGTGGCGGACCCCCGTGGGCTGTTCACGGCCCCCGAGTCGCTGGACGACGCCGAGGCCGCCTCCCTCCTCATCGGCTATCAGACGGGCTGGTTCGGCCTGCACCGCCGGGCCGCCCTTGAGGCCGGCGAGACGCTGCTCGTGCATGCCGCCGCGGGCGGGGTCGGCAGCGCCGCCGTACAGCTCGGGAAGGCCGCCGGAGCCACCGTCATCGGTGTCGTGGGCGGGGCCGAGAAGGTGTCCGTGGCGCGGGAGCTGGGCTGCGACGTCGTCATCGACCGGCGTACGGAGAACGTCGTCGGGGCGGTGAAGGAAGCCACCGGTGGGCGTGGTGTCGACGTGGTCTACGACCCGGTCGGCGGGGAGGCCTACACCCAGTCCACCAAGGTCGTCGCCTTCGAGGGGCGGATCGTCGTTGTCGGGTTCGCCAGTGGGGCCATTCCCAGTCCCGGGCTCAACCACGCCCTGGTGAAGAATTACTCGATCCTGGGCCTGCACTGGGGCCTGTACAACACCAAGAACCCCAAGCTCGTCCAGCACTGCCACGAACAGCTCACCGAGCTGGCCGCCCGGGGCGCGATCAAGCCGCTGGTGAGCGAGCGCGTGCCGCTGGGCGGGGCCTCGGCCGCCGTGCAGCGCGTCGCCGACGGGGTCACCACCGGCCGGGTCGCGGTGCTGCCCTCGCTGGAGAACGGAGCCGCCGCATGACCGACGCAGCTGAACTCACCCGACTGACCCGGGAGTTGCTGGCCGCGCATCCGCCTGCCAGTACCGACCGGCTCGACTTCCTCAAGGCCCGCTTCGACGCCGGGCTCGCCTGGGTGCACTACCCGGAAGGGCTGGGCGGGCTCGGTGCGCCGCGCACCCTCCAGGCCGTCGTGGACGCCGAGTTGGCGGCTGCCGGGGCTCCCGACAACGACCCCCGGCGCATCGGCATCGGTCTGGGAATGGCCGCGCCGACCATCCTCGGCTTCGGCACGGAGGAGCAGAAGCGGAAGTTCCTCCGGCCGCTGTGGGTGGGGGAGGAGGTCTGGTGCCAGCTGTTCTCCGAGCCGGGAGCTGGATCCGACCTGGCCGCGCTGGGGACGAGGGCCGTCCGTTCCGGGGACAACTGGATCGTCAACGGGCAGAAGGTGTGGACGTCCAGTGCCCATCTCGCCCGCTGGGCCATCCTCATCGCACGCACCGATCCGGACGTGCCCAAGCACAAGGGCATCACGTACTTCCTCTGCGACATGACCGACCCCGGTGTCGAGGTCCGGCCGCTGCGCCAGATCACCGGCGAGGCCGAGTTCAACGAGGTGTTCCTGACCGACGTCCGCATCCCGGACGCCCATCGGCTCGGCGAGGTCGGCGACGGCTGGCGGGTCGCACAGACCACGCTGAACAACGAGCGCGTGGCCATCGGCGGTATGCGCATCCCGCGTGAGGGCGGCATGATCGGGCCCGTCGCCACGGCATGGCGCGAACGCCCCGAACTGCGCACCCACGATCTGCACCAGCGGCTGCTGAAGCTGTGGGTGGAGGCCGAGGTCGCCCGGCTGACCGGGGAGCGGACACGCCAGCAACTCGTCGCCGGCCAGCCCGGCCCGGAGGGCGCCGGTCTGAAGCTCTCCTTCGCCCGCCTCAACCAGGAGATCAGCGGCCTGGAGGTCGAACTCCTCGGTGAGGAGGGCCTGTTGTACGAGGACTGGACCATGCGCCGGCCCGAACTGGTGGACTTCGTCGGTCGTGACGCCGGCTACCGCTACCTCCGGTCCAAGGGCAACAGCATCGAGGGCGGGACCAGCGAGGTACTGCTGAACATCGTCGCCGAACGCGTCCTGGGCCTGCCCAGCGAACCGCGCACCGACAAGGACGTCGCCTGGAAGGACCTCGCCCGATGAGTACGCCGAGCACCGCGAGCACCGAGCCCGACCTGCTGTACTCGGAGGACGAAGAGGCACTGCGCGCCGCCGTCCGGGACCTGCTCACCGACCACTGCGATCCGGCCGGCGTGATCACCCGCATGGAGACGGACGCCCCGCACGACCTCTCCCTGTGGAAGTCCCTCGCCGAAGGCATGGGCCTTGCCGGTCTCCTGGTGCCGGAGGAGCAGGGTGGCCAGGGCGCCTCGCACCGTGAAGTCGCCGTCGTGCTGGAGGAGTTGGGGCGCGCCGTCGCCCCCGTCCCCTACCTCACGAGTGCCGTCGTCGCCACCGAGGCGCTGCTGGCCGGTACGGGCGACGCGGCGGGCGAGCTGCTCACCGCTCTTGCCTCCGGCCGGACTGTCGGCGCCCTCGCCGTCGCGCTGAACGTGGCTCCCGGGGGCGCCTATAAGGTCGTCTCGCACGAAGGGGGCCTGCTGCACGGTGAGTTGACCGGCATCGCGGACGCGACGGCCGCCGACGTCCTGCTGGTTCCGGCCGACGACGGCGGGCTGTACGCGGTGTCCACCGACGCGGACGCCGTCACCGTCACCCCGCAGGTCTCCCTGGACCTCACCCGGCCGGTCGCCACGGTCACCTTCGACGGAGCGTCGGCCCGGCTGCTGGGCGACGCCGAACCCGCCGTACGGCGTGCGCTGCGGACCGGGGCCGGACTGCTCGCCTCCGAGCAACTCGGGCTCGCCGAATGGGCGTTGACCGAGACCGTGCGCTATCTGAAGGACCGCAAGCAGTTCAACCGGCCCGTCGGCGGCTTCCAGGCCGTCAAGCACCGGCTGGCCCAGCTCTGGCTGGAGGTCGTCGGCCTGCGCGCGGCTGCCCGGAGCGCGGCGGACGCCCTCGCCACGGGCAGCGCGGACTCCGACGTCGCGGTCGCCGTCGCCCAGTCCTACGCGGCTCCCGTGGCTGTCCGGGCCGCCGAGGAGGCACTCCAGCTGCACGGCGGCCTCGGTATGACCTGGGAGCACCCGACCCACCTGTGCCTCAAGCGTGCCAAGGCCGACTCGATCGCGTACGGCACGTCCGGCGTCCACCGGACCGCCCTCGCCGAACTGGTCGACCTGCGTACCCCCTGACGGACCTCTCCCGTACGGCGAAAGCCCGCCCCTCTGCCCCACCGAGGAGCGGGCTTCTTCGTGCGCGCGCGGCGCGGACGACATGAACACGCAGCGGCACCAGTGAACGCACAGCGGCAAGTCGGCCAACTCCCCTGCCGAGGCCTGCTGCTGGGCCCCGCCCGGCCCGCATACTCGCGGGAGCGTCGTTCCTCGGTCAGCTTCAGAGTCAACCCCACATGAACTCCAGCCAGGGAGGCAGCGCATGGCCCTCACCACCCGTCGCAGAGCTCTCACCGCCTTCGGCGCGGCCCTCGCGGGCACCGTCGTCCTGCCCGCCGCGCGCGCCCTCGCGGGCGAACCGACGTACGGTCCACGCCCGTTGTGGCGCGCCCACGCCCACAACGACTACGAGCACCCCCGCCCTCTCCTCGACGCCCTCGACCACCGCTTCGGCAGCGTCGAGGCCGACATCTACCTCGTGGGCGACCAGCTCCTCGTCGCTCACGACCCCGGGGACCTCGACCCGGCCCGTACCCTCGAATCGCTCTACCTCGACACCCTCGCCGCACGTGTGAAGGCCAACCACGGCTCCGTGTACCGGGGTTACCGCCGGCCGCTCCAGCTCCTGATCGACATCAAGACCGAGGGCTCGTCTACGTATCTCGAACTCGACCGCCATCTCCGCCGCTACCGGGGCCTGTTCACCACGTACGCCCACGGCCGTGTCCATCCCGGGCCGGTCACCGCCGTGATCTCCGGCGACCGGGCCGCGCGGGTGCCCATGGAGGCGCAGAGCGTACGGCGGGCCTTCTATGACGGGCGCCTCGCCGACCTCGGCACCGCGGCGCCGGCCTCCTTCGTGCCGCTGATCTCCGACAACTGGACACTCAACTTCACCTGGCCGGGTCTCGGTCCGTTCCCGGACGCCGAGCGCGCCCGGCTGAACGGCATCGTGTCGGCGGCCCACACCCGCGGGCAGCAGGTGCGATTCTGGGCCACGCCCGATGTGGCCGGCCCCGCCCGGGACGCGCTGTGGGGTGAGCTCCTCGCCGCCGGCGTCGACTACCTCAACACGGACGACCTGGCCGGGCTCGAAGCGTTCCTCGACGCCCGGAGCGCCGCGTAGACGTCACGAGAGACCACACGTTCGGCGGACACGTCAGCCGCACGGACGAACCCTGCGTTACGTCACACTTGCGGCCGAAAGCCGTGAAGTGGACGTGGTGGAGGAGGTTGACGATGGCTATTTCCATCTCGGTGGTGGTGCTGCTCCTGATCCTGGCGGTGGCCTTCCTGCGCAACGGCGCGCTGAAGCCCAGCCATGCCGTGGTCTGTGTACTGCTCGGGTTCTATCTGGCCAGTACGAACGTGGCGCCGACGATCCACAGCGGGATCACGGCGACGGCGGACATCGTGAGCAGCCTCAAGCCCTGATGTCGGGGCGGCAGGCTGTCAGGACGTCAGGAAGACTCCGATGGCGTTCGGGACGGGCCGTTCGGCGCCGCCGGTCGGATGGTTACGGACAGTGACCCTACTCGCTCCCGGTGCTCTGGCGACGAAGGTCGTGGAGCCGCCGCCGTCCAGGTTGAAGGCGTCGACCGAGCCCAACTTCCGCATGGTGGCAGCGACTTCGGCGACCGTAAGTCCGCTGCGGTACTTCGGATCACCGTCCACCGCGAGCAGCAGCAGTTTGCGCCCGCCGTTCGCGATGCCCGCGGCGGTGCGGACGGCGGCGGTGTTGTTGTCGAGGCCCATCAGCGGCCGGCCGCCCTTCAGTACCGGGTAGCCGCCGAGGGCGAAGCGGTACGGGATACGGCTCGTGGCCGCCACGAGACGGCTCTTGACCGTCACCGACGCGCCGACGGACAGTTTCCGCAGTTGCCGCGCACCGGCCTCCCGGCCCACCAGGACCGTGGTGTTGGCGGCGATGGCGCCGCCGCCGGGGGAGTTCGCCGTCCGGACGACCTTGCCACGCCGCACCGTCACCTCGTACGTGTCCGTACCGCACGGCGCTGCGCGGTCGGTGTCCGTGCCGCACACCGACCGCGCCCGGGAGACGCTGCCCCAGGCCGGGGTGAACGCGCCGATGGAACCCACCGGCAGCGCGTACTGGTTGAGCCCGCCGAGCGTGAACCGTCCCGCGGGTGTGCCGATGGTCCCCGACAGTGCGAGGTTGTCCAGCCGGGCCCTTCTGTCGGTGCCCACGCCGAGGACGGCCCTGGTGGTGACGCCGGGCGGCATCGAGGGGCCGAAGCGCTGGCCGTTCGGCACCGCCGACTTGAGCACCACGCCGCTCGCGATCGCCGGCCCAACGGACGCGCCCGTGGCCGCGACCCCGGGATGCTGGACCTCGCTGATGTTGAAGAAGTCACCGTTGACGCCGGCGACGGCGCCCTTGGCGTCTGCCAGCCTGGAGACGGCGGACCGCGCCGCCACCGCCCCCGCGTAGAGCAGGTTGACCCGTACCCGCGCGTTGCCGAGGTCGACGCTGAGCAGATGGGCGTGGGTCACCCCCTTGGCCGCCACGATGTCGAACTGCGCATAGCGCACGCCCGGCGAGATCTGGGTGGCTCTCGGCGCGCCGCTGGCCGGTGCCGCCCCTGTCAGGGCCGCGCCGGCCAGTGTTCCGAGTACCGCGACTGACGAGACTGCCGCTCTGCCCGTTCTGAACCGTGCGCTTCCACGCATCCGGACCCCCTGAAGTCCCGTCAACTGTGGCAGGGCGCAAGGGGAGCGCACCAGGTGACGATGAGCCGTGCGGGGGCGCGCGGGAGGCTAGGTGTTGACGACCCGGGAGCGGATCAGGAAGCGCACTCCTTCGGGCGCCTCCAGCGAGAAACCGCTGCCCCGACCCGGTACGACGTCCACGATCAGCCGGGTGTGGGCCCACACCTCGTACTGGCTGCGGGACATCCAGAACGTCACCGGTTCGGGGACACCCTCGACCACCAGTTCGGCGAGCAGTATGTCCGAGCCGCCGGTCCGGAACTCGCCCGCCGGGAAGCACATGGGCGCGCTGCCGTCGCAGCACCCGCCGGACTGGTGGAACATCAGCGGGCCGTGCGTCGCGTGCAGCCGCCGCAGCAGTCCGGCCGCGGCCGGGGTCAGTTCTACGCGCGGGTCCTTCTCGGGCATCTCCACCGCCCCAGTGGACCGCGCGGGACGTTGCGAGTGGGTTGCGGGCCAGTCCCGGGTGCCCGGACACGCGGAAGGCCGCCTCACGGGGAGGCGGCCTTCGTGGACGAACTACCGGGTCAGCTCCGGTCGGTCACGTCCGTGACCCTCCAGCGCTGGTTGGAGCCGGAGTTGGCGATCCACGTGGTGACGGCGGCACCCTCGTTGGTCGCCTGGCCGCCGACCTCCAGGAGGCGGCCGGTGGCCACGTTGATCAGCGTCCATGTCCCGTCACCGGTGGTCGACATGATCCACTCGGTGGCCGGATCCCGCTTGCCCGTGTCGGGCTCCACCACGGGGACGTTGTCGCGGACGGCCAGGCGCTTGCCCTCGGCCGGGTTGGCGAACACGTACCGCTGGCGGGCGCCCTTGTCGCCGTGCCGGGCGTCGAGCTGCCACTGCTGCGCGACGGTGCCGTTCGCCGAGCCGATGACCAGGCTCTTGCCGCCCGCGGAGACGGTCACGGCCTTGCCGCTCTGCACGCCGGTCAGCGTGTAGGAGTGGCCCTTGCTGAACAGGCCGGCGTTCTTCGCGACACCCGAGACGCCCTTGACGGCGAAGGAGGTCACGGACTGGGCCGGGACGGTGTACGTCGCCTTGCCGTCGACGACCTTGACCGGGGCCTGCTGCTTGAGCTTGCCGTCGGAGCTGGTCACGGTCGGCGTGACGGTCGCGTTCTTCTTGATGGTGCGGAACTTGGACAGGTCGATGGTGACGTCACGGGCCGCGGTGGTGCTGTTGACATGGACGAGCGAGGCGCCCTTGCCGTCCTTGGTGACGGCCGCCGCGCTGGAGGTGTCGTCCACCTTGATCAGCTTGTCGCCCGGCTTGATGAAGTGCGTGAAGTTGCGGGCGGTGTCGAACTTGGTGTTCGTGTAGATCGGGCAGGATGCCAGCGTGTCCGTGGACTTGCAGCTGAACGACAGCTGGATGCTGCCCCAGTTGCCGCCCTTGGCGGACTCGCCGCCGGGCTTCATGTTGTCGTAGTCCTCGACCGGCTGCCAGAACACCCAGGCCTGGGGCTCCAGTTCGCGCAGGTCGTTGACGATCTGCTGGGCGAGGCCGAGACCCGGACGCATGTCGGTGAAGCTCTGGCCGTCGCCCCAGTCGCCCTCGACCTCGCTCATCCACAGCGGCTTGTCGGCCGCCTTGGCGAGGTCGCGCACGGTGGTGCGCTGCCCGGTGCCGTAGGTGTGGACGTTCATCTGGTCCACGAGGTCCTTGGAGGCCTGCGAGTAGGAGTTCCAGTTGTTCGCGAAGATGGACGGGTTGGTCTCGTCCATCGCCGAGATCTCGGACTTGACCTTGGCCTTCTTCAGGGCGGGGGCCAGCGCGGCGAGAACCTTCTCCTGGAGCGCGGGGCCGATGTGGGCGCCCTCCTGACGGCCGCCGACGGGCTGGCCGTCCGCGCCCAGACGGGTGCTCCAGTAGCCGGTGTTGGGCTCGTTGAACGGGTCGACGGTGTCGACCTTGATGCCCTCGGCCTTCTCCAGCCGCTTCGTCGCCCCCGCCATGTAGGCGGCGAAGTCGTCGACCGAATCGGCCTTCAGCTGGTCGGTGTTGGCGTTGAAGCCGCCGGAGACATAGCCGCTCTCCGTCATGAACCAGGGCGGCGAGTTGCTGAACGTCTCCCAGTGGGTGATGTCCTTCTTGATGCGGTCCACCCACCAGCGCTGGGTCTTGTCCGCCTTCGGGTTCCAGTCGGCCGCGTCGTCGGCGCTCCACCAGTCGGTGTCCGTGCGGGTGGTGCCCTTGGGCGCCTTCCACCAGCCCTCGACGGCCCCGCCGGCCCGCAGGTAGTCCTTCACGTCGGGGGCGTTGCCGCCGCCGATGTTGTACCTGGCGATGTTCAGCGCCAGCCCGTCGTCACCGAACAGCAGCTTCGCGAGCTTCTCGCGGACCGCCGGGGGATAGTCGCCGGTCGCGTTGGCGAACCAGACCAGACTGGTGCCCCAGCCCTCGAACTTCTCCTGCTTGTACGAGGGATCGGGGGTGACCGTGACGGACGAGGCCGCTGCCTCGACGGCCGCCTGCGCGTTCGGTGAAGGCGCGCTGACGAGGGCGGCCGAAGTGGCCAGAGCGGTGATGCCGACGACTCCCAGCAGGTGTCGTGTGCGGGTACGGCGTGCCAACGTGTGCTCCCAACTCAGATGTGGTCGCTGCGGTGGACCGCCGTGCCCGCACCGTACGCGGGTGCGCACGGACACGGGGCACGACGGTGTGCCCCTTGGATCAAGGGAGTTCAGGGGTGGTGCGGGTGTGGTGCGGGGTGTCGCTCAGTGGGCGGGCCGCCGCAGTACGGCGACTTCCCTCGGCGCGAGGACGAGGACACCGTCGGCATCCGTGCCGCCGGACAGCCGCTCTCCGTCGAGGCCCGGCAGCGGCACCTCCTCCTCGCTCCGGTTCACCAGGAACAGGAAACGGCTTCCGCCGCCCTGCCGTACGGTCAACTCGACGCGCCCACGGGCCCCTTCGGGCAGCTCGCTGTCGACACCGGCCGGCGCGAGCAGCCCCGGCAGCAGCGCCGCGAGGCCGTCGGCGCCGAGGCGCGTGGAGACGTACGACGCCGAACCCGCGCCTGTCGTACGGCGGGTGACGGCCGGGCGTCCCGCGTAGGCACCCGTGCGGTAGTGGGCGAGGACCTCGACTTCGGGGTCGGTCACCTCGATCCGGTCGGTCCACACCGTGCCCGTACCGCCGCCGTCCACCTCGACCGACTCGCCGTCGAGCAGCGGGCCGAACTCCTCGACGCGGATGCCGAGTACGTCGCGCAGGGCGCCCGGGTAGCCGCCGAGCCAGATGTGGTCGTTCTCGTCGACGACACCGGAGAAGTAGGTGGTGACCAGGTGGCCGCCCGTCTCCGCGTACCGCGTCAGCTCCTTGGCGAGCGTCGCCGGGACCATGTGCAGGACCGGGGTGATCAGCACGTCGTAGCGGCTGAACTCGGTGCGCGTGGTGACGATGTCGGCGCGGATGCCGAGGGAGAGGAGCGCCGAGTACCAGTTCAGGCCCTCCTGGCGGTAGTCGAGGAGGGTGGTGGGGTGCGAGTCCTGCTCGCTCGCCCACCAGGAGTCCCAGTCGAACACGATTCCGACGCGGGCCGGTTCGCGCTCGGAGCCCGCGATCGGTGCCAGGTCCTTCAGGGTCTGGCCGAGGGCGGCCACCGCACGGAAGACCTCGCTGTCGGCGCCGGCGTGCGGCACCATCGCGGAGTGGTACTTCTCGGCGCCGGCCGCCGACTGACGCCACTGGAAGAAGCACACGGCGTCGGCGCCGTGCGCGACGTGCAGCAGCGAGTCGCGGGCCAGCTCACCGGGGCGCTTGGCCACGTTGACGTGCTGCCAGTTGACCGCGCTGGTGGAGTGCTCCATCAGGAACCACGGACGGCCGCCCGCGATACCGCTGGTCAGGTTGGCGGAGAAGGACAGCTCGTCGCGGTCCTGCGGGCCGGGGTGGACGTAGTGGTCGTTGGAGACGAAGTCGATCTCGCCCGCCCAGTCCGGGTAGTTCATGCCCTTCGTGCCGCCCATCACCATGAAGTTGGTGGTGATCGGGACCTCGGGCGTGTACTCGCGCAGGATGTCCCGCTCCGCGACCAGATAGTCCTTCAGCGCGTCCGAGGAGAACCGCTTGAAGTCCAGCTGCTGGGTCGGGTTCGGGTGCGAGCCGGCCAGCCGGGGCGGCAGGATCTGCGCCCAGTCGCTGTAGCGCTGCGACCAGAAGGCCGTGCCCCAGGCGTGGTTGAGGGCGTCGAGGGTGGTGTAGCGGGCGCGCAGCCAGTCGCGGAAGGCGTGGGCCGCGTCGTCCGAGAAGTCGTAGATGTTGTGGCAGCCCAGCTCGTTCGAGATGTGCCAGGCCACCAGGGCCGGGTGGTTGGCGTATCGTTCCGCCATCTTCCGGACCAGACCGAGCGCATGGCTGCGGAAGACCGGGGAGGTGGGGCGCCAGTGCTGGCGCGCGCCCGGCCAGACCGTTTCGCCGGTGGCCGTCACCGGGAGGATCTCGGGGTGCGCGGTGGTGAGCCAGGGCGGCGGGGACGCGGTCGCGGTGGCCAGATCGACGCCGATCCCGCCCTCGTGCAGCAGGTCCATGATCTCGTCGAGCCACCCGAAGTCCCAGGTGTCCGCGTCCGGCTGGATACGGGCCCAGGAGAAGATCCCCACCGAGACGATGTTGACCCCGGCCTCCTGCATCAGCCGTACGTCCTCCTCCCACACCTCCCGAGGCCACTGCTCGGGGTTGTAGTCGGCGCCGTACGCGAGACGGGGCACGGAGTCACCGTCCGGCCCGTACGGCAGACGGGACGGGGAGGCGGAGGTCATGGTGGTCCTTCCAGGTACGGGGGGTACGAGGAGCGGCCGGCGTTGACGCTTTCCGGCCGCTCCTCGGCTGCTACTGCCCAGCTGCTACTTCTCGACGGTGAAGCCCTGCTCCGTGCCGTACTTGATGGAGGCGTCCTGCCAGGTCTTCAGGCCCGCGGCCAGCTTCTCGCTGGAGATGTAGGCCTTGCCGACGGTGTCGTTGAAGATCGAGTTGGCGTACTGCTGGAAGGGCAGGTACGACCAGTCGCTGGCGACGTTGGCGGCGGAGTCGGCGAAGATCTTGTTCGCCTCCTGGCCGTCGAAGTACTCGAACTTCTTGCTCAGGAACGCGGGGTCCTGGAGCTGAGCGGTGGTCGCCGGGAAGGCGCCCTCGTCGACACGGGTCTGCACACCGTCACCGGCGTTGGCGTACTCGACGAACGCGTAGGCGAGCTCCTTGTTCTTGCCGAGCTCGGGCAGGGCCAGCGAGCTGCCGCCGTTCTCCGCGCTCGCCTTGTCGCCCTTGGCCCAGGCCGGCATCGGGGCCGCGCGCCAGTCACCGGCGGCCTGCGGGACACCGGTGACGAAGTTGGCGGGCATCCAGGCACCGGTGGTCAGGGTGGCGATGGTGCCGTCGCCCAGACCCTTGTACCAGTCGTCGGTCCAGCCGTTGATGGGCGAGACCAGCTTCTGGTCGAGGAGCTTCTGCCAGGTGTCCGTGTACTTCTTGGCGCCCGCGTCGTCGAAGTTGACCGACACCTTGGTGCCGTCGACCTTGTAGGGGCGCGAACCGGCCTGCCACAGCATGCTGGTGGTGAAGCCCGCGTCACCGGCGTCGTTGGCGATGTAGACCTTGGGGTCGGCCTTGTGCAGCTTGGCGGCGGCGTCGACGTACTCGTCCCAGGTGGTCGGGACCGCGATCTTGTACTTGTCGAAGACCTTCTTGTTGTAGAACATCGCCATCGGGCCCGAGTCCATCGGCAGGCCGTAGACCTTGTCGCCGTCGCTCACGGCGTTCCACGGGCCGGGCGTGTACTTGGCCTTGAGCTTGTCGGCGCCGTAGGGGGCCAGGTCGGTCAGGCCCTTGGTGAGGGAGTACTGGCTCAGCGCGAAGTACTCGACCTGCGCGACGTCCGGGACGCCCTTCTTGGCCGAGATGGCGTTCGACAGCGCGGTGTAGTGCTTGTCGCCGGACCGTTCGGCCAACAGGTTGATCTTGACCTTGGGGTACTTCTTCTGGAAGTTGGCGGCGACCGACTTCAGCGTGGGCTCCCAGGCCCAGACATTGACCGTGCCGCCCTTCTTGAGGGCCGCCTGGATGTCCGCGGCGGAGACGGCCTTCTGGTCCGAGCTGTCGTCGTCGGAGCCGCCACAGGCGGTCGCGCCGAGGGTGAGGACGGAGAGCAGGGTTATGCCGCGCATCAGGCGGCCGGTGGTTCTACGCATCGAGGTGCTTCCACTTCTTCGTGGGTGGGACGGGGTGAGGGTGAATGCTGTGTGAGGGTTAAAAGCGGTGGAGCCGAGGGGGGTGTGGGGCCTGAGGGTGGATCACTCCTTGACACTTCCGGCGGAGAGGCCGGACTGCCAGTACTTCTGGAGCAGCAGGAACGCGGCGATCAGCGGGATGATGGTGAGCAGCGAACCGGTGATCACCAGGTTGGTGACGACGTCGCCGCCGATCGTCTGGGCCTGGTTGTTCCAGGCGTCCAGCCCCAGGGTCAGTGGGTACCAGTTCGAGTCCTTGAGCATGATCAGCGGCAGGAAGTAGTTGTTCCAGGTCGCGACCGTGGTGAACAGCAGGACGGTCACGGTGCCCGGGGCGAGCAGAGGCATGGCGACCTGGAAGAAGGTGCGTATCTCGCCCGCTCCGTCGATGCGGGCCGCCTCCATCAGCTCGGTGGGGATGGCCTCGGTCGCGAAGACCCACATCAGATACAGACCGAAGGGCGACACGAGCGAGGGGATGATCACCGCCCACGGGGTGTCGGTCAGACCCATCTTGCTGAACATCAGGAAGGTGGGCACCGCCAGGGCCGTGCCCGGGACCGCGACGGCACCGATGACCACGGCGAACACGGCGCGCTTCCCCGGGAAGGTGAACTTCGCCAGCGCGTAGCCGCCGAGGATCGCCAGCAGGGTGGCGCCGCCGGCGCCGAGCACGACGTACAGCAGGGTGTTCAGCAGCCAGCGGACGAAGATGCCGTCGTGGTACGTGAACGTGTCGTGGATGTTCTGCCACAGGGCGAAGTCGCTGCTGAACCACAGTCCGGACGAATTGGCCAGCCCGGTCTGGGTCTTGGTGGCGCTGATGACCAGCCAGATCAGGGGCACGACCGTGTAGACCAGGATCAGCCCGGTGAGCACGGTCAGCAGGATGCTGCGCTTGGGACGGCTGGGGGAGTGCTGACGGCGGGTACGCAGTCGGGGCGCGCTCTTCGAGCCGCCGGTGGCCTGTGCGGATGCTTCCGGGGAGGTGGTGGTGACGGAGCTGCTCATGGTTCACGCTCCCTTGCGCATGCCGCGGAGCTGCACGACATAGGCGATGACCATGGTGATCAGCCCCATGATGATGGCGACCGCCGCGGAGTAGTTGTGCTGCTGGCCGTTGAAGGACAGCGAGTACGTGTAGAAGTTCGGGGTGAAGTCGGTCGTGATGGCGTTGCGCGCGATCAGCCGCAGGACGGCCGGCTCGTTGAAGAGCTGGAAGCTGCCGATGATCGAGAAGATCGTCGCGATGACGAGAGCGCCGCGGATCGCGGGGAGCTTGATGGCGGTGATGACGCGGAACTGCCCGGCGCCGTCGATCTCCGCGGCCTCGTAGAGCGAGAGTGGGATGACGCGTAGCGCGGAGTAGAAGATCAGCATGTTGTAGCCGATGAACTCCCAGGTGACGATGTTGCCGATCGACGCCAGGACCAGGTCGCTGGAGAGCGGGTCCGGCAGTGTCACGTCGAACGCGCTGTTGATGTCACCCACCAGCCCGTACTTGGTGCCGTACATGAAGCCCCACATCAGGGTGGCGACCACGGAGGGCACCGCGTACGGCAGGAAGATCGCGATGCGGAAGAAGTCCTTGCCGAACAGACGGCCGCTGTCCAGGGCGAGGGCGATCAGCAGGGCGATGCCCAGCATGATCGGCACCTGGACGACCAGGAACAGCGACACCCGTATCAGGGAGTCCCAGAAGTGGTCGTCCTCCAGAGCCTGCTTGTAGTTGTCCAGGCCGACGAAACTGGTGCCGCCGATCAGCTGGTCCCTGAAGAGGCTCAGATAGATCGAGTACCCGATGGGTGCCAGGAAGACGAGGGCGAACACCGCCACGAACGGGCCTATGAACCCCCATCCCGTCCAGGAGCGGCGGTCCTTCTTCGCCGCGGACCGGGCCGGGGCGCGCTTCGCGGCCACCGGCGGTTCTAGGGTCGTCATTGTCTTGCCTCGCTCGTCCGTCTCGGAACCGACGCTGGTCCGCCGCCGCCCCGATGTTTACGTAAACATCTCTGTCCGCGAGACCCCCACGAGAGGTCCACCGGCTGTTATGTTTACGTAAACATCTGATGGCGGCATGTCTACACCGCTCCCCCGATGCTGGTCAAGGGTCGTCGGGCGCAACTGTGGACCGAGGAGCGAGGATTGACAGGTGGACACTGCTGACGGCACCTCGGCCGAGCCGGCGCGGGCGCGCGCACGCACCAGGAAGCGGACGGCCCGCCGCACCCAGAGCGCCTCCATGGCGGACGTCGCCAGGGTCGCCGGAGTGTCCTCGCAGACCGTCTCCCGGGTGTCGAACGGTTTCCCCGGCGTCAACGAGGAGACGCGGCGGCAGGTCCTCGCGGCCATGAAGGAGCTGGGCTACCGGCCCAACAGCGCCGCCCGGGCCCTCAAGCGCGGCGAGTTCCGCACCATCGGCGTCATCACCTTCGGCCTGTCCACCACCGGTAACGTGCGCACGCTCGAGGCGATCGCCACCTCGGCGGCGCACGAGGGCTACTCGGTCACCCTGCTGCCGGTCGCCGTGCCGACACAGGACGAGGTGCGCGGAGCCTTCTCGCGGCTCGGTGAGCTCGCCGTCGACGCGGTCATTGTCATCCTCGAAGTGCACCTCCTCGACGCGTCGACCCTCTCTATGCCGCCGCACGTCCAGGTGGTCGTGGCCGACTCCGACGCGGGCGACCGCTACAACGTGGTCGACACCGACCAGGCGGGCGGCACCCGGACCGCCGTACGTCATCTCCTGGACCTCGGGCACCGCACGGTCTGGCACCTGGCGGGCCCCGAGGGCTCGTACGCGGCGCAGCGCCGCACCGACGCCTGGCGCGCCGAACTCCTCGCGGCCGACCGGATCGCGCCGCCCCTGGTGCGCGGCGACTGGTCGGCGGAGTCCGGCTACCACGCCGGTCTGCGGATCGCCGCGCTGCCGGACTGCACGGCGGTGTTCGTGGCCAACGACCAGATGGCGCTGGGGCTGCTGCGGGCCCTGCACGAGAGCGGGCGCAGGGTGCCCGAGGACGTCAGCGTGATCGGGTTCGACGACATCCCGGAGGCGAGCTCGTTCCTGCCGCCGCTGACCACCGTCCACCAGGACTTCGCCGAGGTGGGGCGGCTGTGCGTGGAGGGCGTGCTGCGGCAGATGCGGCAGGACGCCACGGAGCACGGCACGACACTGGTGCCGACGCGGCTGGTCGTGCGGAACAGTACGGCGCCGCCGCGTTCGCGGTGAGAGGGACTTGTTCCCCGCGCTTCGAAACATTCGAGCTTTTCGAAGTTTCGGCATTCTTGAGCCATCCCTGATTTCCTGACGCGCGGGCTGTTGACGGCCCCATGCCTCGCCTTTACGTTCTGCGGGACATTCGGAAACCATTCCGAAACTTTCGGGACCGGAATGGTTGTCGGAAGAAGGGAATGCCATGGATACCCGCATGTCCATCGCCCCTCGCGCTCGTGGGGCACTCACCCTGGGTCTGGCGGTCCTGCTCGCCACCGCCGGCGTCACCGCCCTCTCGGGGACCGCCCGGGCCGCGAGCACGCTGGGTGCTGCAGCGGCGGAGAAGGGCCGCTACTTCGGGACCGCCGTCGCCGCGAACCACCTGGGTGAATCCGCGTACGCGACCACATTCGACACCGAGTTCAACTCGGTCACCCCCGAGAACGAGATGAAGTGGGACGCCACCGAGAGCACCCGGGGCTCTTTCACCTTCACCGCCGCCGACCAGATCGTCAGCCACGCGCAGAGCCGGGGCATGAAGGTCCGCGGACACACCCTCGTCTGGCACTCCCAGCTGCCCGGCTGGGTGGGGGGACTCGCCGCCGCCGACCTGAGAACCGCGATGAACAACCACATCACGCAGGTGATGACGCACTACAAAGGCAAGATCCATTCCTGGGACGTCGTCAACGAGGCGTACCAGGACGGCAACAGCGGTGCCCGGCGCAGCTCGCCCTTCCAGGACAAGCTGGGCAACGGCTTCATCGAGGAGGCGTTCCGTACGGCCCGTTCCGTCGATCCGGCCGCCAAGCTCTGTTACAACGACTACAACACCGACGGCGTCAACGCGAAGAGCACCGCCGTATACAACCTGGTCAAGGACTTCAAGGCGCGTGGCGTACCGATCGACTGCGTCGGCTTCCAGTCCCACTTCAACAGCGCCTCCCCGGTGCCCGGCGACTACCAGGCCAACCTCCAGCGCTTCGCCGACCTCGGCGTCGACGTACAGATCACCGAGCTGGACATCGAGGGCTCGGGCTCGTCCCAGGCGACCGGCTACGGCAACGTGGTGAAGGCCTGCCTCGCCGTCTCCCGCTGTACGGGCATCACGGTCTGGGGCATCACCGACAAGTACTCGTGGCGGGCGAGCGGCACCCCGCTGCTGTTCGACGGGAACTACGGCAAGAAGGCCGCGTACACCTCCGTGCTCACCGCACTGGGCGGCACCGGCTCGGGCGGTGGTGGCAGCGTCGGCTGCACGGTGACGTACACCAAGGCGGAGGAGTGGGGCGACCGCTTCAACGGCAAGGTGACCGTGACCGCGGGCAGCTCGGCGATCAGTACGTGGACGACCACCGTCACCGTGACCTCCCCGCAGAAGATCTCCACGACCTGGAACGGCACGCCCACCTGGGACAGCGGTGGCAACGTCATGACGATGAGGCCGAACGGCAACGGCAGCCTCGCGGCGGGCGGGTCGACGAGTTTCGGGTTCACGGTGATGACGAACGGGAACACCACGGCGCCGAAGTTGGGGGGTTGCACGGCGTCCTGAAGTCAGGTCCGCGCACTCGTGCCGGCTGGTGGGCACCTTCCGGCGCGGGTGTCCACCAGCCAGGCCGGCCGGATCACCGGGCTGCCCTGATCTTTGATCCGGCTCGCGGAGTGGGCGGGGGCGTGCCGGGTGGCGCGTGACCAGCAGCAGCGGGAGCCGCCTACCGAGCAGCCTGACCGCTCCCGCTGCCGGGCGACGATCAAGGACAGGGGTGGGCCGACCCCGTGACGGAGGGATGGGCAGTGGAGGCGGCCCGTCGGCCGGACCAGCGGCCGAGCCGGTTCGCGCGGGGCCTTGTCCGCGAGGGGGTGGTGATCGGCGGCTGCCGGATCCCCCGCTAGGCCCCGCCCCCGCCCCGCACGCCTTGCCCGTGCTGGGCGCCGGGCGCACGCTGGTCGTATGGCTGCGCACGACGGCCCCACGCTCATCACCTCCGTCCAGCGGGCCTTCCGCCTCATGGAGGCGGTGAGCGCGCACGCGAACGGGGCGCCGGCCAAACAGCTGGCACGTGAGACGGGGCTGCCCCTGGCCACCGCCTACCACCTGCTGCGCACGCTGGTCCACGACGGCTACCTGCGGAAACTGGCCGACGGCGGGTTCATCTTGGGGGACAAGGTGCGGTCGTTGCAGGTCACGGGAGGCGGACAGGAATTGCTCAGCCGCGTCCGTCCCACGCTCGCCGCGCTGCGCGACGAACTGGCGACCGCCGCCTACCTCACCTTCTACGAGGAGGGCGAGATCCGGGTCGCCGAGATCGTCGACGGCCCCCGGGCGCCCCGTGTCGACCTCTGGGTGGGGTTCGAGGACGCGGGACACGCCACCGCGCTGGGCAAGTCCGTGCTGCGCGAGATGGACGAGGACGCCCGCAAGGACTACCTCTCCCGTCACCACCTCAACGACCTCACCCCGAGGACGATCACCAGCCGGCTGGAACTGCTCAGGCGAATCGATTCCTCACCCGTGGCCCCGGCTGTCACCGACCTGGAGGAGTACGCCCTCGGCACGGTCTGTGTCGCCGTCCCCGTCTACCGGGGCGACACGCTCGGCTCGCTCGGCGTCTCCATGCCGGTGGACCGGCTCTCCCGGCTGCCGGAGATCCGGGCGCGGCTGATCCCGGTCGCCGACCGTGTGACCAGGCGTCTCTCGCTCACTATCTGAAAACCCTCACCTTGTTGCCGCCCAGGCTGATCCCGTTTCCTGGATACCTGGATGAAACAGGCATTTCGGGGGCTCGCCCCGTACACAGGTGAGGACTGCGGACGGAACATGAGTCAGGCCCGACACCGAGGTGGAGACCGCTGGTCCATGCGAGCCTTCAAGAACCGCCCGCCCTTGCTTCCCGCCCTGCCCGTGCTGGTCGTCGCAGCCGTCGCCCTCGGCGACCTCGTCGGCGGAGCCGGGACGAGCTGGCTGCCGCTGCTCGCCGCCGGGCCTGCACTGGCCGCCACCACCAACGGACCACGCGGTGTCCTCTGCGTCGGCCTCCTCGCCGGGCTGCTAGGCGCCACGCTCGGTGACCAGAACGGCGTCCCGGGCCCCGAGCTGGCCGCCGTACTGTCCGCCCTCGCCGCCGTCACCCTGGCCAGCGGGCTGGCCAGCGCGCTGCGCGGGCGCCGGGAACGGGTGCTCGACGCCGTCCGCTCGGTCGCGGAGACCGCCCAGCACGCCCTGCTCAGCCCCGTACCGGCGACGGTCGGCCCCTTCCAGGTGGCCGTCCGCTACAGCGCGGCGGCGGCCGAGGCCCGGATCGGCGGTGATCTGTACGCGCTGATACCCACGCCGTACGGGGTGAGACTGATCGTCGGCGATGTGCGCGGCAAGGGGCTGCCGGCCGTCGGGACCGCCGCTCTGGTGCTCGGCGTCTTCCGGGAGGCCGCCTACGACGAGCCCGATCTCCTCGCCGTCGTCGACCGGATCGAGCGGAGTCTCGCCCGCAACCTCGGCGTGGACGACTTCGTCACCGCCGTCGTCGCCGGATACCCGAGGCCAGGCCACCTGGAGGTGGTGAACTGCGGACACGCGCCCCCGCTGCTGGTCCGCGCCTCGGGCGCCCTCGTGACCGTGGAGCCCACGCACCCGGCCCCGCCCCTCGGGCTGCGCGCCCTCACGGGCCACACTCCCGACCTCCAGGTACTGCACTTCACCGACGGCGACCAGCTTCTGCTGTACACGGACGGGGTCACCGAGGCCCGCGACCGGGGCCGTGCCTTCTATCCGCTCCACGAAGGACTGGCCCGACACGCCTGCGACGAGCCGTCCCGCACGCTGGACGCGCTCCACGAGGAATTGCTGGCCCATGTGGGCGGCCGGCTCCACGACGACGCGGCACTGCTCCTCATCCGCAAACCGACGGTCCGGGAAGTGGTGGTTCCCGAACCGTCGGTGTGCGGACCGACAATCACTGCGACGGCGGCTTCCGAAGCCGCCGTTACTCGCCAGAAGGCGCGGTCAGCGTGACCCCGAGCGCGACCGGCGTACCGAAGTTCGGTGTGCCGTCCGCGTTCCAGGTGAACTTCTGTGCCCTGGTGGTGCGGTTCATGTCGCAGCCCCCGGAGGTGGAGTTGTTGGCGTGGTAGACGATCCAGTCCTCGGTCCCGTCAGGTGACTTGAAGAACCCGTTGTGGCCGGGGCCGTACACGCCGTTGGCGTTGGACCGCTGGAACACCGGGTTGGGCGACTTGACCCAGGAGGCGGAGCTGAGCGGGTCGCCGGTGCCGTTGTACGTCAGCATCCCCAGCTTGTAGTCGGGAGTGGAGCAGTGGCTGGCCGAGTAGACGATGAACGTCCTGCCGCCCCGCTGGAGCACCTCGGCGCCCTCGTTGACCGCACCGCCGACCGTCTCCCAGCTGAGCGTCGGGGTGGACAGCACCCGGCGGGTGCCGCTCGCCGTCCAGGGGTTGGACAGCGGCCGGATGAACATGGGCTGCGAGCCGTTGTAGAAGGTGCCCAGGAGGTAGAGCTGGCCGTTCAACTGGAGGATGCCCGGGTCGAGTTCCCAGGTGTTGTCCTGGGTCGGGTCGAGCAGGTCGGCCTTGAAGCTGTAGGGGCCCATCGGGTCCAGGCCCGCGCTCTCGAGCACATGGATGCGCTGGGTGCCCAGGTCGTACGGCTCCCGCCCGGCCGTGTAGTAGAAGTACCACCGCTTCCCGTTCGGGCCGTCGAGCAGATGGAACTCCGGGGCCCACATCGTGCCCGCCCCGTTGGGCCGGGTCAGGTTGAAGATCACCTGGTCGGTGGCCGTGGCGAGCCCGGCGAGCGTGCTCGCCCTGCGCATGGTGACCGTCGAGTTCCAGGTGGTCGTGGCGAGGTAGTAGTAGCCGTCGTAGTACGTCAGCCAGGGGTCGGGCCCGTGCTGGGACAGCGGGTTGGTGAACGTGTGCGTGCCTGTCCCGCCCCCGCTGGTGAAGCCCGGCAGCCGCCACACCCTGCCGTTCGCGGTGGCGCACGGGAGTTGCACCAGGTTGGTGTTCGAGGCCGACGAACCGCCGCTCGGTGTCACGCACTTGCCCGAACTGACGGAGACCACGTTGAACGTCCTGTCGGTGCCGGAGACCGTCACCGGAACGAGCCGCCACTGCTGGTTCGTTCCGCTGTGGCAGGGCCACTGGATGATCGCGGCGTTGTCCGCCGTCGACGCCCCGAAGACGTCGACGCACTGACCGGACTGAGTGGTGATCGTGTACATGTCGGACGTCCCGGCGACCGAGGTCCAGCCGAAGTTCTGGTTCGTGCCCGAGCTGCACGTGAAGGCGCGCAGCTGAGTCGCGTTGGTTGTCGAACTGCCGGGCAGATCAAGGCAGTTGCCGCCGTTCTGGTTCACCCCCGTGGAACTGAACGTGACGGCGGCGGACGCGGGCGGCGATGCCACCAGGAGGGCGACCACCATGGCGAGCACGGCGACGAGTACGGCCGTACATCTGGAGCGGGTGGATCGGGTCACTTGAGGCACATCCCTTCAGGGGCCGTACGCCTTGACTTCGAGGAGTCCGACGGAGCTGCTGCCGGTGGCGGTGAGCAGAACCCGTAGCCGGGTGGTGCTGGTGGCGGTGAAGGAGACGGTGTTGTACTGGTTCTTGGCCAGCGCGTAGGTGCCGGCGCCCGGCACGTCCACGTAGGCGCTGCCGTTCCAGTACTGGAGCTTCCACGCGGAGGGCATGTCGATGCCCTGGTCGTCGTCGAAGAAGTACACGTCGGCCTTGTTGAGGGTCTTCGCGGCCGGCCAGGTCAGCTCGGCCCACTGCTGGCCCGTCTCCGGCCAGGTACCCCAGCGCGGGTTCACGGTGTCGTCCGACGAGGGCGGATCGACGCCGTCGTTGACCGCGGCGACGCTCTCCCAGGCAGAGGTGTACGACGCGGACGCCGTCGCCGAAGAAGCCTGGTTGGCCGGTGGCTGCGGCGGCTGGACGCCGCCCCGGTTGAACACCTTGACCTCGGTCAGGCCCGTCTTGGCGCCGGAGGCGTTGGTGGCCAGGACGCGGATGCGCTGGGCGGTGATCGCCGGGAACTGCACGAGGTTGTAGTTGGCGCGCGGCGCGGTCGGGGTCTTGGTCTGGCCCGGCGCGTTCACCCACGAACTGCCGTTGTAGTACTGGATGTTGTAGGCGGACGGTGCCCGGTAGGTCGTACTCGCCGGGCGGCTGTCCTTGAAGTGCAGGCGCACCTCGTTCAGCGTGCGCGCGGTGCCGAGGTTCAGCTCGTACCAGTCCTGGCTGTTCGGGGAGCCGCCGGCGCCCCAGAACGGCTCGTTGGTGGGATAGCCGTCGACAGCGCCCGAGACCGCGCTGCCTGACCCGGTGTACGAGGCCGAGGCGGTCGCCCCGGAGGCCAGGTTGGTCAGGTCGGCGGTGAGGTCGACGCCCGCCTTGGAGAGCATGTCGATCATGCGCGGGCTGCTCTGGATGACCTGGTTCGGTGCCTGGAGTCCGGCGACCGCCGTGTTGTAGGTGACCGTGCCGCTCGTGGTGACGGCACCGGTGGCCGGGTCCCAGGTGAACGGCACCAGGGAGCTGACGGTGGCCGCCCGGTTGCCGTTGACGTAGATCGAGTAGCCCTCCGGGATGCCCGGGTAGCGCACCACGCCGTCGGACGGGTCGTCCCAGACGATGGACAGATCGGCGTTGCGGTAGCGGAGGTTGTTGACAGTGAAGTGGCTCCAGCCGATGTCGATCGGCGAGAGCTCCACCTTCGCGTCGCCCCGCGCCCGGAGCCCCGCGACGTCCTCGATCACCGTCCAGTTGCTGCTGCCCAGGATGTTGTGGTGGATCCAGGAACGGTAGTTGATGCTGCTGCCGTTCCAGTCCGCCCAGAACTCGTTGGCGTCCGGCCACTGGGTGTTGCCGCCGACGTACTGCGCCCAGGTGTTCCAGTACAGGAGCTTCTTGTAGTCGGTGGCGTTCATCCAGGAGTTGGGGTAGTTGCGCAGCACCGAGGAGTAGAGCCTGAACTGCACGGTGGAGTTGATGGTGGAGAAGTTGTTGGAACCCGGCTCCCCGGCGTCGGCCGCCGCCTTCTTGTCGACCTGGTTCGCCGTGTAGAAGGGGAAGATCGGGTACTGGGCCGGGTCGTCGAACAGCCGCAGGGCCTGCTTGTAGGTCGCCGTGTTGGGGACGGCGCCGACCGAGAACGGGTAGTAGTTGTTGATCTCCTTCCAGGGCACCCACTCGTTCGTCGACTTCAGCCGGTGCTCGAACAACTGCCGGTTGGGGTTCCACAGCACGTTGACGATGGCGTCCTTGATCTGCGTCGCGAGCGTCCGCATCTCGTTCGCCTTGGCCGTGTTGCCGATCGTGTCGTAGGCCTGCGCGGCGGCCAGCGCGCCGCTGTACTGGTAGGCGGACTCGGCGCGGTCCATGTTGCCGGGCTTCCAGTGGAAGGAGACCGCGTCGGCGTCGTTGCCGGTCAGCGCGCCCCAGTCGTACTCGATGAGCTTGTTGTTGTCGTGGTCGTAGTTGGCGAGCTGCCCCTTGACGTCGCCCTCCGCGTAGCGCGCCAGGTTGGCGGCGATGCCCGGCTGACCGCCGTGGAGCTGATAGCTCTTCCACGCCGCCTCGGCGATGTACTGCGTGTAGCTGTTGGACCAGTTCTCCGGGTCACCCGGGTTGTCGAGGAACCGTCCGCCCTTCGAGGTCTGGCCGACGCTCAGCCAGTCCCCGTACGCGTAGGCCGGGTTGCGCAGATACTTCAGGTCGTCGATGTGCATCGGCTGGGTCAGCGCGATGGCGTTGTTGTAGCCGAGGACGCCCTCGGTCGACGTGGGGAACTGGAAGGTCTGCCCGGGGATGTCGGCGTCCAGGTTGTTGAAGCGCATCAGCCACCAGCGGTAGTAGACGCTCTTCTTGATCGCCGGTTCGGGTACGTCGATGTAGGGCACGTTCTGCGCCCACCACAGGTTGTAGGCCCTGACGTGTGTTGCGAAGGCGGTCGCGTTCGAGTAGCCCGCGTAGGCGTTGTACTCGGTGAGCGACTGGGGGATCTCGTCGGTGACGAAGCCCATCACCACCTTGGCGGTCACTGTGGCTCCGGCCGCGATCGTCACCGAGCGGTTGAGACCGCCGCTGGTGACCGCGAATCCGTCGCCCGTGAGGCGGGGGCGAAGGGTGGTCAGGTTGTTGTAGGCGCTCGCCTGCCCGGTCAGCTCGCTGCCGGTGCCCGTGGTGGCGTACGGCGAAGTCGCCCTCAGTTGCAGGGTCGTCGATCCGCTGCCGTTGTTCTTGATCGACAGGTTGGTCACTGCCACGTTGTTCTCGGTGATGAACTTGGTCTGGTTCACCGTGACCGAGCCGCTGGTGTGCACGCTGTTCCAGTGGCTGGGCATCTGCCGGCGCTGGGAGACCTGCTCGGTGAAGGTGCCCGGACTGATCGCGACGCTGTAGGCGTTCTGGTCGTTGACGCTCTCCCAGTAGGCGACATGGCCGCCGAAACCGAGGATCGCCGGATCGTGGGTCTTCATGAAGAGCGCGCGGCCACGGCTCATCAGCCAGGGGCCGGCCGGGTCGTCGCCGGAGCGGGCCAGCAGACGGTCCATCCAGAAGTCGGTGCCGGAACTCTCCGAGTCGTAGATGGCCTTCATCATGTCGCCGGTGGTCTGGGCGACGGGCGGGGCCGGGACCGCGGGGCCGCTGAACGTCGGGAACCCGATGGTCTGCGCGGCTGCGGCCGGGGGCGCGGTGAGGACAGAGGCGAGGGTGAGCAGCAGGGCGACGAGGAGGTATCTCGTGCGCCGACGTCGTACCAGTAAGGAGTGCGGTCTTCTCATCGGAGGCTCCCTGTCCCGTTGCCTGACAGACGTGTGGTCGCGATGGCGCCGACGTTCATGATCCGAAGAGCACAGAAAACTGACCTGAAAGGTTTTCGCAACGTAGGAGCGAGCTGATGAGGTGTCAAGAGGGTTGGTTGAGGGCGGAGTTCAGCGAGTGGGTGGATCGCCCGCTCAGGACTGCGGAGCCGTCGAACCCCTGATGACCACCCGGCAGGGCAGCGACTCCGTCCCCGAGCGCCGCACCCCGCCGATCGCGCTGAACAGGGCGTGCGCCGCCGCCCGGCCGACCTCTTCGAGGTTCAGGTCGACGCTGGTCAGCGGCGGCCGGGCGCCGGAGGTCAGGACGTGCCAGTCGTCGAAGCCCATGACGGACACGTCCTCCGGCACGCGCCGGCCGCGCTCACGCAGGACGTCCATGACCCCGCGCGCGATCTGGTCGTTGCCGCACAGCACCCCGTCGACCTCCGGATGCCGGTCGAGCAGCAGCGCGGTGGCCGCCCGCCCCCAGCCCTCCGACCAGGCGCCGAACCTCGGATCCTCGACCGGGCTCAGACCGGCGTCGGCGAGCGCGCCCATGGCCCCCTCGGAGCGCTCCCGCGCCGCGAGATACCCGGGGTCGCCGGTGATGTGCGCTATCCGGGAACGGCCGCACGCCAACAGGTGTGCCACGGCGATCCGGCCGGCGTCGACGCTGTCCGGGACGATGGACAGATCGGCCGGATCGTTCGAGGGCGCGTACGCGTAGACCACCGGGACGGGGAGCTCACGGCCCAGGGAAGGACGTGGGTCGGTGCGGCTGCCCACCACGATCAGACCGTCGACCCGGCGGCCCAACAGTGCCCGGACGTGGTGCTGTTCGCGGATCGTGTCCCCGCGGGCGTCACAGAGGAACACGGCGACCTCGCCCGCCCCGAAGGCGTCCTCGGCGCCCATCAGGATCGGGATGCTGAACCTGCCCTCCAGGTCGCTGGTGAGCAGACCGACCGTGCCCGTCCGCCCGGCGAGCAGGCCGCGGGCCAGCTGGTTGGGGCGGAACGACAGCCGCTCGGCCGCGTCGACCACCCGCTGCCGGGTCTCGGCGCGCACCTGGCTCCGGCCGTTGAGGGCCTTGGACGCGGTGGCGATGGACACGCCCGCCAGGCGGGCCACGTCGCTGAGTGTCGAGGGTTGCGCACGAGAGGGGCCGGTGGCCTGTGCCATGGGATAACTCCTTCTCTCGCCCTGCGTGCGTAAACCGTACGCGAGTTGTTTCGGCCTGGGCGTGGCATGCGCGGTTTCACGGATTTCGTCAGCCATCACGTCTCGGTCGCCGACTTCCCTTCTGTGCAAGGGGATTGACGGGCCATGAGGCAAGTCCCTACTTTCAGAAAAGCTTTTCGGTGTCTTTCCGGCTCAGAACCCAGCAGAACCCAGCAGAACCCACACGAGGGGGATCGTCATGGGGAGCACGACCGGGCCACGTGGAAACAGACGTGGACGCCTCCGCAGACTTGCCGCTGGTGCCGTCGCGATTCTCGCCGCCGCGGGCCTGGTCACGGCCTGCGGCTCCGGGGACGAGGGCTCGGACGGCGGAGGAGGAGGCGGCGGCGGGGGAGCGGCCGGCGTCACGGGTAAGGACGACGGAGCCACGCTGACGATGTGGACCCGGGCGGCGACCCGGCCGCAGAGCGAGGCCCTGGTCAAGGCGTACAACGCTGGCCACAAGAACCAGATCGACCTGACCGTCATCCCCACCGACGACTACCAGGCGAAGGTCGGCGCGGCGGCCGGGTCCAAGGACCTGCCCGACCTCTTCGCCTCCGACGTGGTGTTCGTCCCGAACTACACCTCCAGCGGGCTCTTCGCCGACCTCACCGACCGTATAGACGCCCTGCCCTTCGCCGACAGCCTCGCCCAGTCGCACATCAAGGCGGGCACGTACGAGGACCGCAAATACGTGGTCCCGCACACCCTCGACCTGTCGGTCCTCTTCTACAACAAGGACCTCTACCGGAAGGCGAAGCTCGACCCGGAGAAGCCGCCCGTCACCCTCGCCGAGTGGGACCAGCAGGCACGCGCGGTGGACGCGCTCGGCGGGGGCGTCAACGGCACCTTCTTCGGCGGCAACTGCGGCGGCTGCGGTGTCTTCACCTGGTGGCCCTCCATCTGGGCCGCGGGGGAGGACGTGCTGAACAAGGACGGCACCGAGGCGACCCTGGACTCCGCCACCGCGAAGAAGGTCTACGACACCTACCGGGGCTGGGTCGACGACGACATCGTCGCCCCCGGCGCCCGCGACGAAACCGGTGCCACCTGGACCGGCGTCTTCCCGAAGGGAAAGGTCGGCGTCATGCCGATGCCCTCGACCACCCTCGGCCTGATGCCCAAGGACCTGGACCTCGGTGTCGCGCCCATCCCAGGACCCGACGGCGGCAAGTCCACGTTCGTCGGCGGCGACGCCATCGGTATCGCCGCCACCAGCAAGTCGGCCGACCAGGCCTGGAACTTCCTCGCCTGGTCCCTGGGCGACCAGGCACAGGTCGACGTGGTCGCCGCCCACAAGGACGTGGTGGCACGCACCGACCTCGCGTCCAACAAGTACTCCAAGTCGGATCCACGGCTGGTGGCCATCAACGAACTGGTGGCGGACGGCCGGACACCGTACGCGTTGAAGTTCGGCCAGACCTTCAACGACCCCAACGGCCCCTGGCTGAGCCTGATGCGCGACGCCGCCTTCGGGGACGGGTCGGACGTGGACAAGGGCAACGACGCGGTGAGTGCTTCGCTGGCGGACTGAGTGTCAGCCGCGGGTGCGTGGGGGCTGGTCGCGCAGTTCCCCGCGCCCCTGAAAGACGGGGCTGCGCCCCTGCCTTTCAGCGGTACAGCCAGCCCACGTCCACGTCCACGTCCATGTCGCACGGCAGAGGAGAGCCATGCAGGTGAAGGCGGCCGACCCGACGGCGGCCGAACCCCGGACCCGGCCAGAACCCCGGGTCCCCCCGCCTCGTACCACCGCACCTCGATGGCGGTCACGCAGAGTACAGGGCCTCGCCTACGCCGCCCCCACAGCCGTGTTCGTGACCGTCTTCTTCCTGCTGCCGCTGCTGCTCGTAGGCCAGATGTCCCTCAGCGACTGGCCGCTCCTGGCCGGCGACCGGGGGATCAACGCCCCCGAGAACTACACCGACGCCACCGACACCACCCTGTTCTGGCCGGCGGTCCGCTTCACGCTCCTCTACACCGTGATCGTCACGGTCGTCCTCCTCGGACTTGCCCTTCTCCTCGCCCTGCTGGTGCAGGAGTCCCGCCCGGCGGCGGGTTCCTTCCGCACCGTCTACTTCCTGCCCAGCGCCCTCGGACTCGCCTCCGCGTCCCTGCTCTTCTGGGGCCTGTACAGCCCTACCACCGGACCTCTCAGCCGCATCCTGGAGAACCTGGGCCTCGTCGACGACCCGGTGTCCTTCCTCGGCACTCCGAACTCCGCCCTCCTCTCGACCGTCTTCCTCATCGTCTGGAAGTTCGCCGGGTTCTACATGCTGATCCTTCTCGTGGGCCTGCAGCGCATCCCCCACGAGGTGTTCGAGGCGGCCCGCATGGACGGCGCGAGCCGGGGCCAGATCTTCCGCTCGATCACGCTGCCGCTGCTGCGCCCATCCCTCGCGCTGACACTCCTGCTCTGCGTGACCGGATCACTGCTCGCCTTCGACCAGTTCTTCGTGCTCACCAAGGGCGGACCGGACAACAGCACGGTCACCGTCGTCCAGTTGATCTACCGGGAGGCCTTCCAGCGGATGAACCTCGGTACGGCGGCGGCCCTTTCGGTGATCGTGCTGGGCGTGCTCCTCCTGCTCAACACCCTCCAGTTCCGCGGCCTGCGCCGCGCCGACGAGTCATGAGGCGACCAGTCATGACCCGACGAGACACCAGCTGTCCGGTAGCGGAAGGGAGACCACGGTGCTGACCCGCGCCCTCGGCCGTACGCCCTACTACGTCGTCGCCGGAGGACTGGCCGTCATCTTCCTCTTCCCCCTGGTGTGGAACGCCTGGGCCTCGGTCAGCGGCCAACCCGGTACCGCACAGGAGTCCGGCTACGGCCTCGGCAACTACCGGACGCTCCTCGACTACGACGCGGGCCTGTGGCAGTACTTCCTCAACAGCACCGTCGTCTCCGTGCTCACCGTCGCCCTGACGCTCGGAGTGTCCCTGCTGGGCGGCTACGCCTTCGCCCGCTTCGACTTCCCCGGCAAGAACCTGCTGTTCCTGTTGACCCTGGCCATTCTCATGGTCCCGTACGCCACCCTCCTCATCCCCCTCTACGTCCTGCTCGGCCGACTCCACCTCCAGAACTCACTGATCGGGCTGAGCCTCGTCCTGGCCATGTTCCAGCTGCCGTTCGCCACCTTCATGATGCGGATCTCCTTCGAGGCGGTGCCCCGTGAACTGGAGGAGTCGGCGCTCGTCGACGGCTGCGGTACGGCGGGCGCCCTGCGCCGGGTGCTGCTGCCCGCCGTACGCCCGGGGTTGATCACCGTCGGCCTGTTCGCGTTCCTCGCGGCCTGGAACGACTTCATCGCCCCGCTGATCCTGATCTCCGACAGCGAGAAGGCACCTCTGCCGCTGGCTGTGGCCAACCTCCGGCAGCAGAGCATGGGCGCCGTCGACTACGGCGCCACCGAAGCCGGTGTGGTGGTCCTCGCCGTGCCCTGTCTCCTCCTCTTCCTGCTGCTGCAACGGCACTACGTACGAGGCTTCATGTCGGGCGCGCTGAAGGGCTGACCAACCGGATGAAAGGCATCAATTGGTGAGCGATGACCGAGAGTTGTCGACCGTGCTGCCCGTGGCACCGACCCGGGGGCGACTGCGCCCGCTGGGCCTGGACGAGGTGAGGATCACCGGCGGTTTCTGGGCCGGGCGCCGGGAGGTCAACGCCAACGCCACCCTCGCCCACTGCCGGGACTGGATGGAACGCGTCGGCTGGACCGGCAACTTCCGGGCCGTCGCCGAAGGCCGTATCCAACGGGACCGGCGGGGACGGGAGTTCGCGGACTCCGAGATCTATAAGCTCCTCGAAGCGATGGCCTGGCAATCCGGAACGGGTATTGGCACAGGCACAGGCACCGGTGCCTGTTCCGCGCTCGACCAGGACATCGTCGCGCTCACCGAGGCCGTCGCATCCGCTCAGGATCCGGACGGCTACCTGAACACCGCCTTCGGTCATCCGGGACAGCAGCCCCGCTACAGCGACCTCGAATGGGGTCACGAACTGTACTGCTACGGGCACCTGATCCAGGCGGGCGTCGCCCAGGCCCGCGCCCAGGGTGAGGGTGAGCTGACGAAGATCGCCCGACGCGCCGCCGACCACATCTGCGCCACCTTCGGCCGGGGTGGCATCGAACGAGTCTGCGGCCACCCGGAGATCGAGACGGCCCTCGTGGAACTGGCCCGGCTTACGGGCGAGGAACGCTACCTCGAGCAGGCGGCCCTGTTCATCGACCGCAGGGGCCAAGGCACCCTCGCCGACGGCGAGTTCGGCCGCGTCTACCACCAGGACGACCTGCCGGTACGGGACGCCACGGTGCTCCGGGGCCACGCAGTCCGCGCCCTCTACCTCGCGTCCGGCGCGGTCGACGTGGCCGTGGAGACCGGGGACGAGGAACTGCTCGCGGCAGTTGTACGTCAGTGGGAGGCGGCGGTCGCCAGACGCACCTATCTGACCGGCGGCATGGGCTCCCACCACCGGGACGAGGCCTTCGGCGACGACTTCGTTCTCCCGCCCGACCGCGCCTACTCGGAGACCTGCGCCGGCGTCGCCTCCGTACAGCTCAGCTGGCGGCTGCTCCTGGCCACCGGCGACCCGCGCTACGCCGACCTCGCCGAGCGGACACTCTTCAACGTGGTCGCCACCTCCCCGTCCGAGGACGGCCGGTCCTTCTTCTACGCCAACACCCTGCACCGGCGCCACCAGGGCCCCGTACCCGCCGCCGACGCGGTGAGCCCGCGCGCCGAATCGAGCCTGCGCGCCCCCTGGTTCGCGGTGTCCTGCTGCCCGACGAACGTGGCACGCACCCTGGCCCAGCTGCCCGCCCACCTGGCCACGGCCGACGACCAGGGCATCCAACTCCACCAGTACGCCGACGCGGAGATCGCCACATCCCTCACCGGCGGCCACGACATCGCGCTGAGCGTCCGCACCGACTACCCGTCCGGCGGCATCGTGACGGTACGGATCGACCGCTCGTCCCCGGCCCGCCACTGGACCCTGTCGCTGCGCGTCCCCGCGTGGACGGAGGGCACCACGGCCTACCTGGTCGCCCCGGAGGGGACCTGCCGCACGGTCGGCCCGGGCACCGCCGAGGTCACCCGGCTCTTCCTTCCCGGCGACGAGGTCCGGCTCGAACTGCCCGTGGCACCACGGTGGATCGCCCCGGACCCGCGCATCGACGCCGTACGCGGCACGGTCGCCGTCCAGCGCGGCCCGCTCGTCTACTGCGCCGAGTCCGTGGACCTGCCGGACAGGCGTGAGGTGGACGCCGTACGAGTGGATCCGTCCGCCGAGCCGGAGGACGGGCCGGAGGGCACCGGCACCGTTGTCGCGCCGGGTGAACTCGTCGAACCGGACGGTCCCGGAGACCCCGCATGGCCTTACCAGCCACTCGACCGAGCCACCGTTTCCACCGCCGAGCGCACGGGAATCGTCCTGGTCCCCTACAACTCCTGGGCGAACCGCGGCCCTTCGACGATGCGCGTGTGGCTGCCGACCACAGAGACGTAGCCCAGGCCGACCACAGACCAGGCCCCCGAACCCCACGATCGGAGCCCGAGATGACCCAACCACCCACCCGTCGAAACCTGTTGAGACTCGCTGCGGGAAGCGTGGCCGCCACGCCACTCGCGTACGCGGTGCCGGCTGCGGCTCTCCCCGCGTCGCCGGCGTCAGGCGCCGCCCTCGCCGCAGCCGCCCCGCCCGTCACCTGGTCCGTGCAGCCCTTCCCCCTGGGCCAAGTGACCCTGGGTGACGGCGTGTTCCGGCGCAAGCGCGACCTGATGCTGGAGTTCGCCAGGTCCTACCCGGCGGACCGCATCCTGGCCGTCTTCCGTGCCAACGCGAGCCTGGACACCCGGGGTGCGCAGCCGCCCGGCGGCTGGGAGACCGCCGACGGCAACCTGCGCGGCCACTTCGGCGGTCACTTCCTCACCCTCGTGGCACAGGCGTACGCCGACACTCGTGAGGCCGGGCTGAAGACCAAGCTGGACTACCTGGTCACCGCGCTCGGCGAGTGCCAACTGGCCCTGGCGGACCACGGATCGCCGCGACCCAGCCACCCCGGGTTTCTGGCCGCGTACCCGGAGACGCAGTTCATCCTGCTGGAGAGCTACACGACCTACCCCACCATCTGGGCGCCCTACTACACCTGCCACAAGATCATGCGCGGCCTCCTCGACGCCCACACCCTGACCGGCAACCAGCAGGCCCTGACGATCGTCTCGAAGATGGGCGACTGGGTGCACAGCAGGCTCAGCCGCCTGCCCCAGGCGCAGTTGGACCGCATGTGGTCGATCTACATCGCCGGCGAGTACGGCGGCATGAACGAGGTGCTGGCCGACCTGTACGCCCTCACCGGCCGGGCGGAGCACCTCGCCGCCGCCCGCTGCTTCGACAACACCGCGTTACTGGACGCCTGCGCCGACAACCGCGACATCCTCGACGGCAGGCACGCCAACCAGCACATCCCCCAGTTCACCGGCTACACAAGGCTGTTCGACCACACGGGGACGACGAAGTACGCCAGTGCCGCCCGCAACTTCTGGGGCATGGTCGTGGGCCCCCGGACGTACAGCCTGGGCGGCACCGGCCAGGGGGAGATCTTCCGGGCGCGGAACGCGATAGCCGCGACCCTCGCCGACAACAACGCAGAGACGTGTGCGACGTACAACATGCTGAAGCTGAGCCGGCAGCTGTTCTTCCACACGCCCGACCCCGCCTACATGGACTACTACGAACGAGGCCTGACCAACCACATCCTCGCCTCCCGCCGGGACGCCCGCAGCACGACCAGTCCGGAAGTCACCTATTTCGTCGGCATGGGCCCGGGAGTCGTGCGCGAGTACGACAACACCGGTACCTGCTGCGGCGGTACGGGTATGGAGAACCACACCAAGTACCAGGACTCGGTGTACTTCCGCTCCGCCGACGGCAACGCGCTGTACGTCAATCTCTACCTCGCCTCCACCCTGCGCTGGCCGGAGCGGGGCCTCGTCATCGATCAGACGAGTGACTACCCGGCCGAGGGTGTGCGCACCCTGACGTTCCGCGAGGGCGGCGGCAACCTCGATCTGAAGCTCCGGGTGCCGTCCTGGGCCACCGGAGGCTTCACCGTCACGGTCAACGGGGTTCCGCAGCCGGCCGGGGCCGTACCCGGCAGCTACCTCACCCTGAGCCGGAACTGGCAGCGCGGTGACCGGATCACTGTCTCCGCCCCGTACCGGCTGCGCGTCGAACGGGCCCTGGACGACCCCACGGTCCAGTCGCTGTTCTACGGCCCGGTCCTGCTGGTCGCCCGGAGTCAGGCCACGACCTTCCGCACTTTCTCCTTCTACAAGGACTTCACGCTGCAGGGCGACCTCGCTGCCTCGGTCAAACCCGAGGGCCGCACGCTGCACTTCACCACGCACGGCCTGACCCTGGCCCCGTTCCACATCGCGGACACCGCCCGCTACCACGCCTACTTCAGGCGCTCCGAGCCCGTCGTCGTGTTCGGCACGGCCACCTCTGGGGTGCCGAACCGCGCCCGCACGGACGGTCTGACCTTCCTCGACGTGCTCTGGGCGCGGGCTCCCTTCGCGTCGCAGGGGGCCTTCCTGGACGCGGTCCGGGCCCTCACCGACACCTGGCTGTCCCAGGGCCTGTTCAGCCGGACCGAGCGGGACGCGGTCGTTGCCGCTGCCGTCCGGGCGAACCTGAGGCGCTGAGGGCCGGAGGGAGGGGAACCGGTCAGCGGTTCCCCTCCCTCCGAGCGTGCCTTCAGCGTCGTCGTACGAGCGTGATCCGGTACGTCGTCGTCCGCGTCCCGTCCTCACCGGTCACCGTGACGACGGCCTCCGTCCGGCCGTGCTCGTGGACCTTCTCGACCGTGACGTCCGCATAGGGGTCGCGAGCCGTCGCCGTGACCTCGGCCCGCGCCGGATCGCCGGTCGCCACCCGGTAGTCGGTCGTCCCTGGTTCGAAGGTCGCGACCGGTACACCGGCCACCTCGATCGACGCGGCGGCCGAATCCGAGGCGACACCGGGCGACTTGGCGTACACCTCGAGCTCGCTCATGGTGATGTAGCCGCCCTGACGTGCCGTCATGACCACCCGCACCCCGGCAGCGGGCCCCGCCGTCAGCGGTACGTCGATCACCGGCGCGCCCTCGGTCCCGACCGGCACGGTGCCGCTCGCGTCGGTCCAGGTGTCGCTGCCGGCCGCCCGCACCTGCACCTTGAGGCCCGCGGGGAAGGACGCGCTGGACCCGTCCCGGTAGAAGCGCGCGACGATCCTGCTCAGGTCGCGGGCCTTCGGCAGCGTGTACGTGATGGTGTCGGAGGCGTTCTTGGTGTTCCCCGACTTCCAGTTCGACCATGCCTTCTCGGTCAGGTCACCGTTGCGCAGCTTCTCCGCGGAGTACCCGCTCTCGGTGAACGTGGCGGCAACGGAGACGTCCGAGTCGGGCGCGATGTTGGTCGCCACCGGTTCCGTGACCTGGACGCGTACGGTCGCGTCGGTCGTACCGCCGCCGACGATCCGGGCGACACCGTGCAGGGACACGGTCCCGGTCGCGCCGAACGCCCCCTCGGGCGCCGGGGCCCAGGTGACCGGAAGGTCGGTCCGGCCTCCGTGCGCGCCGACGCCGACGACCGTGGCGGGCAACTCCGGCTGCCCGCCCACGTAGGTCTTGGCACGGCCGGACAGGGTCGAGGCGATCGTGTCGACGGTGACGACCGCCTTCGCGGGGATCGTGCGCCCGAGAGCGTCGGTCGCCTCACCCCTGACCCGCACGGTCCCGGCCTTGCGCCAGGCGCGGTCCGACGGCAGGTCCCACACCACGGGCAGCGAGCCCCGGGCACCGTCCGGGAACACCGGCGTCACCGTTGTCGGCAGCTCGGGCCGCAGACCGGGGACGGTGAACGTCGTCGCGGGCCGGGTGCGCAACACCGTCTCGTCGGGCACGGCCCAGCGCTGGTTCGCCGCCGAAGTCGGGGTGTACGTGGACACCTTGGCGCCGTCCGTGGAGGACTGCCCGGTGACGTCGAGCAGGCGGCCCGTGGCGGCGTTCACGAACGTCCAGGAGCCGTCGCCGGTCGTCGACAGGATCCACTGGGCGCCGCCGTCGGGCTCACCGTTCGCCGGGTCCGGGGTTTCCAGGACGGCCACGTTGTCGCGTACGGCGAGTTGTTTCCCGGTGGTGGCGCTGGTGAGGGCGTAGCGTTCGCGGTTCTCGCTGCCAGGGGTCAACTGCCGTACGGACCAGAGCTGTTGCGGGTTGGCGGCGTCGGTCGTGCGGATGACGACGCCGGTGCCGTCGTCCGAGGGGGCCAACGATTTGCCGCTCTGGGCGCCCTGGAGCCGGTAGACGTGCCCGGGCTGGACGAGGGCGGCGTCGTTCGCCACGCCGCTGACACCCTCGATCAGGAAGGTCGTCACCGACTTCGCGGGGACGGTGAGCGTCGCCGACCGGTCGGTCACCCGGACCGAGGTACCCCGCACCAGCGCGCCGTCGGCACTCGTCACCACGGGCGTGACGGAGGCCTTTCGTGAGACCTTGCCGAAGCGCGAGAGGTCGAGAGTCACGGAACGCGCGGCCGTACCGCTGTTCACGTGCACCGCCGTCGCGGCCCGCCCGGACGCCTTCACGGCGGCGACGGTGGACGCGTCGTCGGTCTTCACGAAGTGGTCGCCGGGCCGGATGTAGTGCGTGAAGTTCCGGATGGTGTGGAACTTGGAGTTGGTCTTGATCGGGCAGGTCTCCAGGGTGTCCGCAGCCGTGCAGTTGAACGGGATGTGGATGCTGCCCCAGTTCTTGCCGGCCGCCGCCTGCGGGATCGAGTCCTCGATCGGCTGCCAGAACACCCAGGCGGAGGGCTCCAGTTCACGCATGTCGTCGACCATGCGGGTGGCGATGCCGAGCCCCGGATCCATGCTCGTGAAGTCGCTGCCGGTGCCCCAGTTGCCCTCGACCTCGCTCATCCACAGCTTCTTGTCGGCGCCCTTGGCGATGTCCCGGGCGCTGGTGCGCATTCCGGTGCCGTAGGTGTGCACGTTGAGCTGGTCGACGGCGGCCCGGGCCTCGGTGCTGTAGGCGTTCCAGTTCTGGGTGAAGATGCTCGGGTTGGTCTCGTCCATCGCGGAGACCGTCGCGTCGGTCTTCGCTCCGGCAAGTGCCTTGTCCAGGGCCAGAACGACCTTCTGCTGGAGTGCCGGTCCGGCGTGCGCGCCTTCCTGACGGCCGCCCGTGGGCTGACCGTCGGCGCCCAACTGGGTACCCCAGTAGTTGGTGTTGGGCTCGTTCAGCGGATCGATGGTGTCGAACCTGATGCCGTGCCGCTTCTCCATCTCCTCGGTCACCCGCACCAGATAGGCGGCGAACTCGTCGACACGGTCCGCCCGGATCTGGTCCGTGTTCGAGTCGAAGCCCCCGGAGACGTACCCGCTGACCGTCTGGAACCAGGGCGGCGAGTTGCTGAACGCCTCCCAGGTGGTCACCTTGTCCTTGACCTGGTCCACCCACCAGCGCTGGTTCGCGTCGGCGTCCCAGTTCCAGTCGTCCGGGTTGTTCGGGTCCCACCAGTCCATGTCCTTCTGGGTGGTGCCCTCGGGGGCCTTCCAGAAGCCCTCCATGGTCGCGCCGGCCTTCATGTAGTCCGTGCGGACGTCCGGGGCGTTGCCGCCGCCGATGTTGTAGCGCGCGATGTTGAGATCGAGCCCGTCCTCACCGAACAGCATGTCCACGAGCCGTCTTCGGACGGGCTCCGGATAGCCGCCCGTCGCGTTGGCGAACCAGACGAGGCTCGTCCCCCAGCCCTCGAACTCCTGCTGCTGGTACGACGGATCGATCCGCACGTTGACCGTGCTCTGCGCCGCCGCCTCCGCGCTCGTCGCGGGCTGTGCGACCAGGAGACCCGCGCCGAGTACCAGGGGGACCGCCGAGGCCAGGGCCCGGACGATGCGATGGCTGTGCCGAAGGGACACGGCACTCCCTTCCACAACAAGGAGGCGAACAGAACCGAACAGAAGGAGTCGCACTGACGGCATGCTTGATGACAAAAATGAACACGTCAAGATGGCGGGCAAGGTCCGTTGTGGCGGCGGCACTTGGCGCAGTTCATTGACGCGCCCGAAACATCTGGCTAGCCTCCCGGCAACCTGGGAAAGCGCTTTCAGGACGCCGTCGTCCCCCCAATGCGACGGCTCATCCCCCCACAGGAGCCCCCATGAGTTCACAACGAGTTTCCTGGCGCGGCAAAGCAGTCGTGGCCGCCCTGGCAGCCGCGATGCTGGCAGGACCTGGCATCGCGCAAGCAGCCCCGCAGACCGCCCCCGTGGCCGGTGAGAGTGCCGCGGCGGCCACCATCACCTGGTCCCTGGTCCGGGCGAGCAACCCCACGACGGACCAGCAGAGCGCATACAACCTCATCACCACGGCCATGAACGCCGCCGTGACCCGCTACAACAATCTCAGCGACCTCGGGAAGACCATCACCGTCCGCTACGAGCCCGGAGTGCCCACCGCCGACGGCAGCCTCAACGGGACCATCCGCTTCGGCAGCAACCGCAGCTACATGACCGAGCGGACCGCTCTGCACGAGATCGCCCACACCATAGGCGTGGGCACCAGCTCGGGCTGGTCCTCGCTGGGCGGCAGTGGCACCTGGACCGGCGCGCAAGCCACGGCGCTGGTAAGGCAGTTCGACGGCTCCGGCGCCAAACTGTCCACCGGCGGCGGTCACTTCTGGCCCTACGGCCTGAACTACGAGAACGAGTGGTCCGGCACCGCGGCCGATCGCCACGTCCGGATCGTCGCCGCCATGAAGAACGACGGGCTGTAGGCAAGAGGAGAAGGCTGGTTGGTGCCTGATGACAAAGGCGCCACCGGGGGCTGCGTTCTTGTGAGCACCGCCTGATCGCGTGGTCCGCGCGGTCCTACGGTCGCGCTATGAATACGAGTCGCAGCAGAGTGAAGTCCGTCAAGAGGGTGAGCGGCACCGCGCTGGCGGTGCTGCTGACCACCGGGACGCTCACCGTGGTGGCCCCGGAGGCGCACGGCGAGAGCACGCGCACAGAGGCCCCCGTGGCTTCGTCGGGCACAGTGGCGGTCGCCGGGGTGACCGAGACGGTCGTCCGGGTGAAGGCACCACTGCCGGTGTCCTTCGGGGCCCGGCCGGCGGCGTGCGACTGGCTGTCGTACCTGCGCTACCGCTCCTCCGACGGGCCCGCGGAATCGGCCGGCGCCGACCGGATCCTCGTCGCCCAGCCGGGCATCCTGGAGGGCGCCGGGGCCTTCGACAGCGTCGCCCGCAACACCGTGGCACGCGCCGCCGAACGTGGCCTGCACATCGAGTTCTGGGCCCTGGACCGGCGCTCCAACTGCATGGAGGACCACACCGGCATCGACTCCGGCGACCAGCACGCGGCCGTCGACTACTACTACCGGGGCAAGCAGGTCGCGGGCCGTACGTTCGCCGGGTTCGTCGGCAACGACAAGCTCGGGTGGATGGCGAAGCTCGGCATCGAGCAGACCGTCCGCGATCAATACACCCTGCTCACCGCCGAGTTGCCCGACCAGGGGCTGCGCGAGCGGAAGGTGCTGTGCGGCGGGCACTCCCTGGGCGGTGTGATCACCGGGTACTTCGCGGTCGCCGACTTCGACGGCAACCCCGCCACCACCGCCGACGCCGGACACCGCCAGTGCGCGGGCTACTTCGCCCTCGACACCACCGTCTCCACCTCGCTCGCCGACCTGAGCGGCAGCATCCCGGACGACACCAACCTGCCCGACATCGGCCTCGGTTACGGCGTCGTGCAGGCCGGGCTCGACAGCGGACTGCTGCCGCGCTCACTGTCCGCGCCGGTCCTGCTCAACGCCGAGACGATGACCCTGCTGGCCATCGCGGGTGTCGGCGCGATTCAGGACCCGGACGGTGAGGCCGACCTGCCCTCCTATCTGCCCGCCAACCTCAACATCGAGGCGACGAACCGCTTTCTGTTCGCCAAGGACGCCGCCGCCTTCCTCACGGGCTCACCGGCCGTGAAGGACTTCCGGCTCACCAACGAGACAGTGCTCGGCGCGCTCCTGGACGACAACTCCGTACCGCTGGCGTTCCTGCAGAGCAGCGTGGGCTTCTTCGACGGCGGGCCGATCGTGGACAAGAGCTTCCCCGTCACCAACGGCGACGACGAGCAGCCAGGGCTGTTCGGCACCGCGTACAAGGCCATCCCGGACCGGCCGCACGGGCCGCTCTACACCTGGCGGAACTACGACCGTGTCGGCGATCCGGACGACCCCGGGTACCGATCGGCGGACGGGACGCCGTTCACCGGCGCGGGGAAGGAGGTCACCGACATCCAGGAACTGGCCCGCAGCCTCGCCGCGCAGCCGCTCGACTTCACCGAGCAGTACTTCCCGACCAAACTGGTCACCGACCTCGAACTGGCCACCTCCCCGCAGGTGAAGCGGCTCATCGTGCACCCCGACGGGCTCACCGCCAACCCGACGCTCACCGTCCTCGCGGGCGACGGACTGCTGGCGGGCCGCGTCCCCGCCGCCCTCGACCCCGTGGTCGCCGACGGCTACCAGCACCTCGATGTGCTGACCGCCGCGCCCACGCAGAACAACGGCCGTCCGGAACCCGTCTCCACGAGCCTCACGGAGTTCGCCCGGGATCCCCGATAGCCACCCGAACTTCCTCCCATGGAAGAAGGGCCCGGGAGAATTTTCTCCCGGGCCCTTTCCCGTACGAGTTTCCGTACGACGTGCCGTACGGCTGCGGGTTCGGACGGCTCAGACCTTGCCCGCCGCGAAGTCGGCCGCCGCGCCGGCGTTCGCCGTGTAGCCGAGGTGGGCCAGCACGTCGCCCCCGCCGTTCTCACAGATGGGGTCGCCCTTGGCGCAGAAGTCGATGGTGCGGCTCTGGTAGGTGCCGGTGACGCTCTTGCCGATGGCCCGGATCGGATTGCCGAACAGCAGCACCGCGGCGACCTTCCCTTCCAACGCGGCGGGAATGGTGGCCACGATCGGGCTGCCGACCACCGCGCCGGCACTGCTGATTCCGATGGAGTTGTCGACGACGTTCGCGCCCTGCGAATAGCCGACCAGAATGAAACGCTGGTTCGGGCACGATGTCGCCTGGCTCCTGACGTGGTTCACCAGATCCGAGTTGCCCTGCGCGGCCGATGTGAGGGAAAGGTCCGCGGGGTAGTTCACCTTGTAGCTGGACAGGCTTTTTCCCGTCAGTTTCCGTTGGAGGGAGGAATACACCGGGTCGCCGACGATCGCGCCGAGAGTGCCCGGCTCGAACGTGCCGCGAGCTGCGACGACGTCGATGTCGGTACAGGCGGCGGCAGGTGCGGCGGCGGTGGCGGCGGGCGCCGAGAGCGTGCTTAGTCCGGCTCCGCCGACGAGTGCGAGCGCGGCGATACAGAAGCGGATACGCATGGGGGGATCCTTTGAGGGTCGGGCGCGGTCAAGCGCCTATGAGAAAGGACATCCCGAACGTATTCGTGTTGCCGCACTGAGGGTTATGGACGGGAATTCAGGAATTCCTCGTTTTTTTGTGCCGACGTGAGTGCCAGGATCAGATCCAGCCGGTTGGCCGGGTCGTGCAGGGCGGCCTCGCCGAACACCTTCTCCAGCTGGCGCAGGCGATAGCGCACCGTCTGCGGGTGGATGTGCAGCCGGGCGGCGACATCGGGCACGTTGCTGCCGGTGAGCAGCCAGGCGAGCAGCGTCTCCGCGAGCCTCCCGCGCTGCTGCTCCGAGACCGTGTCGAGGGGGGCGAGAGCGCGCACCCGGAGCAGGTCGAGCATGGGTTCGTCGCTGTGCAGCAGCAGGGTCGACAGATGGTCGGCGCAGCGCACCACCCCCTGCCGGGGGAGTATCCCGCGCCCCATCAGCCCGAGGGCCCGGGTGGCCCAGCGCAGTGACCTGGCGGCCTCGGTGAGCGGAACCGTCGGCCCGATCGCCGCCGGCCGCCCCCGCAGCGCGAGCGTGAACGCCCGGCCGCCGAAGCCACCCGAGCCGTCCGGGTCGGGCACCAGCATCCGGGGCGGCCGGGACTCCATGTCCACCAGCGCCCCCGCCGCCGCCAACGGCCGCTCCTCCTCCCGCTGGTCCGGCGAGGCCGCGAGGACGACGACCGCGACGTACGGCGGTACGGTCCACCGGGCGCCGTGCGCCATGTCCCGCACCGCCTCCGGGGACAGCGGCCCCTCGCCCAGCAACAGGCCGAGCAGCCGCCCTCGACGCCGCTCCAGCTCGTCCGTGCTGCGCGACTGCCCCTCCGCGTAACCGGCAGCCGCGGCCTCGGCGACCTCGTGCACGGTCCGGAACGCCAGCCCGGCGAGCCCGGCCATGACCGCGGAGTCCAGCCCGAGTTCCTCCGTCGTACGGCCCAGCAGCCGCCAGGCGTGCATGCCCCCGACCCGCAGCGCGGACTGCAGGGTTTCCAGGCTGTGCCCCTCCAGCGCCTCACCACGCCCCAGCTCGTGGTAGATCGCGGTGATCGAGTCTCCCTGGGCACGCGGGTCGGCGATGTGATCGACGAACAGGGTGAGCGCCTGCACGACCCCCGATCTGAGGAGTGCGCGGTACCTCTCGTCGGCCGACCGGGCGGCGTACTCCGGGACCTGTGCGCGAACCTCCTCCTCCACCTCGTCGGCGACGGCCTCCAACTGGTCGCGCAGCAGTTTGGCCAGTTCGGGCGGTACGGGGGCGGCTCCGGGGCCGTCAGGTACGCCGTGCGGGACGGGGGTCGCCACGGAGGGCCCTCCTTTCACCCGGAGACGGCTCACCCACGGACTGGTGCCTGTGGGGTGAGGGACGAGTCCTGGGTTGGACGGGCGTCCCCTCCGTTCCGTTCCGTGCCCCGACGGTACCGACCTCACTCCGGCACCCCCAGCGCACGGGCGAGCATCGGCCACGACGCGCTGAACTCCCCCTTCCAGTAGGCCCAGCCGTGTCCCCCTCCCGAGTAGTAGTGGGTGGTGACCGGGACGCGGAGCAGCGCGAGCGTGTCGGTGAAGGCGTGCGCGGAGAGCCACAGGGCGCTCTCCAGCGCCTCGGGCAGCCAGTCACCGGTGCCGCCGACGACCCCGCTGCCGCTGGAGACGTACAGAGGGGTGCCGCGCAGCCCCTCGGCGCGGGACCGCGGGTTGAAGTCACGCCAGGTCAGGAGGTTCAGGAGGGGGCTGCCCCACAGGGAGCGGGGCGCCAGGTTCTCGCGGGCCACGATCGCATCCACGAGCGGGGGCACACCGGGTGCCATGGTGTCGAGGATGCCGCTGTACGAGGCCGCCGCCGCGAACAGCCCCGGATGGCGTGCCGTGTGCGCCATCGCGCCGTAGCCGCCGGTGGAGACCCCGGCGACGGCCCGGACACCGGAGGCCCGGTACTGGCGGGCGAGCAGCGCGGGGACCTCCGTGAGCTGGAAGGTCTCGTAGTCGGGGCCGCCGCGCCAGGCGGTGGGAATGCCGGTGGGCCCCGCGTCCGGCATCGCCACGATCAGGTCCCGGCCCTCGGTGAAGGCCTCGATGTCCGTCTCCCGGGTCCAGGACGTGTAGTCGTCGTGGGCGCCGTGCAGAAGGTACAGCACGGGGTAGGTCCGTCCGGTCTGCGTGCCGAAACCCGACGGCAGGATCAGCCGTACCGGCGCGCTGCGGCCCAGGGCGGGGGACGACACGGAGACGTCCAGAGTGCGGGCGGAGAGCCGGGTCACGGCTCGGGCGGTGGCGGCTCTGCCGCCGAACAGCGCGGTCAGACCGACGGCCGTCGCGGCTTTGGTGACGGTGCGTCGGGACACTCCGGTGCTGGGATGGGCCATGTCTTGCTCCTCGTCGTCCGGTTCAGCGGCTCTGCTCGTCGAGTACGCGCCGCAGTCGGGCGGCGATCTCGTCGACGTACGGCGGGTCGAGCAGCGACAGGTGGTGCCCCGCGACCGGTACGACGGTCAGGCGCGGGCACACCTCGTCCCAGCCGAGCGCCTCGTCGTCGCGCTCGTACGCCGGGTCGCGCACGGTGTGCGGCGCGGGCTCGGTGGCCCGGTACAGGACCACCCGCCCGTCGTAGGTCCCGGGTCGGTGGGCCTCGCCGATCCTCAGGTCCAGGTAGGAGGAGCGCTGGTGCTCCAGGGCGGCGGACGGTACGTCGGCGACCGCGCGCAGGGCCCGCAGCACGGTGTCGATGCGCTCGCCGTCGTCGTCCATCGCGAGCAACTCGTCGTACGGAAGCTCCAGTTGGACCCCGTAGACATCAGCGACGTGACCGGCGAAGCCCGTGAAGTGGGCGCGGAACCGGTCGGCCGGGGTCTCACCGGGCCGAGGGAGTGGCCGTACGGAGTCGATGAGCGCCACGAGCTCCACGTCCCGCCCGGCGGCGGTGAGTTGCCGTGCCGTCTCCTGGGCGACAAAGCCGCCGAAGGACCAACCGCCCAGCAGACAGGGCCCGTTCGGGTGGGCGGCTGCGACCGCCTCGGCGTAGCGGCGCGCCTTCTCGATCACGGTACGGGCATCCGGGAGCCGTTCCAGTCCGTACACCGGCCGCTCGTCACCGAGCCGTTCGGCGAGTGCCCGGTAGACGTCGGTCGTGCCCCCTGCGGCGTGGACGAGGAAGAGCGGGGCGCGGGAACCCTTGTTGCGCAGTGTGCGCAGGGGGGAAGCCGACTCGCCTGCCAGGAGCGCCTGTTGAAGGTGATCGGCAACCGACCGGACGCTGGTGGCGCCGAGCAGCTCGCGCAGGGGCAACTCGATCCCGAACTCGCCCTGCAGAGCGGTGCGGATACGGACGGCCATCAGGGAGTCCAGGCCGAGGTCGGCCATGGCGGTGGAGGGCGTGATGCGGGCCGCCGGGTGCCCGGTGACGGCGGCGATGTGCTGACACAGCCGGCCGGATACGGACGTGTCCGGTACGTCCGCCACCTCAGTCACCGCCGGCGTCGTGGCCGTCGCGCGACCGTCCGTCCACCAGTGCCTGACGTGCCGCCAGCGCGGCGCGGGCAGGTCGATCACGCGGCCAGGAGGCGACGGCAGGCGTCCGCCCGCGCAGTACAGCGCGCCCACCTGGGTCAGGAACCCGGCGGAACTGTCGGCGTCACGGCGCAGGGTGCCGATGGCGAGGGCGCCGGGCGCGGTGTCGAGGACGGCCCGGGTCAGGACCGGGTGCGGCGAGATCTCGACGAAGGCGTGGTGACCGTCGGCATGAGCCGCCGCGACGGCCCGGTCCAGGCGCACGGGCCGTCGCAGGTTCGCGGCCCAGTGGGCGGCGTCGAAGAGGGAGTCGTCGCGTGGGTCGTCCAGGACGGTGGAGTAGACGGGGACGAGGGGTTGTCCGCCCCTGATGTCGGCCAGGCAGTCGGTCAACTCCGGCAGCAGCGCCTCGACCTGGGGAGAGTGCCCGGCTCCGACGACGCGCAGGGCGCGAGCGGTCCGCCCCTGCTGCTCCAGCCGCCGCACAAGCCGGGCCACCGCCAACTCCTCCCCGGCGACGATCTTCTGTCCGGGCGAGGAGTGCACGGCGACGCAGACACCGGGGAAGTCCCTCTCCAGTGTGTCGAGTTCACTGTCGTCGAGGTCCACGACAGCCATGGAGCCACCCCGCAGTCCGCTGAGCAGCCGGGCCCGTACGGCGACCACCCGGGCGGCCTCCGAAACGTCCAGCGCACCCGCGCACACCGCTGCGGCCACCTCGCCCACGGAATGGCCGATGACGGCGACGGGCTCGACACCGTACGAGCGCCACAGCTCGGCGAGGGCCAACTGGAGCCCGAACAGCACGGGTTGGGCGACCTCCAGCCGGTCCAGGTCGCCGCCGCACGCCAGATGCTCGTACAGGGACAGCCCGCACTCCGGGGCGATCTGCGCGTCGAGTTTCTCCACGGCGGTGGCGAAGGCGGGTTCCTCGGCCAGTAGCCGCCGTCCCATACCGGCCCACTGGCTGCCGTACCCGGAGAACACCCACACCGGCCCGCGCCCGACGAGATCGCGCTCGTCGGTCACGACCTGCGCGTGAGGGTTCTCATGCCCCAACGCCCTTAGCCCGTCCGCGAGTTCGACCGTGTCACGGGCGACGACCGCGGCGCGCACAGCACCCCGCCCGACGCGCCCGGCGAGCGTGCGCGCCACGTCGGCGGGGTCCGCGGCGCTGCCTTCGGGCGTACCGAGCCAGTCGGCGAGCCGGATCGCGGTGTCCCGGAGTCGGACGGTGTCGATGTCGGAGAGGAGGTGGAGGCGGGTGACCGGTTCGTCCTCCCGGGGCGGTGGGAGGACGTCGGGCCGCCACTCCTCCAGTACCGCGTGGGCGTTGGTGCCGCCGAACCCGAACCCGGACACCCCGGCGGTGGCCGTACCGCCGTAGCGCGGCCACGGCTCGCACTCGGTGACCACCCGCAGCCGTTCGTCGTCCAGGGCGCTTCCGTCCGCGCAGTGCAGGGACGGCGGAATGGTGTCGTGGTGCAGCGCGAGGACCGTCTTCACCAGCCCGGCGATGCCCGCGGCCGACTCCAGATGGGCGAGGTTGCCCTTGACGGAGCCGAGCAGCAGCGGCTGGTCGGGGTCGCGGCCCGCACCGAGTACGGCACTGAGCGCGCCCGCCTCGATCGGATCGCCGAGCGGGGTACCGGTACCGTGCGCCTCGACGTGGTCGATGTGCGCCGGGGTGAGCCCGGCCCGGGCGTAGGCGGTGGCCAACAGGGCTTTCTGGGCTGCGGGGTTGGGCGCCAGGAGGCCGTTGGAGCGACCGTCGGAGTTGACGGCCGTGGCGCGGATGACGGCGAGGACGCGGTCGCCGTCCCGCTCGGCGTCGGACAGCCGCTTCAGCAGCACGGCCGCGCAGCCCTCCCCGCGTCCGATGCCGTCGGCCGCCGCCGCGAACGGCTTGCACCGGCCGTCCGGCGCCAACGCCCCGGCTCGCCGGAACGCCACGCTGACGGTGGGCGAGAGCAGCAGGTTGACCCCGGCGGCGATCGCCGTGTCGCTCTCACCGGTGCGCAGGCTGACACAGGCGTGATGCACGGCGACCAACGAGGACGAGCAGGCGGTGTCGACTGCCATGCTCGGCCCCCGCGTGTCCAGCACGTACGCCAGCCGCCCGGCGGTCACGCTCAACGCGGCGCCCGCGGGCGCCCGGGGGTCGACAGCCGCCGGGTCGGCGCCGGTGAGCGAGCCGTACTCCGCGGCGGAGACGCCGACGAAGACGCCGGTGGCGCTGCCGGCGAGGGAAGCGGCCGGGACGGCGGCATGGTCGAGGGCCTCGTGGACAACCTCCAGGAGGATTCGCTGCTGCGGGTCCATCACCGCGGCCTCGCGCGGTGTGACGCGGAAGAAGTCCGCGTCGAACCCCGCGATGTCGTCGAGGTAACCGCCGTACCGGGGCGCCTCGTCGGGCGGGAACGGGCCGAAGTCGCGCCACCGGTCCTCGGGCACCCGGCGGACGGCGTCGACGCCGTCGGTCAGCAGCCGCCAGTAGTCGCCCGGCCCGTGCACACCCCCGGGCAACCGACAGCCGACCCCGATGACCGCGACGGGCTCGTCGGACGCAGCCGGGGGAGGGGTCGACCTGCCCACCGGATCGGCCCCGGTACCGGTACCAGCCCCCTCCACCGATTCCGCGCGGCACAGATACGCCACCAGGGCATCCCCCGTGGGCGCTTCCCACAGCAGCGTCGCCGACAACTCACGGCCCGTTGCCCGCGAGAGCTCCCCGGCCAGCACGACCGCGTCCCGCGACGACATACCGAGGTCGGCCAGCGGCCGGTCCATGGGCACATCCCCGGCAGGCGTACCGCTCCAGGCGGCCACCCGCTCGGCGACCAGCCGGCGTATCGGGCCCTCTTCGACCCCCCTCATTCGCCCGACTCCGCCGACTCCGGCGTATAGACACCCTCCAGATAGCGTCTCCGCGTCAGTGCCCGGGCCACCTTGCCGCTGGACGTACGGGGGACGGTGCCCGGCGGCACGAGGACGACATCGGCGAGCCGCAGTCCGTGCCGTGCCGAGACGGCCGCGCGGACGGCACGCACCAGTCCCGGTAGGTCGATCTCCGCGAGGCCGATGCTCCGTACGTGCTCGGCCACGACGACCACCCGCTCGCCCGCGTCACCCGGCACACCGAAGGCGGCGAGCCGGTCGGGCCGGACGGCGGGGTCCGCGTCCTGGACCGAGGCCTCCACGTCCTGCGGGTAGTGGTTGCGGCCGTCGACGACGATGAGGTCCTTGAGCCGCCCGGTGACGATCAACTGACCGTCCAGGAACGTCCCCAGGTCACCGGTGCGCAACCAGTGACCGGCATCGGCCGTGTCGTCGGAGAACGTGGCGCCGAACACCCGCCGCGTCTGCTCGTCCCGATTCCGGTAGCCGCGGCCCACGTTGGGACCCTGCACCCAGATCTCACCGACCTCTCCCTCGGACAACCGGGCGCGGGACACGGGATCGGCGATACGCACCCGCTGACCCGCCGGAGTCCCGCAGCCGGCCAGCGTCACGGCTGTGGGATCGTCGGCCCGCGCGGGCAGGGCCTTCCCGGTGGCGAGGGCGTCGCGGTCGAGCGCGAACCGCCTGAGCGGCTCCCCGGGCCGGGCGGCGCTGACAAAGACGGTGGCCTCGGCGAGCCCGTACGACGGACAGTGGGTGTCCGGCGCCAGCCCCTGGGCGGCGAAGGCGGCGTGGAAACGGTCGGCCGTGCCGGGTCGGACCGGTTCGCTGCCGTTGAGCAGCGCGGCGACACCGTCCAGCCGCAGGTCCCGCTTCTGGGCATCGGTGACGGCCGAAGCGCAGTAGTCGTAGGCGAAGTTGGGCGCCGCGCTCAGTGCGCGAGGATGCGCGGCGAGCAGCCGCAGCCAGCGCACCGGTTCGTGCAGGAACGCGGCAGGATCCATCAGCACCGACAACAGCCCCCGTACGACCGGAGCGGCGACACTCAGAACGAGTCCCATGTCGTGGTACAGCGGCAGCCAGCCCACACAGGTCGCCGGATGCTCGTCCAGGCCGTAAGCGGCCAGCGCCTGATGGGCGTTGGCGACCACGTTGCCGTGACTGATCTCCACGCCCGCCGGGGAACGGGTCGAACCGGACGTGAACTGGAGGTACGCGACCGAATCACCGTCCGGCCTGACCGGCGGCAAGTCCCCGACTACGTCCGAGACTTGGTCCACGGCGATGATCCGGACCGGCAGACGGGCGCAGAAGTCCCGCACCTGGTCGTGGATGTGACTGGTTGTCAGGACGACCTCTGGACAAGCGTCGTCCAGCACGGCCGCGAGGCGCTCGCCGTGCCCGGGCAGGCTGGGCGGATACAGCGGGACGGCGACCAGCCCGGCCGTGAGGGCCGCCAGGAAGGCGGTGACGTACTCCGTACCTTGCGGGCACAGCAGCGCGACCCGGGTGCCGGGCTCGGCCTCTTCGGCGAGGCGGCCTGCCAACGCCCTTACGCGCAGGTCCAGCCGGCGCCAGGTCAGAGTGCGGTGGACGCCGCGCGAGTGCGGGGCGTGATGGTCGACGAAGGTGAACGCCCGGCGGTCGGGGGTGGTTTCGGCCCAGTGCCGTACGTACTCGGGCAGACTCCGGTGGGCGGGGGCGAGCGGGGGGCGGCGGCTGTCCATCGGGCATGGCTCCTCACATCGCGGGAACGGCGGGGACGGCGTGACACAGACGGCTCGGGCGGCTCGGAGGCCTCGGGGGGCTCAGGAACTCAGGTCTCAGAGGGGGATGTTGCCGTGCCTGCGCGTCGGCATCGGGGCACGCTTGCCGCGCAGTGTGCGCAGGGCACGGCAGATGTGGTCGCGGGTGTCGCGCGGGGCGATGACGGCGTCGACGTACCCGCGTTCGGCGGCCAGGTAGGGCGTCCCGTATGTGCTCTCGTACGCGGCGATCAGACTGGCCCGCAGCGCCTCTGGGTCTTCGGCGGCGGCCAGTTCACGCCGGTGCAGGATGCCCACCGCACCCTCGGCGCCCATGACTGCGATACGCGCGGTGGGCCAGGCGAGGTTGATGTCGGCGCCCAGATGCTTGGAGCCCATCACCGCGTACCCGCCGCCGTACGCCTTGCGCACTACCACCGTGACCTTCGGGACGGTCGCCTCTGCGTACGCGTACAGCAGTTTGGCGCCGCGCCGGATGATCCCGGCCTGCTCCTGGCGGACGCCGGACAGATAGCCGGGGACGTCGGTGAAGGTGAGGAGGGGGATGCCGAACGCGTCGCAGAACCGCACGAAACGCGCGGCCTTCTCGGAGGCGTCGATGTCGAGCACACCGGCACTGTGCAGCGGCTGGTTGGCGACGACACCGACGGAAGTGCCCTCGACGAGGGCCATCGCGCAGATGATGTTCGGCGCGAACAGCTCCTGGATCTCCAGCAGTTCACCGCCGTCGACGACCGCGCGCAGGATGTCCCGCATGTCGTAGGCCTGCCCGAGCCGGTCCGGCACGACCTCGTCGAGACACACGTCGTCGGGTGGCGCCGCCGGCGCGTACTGCGGGGGCCGCTCCAGGTTGTTGGCGGGCAGGTACGACAGCAGGTCGCGCACGGTGTCGAGGGCCTCCACCTCGTCGGCGGCGAGGAAGTGGGCGTTGCCGTTGACGGAGTTGCTGGTGCGGGCGCCGCCCAGATCCTCGGCGCTGGTCCGCTCCCCGGTGACCGCCTCGATGACGTCGGGCCCGGTGACGAACATGTGCGAGGCACCGTCCACCATGACGGTGAAGTCGGTGATGGCCGGCGAGTACGCGGCCCCGCCGGCACACGGCCCGAGAATGACCGAGAGCTGGGGGATCACCCCGGACGCCTGCACGTTGCGCCGGACCAGCTCGGCGTAGAGGGCGAGCGAGGTGACGCCCTCCTGGATCCGGGCGCCACCACCGTCGTTGAGCCCGATCACCGGACAGCCGGTCTTCATCGCCAGATCCATCAGGGCGATCGTCTTCTCCCCGAAGGCCTCGCCCATGCTGCCGCCGAAGACCGTGGAATCCTGGGCGAACACACAGACGGGACGACCGTCGACCATGCCGTGCCCGGTGACCACCCCGTCCCCGTACGGGCGCTGTCCGCCGTCCGCGGTGGGCCGCGCCCGGACGAACATCCCGGTCTCCGTGAACGAGCCCTCGTCCAGCAGCAGGTCGATCCGCTCCCGGGCGCCGAACTCCCCGCGTCTCCTCGGCCCGCTTGCCGCCAGCGCCCGCGACCGACGGCTCTCCAGAACGGTGATGCGGTCGGCGGTGCGGTCGGGCAGGCGTGTGGCCCAGGATGTTGTCGCCTCTATCGTCACAGCCACCTCCGAAGGGGTTCTCGAATATGGCAGCGCCAGAGGAGGAGACCGGGGCAATCACCTTTCTGTGTGCGCGAGGTGAGTCCGGCGGGACCGGAGTTCGTCCGTGAGTGACAAGGGGTGGTACGGGACGGTCCGGTGTGAGAAGGAGCTGTGTCAGGCGGGCTGCGGGGCTGTCCTCCTGACTCCCCACCGCCGGGTGCGGTAGGTGCCGACCAGGCGGCACAGCGCGTAGATCGTGAACGAGATCGTCGTGACGTACGGGCTGATGGGGATGGAACTGCCCAGGGCGAGCAGGATGCCGCCCTCGATGGAGAGCACGGCGAAGACCACACTGAGCAGCGGCAGCAGCACGGGGGACGCGGTGACGCGGGCGGCAGCCGCGGCGGGCGTGACGACGAGGGTCAGGACCAGCAGAGCGCCGACGACCTGGACCGACAGGGCGACGGTGAGGCCGAGCACGATCATGAAGGCGAAGGACAGTCCGCGCACCGGCACACCACGGGCCGCGGCGACGTCCGGGTCGGCGCTGGCGAACGTCAGTGGCCGCCAGATGACGGCCAGGGCGACCAGGACCAGCGCGGACGTGCCCAGGAGCCAGGTCATCTGCGGGGTGTCGACCGCGACGATCTGCCCGGTGAGCAGGCCGAACTTGTTGGCTGCCCGGCCCTTGTAGAGGGCGAGGAAGAGCACGCCGAGCCCGAGACCGAACGGCATGAGGATGCCGATCGCCGAGTTGCGGTCGCGGGCCCGCGCGCCCAGGAGCCCGATCGCGCCCGCCGCGAGGAGCGACCCGACGATCGAGCCGGCGACGATGTTCGCCCCCAGCAGCAGCGCCGCCGACGCACCCGCGAAGGACAGCTCGCTGATGCCGTGCACCGCGAAGGGCAGGTCGCGCATGGTGACGAAGACCCCGGCCAGACCGCCGACGAGGCCGAGAGCCGCGCCCGCGATGAGGGAGTTGCGGACCAGCGCCAGGAGTTCGCCGTAGTTCTCGAAGCTGAAGATCTGGTGCCAGACCCCCTCGGCGAGCGTCATCGGCGTACTTCCTCGGTCTGAAGGACAGCCTGATGGGCGGTCTCAAGGGATGCGTCAGGGGATGTGTCATGGGCGTGATGCGGGGGCGCGGCCGGTCCGTCGGGGGCGCCGACGACCACGACCCGCCCCTGTACGCGCAGGACGTCGACCCGGGTGCCGTACAGCTGCGACAGGGAGTCCGAGGTCAGCACCTCCTCCGGTGTCCCGATCCGGTGACCGCCCGGCGCCAGATACAGCACGCGGTCGACCAGGCCGAGCACCGGGTTGATCTCATGGGTCACGAAGACCACGGACGTGCCGTGGGAACGGCGGCGGGCGTCCACGAGTTCGGTGACCGCCCGCTGGTGGTTGAGGTCGAGGGAGAGCAGAGGTTCGTCGCAGAGCAGGATGCGCGGGTCGGTCGCCAGGGACTGGCCGATGCGAACGCGCTGCCGTTCGCCGCCGGACAGCATGCCGAGGGGGACGTCGGCGTACGCCGAGGCTCCGACGGAGGCGAGGATCTCGTCGACCCGGCGGCGGACGGAGCCCGTACGCAGGCGGGGTCCGAAGCGGTGCCCGTCGATGCCGAAACGCACGAGATCGCGGGCGCGCAACATCGCCTGCGCGGACAGTTCCGCCTGCTGAGGGACGTACCCGACATGCCGGCCCGCCTCGCGCGGAGGGCCGCCGAGGACGGTCAGTGTGCCGGCGGACAGTGGCTGCCGGCCCAGCAGGGCCCGTACGAAACTGGTCTTGCCCGAACCGTTCGGCCCGAGCACGGCCAGGAACTCCCCAGGCCGCACATCAAGGTCGAGGCCCTGCCACACCACCCGTGTGCCGTACGACAGTTGGGCGCCGCGCAGGCTGACCACCGCATCCGAGTCGCTGCCCTCGGCCCGCCCCTCACCCCGGCGGGCGCGGGGTACGGCGGCCGGGGCGGGCTGCCTCACTTGGCGAGCGCGCTCGCGAGCGCGTCGACGTTGGAGGTCATCCAGGCGAGGTAGGTCTTGCCGGCCGGCAGGGTCTCCGTCACCGGTACGACGGGGATACCGGCCGCCTTGGCCGCGGCCTTGGACTTCTCGGTCTGCGGGCCGGACGTCTGCTCGTTGTAGACCAGCGCCCCGACCTGCTTGTCGCTGAACACCGCGAGTGTGGCCTGCAGAACCCGGGGGGAAACGTCGTCGCCCTCCTCGATGGCCTCGCTGAACTGCTCGGGCGTCCTGTTCACCAGACCGCTCGCGGTGGTCAGGTAGAGCGGGACGGGTTCGGTGATGGCGATGCCCTCCCCGGCGTGCTCCTTCTTGATCTGGGCCTCCTTCGCCTCCAGCACCGTGAGCTTCGCCTTGAAGGCCTCGGCGTTCCTGGTGAAGAGGGCGGCGTCGTCGGCATCGGCCTTGCCGAGCGCCGCGGCAATACGGTCGGCGATCTTCGCGACGGTCGGGAAGTCGTACCAGACGTGCTCGTTGAGCTCGCCGCCCTTGGGAGCGGTCTTCCCGGAGACCTTGACGGCGTTGATGACCTCTGCGGAGGAGCCGCCGCTCTTCAGCATCCGGTCCACGAAGTCGTCGTAGCCGCCGCCGTTCTCGACGACGACCTTCGCCTTCGACAGCGCCAACTGGTTCTGGGTGTTGGCCTCGTAGGAGTGCGGGTCCTGGTCGGGGTCGCTGATGACCGACGTGACGTCGACCTTCGTGCCGCCTATCTGCTCGACGATGTCGCCGTAGACGTTGGTGGAGGCGACCACGGCGATCCTGGACGAGGCGACCGGTTCCTGCGCGCCGTTCCCGTCACCGCCGGAGTCCGACGAACTGCCGCACCCCGTCAGGAGGGCCAGCGAGGCGCCGGTGATCAGGGCGAGGCGCCGGGACGGGGACGGGGACATGGATCCTCCACGAGGGGGTCAGCAAGGGTGTGCTCGCCACAGTAGATGGAAATGAATGTCAAAAACATGGCGGATCCTCATCTAAATGGAAACCATTACCAACACTTGACGTACTGCTCAGGCGCTCGGGTGCTCAAGCGCTCTCGTGTCTCCTCGCTCAGGTACGTGTGCAGGTCACCCGTGCTGGGGCTGCCGACGGAGGCGACGAGGCCGTCCCGGCCTGTGACGGCTGCGGCGAAGTGGACCTCGGGGTGCTCCGAGAGGGCGCGTCCCACATTGCTCGGCGCGGAGGGGGCGACGATGAGCCAGAGCATCGCCCCGACACCGGGCCGACGGATTCGGCGGTGTGCTGCACGTCGAAACAGAGGACGCCGGAGGGGCGCAGACGATCCATGCGTCGCTCGACCACGGGCTCCGCCTGGCCGGTGGCGTACTGAGTTCGCTGAACGTGGCCCGTGGAACGTCTATGAGATCAAGCCGAGCGGACCGCTCAGCGGCGAGCTCGCCCTGGTGAACGGCCGACGTGGGGGACACCTCGTGGCGATCATGTTCCAGGGCGACGGTGTGCAACGGTGGGTACCGGGGTATCAGGGCGGACCTGACTCGCACCGCCTCCGGCCACGACTGCGACCGCGTGGTGGCCGGGCTCCCCGGGGCGAGTGGGAACCAGTACTGCCGAGCGATCCGTTCAGGAGGCCTGCGATGCGTAACCCGACCGTGGCACAGCAGTTGATCGACGTCCTGCGACAGGCAGGGGTGGAACGCATCTACGGCGTCGTCGGCGACAGCCTCAATCCCGTCGTGGACGCCATCCGGCGTACCGAGGGCATCGAGTGGGTGCATGTGCGCAACGAGGAGGCGGCGGCGCTGGCCGCCGCGGCGGAGGCGCAGCTGACCGGGCGGCTCGCGGTGTGCGCGGGCAGTTGCGGTCCGGGCAACACCCACCTGATCCAGGGGCTGTACGACGCGAACCGCTCCGGCGCCCCGGTGCTCGCGATCGCCTCCCACATCCCGTCGAAGCAGATCGGCACCGGGTTCTTCCAGGAGACTCATCCCGAGCGGCTGTTCACCGAATGCAGCCAGTACTGCGAAATGGTGAGCCAGCCGTCGCAGATGCCGCGGATGGTACGGATCGCCGTACAGCGCGCGCTCTCCGACAAGGGGGTGTCGGTGCTCGTCATGCCCGGTGACCTGTCCCACGCGCCGGCCGCCAGCCCCACCGGATCCAGCAGCTTCGTCACCACCCACGGCAGGGTCGTACCGCCTGCCGAGCAGGTGCGTGACCTCGCGGCCAAGCTCAACGCGGCGGACAAGGTGATGCTCTTCTGCGGTGCAGGCGTACGGGACGCCCACGCCGAGGTGATGGAACTCGCGGGCCGCGTGCACGCGCCGGTCGGGCACACGCTGCGCGGCAAGGAGTGGATCCAGTACGACAATCCGTACGACGTCGGCATGAGTGGGCTGCTCGGCTACGGCGCCTGCTACGACGCGATGCACGAGGCCGACCTGGTGGTGCTCCTTGGCACCGACTTCCCGTACGACGACTTCCTGCCGCAGGTCCACACCGTTCAGGTCGACCACGACGCGGGGCGGATCGGGCGCCGGACCGCGCTGGAGCTGGGCGTGCACGGCGACGTGGGGGAGACGCTGCGCGCGGCGCTGCCACTGGTGGAGGCGAAGCGCGACCGCTCGTACCTGGACCGGACCCTGCACCACCATGCCAAGTCCCTGGAGAACGTGGTCTCCGCCTACACCCGTGACGTCGAGCACCAGGTACCGATCCACCCCGAGTACCCCGCGTCGATCCTCGACGAACTCGCCGACGACGACGCGGTGTTCACCGTCGACACCGGCATGTGCAACGTGTGGGCGGCCCGCTACCTCACACCCAACGGCCGCCGCCGGGTGATCGGTTCGTTCCTGCACGGCACCATGGCCAACGCTCTCCCGCACGCCATCGGCGCCCAGTTCGCCTACCCCGGCCGTCAGGTGATCTCGATGTCGGGCGACGGCGGACTCGGCATGCTCATGGGTGAGCTGCTCACCGTCAAGCTGCACAACCTGCCCGTGAAGACGATCGTCTTCAACAACTCCTCACTCGGCATGGTCAAGCTGGAGATGATGGTCGACGGCATGCCCGACTACGAGACCGACCACGAGCCGGTGGACTACGCCGCCATCGCCGCGGGGGTCGGAATCCACTCGATCCGCATCGAGAAGCCCGACCGGATCCGCGAAGGCCTGCGGGAGGCGCTGGCGTACGACGGACCGTGCCTGGTGGACCTGGTCACCGACCCCAACGCACTGTCGATCCCGCCGCACATCTCCGGCGAACAGGTGAAGGGATTCGCCTTCTCGGCAGGCAGGACGGTACTCAACGGGGGAGTGGGCAAGATGCTCGACCTGGCCAGGGCCAACCTGCGCAACGTTCCGAGGCCCTGAACGGCACCGGGTGAGCCCGTACCGGGGAGCTTCGGGGCGGCGCGCTGACGACATCGGTCCGGATTCCGTGCGCCGTCAGGCGGAAGTCGAGGACGGGCCGGCGGTGTTGACCAGGCCGGCGAGCAGTTGGAGGCGCTCGTCGTCGGGTCCGCCCTCCTCGGCGGTGTAGACGATCACCATGGGGCCGGGAACGCCGGGCATCGGGTAGGCGTCCCAGTCCAGGTTCAGCTCCCCGACCAGCGGATGGTTGACGCGCATCCGGCCGCGCGTGGTCTCCGCCACGTCGTGGCGAGCCCAAATCGTGGCGAACTCGGCGCTGTGGACCGCGAGTTCACCGACCAGCTGCACGGCACGCGGGTGCCCCGGATCGGCGGCGACCTGCGCGCGCAGCATCGCGGTCAACTCGCCGACGGTGGCTGCCCGTTCAGGGCATGCCTGGTCGGCCTCCGGGTGCAGCAGCAGGGCCAGCAGGTTCCGCTCGGTCGAAGGCCGCTGGGTGAACTCGCCCAACAGGGCACCGGCCAGCGGGTTCCAGGCCAGTACGTCCAGGAAGCGGCCGATGACCACGGCGGGCGAGGTCATGGTGCGCAACAGCCGCAGCGTGGTGGGCGGTACCTCTTCCGGCACGTACTGGCGCGGCCGGTGGGCGGGGGTGCGTGCGGCGGCGGCGAGGCTGTGCAGGTGCCGGGACTCCTCCGCGGAGAAGTTGAGGGCGCGCGCGAGGGCGTCCAGGACCTGCTCGGAGGGCCGTACGTCGCGTCCCTGCTCCATGCGCTGGTAGTAGTCCGCGCTCACCCCCGCCAACAGGGCCAGCTCCTCACGCCGCAGCCCGGCGACGCGCCGTCTCGGGCCGGGTTCCAGGCCGACGTCCTGAGGCCGCAGCCGCGTACGGCGGGTCCGTAGGAACTCGGCGAGTTCACGTCGGGGGTCGGGGTGGTCGGTGAGTGCGAGGAGGTCGTCGGTCACGGCAGCAGTATGCCCGGGGCGCGGCTTGTGAGGGTGGGTCTGCCAGTCCCAGGAAAAGGCGAACGACCGTGAATCCGCCGACGCGGTCCATGATCGGACCCACGACAGCCGTCCACGAGAGGAACAGCGACATGAAGGCCGCTCAGATCACGAGCTACGGTGCCCCGGACGTCCTGCGGGTCAACGAGGTGGACCACCCGGCTCCTGGCGAGGGTGAGGTCCTGGTGTCGGTCGAGGCGTCCAGCGTGAACGGGCACGATGTGATCGTCCGCGCCGGGGAGTTGAAGTTCGTGTCGGGACGTCGCTTCCCGATCGGGGTGGGGCTGGACTTCGCGGGCACCGTCGCCGCGACCGGCGTCGGTGTGGAGGGGGTCCGGGCCGGCGAACGTGTGTGGGGCACGGTGCATCCGCGGCAGCGGCACACCGTCGGTGGGGCGGCCGAGTACGTCGTGGTCCCAGTGGGCCGCGTCGCGCCCGTTCCGGTCGGCCTCTCATCGGTCGACGCGGCCTCACTCGTGGTCGCGGGCACGACCGCGCTGACAGCGCTGCGCGACAGTGTGCACCTGGTGAGCGGGGAGCGGGTCCTGATACGCGGTGCGGCGGGCGGAGTCGGCACGGCCGCCGTGCAACTCGCCCATGCGCTGGGCTGCCATGTGACCGCGCTGGCCCGCGACCGCCACGCCCAGGTCCTCACCGGTCTGGGGGCCGACGAGGTCCACGACTACGGCTCCACCACCTCGGACCAGATCGGGCCGTTCGACGTCATCGTCGACACAGTGGGCACGGAACTGCACTGCTACCGAGGGCGGTTGGCGAAGGGAGGCCGGATGGTCACCGTCGGTCTGTCGGCCCCTGCGCTGGCCGCGATCGCGGCATCCAGCGTCCACGGCTCCCGGCGCATCCGTACCTTCAGCGCCAATCCCGATACCGCCATGCTGCGCGATCTGGCCGAGCGTGTCACTTCGGGTGCACTGCGCGCGGTGGTCGACGGAATCCACCCGCTCGCGGACATCAGCGCCGCGCACCAGGCATTCGAGCGCGGCGGCAGCGTGGGCAAGCACGTGATCGCGGTGTCCGCCGGGCTGTGAGGATCCGGTTCGACGACGGTCGGGCAATGCGTGATGCGGACACCCGCCGACCGTTCCCTCTCCGAACTGTCGGCCTGTCCGGTGACGACTCGGCGCCATCCGGTGTCCCGTGGCACTGTTACCCCGCACGTACATACGCGCGGGGAGGCGGAGGGCCGCTCAACGCTCGTTGAGCAGACCGGCGTCGTGTGCGAGGACGGCGGCCTGTACGCGGTTGGCGCAGCCGGTGCGGGTGAGGATCCGGCTGATGTGCGCCTTGACCGTGCCGGCGCTCAGATACAGCTGATCGGCGATCTCCGCGTTGGACAGGCCCGTGCCGAGCAGCCGCAGGACATCCCGTTCGGCCGGGGTCAGCTCATCGGTCCTGCGCAGAGCGGCCTCGGTGTCCCGGCCGGACCGCACATGCCGTTCCAGCAGCTGCCGGGTGATCCTGGGCGCCAGGACCGGTTCACCTTTCGCGGCGAGCTGCACAGCGCGGATCAGCTCCACGGGACCGGTGTCCTTGAGGAGGAATCCGCTGGCCCCGGCCCGCAGAGCGCGCGTCACGCTCGCTTCCTCGCCGAACGCCGTCAGCATCACGACACAGGTGCGGGGCGAGAGCCGGGCGATGTCCTCGGCGGCCGCGATTCCGTCCCGGGCAGGCATCTGGATGTCGAGGAGGGCGACGTCGATGTCCTGAGTGCGGCATGCGGCGGCGGCTTCCAGACCGTCGCCCGCCTCGGCGACCACCTCGATGTCCTCGGCGTTCTCCAGGATCATCCGGATTCCCGCACGCATCAGTGCCTCGTCGTCGGCGATCAGGACTCGGATCATCAGCTCATCTTAGGACTGCCGTCGTGAGTAGTACGACGAGGAAGCCCACGGTCGGCAGAACCACGAGCAGCGCCACGCAGCCCGATCCCAGGACCCGCGGCCAGGTCAGGATCTCGTCCGACATCGGCGCACGGGACCCTTCCTGTCCGCTGCCGCCGGAGGGAAGCCGTGCCGTGTCCGGCGGGGTCTCGGTCAAGACCCTCTCGGGCACGGCGAATTCACGGGTGTTGCTCCCCTGGGCGGGCAGTCGAGCCGCCATGCGGAAACCGCCGTTCGTCAGGGCGCCCGCTTCGAACGTGCCGCCGAGCAACGAGATCCGTTCATGGCAGCCGGCGAGTCCGCTGTGGCTTCCCCCCTGGGAGTGGCCCACCGCACGCGGTGCCTCGTTGGTGACGGACACCTCGATCCCCCTGCCCGTGCCTTTGACCTCCACCTTGGTGGGGGCGCCGGACGCGTGTTTCAGCACGTTCGTCAGCCCTTCGCGGACCAGGCGGTGGATCGCCTGACGGGTGGCGAGGCCCACTTCGGCCGTGTCGGGAACGGACCAGTCCAGCTCGACGGTGCTGCCTGTCTGCCGGGACTCCGTCACCAGAGCGATGATGTCCTCCCGTGTTCCCCTCTCGTCCCCGGTTCTGTCCGTCTGTTCCATGTCGTCCACGTGCCGCAGGACACCGAGGATCTCGCGCAGTTCCCCCATGGCCGTACCGGCGGTCGTGCGCAGTAGCTCGGCCTGTCCGACGAGGGTGGGTGCCTGTCGCGCGGTGGCGAGTTCAAGTGCCCCGGCGTGCACGGAGATCAGGCTCAGCCGGTGGCCCAGGAGATCGTGCATCTCTCCCGCGATCCGGGTCCGTTCCTCCGCTCGGGCGGCCTCGGCGGTCAGTGTGCGGGTCTGTTCCAGATAGGCGTTGCGTTCCCGCAGCAGGCTGACCAGAGGCCGCCGCTGCCCCAACAGGGTCCCGGCCAGGGCGGGGAGCAGCACAAGCAGCATCGCTGAGACCGCGTTGCCTGCCAGTTCCAACAGCAGGGCATCGGAGTGGACCAGAGCGGAGGCGACGGTCAGGACACCTATGGCGGCGCAGGCCACACCGGCGACCTGCCACACACGTCGTTGCGGTGCGATACGGCGGGTGGCGGACAGCACGATCAACGGCACCACCGCCAGCGTCCATACGTTGGCACCCACGAGCAGCAAAGAGGCGCACACCACGGCGGCGACCGGCCGACCGCGCCGAGCGGGGACGACCAGCGCCGCCCACACCCCCTCCAGCACCGCCGACGCCGGCCGGTCCGGGGGCGCGAGCAGCAGCGGCAACAGACAGAATGCTGCCACCAGGGCACAGACCATCGCCTCTACGACGACCGTGCGGCGCTCGGCGGCACGTACCCCGGCCCAGCTCGAGGCCGTCTCGCCGCGCACCCACCGAGGCACACCGGCAAGCGTGTGCCCCAGCCGTACGAACGGGCGCGGCGGCGCGGCGTCTTCGGTCACCTGACTCATGATCACCCCTGCCCCGCTCCCGTAAATCTCCGGGAGGAACGGTAGCTGCGGCGGTGGCGGTCGCCGCACGGCGGGGTCCCGGGTGTCATGCGCCCAGCCGGAGGCGCGACTCTGCCCGCAACGCGGCCACATCCAGCTGGCCGACAGCCAGCAGCCGTACGACCGCTCCACCGTCCCCGGCGTCCGTATCCGTCGCCGGCGCGTCGAGCAGCGCGGACAACAGGTGGACCGTACCGACCGTGGGCGAACCGTGCTCGGCGGCGGACAGTCGTGCGACCGCCATGATCCGCTTGGCGGCGGCGGACAGCCGCACGCCATCGCCATCGCCGTCTGCGTCGGGACCAGCGGGGTACCGGATCGCCGAAGCCGAAAGGACCAGGGAATCCTGTCGTATTCCGTGCCGACGCAGCAGGGGCGCAGCGGAATTGGCCGGCCTCAGACTCCCGGGAAGCGCGCGCCCGGCAACGGACAGCGCCCGGTCCAGGGCCAGTACTCCCAGCAGAAGATCCACCGGCTCCGCCGCCGCGCGCCCGCACCGTACCGCTTGCCGGACGGCCTCGACGGACACCGCGAACAGCACCGGTGAGCCGTTCACGGGGGTCCCGGAGGTCCACGAAGTCAGTGCGCGTGTCAGGCGGTTGCCGTCCTTGCCCAGCGTTCCGGCCCGGCGAAGCAGGGTGACGCCGCGGGATTCCGGTCCCTCGGTCTCCGCCGGGGCGCTCGCGTCCAGTCCGTCGAGGGTGATCGCCGCGGCGGCCGGATCCAGCCTCTGCAGCAGTAGGGCTTCCCGCGCCCTGCTGTCCGGCAGGTCCAGCAGGGCGCGGGCCACATGGCGGCAGCGCACCGAGATCGTTCTCTCGGCGCGGGCCGACCTGAACGCGAGCAGCAGGCACGCGCGCATCGCCCCGGTCATCCCGGGCAGCACCGGGTTGCTCTCCGAAGCCGATCCGCGCGAACCGAGGCCGAAGCGCCACCGCGCCTCGCGCCACGCGGCGTCGATCTCCGCCCCACCGGCTTCCGCACCGGCCGCGTCCGGCACACCGTGCGCCTCGTCGTCGCTCACCCAACCACCGCCCGCCCGGCCGGAGATCAGACCGCTGAGCGAACCGGCCTTCCGCATCCCCGGGGCGATCGCCGCACCGGCGTCCGTGTCCCCCATCACGAGCGCGCCGAGCAGAGTGTCCGTCCCCACGGCCGGCAACTCGAACCTGACCGTGCGACGCAGTGTCTCCACGAGCAGGTCCATGACGTCCGGCTCGAACTCCGTGGTCGCTCCGACCACGGTCGTGGCGTCGGCGTGTGCTGCGGTCGTCCCTCGCTGGTCCATCGGACATCCCCCTCGAAGCGCGGTGACTTGGTCGGTACGACGCTAGGCGCACCCCTGGCGCCACCGCGTCGGCCGATCGGCCACACTCCCGGGCCGATCGGCCGATCGGCTGCGGAACACCAGCGCTCGCACGCACCCACGTGACATCGCCGCGCTCGCCCTCGACGGCATCGAGGCGGGGCAGCGCACGAGGTGCTCGCCGACGACGTTTCGCGGCAGGTCAAGGCAGGTCCGGCCGGCGACCTGGCGGGACTTTACTCCCAGCTGTCTCAGTAGGAGCGAGGGCTGTCGGCCGCAGGTCGGGGGAGTCATCACCCTCCTGCCGGACTGAATCCCGGTCACCCGACCGCACTTCACGCACGGGGAGTCGGCGCCATGCCCGACTGATCTCGGAGCGACTCCGAGGCCGCGCTGTCCCTCGGGCGGGGGAAGCCGTTGGTCACCTCCCCCGCCGTGGGCATGGGTTCAGCAGCGCTTGCTGGAGTAACTCCCTGCAGGGGTGAATTCAAGGGGTCACCGGCGGCCCGTACGGTGCCCGACCCGGCCGTGCATTCGCTCGCGGTGCTGGTGCCGTTGGACCAGAACTCCTGGGCGGTGGTGTTGGTCCAGGAACGCTTGCCCAGGACCTCGTCCTGAGAGTAGCTGTAGACGGCGGAGGTCACGTCGTAGTCTCCGACGGCGTCGCGGAAGCTCTGCCAGACCCAGACCCAGACCCAGACCCAGACCCAGACCCAGACCCAGACCCAGACGTAGTTCTGGCCGCAGGACGGCGAGTGGAACTGCTTGACGGGGGCGACAGTCTTGCCGGCGCGCGTGATGTACCCGGTGGAACCGATCTGGTAGGCGTCCGCGCACACCGAGGCCGCCCGGGCCCGCAGACTCGCCGGTTGCCGTCGGCAGACGGCGCGGTGGAGGCCGCCGCAGTGGTGCGTGCGGTCGGTGCGGGCGCCGGGCCGGTCCCGGCGGTGGCGACTCCGGCCGGGATGAGAGCGAAAGCGCAGGCCAGCGCCGCAGTGGCGATCTTGGGTGCGGCGATCCCGCCTCGCCAGGGCGCGCGGGGCGAGGCGTGCGTACCCGACCGTGCCCGGCATGTCGACGAACCGGCCGGGAAGTGTTCCCGGCCGGTGGGGCCCGCGCGCAGCGGTTCACCGTGTGCCCGGGCGTGCCGACTCCGTCGTGGCCTGGGTCTCATGGCCGCTGAGGGTGCCGAGGGTGAACTCGCGGGCGTAGGTGGCGTCGTCGATCGTGGCGCGAACCCGGGCGGAGATGCGCTCGACGTCGCCCTGTTCCGCCGGGGGGTGCGGGGCCCCGGCCCGCTCCCGGGTCGTCGCCGCCGTGCCGAGCAGGCGCGCGGCCCGTTCCGGGTCCCCGGCCAGGGAGTGCGCGCCTGCCAGGCCTTCGAGGGCCAGGGCGACCGAGCGGGGGTCCTTGGTCGTCACGGCAGCCGCGAGGCCGTCCCCGTGGTGGGCGAGAGCGCGGTCGGCGTCGCCGCGCTGTTCGGCGATGAAGCCCAGTTCGGCCAGGACCAGCGCGAGTCCCGGCGCGTCGTCACGCCGGCGGTTCCAGGCGAGCCAGGGGCGCAGCCACTCCTCGGCGGTGCCGAGGAGGCCCTGGCGCCGGGCGCTCAGCGCGAGCCCCAGGGCGGCGTACTGTTCGGCCGGCTGGTTGCCCTGCTCGGCCGCGAGCCGCAGGGCACGCGTGTGCAGATCGTCGGCCTCCTCGTAGCGCTGCGTGAGCAGGGCGATCCTGCCGAGGCCGGACAGCTTCGCGGACAGTTCGGGCCACATCTCCAGGGTCTGGGTGATCCGCAGGCTCTCGCGGTGCAGTTGGGCCGCGAGGTCGTAGTCGCCGTTGATCTCGGCGAGCCTGCCGAGCATGTCGGTCGTCTTCAGCCTGCCCCAGAGGTCCCCCAGTTCGGCGAAATGGTCACGGGCGTCCTCGGCGTTGCCGCGCACCGCGTCCAGATCGCCGCGCGCCAGGGCGAAGCCGGCGCGCGTGGTGAGCGCGGCGGCGGTGCCCCACGCGTCGCGCAGCGTACGGAAGGAGACCAGGACGCGCTCGACGCGCTTCTCGCCGTCGGTCAACGCCCCCACCGTCCACTGCGCGTGGGCCAGGAACCACTCGGCCCTGGCCGACTCCACGGTCGACCCGGCCGGGAACTCACCGAGGGTGTCGCGCTCTCCGTCGTGCTCGCCGAGCAGCAGACGGATACCCGAATGCCAGAACGACGCCTCCAGGCGCTCCTCGGGCGCGGCCGGGCCCTGCGTGTCCATGGCCGTCGCCAGCGCCCAGCGGGCCTCGCCGAGCCGGCCGCGCACGAACCAGTACCAGGTCAGGGAATTGACCAGGCGCAGCGCGTCCTGCGTGGCTCCGGCCCGGTTCGCCTCGTGCAGAGCGCGCTGCACGTTGGTCGCCTCCAGGTCCAGAAACTGGAACCAGCGGGACTGCTCGCGCTCGTGCAGATGCGGCCGGGCCCGTTCGGCGAGCCGCACATAGTGGCGCAGGTGCCGGGTCGCGGTCTGCGCACTCTCCCCGGACTCGGCGAGCTTGTCACGCGCGTAGACCGCGACGGACTCCAGCAGCCGGTACCGGGGACCGCCGGGGCCCTCGGTCCGCACGGCGAAGGACCGTTCCACGAGCGGGCCCAGCGCGTCGAGGACATCGGCGCGGGACATACCGCCGCCGGAGCACACGTCCTCGGCGGCCTCCAGACTGCACCCCTCACCGAAGACCGACAATCGCCGCAGCACCGTCTGTTCCCGGGGGTCGAGCAGGCTCCAGCTCCAGTCGAGCGTGGCCTGCAGCGTCCGATGCCGCGAAGGGGCGTCCCGGTAGCCGCTGTTGAGTACCTTGAAGCGGTCGTTGAGACGGTCGTGCAGCTCCCTGATGCCCAGGGATCTGACCCGCGTGGCGGCCAGTTCCAGGGCCAGCGGGATGCCGTCGAGGCGTCGGCACACGTCCGCGACGAGGGGGGCGGTGGTCGCGTCGAGCACGAACGCGGGGTCCGTCGCGGTGGTCCGTTCCACGAAGAGTCGTACGGCGCCCGCGCTCGTCAGCGCGTCCAGTCCCGGCCGGCCCGCCGGGGGCAGGGACAGCGGTGCCACCGGGTGCACCGTCTCGTTCCTGGTGCGCAGCGGTTCCTGACTGGTGGTCAGGATGTGCAGGTGCGGAGCCCTGCCCAGCAGCAGACCGGTCAGTTGGGCGACGGCCTCCACGACGTGTTCGCAGTTGTCCAGTACGAGGAGCAGCCGTCGGGCGGCCAGCGCGTCGGCGAGGCGGTCCGTCGGGCCCTTGCGGTCGTCGTCCGAGGCGTTCTCCCGGATCCCGAGCGCCGCCATGACCTTCTCGGCCAGCGACTCCGTACTTGCGAACCGTTCCAGGCCGTCGATGTCCGCGAGCTCCACCAGACAGGCACCGTCGGTGAACGCGCCGGTCAGGCTCTCGGCCGTGGCCTGTGCGAGACGGGTCTTGCCGACGCCGCCGGGGCCGGTCAGCGTCACCAGACGGCGCTTCAGGAGCAGCGTCCGGATCGTCCGTAACTCCTCGTCACGGCCCACCAGGGGCGCGGCCGACGACGTCGGTCCCGGCCGGACCGGCACGCCCACGGCTGACGGAACGGGCGGTTCGGTCCGGGCCAGTTCCGGGTCGTGCCGCAGGATGGAGTGCTGCAGGGCTTCCAGGGCCGGGCTGGGGGTGAGCCCCAGTTCGTCGTCGAGCCGGCGCCGCAGATCGGTGAAGCAGTCGAGCGCGTCGGACGAGCGCCCCGCCTGGTACAGCGCCCACATCAGCGCGGCCCGCAGTCCCTCGCGCAACGGGTACTTCCCCACCAGCTCGGTCAGCTCACCGATCAGCAGGCTGTGCTCGCCCAACTCCAGCCGCGCCTGAGCGTGTTCCTCGACCGCCGTCAGACGTTCCTCCTCCAGGCTCGCCGCCGTCGGCCGTACGCACGGCTGGTCCGCGAACTCGGCGAAGGCGGGGCCGCGCCACAGCGCCAGCGCCTCGGTGTACGACGCCGCCCGCGCCCGCGGGTCCTCGGTGGCACGGGCCTCGGCGACCAGGGCGCGAAACCGTCCGGCGTCCAGCGCACCGGCCGGGACGTCCAGGACGTAACCGGGCGCCCGGTACGCCACGAACTCGCGGCCGCCCGCCTCCGCGTCCTCCAGGGCGCGCCGCAACTGGGACACCTTGGCCTGCAGAGACGCCGTGGGCCGGGCCGTGAACGTCGAGCCGCCCCACAGGTCCTCGACGAGCCGGCCCACCGGCACGACCTGCCCGTGGTGGGCGAGCAGATCGGCGAGGAGCATACGGACCTTGACCTCGGGCACCCGTACGACGCGCCCCCCGTCCGTGCACACCTCCAGCGGCCCCAGCACCCCGAATTTCATGATCCCAGCGTAGCTCGCAGCCGTGCGGAGGGGCCGGCGACGAACGGGGCTCGGCCACCGGCCCGAAGGCCGGCCAAAGGCGGTCCGAAGCCGTCCGAAGCCGATCCGAAGGGGTGTGGGACAGGCTTCCCCGAGGAATGACGGGTTCGGCGGCGCAGGGGAAGGCGGTTGGAGAGTGGCCGAGAATGAACGGCTGCGGCTGGCGATCATCATCGGCAGCATCAGAAAGGGCAGGTTCGGCCACGTGGCGGCGGAATGGCTCGCCGCACGTGCCCGGCTGCGGCACGACTTCGACGTGGACGTCATCGACCTCGCCACGGCCTGGCTGCCCGACGTCATGTCCGCCGACCCGGCGGCGCCCAGGCCGCAGGCCGTCAAGGACCTGGCGCCCTGGCTGGGGTCGGCCGACGCGTTCGTGGTGGTCACCCCCGAGCACAACCAGACCTTTCCGGCCTCGCTGAAGAACGCGATCGACTGGTACGACGAGGAGTGGCACGCCAAGCCCGTCGGGTTCCTCTCGTACGGCGGCGCTTCGAGCGGGCTGTGTGCCGTTGCCGATCTGCGTCAGATCTTCAGCCAGGTCCACGCCGTCCCGGTGTCGGAGACCGTCAGTTTCCACAACCACTGGGACCGGCTCGGGCCGGACGGCAACCTGGTCACCTCCGACGAGTGGGAGACATCGGCCCGGCTGATGTTCGACCGGATCAGCTGGTGGGCCACTGTGCTGCACCGGGCCCGTACCGAGACCGGCTACCAGCCGGCGCAGGTGAACAGACAGGAGCGCAGCGCACCATGGACGGCCAGTGGTTCCGACGTTTCGGCGATTCCGATCCGGGCGTTCTCCGACTGATCTGCTTCCCGCACGCGGGCGGCGCCGCGAGTGCGTACCTGCCGCTGGCCCGGCTGCTCACCCCGCACATCGACGTGCGGGCCGTGCAGTACCCCGGCCGCCAGGACCGCCGGCGCGAAACGCCGGTGACCGACATCGGGGAACTGGCCACCGTCATCGCCGGGAAGCTGGAGTCCGACGACGAGGCAGCACCGCCGTACGCGTTCTTCGGCCACAGCATGGGGGCGCTCATCGCGTACGAGACCGCCCGCGTCCTCCAGGAGCGCGGGGTCCGACCACCCCGCAGGCTCTTCCTGTCGGCCCGCGGCGCGCCGGGGCCGAAGCGGAACCCGCACGACGCGCTGCCGGACGACGACGCGATCCTGACCGCCGTACGCAGGCTCGGGGGAACCGGCGCGGCACTGCTCGACGACCCTGAGCTGGTGGCGATGGTGCTGCCCGCTCTGCGCGCCGACTACACGGCCCTCGCCCGGTACTCCTGGGTGCCCGGGGAGCCGCTGCACACGCCGGTCACCGTGCTGTGCGGCACGGACGACCCGGTCGTCTCCGTCGAGGAGGCGGCGAGCTGGCGGACACACACCCTCCCCGACACCGAGGTGTGCGTCCTCCCCGGTGGTCACTTCTATCTGGACCAGCGACTCGGCGACGTGGCCGAGGTGATTCTGCGCGGCGTCCGCTCGGCGAACGCCGCTCGGGCGGGCAACGGCGCCTGCCATGACTGAACTGGGTGCTCGACGTTCGGGGGTGGGCGTGGAATTCAAGGTTCTCGGGCCGATGGAAGTGGTGAACGGGGGGCGGAGTCTGCCGCTGGGGGGCGTCAAACAGAGAGCGGTTCTGGGCCTGCTGCTGCTCCGTGCCAACCAGGTCGTCGCCACCAGCCAGCTCCTCGACGCCCTGTGGCCCGAGGAGTCGCGGCCCGTCACAGCACGCAAGATGGTGCAGAACGCGGTGTGGGGGCTGCGAGCCCTGCTGGAGACCGGTGACGCGGAGCGGCCCGGCCCCTCGATGCCGGCGCAGCTGCTCACCAGGGCGCCGGGCTATGTGCTGCGCGTCGATCCCGAGCGGCTCGACGCGACCCGTTTCGAGCGCGCCGTCGCCGCGGGCCGGGCGCGCCTCGACGCGGGTGAACCGGCTGAGGCCGCGGTACTGCTGGGCGGGGCCCTCGCGGAATGGCGTGGCTCCGTCCTGTCGGATCTGGCTGAAGAGGGCATGGAGTGGGCCGAGCTGACCGCACTGCGGCAGCTGCGCCTGGACGCCATGGAAGACCGCTTCGAGGCCGAGCTGGCGTGCGGACGCCACCATGCCGTGCTGGGCGAACTCACCTCCCTCGCCGAGGCCGAGCCGCTGCGGGAGCGACTGTGCGGGCAGTTGATGCTCGCCCTGTACCGCTGCGGACGGCAGGCGGAGGCGCTGAGCGTGTTCAGCAGGGTGCGGCTGGCCCTGGTGGAGGAGTACGGCCTTGAGCCGTCCGCAGGACTGCAGACCCTGCAGCGTCGCATTCTGCGGCACGACCAGGCGCTGGCCTCTCCGGCCGGGGGCCGTGCGGAGCCGGGCGCCACGGAGGCGCGTGCGCCTCGGCGGTACACGGTCGCGGAGGAGGGCCGCGTGGAGGTGCCGGGTCGGGCCACCGCGGCGGACACCGCAGCACCGGGAACGGGCGCGGCGGACGCCGACGGGCCGAAGAGCTGGCCCGCCCCCGAGGTCGCGCCGGCCGAGGAGGAGCCGCGAGCACCGCGTCCCCTGGGTGTCGCCGAGGCGGGCGCGGTCGCCGAACGCCGGGACGTCTGCGTGCTCGTGGTGTGCACCGAGTCCGCCGCGGACGCGGCGGCGATGGGGAGCGAGCAGCTGGACACCTCCCTGCACGACGCGGTCACCGTGCTCACCGAGAGCGTCGAGGCGCGCTCCGGCACGGTCGTCGGATCGATGGGCGGGCTGTGCGCGGCCCTGTTCGGTCTGCGGTCCGAGCGCCCCGAGGCGTCCCTGAACGCGGTGCGCGCGGCCTTCGAGGCCCGTGAACGGCTGACGTCGGGGGCGGGCATGGTGATGCGTGCCGTGGTCATCTCGGGCAAGGCGATCGTGCGGCACGATCCGCACGACCCCCGGGCCGCCGTCACGGTGGTGGGCACGCTGCTCGACAAGGCGCACGGGCTGCTCGCCGGCGTCCCGGCGGGTGAGCTGTACGTCAGCGAGGACGTCGCGGGCGACACCGATGTCTGGGTCCGGTACGGCGAGACCACACACGCCGCGGACGGGGTGACCGGCATCCGCCGGGCGCAGGCCCTGCGCACGGGCGTGCCGCTGGTGCGCGGCACCGACACCCGGCGGCAACGCCGGCACGAACTCGCGCTGCTGGAGAACTTCCTGGAGTACTCCCGCCACCATGACGTGCCCAGCATGCTGACGGTGCTCGGTGACCGGGGGGTCGGAAAGACGCGCCTTCTCGCCCAGTTCGAGCGCCGGATCGCCCACGACTTCGAGGAGGTGCGGGTCGTACGGCCACGAACGCCGAAGGCGGGCCCGGACGCGGCAGGCCTGGCGCCCGCCCTGCTTGAGGCGTGGGCGCCGAGGGAGCGGGCGGCGATCGACACGCCGGAACACCGGCTCAGGAACCTGGTGCGCTCCGCGGTCGACTCCGATGTGGACGCGCTACGGCTGCTGCGCGTCCTGTCGTCCGCGCCGGACTCCGGCCGGCCAGGGCGCGCGGCCGAGGTGCTCGCCGCCTGGGGGGAGGTGATCGAGCACGAGGCACGCCACCGCCCCGTGGTGCTGTGCCTGGACGATCTGCACCTGGCCGACGAGGAGGTGCTCGACTGGGTGGAGACCCTCGGCCGGGGCACCACCGGCTCCCCGCTGTTCGTCGTGGCCTGCGGTCACTCCGACCTGTTGCGCCGTCGCGCCTTCTGGGGCAGCGGCCGGCAGCACGCCGGCATGCTGACCCTGCCGCGGCTGTGGGAGCCCGCCCCGATGCCGCGGCGCATGGTCCCGTTCCCGGAGCGCCACCCCAAGTGGCCGGGGGAGCAGCCCCGGACGGCCGGCCGATCCCACAGCGGACACGGCCAATTCCGGGGCAGGGCCGCCGAGCCGGTCGAGGCCCGGCCCGGCCGGAGGGCCGTGGGATGACCGCCCGGGAGAGCCGCGAATGGGCGGCCGGTGTGCCGGGCTTGGTGTGCTGGTCCCATGGAAACCGCAGCCGTACACGCCCGTCGTTCCCCGCACGGATCACCTCTGCCGGTGCGTGCCTCCGTCGCAGGTGAGATGGACGCGCCTCTGGCCGTCTTCGTCGGCAGACAGTTCGCTGCGGCCCTGTCCGAGGGGCTGCGGCGGTCCAGGGGCACGGGCCGACCGGACATCCCCGCTCCTGTTGTCCCCACGCCAGGCTCTCCGACGACACGGGAAGGCGATCTCCTCGGCGATCACGCCGGGGAGATCCTCGCCCGATTCGGCGCCCGGCTTCAGGGCGCGCCGGGCGTCACCGCCCCGGCACGGGGCCGCATCACCGACTGGGCACGGCAGGTGCTCGGCGCACGGGCGCCCACGGGGCCGGTACGTGTCGCTGCCACGGCCCCGTGGAAGGCCCTCGCGGGATCCCTGCTCATCGAGACGGCCGTGGACGTCCTGCCCGCCGGATCACCGGACGTCCCGGAGGCCATCGGCGCTCTCGCCCGTGCCGTACGCCTCACCGGCACGGGCGAGCCGCTCTCAGACGGCCGCGGACTCCCTGACCGGCGGAAGCAGGGATTCCAGTAGCCCGTTGAGGGCGTCGCCGGGCTCCGGGGTGAGACTGATGGTCACCGTGCGCGGGCGGGCGGTGGCCCAGCCGGGGCGCCGCTCGGGCAGACGGGCGTCCGCGCCGACGACGTTGAGCAGCGGCACGTTGGCATGCGTCTGCGTCAGCTGCTCCACGACGTCCAGCAGCGCGTCGTCGGCGTACTGCAGGTCGTCCCAGATCACCACCAGCGGCTGTTCGCGTGCGGCCCGCGCGAGGAAGGTCGTCCACGCGCGTAGCAGATCGCCGGGGACCGTCGTCGCGAACGCCGTGGGCCCCGGCCGGAGCAGCGAGGCGAGCGGCGCGTACAGGTCCCCTCCGGTGCCCGGGCCGCCGCCGAGCCGGTCGAGGGTGGCGCGCAGCCGCGTCGTCGCGTGAGCCTCGGGCCCGCTCGGATCGATGCCGCAGTACGCGGCCAGCATCTCCGCCGGCACCGACAGCGCGGAGCCCGGCCCGGGCGGCCGGACCGTGCCGGCCAGCACCCGTACCCGTCCGCCGTGGCTTTCCTCGACCCGCCGCTGGAACTCCATGAGCAGCCGTGTCCTGGCCCGGCCCGAGTCGTCGATGAGTGTGATCAGATGCGCGGCCGAGCGCTGCTGTGTGCGCAGCAGCGTGTGCTGGGTGAGCTCCAGCTCACTGACCTGGTCGCCCGCGCCCGCCCAGCCGTGGGACGGCTCCGGGACATCACCCTTCAGCAGGTGCAGTTCCCACGGGGCGACGGCCGAGGCGCAGGCACGACGGAACGTGGCCGCCCCCTTGCTGCGTAGGCGCGTCTCGTCGCAGACGTGGATCTCCCCGGCCTGTACGTCGGTGAGCATCGTCCGGCAGGTGTCGACCAGCCTGCCGCCGACCCACGGGGGCAGTACGTTCTGAGCGGGCGGGCGCGACAGCAGAGCCTCGCCGGAGGCCACGGCCGCGTGCACGGTGAGTCCCCGTACGGCGGCCTGCGGTGGTGCGAGGGTCCCGGTGGGGACGCTGAGACTGTCGCGGACGGCCGCCGCGGTGCGGACGGCCCGCTCGGCGCCCTCGGCCGGGTCGGTCCCGGCGAACACGGCGAGCACCGTCGAGCCGAGCACGGCCGTGACCTGCCCGCCGTGCAGTTCGGCCTTCTCCCTGGCCACCTGCGTCAGGGCGTCGAGCACCCGGTCCCGGTCCTCGACCAGTACCCGGCCGAGTTCCTCGCCGAGGCGGAAGCGGAACATGACCACGCTGGCGGTGCGGGACTCGTGTGGGCCGGTTGGACAGGGGTCCTCTGCGGCGGAGTCGACGGCGGTGGAGTCGGTGGGCACGGCCGGGGAATGCGCGGGCGGGGTGGCCGGTGTGACGGTCACCGCCGCCCGGCCGCCCACCGCCTGCGGTGCGTCGAGCGACGGATCGTGGGTGAGGATCGCCTGCTGCAACCGGTGCAGTTCGCGTCCGGGCTCCAGCCCGAGCCCGTCCACGAGGGCGGTGCGCACCCGGCCGAACACCGCCAGCGCCTCGGCCTGCCGTCCGCACCGGTACAGGGCCACCATGAGCTGCCCCGAAGCGCGTTCCCGCAGCGGTTCGGAGACAACGAGGTTCTCCAGGTCGCGCAGGACCAGCTGGTGCCGGCCACAGGCCAGGGCGGCCTCGAACAGATCCTCCATCACATCGAGCCGTCTGTTCTGCACGGCTGTCAGCTCCGGCCAGCAGATTCCCTCCTCCACCAGGTCGGCGAGCACGGGCCCGCGCCACAGCGACAGCGCCTCGCCGAGGGACTCGTGCGCGGTCTCCACCTGCCCCGCCGTCAGGGCCGACCGGCCTGTCGCCACCCGCTGCCGGTAGTCGAGCAGGTCGACGTACTGCGGCGGTACGCGCAGCAGATAGCCGGGCGGGCGGGTCAGCAGCTCGGGGCTGCGCTCGGACCGTGGAGGCCGCGCCAGCACACCGCGCAGCTTCCAGACGGCGTTCTGCAGGATCTTGCGTGCGGTCATGGGCGCCATGTCGTCGGACCACAGGGCCGACAGCAACTGGCTGGTGGACACCACTTGGTTCGCGTGCAGCAGGAGATACGCCAGCACCGCGCGCTGTCTGCGCCCGCCCAGGTCGACCAGGCCCTCCTCGTTCTCGACTTCCAGTGGCCCCAGTAATCGGAACTGCATGAACTCCCCGTTTCCGCTCGCTCCAGCGTGGTGCTCTGCCGGGACCGGTGTACCGCGTGACGGCGCTGTCGGCGCTTTCCGTTTCCCGTACTGCTCCCGGTCGCACGTGCCTGTCCTGGTCTCGACCCGCACGTGTCCGGAGTGCCCTGGGTCCGTACGCCGGTGGGGGGAGGCGGCGTACTCACCCAGGGGTTGGTCAGCGGCCCGCGGCGGTGAGCTCGTCGCCGGCCTGTTTCCGCAACAGTGTGCACACATCACGCAGCCCGGCGTACAGCTGCTCCAGTTCGGTGTCCGTGACATGGATCGACGGCTCGAACCGCAGCGTGCCGACCGCGCTGGCCGTCGGGAAGGTCCGCACTCGGTGTCGGCGCAGCAGATGGCCCGCCAGGAAATAGCCGAACAGACCGCTGCCCGCGATCTCACGCAGTTCGGGCGACGACGCGTCGGACTGGTCACGGAATTCCAGGCCCTGCATCAGCCCGCGACCGCGCACGTCCAGCACGACGTCCGGGAACTCCGCCCGCACCGCGTCGAGTTTGGCGTGCAGCGCCGCACCGCGTTCCTCGGCCTGCCGGTACGCGGCTCCGCCGTCCCTTTCCAGAAGATCCAGGACGCGTAGCGCGATGTGGCAGGAGAAGCTGTCCTTCGCGAATGTTGAACTGTGCACGACCTCGAAATCCCGGCGATAGCGCTTCTCGCGCACCAGCATCACGGACGCCTTCGCGATGCCTCCGCCGAGTGTCTTGGCGAGGGTGTAGTAGTCACCACGCAGGCCGATCCGGGAACTGGCGAGCAGTGTGCCCGTCCTGCCCATTCCGCTCTGGATCTCGTCGACGACGAGCGGGCAGTCGATCGCGGCGCAGAACTCCTGGATCTCCCGGGCGAATTCGGGGGAGAGGACCCGAATTCCCCCCTCGCCCTGGATGGGTTCGACCAGGAAGGCGCAGAACACGGGAAACTCGTGTTCCGTCACCGTGATCCTTCCGCCCTCCCCGCTCAGACCGAGCAGGACCCGGCGCTCCCGTGCGTGCACGTCGCGCAGCGCCTCGGGTCCGTCCTGCGGAACGAACCGGGCCTGGGCCGCGAGGGACTTGAAGGGCAGCCGGTAGCTCTCGTTGTGGGTCAGCTGCACACTGCCGGCCAGTTTGCCGTGGAAGCCACCCTCAAGCGCGAGGAACAGCGGTGGTGCCGCGACGGTCTCGCTGTTGCGGCGCCTGATCTCCGCCTCCAGGAGGCGGAAGGCATCGTTGTCGTCGGCCGCGAGGGCGACCCCGAGGCGTGCGGCCTCCTCGCCATGGACGGTGGCGGCATTCTCCGCGACAGCGGTGCGCGCCGCGTCGAGTTCGGCGTCGACCGTGTCGAGCAGCACGGAGACCCGTAGACCCCGGTCAAGTTCCGCGTGCTTGACGGCGGCTTCCACCGATTCCGCGCCACTGTTGCCGAATATGGCGTAATAAGGCTCGTCGTCGGAGAGTTCACGCGCGATGATGCGGTTCAGTTCGGCGGCCAGCCGGTTGGCGTACGGGTGGCGTGAGAACTGGGCGTGGATCGGCGTCTGTTCGGCGAGCAGATCCCTGGCGTATGCGGTGATCTCCGGGTGGTTGTGGCCGAGCAGCACCGAACCGTATCCGCCGGCGAAGTCCGCGACCGGGATCTCGGTTCCGTCCTCGTCGCGCATGTACAGGGTGTTCGCCTCCGCCCGAACGTATTCGACGGCCAGTCCGGCCATGTCGAGTATCTGGCGCAGATAAGGCTCGGCGAGTTCGGGTTCGGCGGCGGTGGTGAAGTTTTCATTCATGTCTTCAGGGTCCGGTGACAAGGTCAACGTTCGGTCACTGGAAGGTCATTGGTCATGCCCCGGCACAGGCGGTACGGCGGTTACCCGGCCGTGGGAGAACCGCGAGACGTCCCGGTTACGTTGTTTGCGCCGGCCGCCCTTCAGCGCGGACGGCACTGACGTGTCCCGTGTGACCCATCGGAGAGTGGCATGAATTCCGCGTCCGTCGAACTCGATCACGCTGCCATGCGTTCCGCTCACGGGCCGGTGCGGCCGGACCGGCTTCGCGAGGTGATGTCCCGCTTCGCCACGGGCGTCACGGTACTCACCGTGGGTGGGGAGCACCTCCACGCCATGACGGCGAACGCCTTCAGCTCGGTTTCCCTCGACCCGCCGTCCGTCCTGTGCGGCATCGGCCACAGCGCGGTCATGCACGGTGCGCTGACCGGTGCCGGGCACTTCGCCGTGAACATACTCGGTGCTCACCAGGAGGCGCTCGCCCGGCACTTCGCCGACAAGAGCCGCGTCCTGGGTGCCGCGCAGTTCGAGCAGGTGGACTGGCGGGCCGGCGAGCACACCGGGGCACCGCTGCTCGACGACTCGGTGGCGTGGCTGGAGTGCGACCTCACGGAGGCGCACTCGTTCGGCGATCACACCATCTTCATCGGTACGGTGCTGGCGGCGGGCCAGGGCGCGGCGGGCGACGAGCTGCTGTTCGTCAACGGCCGCTTCGGGAAACCGGCCATCGTCTCCTGACCGGTGGGCGCGACAGGGCGGCACCACCGTGCAGACCGGTGGTGCCGCCCTGTCGCGCGTTCCGGCCCGCCCCCGGCGGCGGGCCGCCGTCAGAGGAAGTACGTACCCGGTTCCATGCCGACCAGGACGCGTCCCTGAACCTCCAGGTTCACGTCGATCTGGGCGAGTGCGTGCAGTGAGAAGCCCTGGATGTCGCGGTGGAAGCGCTGGATGTGGACATCGCGTCGGATGACGGAGCCTCCGCTGGCGTTGAACAGGATCTCCACGGCCTCCTTGGCGAGTTGGGCGGCGAACGCGGTCTGGCCGCGCACGATCGCCTTCTCCTCGTCGGTGGGCTGCTCGCCCGCGTCGGCCCGGTTCTGCAGCAGCGTGAGCCAGCGCGTCGACAGTGCCTCGGCGGCGTCGATCTTGTTGGCGGCGGTGGCCACCTGGATCTGGGTGAGCGGGTGCAGCTTCTGGTCGGTCCAGTCGGTGTACGTGATCCCCCGGCCGGGCAGCCGGTCGAGGAACAGCTCGTACGCACCACGCGCGATACCGACGAACGCGCCGGCGACGCCGGAGAGCACGTAGGCGAGCAGCCCGTAGTTGCGGCCGGTGGCACCGGTGTTGGAGCGGTCGCCGGTCGCGCTGACCATGACCTCCTCCAGGGAGACCACGCGGTGGGCGGGAACGAACACGTCCCTGGCGGTGGTCGTGCAGCTGCCGGTGGCGGCTCCCGCGCTGACGTGCCAGTCGTCGGTGACGTCCAGTTCGGAGACCGGCACCATGGCGACGAGCTCCTCGGTGGTTCCGTCGGGACGCTCCACCATCGCGGCGAGCAGGTCCCAGTCAGACCCGCGGACACCTGAGTTGTACCGCCAGGTGCCGCTCAGGCGGTAGCCGCCGTCCGCCGGTACGAGGGTGCCGGTGGGCGCGAAAACGATGGACACGCGTGTGTTGCCGCCGGCGAAGACCTCCTCCTGCGCCCGGTCGGGGTAGAGAGAGGCGCACCAGGTGCTGGTGAGCCACACCATGGTCAGCCATCCGGTGGACGGGCAGCCGCGCGCGACCTCCGCGATCACCCTGAACTGATCGGCCACACCGAGGTCCAGCCCGCCATGGGCCCGGGGCACCGCGGTGCGGAACACTCCGGCCTTGTCGAGCAGTTCGATGTTCTCGTCGGGGATCCACCGCTGGGCCTCGGCGTCCGCGCCGTTCGCGCGCAGAGTGGGGACGATGTCGCGCACGGCGTCCAGAACGGACGTCAGTTCTTCCTGGTCGGTCACTGTGTCTCCTTGGTCCATCGGGGGTTTCCGGCATGGCGGAGCCCCCCTGGCGCGCCAGGGGGGCTCCCGTTCGGATCTAGTCGGCGACGAGGCCGCTGGAGGCCACCGGGCGGTCGATGGCCATCAGCCAGCGGCCGTCCTCGGTGCGGCGGAGCACGTCGGTGCAGTTGCCCTCCAGCCGGACCGGCTCGCCGTCGGGGCCCGTGGAGTCGATGGCGTACTCGACACCGATCAGCGCCACGTCTCCGGCGACGTACGAGTGGGTGACGGTCGCCTTGAGGGTCGGCTTGGCGGCCAGGAACTCCTTGAAGAACGTCAGCCGGGCCTCGCCCGTCAGGGGCTCTCCGGAGAAGTTCGATATCGAGTCGTCGAGGTAGAGGCTGTTGAACAGTGCGCCGTCACCCGAGTTGAACACCTGGATGAAGATCTCGTTCTGGGTGTCGGTGTCGGCGGTGAGGTCGGGGCGTGCCGGGTCGAAGTCGACGGTGAAGGACGTGGCTGACGTGGCTGACATGGCTTGGTGCTTCCCTTCTGGAAGGTGGATGGGTGACGCGTCGGTGGTCATTCCTCGCCCGCTGCCTGCCGGGCGGCACGCATGCCGGACTCGATGGCGCCGTCGATGTAGCCGCTCCAGCCGTTGGCTATGTCACCGCTGGCGAAGGAGAGCCGCCCACTGGTGTGGGTGACATCGGGGTAGAGCTTCGTGAGCTGACCCGGCTTGCGGAACGCCCAGCCGCCGAGCGCGTAGGGGTCGCGGCCCCAGTCGTGCACCTTGACCCCGATGACGTCCAGGTTCACGCCGAGTTTCTGCACGGCGCTCTTGACCTGGGCGGTATTGGTGGGGTCCAAGGCGGGGTCGGTGCTGAAGGCGATGTACAGCATGCCCTCGGCCGTCTCCTTGAACGGCAGCAGCATGGGGATCGGTGATCCCCCCTCGGCACCCTGGCCGTAGACCCTGCCCGCTCCCTTGCGGGCGTGGATCCACAGCTTGACGGCGTTCTTCACGGCGACGCCCTGGCCCGAGGCGGTGGTGAGCGCCGCGGGCAGGGCCGGGGAGAACCTGACCGTGTTCAGGGCGTTGACCGGCATCGCGACGACGACCGCCGAAGCGTTGTACTGCGTACCGGACTTGGTGGTCACGTACACGAGCGAGCCCGTGTCGGTGACGGTGGCTACGGGCGAGCTGAGCCGGACGGTCGGTTTGGCCTCGTTGAGCATCGCGTCGAGCAGCGCCTTGGTGCCCTTGGCGATGCGCCAGCGCATGGTGTCGTTCCAGCCCTGGTTGGTGTGGCCGGACAGCGCCCACCACTGCGCGAACATCGTGAACGCGCCCATGGCGCTGGTGCCGCCGGAGTAGACCGCCGTCTGCCCGTTGACGAGGAGCTCCTCCGCGGGCGTGAGGGAGAGCTGGGTCAGGCGGTCACGCAGTGACAGCTTGTCCAGGTTCGCCAGCAGATCGTTCCGGAGCAGCGGCTGGAGGGGCTTCTCGAAGTACGTCTGCGAACCTTCGAACATGCGGTCGAAGATGGTGCCGATGCGGCCGAAGCCGTCCTCCGGCGTGAACTGCTTCGGGCCGCTCGGCGTCGGCAGCCAGGTGGTCGAGATCGGGTCGTCCTCCTCCAGCGCCAAGGAGTAGCGCTTGAGTTCGGGGCCCAGATAGGGCTGGGTCGGCTCGACCCAGGTACCGCCGCGCTCGATCAGCTGCCCGCCGTAGGTGTCGGTCCAGGTGCGGCCGCCGATGCGGTCGCGGGCCTCAAGGACGAGCACCCGCTTCCCGCGGGCGCGCAGTTCGCGGGCCGCGGTGACGCCGGCGAAGCCCGCGCCGATGACGATGACGTCCCAGTCCGCCGCGGCCGCCGGGGCTGCCGTCGTGCCGCGGGAGGCGGCCGAGGCGACCGGGGCGAGGACGGGTACCGCTACGGCCGCCGCGCCGGCCGCCTTGATGAGGGTGCGGCGCGACGGCCGCTGCTGGCTGGTGGGTCCGGTGTGCATGGTGCTGTGTGTCCCCCGTGTACTCGATGCCGGCCCGCCGGGCGGACCTGACATGTCATTCATGATCGGATGTGCCTTCGGGTCTGGGCGTGTCGGCGTCGCGCCGGTCAGCTCTCCTGGCCGAACGGGTCGTCGATCGCGTAGCGCCACACCCCGTCCTCGCCCAGGGTCAGCACGTCCACGCCGACGCCCGACAGGTGCTCGGACGCTCCGTCGGCGTCGTCGATGTCGATCGTCCAGTCGACGATCATCAACGCGGTGTCCCCGGTGACGAACACCTGCCGGGGCTTCGCGGTCATACGCGGCTTGGCCGCAAGGAACTCGCGCTGGTATTTCCGGCGCTCGTCACCCCTGAGCGGCTTGCCCGGTTCCCATACGGCGACGGCATCGGCGGTGTAGAAACCGTCAACTGTCTCGAAGTCGCCTGTGTTGACGGCCTCGACGTAGCGTGCGGTGTGGTTTTCCAGTTCCGCGACGATCTTTGACATGGCGGGAATCGGCCTGCCTTCCTGGCGAGGAACGTTCCGGTGAAAGGAACGTTCAGGACGGGTGCTTGTGCATTCCGTGGCCGACACTATTCGGGCAGGTTCAACGCCTCATCCATGCTGCGGTAACGCCGTGGTCTCCGGCGCGGGAAACGACAACGCCGGGAAAAAAGAAAAGTGCCCCCGGGCGACTCGTGTGAAGTCGCCCGAGGGCACGTCGGAGCGGTGTGGTGCGCGGCGGCCGGTTTACCGGACCCGGCCGTCCCAGCGCCAGCCGGTACGGCGCGGGAGTCCCGGCAGTGCGACGCGTCCCGTGCACCACAGCAGGGTCTGGGCGGGGTTGTGGCCGGCCGGCGCGTCGGGGAAGAGGCGCTCGACCACGGGCGCGGCGAGCTCGTCCGAGGGTGTGTACTCCACGTCGAGCGCCTGCGCGATGTCCCGCCCGTGCACCACGAGTTCGAGCACACCCATGGCGGCGAAACCGGCCGCGTCGGAGTGACCGTAGGGATGCCAGGCGCGGGCCTCGGGCGGGGTGTCACGGACGGTGCCGGCGAGCAGCGTGCCGGCGATACGGATGCCTTCGAGGGCCGCGGGGGCGGGTGCGTTCCCGTCGATCGAGGAGAACAGGGTGATGTAGCGGTCGGTGGGGCGGGCGATGAGCAGGCCCGCGTAACCCACGACGCCGAGCGCGATGTGCGAAAGGGTTTCGCGACAGTTCCAGTCCAGGTCACCGGCATTTCCGCGCCAGTCCTGGTGCGCTCCCTTTTCGAGCGCCGAGGTGGTGTCCTCGGCCGCCGTACGTACGAGTTCGGGCCATGAAAGAGTCATGCGGAAATATTCCCACACATGACGTCGTGCGCACCGTCCGCTCATTTTCCGGCATCTCGCCGGTAAGTGCTCGGTAAGTGTCCGGTAATTATGTTTCCCGGTCGGGTGACTTCAGGGAAATGTGGAGGTGATGACCGCACAATGGGCGGTCTCTTACTGCTTTTTCCGGCGCCTTCAGTAAGGTTTCGAACTGCCTGGTGGGCGTTGGGTTCTCGCGCCTCTCGACCGGCAGTAGGAATCGCACTATCGAGGAGCCGGAAATGGCCACGAACGACGACCTGACAGGCGTACTGGAAGCCGTGCGCAGCATCGCCCCGAGCCTTCGCGAGAACGGTCGCGCAGCCGAGGACCGCGGCTGGCTGCTGGACGAGAGCATCGAACTCCTGGAGAAGGCAGGGGTGTTCCGCATGGCGGTGCCCCGCAGGTTCGGCGGCCTCGACCTGCCCCTGGCCGACCAGGCGAAGGTCATCACCGAGATCGGCCGCGCCTGCCCGGCCGCCGCCTGGGTGACCATGGTGTGGGTGACGAGCACCTGGACGGCCACGCTCTACCCCGACCGGACGCAGGAGGAGATCTTCGCCGCCGGCTCCGTCAGAATCTCCAGCGCGTTCGCGCCGACGGGCACCGCGACCCCCACCGACGGCGGGTACCGCCTCAACGGCACGTGGAGGTTCAACACCGGCTGCAAGGGCGCCGACTGGGACTTCACGGCCGCGATGGTTCAGAACCCGGACGGCACTCAGGGCGAGATCATGGCCGTCGTCCCCATGGACCAGCTCAGGATCGTCGACGACTGGGACGTCTCCGCCGGCGCCGCCACCGGCAGCGCCACCGCGGTCGCCGAGGACGTCTTCGTGCCGGCGCACCACGCGGTGTCCTTCGAGGAGGTCATGGTCAGCGCGACCGGCGACCGCTCCAACGCGGGGGCCACCGGCCGCAACTACGGCCTGCTCAGCTTCGTCATGGCGGAGGTCGCCGCCGTGTTCGTCGGTATCGCGCGTGGTGCGTACGAGCTGTTCCTCGACCGGCTGCCCGGCCGGGGGATCACGTACACCGACTGGACCGACCAGAAGCTGCACCCGCTCACCCAGATCCAGGTGGCCACCGCCGCCAACAAGATCGACGCCGCCGAGGCACTGTCGACGCGCTGGCTCACGCTGCTGCAGAACCGGGCCGACGCGGGCGAGCAGCCCACCGACGAGGAGAAGGCGATCGTGCGCGGCCAGACCGCGTTCGCCGCCCAACTCGCCAAGGAGGCCGTGGAGATCCTGTTCAACGCCAGCGGAGGCTCCGTCATCCGACGCGATGTCCACATCCAGCGCTTCCACCGCGACATCCAGGGCTTCTCACTGCACGCACTCGCCCAGATCGACGTGAACCTGGAGGTTCAGGGACGCGTCCTGGTCGGCATGGAGCCGGGTACGTACTTCCTCTGACGGCGGCCCGCCGCCGGGGGCTCTTCCCGGACCGTTTTCCCGCCGGTGCGCCCCGCGCGCCGGTCTGTTCAGCACACTGCTTCGTACTGGAGGAAATGATTCATGGGTGACAACCACACCTCGGTGTCGGTGATCGGCCTCGGCCTCATGGGGCAGGCACTGGCCGCCGCCTTCCTGAAGGCGGGCCACGCCACCACCGTGTGGAACCGCTCGGCCGACAAGGCCGACGGGGTCGTCGCGGACGGCGCGGTACTCGCAGCGTCCCCCGCCGACGCCGTGGCCGCGAGTGACCTGCTGGTCGTGTGCGTGTCGACGTACGACGTGGTGCACGACGTGATCGGCTCGCTGGGTGACGCGCTGCGCGGCAAGACCGTGGTCAACCTGACCTCGGGCTCCTCCGAGCAGGCCCGGCAGACCGCCGAGTGGGCAGAGAAGAACGGCGCGCGGTACCTCGACGGCGCCATCATGATCACCCCGCCCGGTATCGGCACCGAGACCGCCGTCCTCTTCTACGCCGGTGACAAGGCCGTCTTCGACGCCCACGAGCCCGTGCTGAAGCTGCTCGGCGCCGGCACCACCTACCTCGGCACCGACCACGGCAAGCCCGCCCTGTTCGACGTGTCGCTGCTCGGCCTCATGTGGGGCGCCCTGAACAGCTTCCTGCACGGGGTCGCCATCGTGGAGACCGGTGGCGTCAAGGCGCAGGACTTCCTGCCCTGGGCGCACATGTGGCTCGACGCCATCAAGATGTTCACGGCCGACTACGCGGCGCAGATCGACGCGGGCGACGAGAAGTTCCCGGCCAACGACGCCACCCTGGAGACGCACCTGGGTGCGCTCAAGCACCTCGTCGAAGAGAGCGAGGCGCTCGGCGTCGACACCGAACTGCCCAAGTACTCCGAGGCGCTGATGGAGGGCATCATCGCGCAGGGCCACGCCAAGAACAGCTACGCCAGCGTCGTCAAGGCATACCGCCGTCCGGCCAGTTGACCCGGCTCGGGTGACCCCCTGACGAAGGGGCCGGTTCTCCATCCCCCGTCGGGACCGGCCCCTTCCCCTTGCCCGAAAACAGGCATCGCGAGAGATGCGCCGGCCGCGCGGACGATCAGCCGGCCCATTTCCCGCACGCTTTCCGTTCCGTACGTTTCCGCAAGTTCTCCGCACCGTGATCGATCTTTCCGTACGTGATTCACACTCTTCACGAAAGGTGTTTTCGATGACTGGGAACGGCGACAGCACGGACACCCGCGCCAGCAGCCGCGTCACCAGAAGAACCCTTCTGAAAGCGGCGGGCGCGACCGCGCTCACCGCCGGTGTCGTCACCGCCACGGCGCCCTCCGCCGCAGCCGACGCCGGGCCCTTCGACGCGATCGTCGTCGGCGCCGGCTACGCGGGCGGCACCGTCGCCCGCGAACTGACCGCGCGCGGCATGAAGGTCCTGGTCCTGGAGGCACGCGACCGTATCGGCGGCCGAATCGAGCCCGGCACGCTGGCCGGGCAGCACGTCGAACTGGGCGGCGGCTGGTTCGGCCCCGGCCAGAACCTCGTGGCCCGCGAACTGAGCCGGTACTCGCTGACCACCAGGGAGGACATCCACACCACCCGCATGGTCATGCCGGGCGTGGGCGGCGGCTTCCAGAGCCACTCCCCGCAGGAGGCCGGCGCCAGGCTCAACACCCTGTTCGCGGACTTCTACGCCGGCTCCGAACGGTACTTCGAGCGACCCTACGAGCCGCTGCACCGCAAGGACCTGCTCGCGTCCGTCGACTCCCTCTCGCTCGCCGACCGGATCTCCCAGCTCCACCTGTCAGGCGTCGACCACGACTGGGTGAGTGGCGCCACCTCGGTGTTCGCGGGCGGCAACCGGTTCGGCTCCCTGACCGGCATGGCCCAGTGGTACCAGCTCGCGGGCGGCACCTACGACCAGTTCCTGTCGGTGATGAGCCTGCTTCCGGAAGGCGGCATGATCTCCGTCCTGGAGCGGATGCTGGCCGAGTCCGGGGCGACCGTGAGCCTCAACTCGCCCGTCACCGCGATCCGCGAACGCGGCGGCCTCACCCAGGTCGAGGTGAGCGGCGGCCGTGTGTACAAGGCACCCGTGGTCGTGGTCGCCACACCCGTCAACATGTGGTCCACCCTCACCTTCGAGCCGGGCCTGCCCCAGGTGTACGCGGACGCGGCCCGCGAGGGCGTCGGCGTACCGCACGCCACCAAGCTGTGGCTGCGGGTGCGCGGCACCTCCGAGGCGGTCTCCGCCCAGGCACCCGAGGGCGCCCCCATCCTGCTGCTGATCCCGCAGGCGCAACTGCCCGACGGGCGCCTCTTCGTCGCCTTCACCGGCCCCTCCCTCAACGTGTCCGACCCGGCGGCGGTACGGGCCGCGGTACGCGGGCTGCTGCCGGAGGCCAGGGTCGTCGACTACCGCGCCAAGGAATGGCACAAGGACCCCTACGCGCGGGGCGGCTGGGGCCTGCGCCGGCCGGGACAGCTGCTGCGCCAGCTGCCGCGCATCCAGGAACCGTTCGGACGCGTCGTGTTCGCGGGCGGTGACACGGCGAGCGGCTGGCACGGAGCCTTCGTCGAGGGCGCCCTGGAGTCCGGCTTCCGCGCCGCGGACCAGGCGGCGGCCATCGCCGGCTGACCGGCCGACGCGCCATGACCGGGCGGAGAAAAACGGGCGGGCACCATTGCGCTCACCGTCCGGTCATGGCGCTTTTCCCTTTCCACTTCCGCTCTCTTTTTTTGTCCGTACCGAATTACCGAGCCGAGGCCGGACACTGAGATGAGCGAGAGACCCCCCTGCCTACGATCGAGCCGAAGTATTTCTCCACCCAGAAGTCTTGCGGTAATTCGGCCGGAAAGGGCAGTCGAGCGCGATGACGAATCAGCACCAGTCCGAAACGATGGGGACGCGTCGTGCGGAGGGCGAGGCGATCGCGGTCGTCGGTCTTTCCTGCCGACTGCCGGGAGCCGAGAACCCCGACGCGTTCTGGGAGCTGCTGAGCACCGGCTCGGCGGCCGTCACACCGGTGCCGCAGGGCCGCTGGGAGTCCGCGACCGGGGAGGCCACGCCCGCAGGCACCGAGCCCGGCATGCGCCGCGGAGGCTTCCTGGAGCGCGTCGACACCTTCGACGCCGGCTTCTTCGGCATAGCCCCCCGCGAGGCACGGGTCATGGACCCGCAGCAGCGCCTCGTGCTCGAACTGGCCTGGGAGGCGCTGGAGAACGCCGGCATCGTCCCGGACACCCTGCGCGACAGCCGCACCGCCGTGTTCGTCGGCACCCTGCGCGACGACTACGCCGCACTGCTCTACCAGCACGGCGCCCGGGCGATCACCCAGCACACCATGACGGGCGTCAACCGTGGCGTGATCGCGAACCGGGTCTCCTACCACCTGGGCCTGCGCGGCCCCAGCCTCACCGTCGACTCGGCCCAGTCCTCCTCGCTCGTCGCGGTCCACCTGGCCTGCGAGTCCTTGCGCTCGGGCGAGTCGGACGCCGCGATCGTCGCCGGAGTCAACCTCAACATCCTCGCCGAGGCCGCCGTCACCGGGGAGCGCTTCGGGGGACTCTCCCCGGACGGCACGACGTACACCTTCGACGCCCGCGCCAACGGGTTCGTACGCGGCGAAGGCGGCGGCGCCGTCGTCCTCAAGCCGCTGTCCCGGGCTCTCGCCGACGGTGACGACATCCACGGCGTGATCCACGCGAGCGCCGTGAACAACGACGGCGCGACCCCCGGCCTGACCGTGCCCGGCCGTGAGTCCCAGGAGCGCGCACTGCGCGAGGCGTACGACAGGAGCGGCCTCGACACCACCGCGGTCCAGTACGTCGAACTGCACGGCACCGGAACACCGGTCGGCGACCCCGTCGAGGCCGCCGCGCTCGGCGCGGTGCTCGGCGCGGCCCGCACCGGCGCAGCCCCGCTGCGCGTCGGGTCCGCGAAGACCAACGTGGGCCACCTGGAAGGCGCCGCGGGGATCGTCGGCCTGATCAAGACCCTCCTCGCGCTGCGCCACCGTCGCCTGCCCGCGAGCCTCAACTTCGAAGCCGCGAACCCCGCGATCCCGCTGGCCGAACTCGGCCTGGAGGTGCAGTGCGAGACGGGCGACTGGCCTGCTCCCGAACGGCCGTTGATCGCCGGTGTCTCCTCGTTCGGCATGGGCGGTACCAACGCCCACGTCGTACTGGGCGAGGCTCCAGTGGGTGCCCGGCCCACGTCGGAGTCGACAGCCCAGCAGGCTGGGACTGCCTTGCTGTCCGGGATTGCTTCGGGTCGTGGTGCTGCCGCGCTCGCTGCGCAGGCCGGGGTGTCTGCGGGTTCCCCGGTGGCGTCGGAGCCTGCCGCCGAGCAGGCAGGGGCTGCCCTGCTGCCCTGGGTGGTCTCGGGTCGCGATGCAGCCGCCCTCGCCGCCCAGGCCGACCGGCTGCGCGTCGCCGTGACGGCCGCCCCCGTGCCCCGTCCGGCGGACATCGGCTGGTCTCTGGCCACCACCCGCACCGTCTTCGACCACCGCGCGGTCGTCCTCGCCGACGACCCCGCCGGCATGGCCGCCGGCCTGACCGCCGTGGCCGGGGAAAAGGCCGCCGCACAGGTCGTCACAGGTTCCGTCCGGCCCGGCACGACGGCCTTCCTGTTCACCGGGCAGGGTGCCCAGCGCATCGGCATGGGGCGGGAACTGCGGGCCGCCTTCCCGGTGTTCGCCGCCGCCTTCGACGAGATCTGCGCGGCCTTCGCCCCGCTGCTGGACCGCCCCCTCGCCGAGGTCGTCGACTCCGGGACCGGTCTGGACGACACCGCCTACACACAGCCGGCGCTGTTCGCCGTCGAGGTCGCCCTGTATCGCCTGGTGACCTCCTGGGGCGTCACCGCCGACCATGTGGCCGGGCACTCCGTGGGCGAGATCGCCGCCGCCCACGTCGCCGGTGTGCTGTCCCTCGGTGACGCCGTCGAACTCGTCGCCGCACGCGGCCGGCTGATGCAGGAACTGCCCGCCGGCGGGACCATGGTCGCCGTACGGGCCACCGAGGAGGAGGTGGCGCCGCTGGTCGCCGAGCACGAGCACGAGGGCGAGGTGGCGATCGCCGCCGTCAACGGACCGCGCTCGGTGGTGCTCTCCGGTGCGCACGACACCGTCGCGGCCGTCGCGGAGCGCCTCGCCGCGCAGGGCCGCAAGACCCGCCGCCTCACCGTCAGCCATGCCTTCCACTCGCCGCTCATGCACCCGATGCTGGACGCGTTCCGCGCGGTCGTGGACCGACTGACCTTCCACGAACCGGAGATCGCCGCCGTCTCCACGGTCACCGGCGCCGCCGTCGAGCCGGGCCAGTGGACGTCGCCCGCCTACTGGGTGGAGCAGGTGCGCCGTCCGGTGCGCTTCCTCGACGCCGTACGTACCCTGCAGGCCCAGCACGCCGCGACCCTGCTGGAGCTGGGCCCCGACGGGGTCTGCGCCGCGCTGGCCGCCGACTGCCTGGACGACACCGACGCCACCGCGCCGGTCGCCACGCTGCGCGCGGGGCGCCCCGAGGTGCGCTCCCTCCTCACCGGCCTCGCCGCCGCGTTCGTACGCGGGACGCAGGTGGACTGGGCGGCCGTGCACGCCGGCGGTCCCGGACGCCGGGTCGCGCTGCCCACGTACGCCTTCCAGCGCGAGCGCCACTGGATCGACGGCCTGACCGCTCCCGCCGCTGTGCCGACCGCCCCCGAAGCCCGGGATGCCACGCGGGCGGCCCCACGTGCCCGGGCAGCGGGCATCGACGCCACCGCCCTCGTGCTGGAGCAGGTCGCCGCCGTCCTCGAACACACCGACGTGCGGCGCGTCGACCCGCACGCCGCCTTCAAGGACCTCGGCCTCGACTCCCTCATGTCGGTCGAACTGCGCGACGCGCTCGCCGCCGCGTCCGGCCTGAAGCTGCCCAGCGGTCTCCTCTTCGACCATCCCACCCCGGCCGCCCTCAGCGCCCATCTCACCACCCTGCTGGCCGGCCCGGACACCGGCACCCCGGCCCAGGAGCACGGCTCCTCCGCCTCCGACCTCGCGAACGAACCGATCGCCATCGTCGGCATGGCGTGCCGCTACCCGGGCGGCGTCACGTCTCCCGAGGACCTGTGGCGGCTGGTCGCCGAGGGCCAGGACGCCATATCCGGTTTCCCCACCGACCGCGGATGGGACGCCGACCTGTACGACAGCGACCCCGCGCGCGGCGGCCACAGCACCGTCGACGAGGGCGGCTTCCTGCATGAAGCGGCCCTGTTCGACAACGAGTTCTTCGGGATCTCCCCCCGCGAGGCCCTGGCCATGGACCCGCAACAGCGCCTCCTCCTGGAGACCGCCTGGGAGGCCGCCGAGCCCGCCGGCCTGGACACCGCCGCTCTCAAGGGCACCCGTACCGGCGTGTTCGTCGGCGCCACCACCCTCGACTACGGGCCCCGGATGCACGAGGCCCCCGACAGCGTCGAGGGGCATCTCCTCACCGGCACCACGCCGAGCGTCCTGTCCGGGCGCATCGCCTACCAGCTCGGGCTGCTCGGCCCGGCCGTCACCGTCGACACGGCCTGCTCGTCCTCGCTGGTCGCCCTGCACATGGCGGTGCGTTCGCTGCGTACCGGCGAGACCAACCTGGCCATCGCGGGCGGCGCCACCGTCATGTCGTCGCCCGGCATGTTCGTGGAGTTCTCGCGCCAGCGCGGCCTGGCCGCGGACGGGCGCTCCAAGTCCTTCGCCGCCACCGCCGACGGCACGTCCTGGGCGGAAGGCGTGGGCCTCCTCGTGGTCGAACGGCTGTCGGACGCCCGCAGGAACGGCCACCGCATCCTCGCCGTCATCCGCGGCAGCGCGATCAACCAGGACGGCACGGGCAACGGACTGACCGCTCCGGTCGGCCCCTCCCAGCAGCGAGTCATCCGCGACGCACTGGCGGACGCACGTCTCACCCCTGCTGATGTGGATGTGGTGGAGGCGCATGGTACGGGGACGCGGTTGGGTGATCCGATCGAGGCGCAGGCGTTGTTGTCGACGTATGGGCGGGAGCGGTCGGACGGTCGGCCGTTGTATCTGGGGTCGTTGAAGTCGAACATCGGGCATGCGCAGGCGGCTGCGGGTGTGGGTGGTGTGATCAAGATGGTGCAGGCGATGCGTCATGGGGTGTTGCCGAAAACGTTGCATGTTGATGAGCCGTCGCCGTTCGTGGAGTGGGGCACGGGTGCGGTGGAGTTGTTGACGGAGGCGCGTGAGTGGCCGGTTCGGGAGCGGGCGCCGCGTCGGGCAGGTGTGTCGTCGTTCGGTATCAGTGGGACCAATGCTCATGTGGTCATTGAGGAGTTCGTGTCGGCGGACGGGTCCGGTGCGGCTGAGCGGCCGGAGTTGACGGGTCCTGTCCCGTTCGTCCTGTCCGCCCGCGACGAGCCCGCCCTGCGCGCCCAGGCCAAGCGACTGCACGGCTTCGTCACCGAGAGCGGCGCCCACCACGCCGACATCGGGGCGTCCCTCGCCGTCACCCGCACCGCCCTGACCCGGCGCGCCGTGATCACCGCCGAGGACGCCGACAGCCTCCTCGTCGGCCTGGACGCCCTGGCCCGGGGCGAGGAGACGGCACAGGTCGTCACCGGCAGCGCGGCGGGCGCGGGCCGCACCGCGTTCCTGTTCACCGGGCAGGGCGCACAGCGAGCCGGCATGGGCCGCGAACTGTACGCGGCGTCCCCGGTGTTCGCGGCGGCCCTCGACGAGGTGTGCGCGGCACTCGACGAACACCTCGAACTGCCCCTGCGTGACGTGATGTTCGCCGCCGAGGACAGTGAGCCGGGCCGGCTGCTGCACCGCACCGCCTACACCCAGCCCGCCCTGTTCGCCGTCGAGGTCGCCCTGTTCCGGCTGCTCGTCCACCACGGCATGACACCCGATCTGCTCGCCGGGCACTCCATCGGCGAACTCACCGCCGCTCACGTGGCGGGCGTGCTGTCCCTCGCCGACGCGGCCCGCCTGGTCACGGCGCGCGGCCGTCTCATGGAGGCGGCACGAGCGGGCGGCGCGATGATCGCCGTCGAGGCGACGGAGGCCGAACTCGCCGCCGACCTGGAGAAGTCGTCCGGCCACGTCGCTCTCGCCGCCGTCAACGCCCCCGACTCCCTGGTGATCTCCGGCGACGCGGAGGCAACCGAGCTGCTGGCCGGACAGTGGCGCGCCAAGGGCCGCCGTACCCGCGGGCTCCAGGTCAGCCACGCCTTCCACTCGCCGCACATGGACGACGTACTGGACGAGTTCCGCACGGTCGCCGAAAGCCTCACCTTCCACGAGCCGCGCATCCCGATCGTCTCGACGGTCACCGGTGAGCTCGCCGGCCCGGACGAGCTGACCTCGCCCGCCTACTGGGCACACCAGATCCGCAGGCCCGTACGGTTCCTCGACGCCGTCCGCGGTCTTCGGCGGCACGGGGCCACCGTGTTCGTCGAGACCGGCCCCGACGCCGTGCTCGCCCCGCTGACCCGCGCCGCCCTGGCCGATGAGGACGCGGACGCGGTCGTCGTCCCTCTGCTGCGGGCCTCCCGCCCCGAGGACGAGACCCTCCTCGCCGGGATCGCCGCGGCCTGGGCGGGCGGTGCGCCGCTGGCAGCCGAGACGTTCCACCCCGGCGCCCGCCTCGTCGACCTGCCGACGTACGCCTTCCAGCGCGAGCACTACTGGCTCGCGCCCGGGAGGCCCCTGGACGCACGGGGACTGGGCCTCGACCCGTCGGGACACCCCCTGCTGCACGCCTCGGTGGAACTGGCCGGGCGGGACGACCTCGTGCTCACCGGCAGGCTCGCCGTGGCCGAGCAGTCCTGGCTCGCCGACCACGCGATCGCCGGCACCGTTCTCGTGCCCGCCACCGCGTTCCTGGAGCTCGCTCTGGTCGCGGCAAGCCACATCGGCGTCGACCGGATCGACGAACTGACCCTGGAGGCGCCCCTGGAGCTGCCCGCTCAGGGCGCCGTACGCGTCCAGGTCGCCGTCGGCGCGCCGGACGCCTCCGGTATCCGCCCCGTCGAGATCCACGCGTGCCCCGACAACGGCCCGGAGCCCGGTGCGGACCACGGGCGGGTCTGGACCCGGCACGCCTCCGGCACCCTCGGCGGTGCGGCACCGGCCGGGCCCGATCTGCGGCAGTGGCCGCCCGCGGACGCAGACGAGGTTCCGCTGGAGGACGTGTACGAGCGTCTCGCCGGACTCGGCTACGAGTACGGCCCGGCCTTCCAGGGCCTGACGCGGCTGTGGCACACGGGCGACGAGCTGTACGCCGAGGTCGCCCTGCCCGCCCCGCACAAGGACGGCGCCGACCGGTTCGGGCTGCACCCCGCCCTCTTCGACGCGCTCCTGCACCCGGTGGTGCTGCACGCCGCAGGGGACGACACGGCGGCGGACTCCATCAGGCTGCCGTTCGCCTGGTCCGGCACGACCCTGCGCGCCGGCGGCGCCGACACCCTGCGGGTACAGATCGTGCCGAGCGGGCCCGACACCTTCGTGCTGCACGCGGCGGACGCCGTCGGTGAACCGGTCATGAGCGTGGAGTCACTCGCCCTGCGCCCGGTCGCCAAGGAGCGGCTCGGCTCCGCGGCGAAGCCGCAGCACGACGCCTCGTACGCCGTGGACTGGACGCCGCTCGCGGCGCCCGACACCGATGCTCCAGGCATCGTGGAGGCGGCCGGCCCCGACCTCGCGGACGTGGACCCCGCCGCCGACGTGGTGCTCGTGCGCGCCACCGCGGGCGACGGTCAGAGCGACGTCCCGGCCGCCGCACACCACACCGCGGACGTCTTCCTGCGCCTCGTACAGAACTTCCTCGCCGACGAGCGCCTGACCGCCGCCCGCCTCGTGGTGCTCACCCGGGGCGCCGTCGCCGTCACACCCGGCGACCCCGTCCCGGGCCTGGCCCAGGCCCCTCTGTGGGGTCTGATGCGCGCGGTGCAGTCGGAGCACCCGGACCGCGTGGTCCTGGTCGACACGGACACGGACCTGCCGACGAACGCCCGGCTGCTTACGTCGGCTGTGGTGTCGGGTGAGGCGCAGGTGGCGGTGCGGTCGGGTGGGTTGTTGGTGCCTCGTCTGCGGCGGGTTGTGTCGGGTGGTGG
>NZ_JAAGLT010000179.1 GCF_010548275.1 Streptomyces sp. SID12488
CCCAAAAAGGCGACCGCGGGACATCCGGCAACGAGGATCCGCAGCCAGTCGGGCACCTGGTCCAGGTCGAGCAGTCCCGCGGTGGCGACGTTGGCGCCGAGCGAGGCGATCAGGGCGACGGTGAACCAGATCCACGCGGAGCGGGCCGGGCTTCCAGCAGCTCGCAGGGTCCGCAGCCGGTGCCAGGCCGCGGCCAGGAGCAGATCGACGCTGATGGGGTAGGCCCAGGCTTTCCAGCCGTCTTGTCCGGCAGCGGCGGCGAGGTCGTGCAGGTGGGCGAAGGACAAGGCTCCGGCGATCACGGCTTGGATGAGTACGGCATCGGGGCGGATCGAGCGGGTCACGGTCTTCACCTCCTTGGGGTTGGGCCGGGACCGGG
>NZ_JAAGLT010000180.1 GCF_010548275.1 Streptomyces sp. SID12488
GCCGGTTCACGCTCACTGCGGGTGTGGCCGGGCCAGGCGGCGGGTCATGAGCAGGATCATCGACCAGTAGATCATCGCTTCGGCACTGGTGGTGCGGCGCTCGTAGTCGCGCGCCAGGAGGCGGGTGTGGGCTTGATCCGTTTTGACGGACATCCGAGATCAGGGGTTCAGCCCCGGGAGGATGTCCATCATGGAGAGCATGGGGAAGAAGAAGCCTCGGCCTCGCCGTTCGTTCACGCCGGAGTTCAAGGCCG
>NZ_JAAGLT010000181.1 GCF_010548275.1 Streptomyces sp. SID12488
GACTCCCCGGCCCTCCAGCGCCGCCACAAGTCGGCCTTCATCTCGTCCGACATCCCCGGCCGACCCAGTCTCGCCACGTAAACCGTCCTCAACCAGCACTGTTGCTCTGACCGGTTGAATCTAAGGTGGCCCGCTTGAGGACCTCCACGTCCTCGCGAAGCCGGCGGTTCTCCCGTCGCAGCGCGGCCAACTCCTCGCGTTCACTGCTGGTCAGGCCGTCGCGTTCGCCCGCGTCGACCTCGGCCTGGCTGA
>NZ_JAAGLT010000182.1 GCF_010548275.1 Streptomyces sp. SID12488
CGGGCATAGAAGGCGGTTCGGGAGACCTGCAACAGTTCACACGCGCGCTTGACGTTGTGACCGTCTCGCTTCTCCGCCTCGATGAACGGGTGCACCGTCACCGGGTCTCCTTCGCGAAGAAAGCCGTCTTAGATTCAACCGGTCAAGGCAACACTCTCGGCCGGGGTGCGGAATCCCAGGCACTTGCGCGGACGGTTGTTGAGCTTCGTCGCGATGGCGTCGAGGTCGTCCTGGCTGAACGTCGACAGGTTT
>NZ_JAAGLT010000183.1 GCF_010548275.1 Streptomyces sp. SID12488
CTGGCCGACGAGGAGCATCCGGTGGCGTCGGTTCTCGCGCTGGAGGCCCGTTCGGCGCCCGTCGAGCCGTCGTTGATGCCCCGGCAGCCGTCGGAGCCGGGGCACCTCACGTCACTGTGAACCGACCCGTCATCCGTGAACCGACCTGTCAGCCAAGGCCCCGTGAATCCTGCTTCAGCGCGGTGTCGACGGTCAGCGCCGTCGCCACCACGAGGCTCAGCAGGGGTTCGGGCAGCTGGTA
>NZ_JAAGLT010000018.1 GCF_010548275.1 Streptomyces sp. SID12488
GCTACATGGGCCTGATCGGCGCGACCATCGCCATCGCCGGCCTGTCCGTGACCGTGTGGGCCCACCACATGTACGTCACCGGCGGAGTCCTCCTGCCGTTCTTCTCCTTCATGACGTTCCTCATCGCTGTACCGACAGGCGTGAAGTTCTTCAACTGGATCGGAACGATGTGGAAGGGGTCCTTGTCGTTCGAGACCCCGATGCTCTGGGCCACCGGCTTCCTGATCACCTTCACCTTCGGCGGTCTGACCGGTGTCATCCTGGCCTCGCCGCCGATGGACTTCCACGTCTCGGACTCCTACTTCGTGGTGGCGCACTTCCACTACGTGGTGTTCGGGACGGTCGTGTTCGCGATGTTCTCCGGCTTCCACTTCTGGTGGCCGAAGATGACCGGGAAGATGCTCGACGAACGCCTCGGCAAGATCACGTTCTGGACCCTGTTCATCGGCTTCCACGGCACCTTCCTCGTCCAGCACTGGCTGGGCGCCGAGGGCATGCCGCGCCGGTACGCGGACTACCTCGCGGCGGACGGCTTCACCGCGCTGAACACGATCTCGACGATCAGCTCGTTCCTGCTCGGTCTGTCCGTGCTCCCGTTCCTCTACAACGTGTGGAAGACCGCGAAGTACGGCAAGAAGGTCGAGGTCGACGACCCGTGGGGCTACGGCCGTTCGCTGGAGTGGGCCACGTCCTGCCCGCCCCCGCGCCACAACTTCCTCACCCTGCCGCGGATCCGCAGCGAATCCCCGGCCTTCGACCTGCACCACCCTGAGATCGCTGCGCTCGACCAGCTGGAGAACGCCGGACACGGCGAGAAGGCTCTCGTCGGCGGCAAGGAGGCGGGCAAGTGAAGGTCCAGGGCAAGATGTTCATCTGGCTCGCCGTCTTCGTGCTCGTCATGGCGATCGTCTACGGCGTGTGGTCGAAGGAGCCGGCGGGCACCACGGCGCTCTTCCTGGCCTTCGGCCTGTGCATCATGGTCGGCTACTACCTGGCCTTCACGGCCCGGCGGGTCGACGTGGGCGCCCAGGACAACAAGGAGGCGGACGTCGCGGACGACGCCGGCGAGGTCGGGTTCTTCAGCCCGCACAGCTGGCAGCCGCTCGCGCTGGGCATCGGTGGCGCGCTCCTGTTCCTGAGCGTCGCGATCGGCTGGTGGCTGGCGTACTTCGCGGCCCCGGTGCTGCTGCTCGGCCTGTGGGGCTGGGTCTTCGAGTACTACCGCGGTGAGAACCGCACCCAGTAACACGCTCAGTGCTCAGGGGAGCCCGGACACTCCGTCAGGAGAGTCCGGGCTCCCTCTTTTGCCACACCCTCGTTCCCTCGCACGGATCACCCGCCGCGCCGAGGCCGACGCACGTTCTTAGCGTGAGGGCATGAGGCACTCACCGCGTAACCGCACGGTCGTCAGCTGCACCCTCCTGGTGGCCGCCCTGGGCGCGTCCGCCAGCGCCTGCGGCTCCGACGGCCACCCCCTCTCGGCGAAGCCGTACGACGCGGCTGAGCGGATCTCCTTCGGCGGCTCTGTCGGCGACGGCAAGAAGGCCGACCCGGACAAGCCCCTGGAGGTCACCTCCGACGACTCCGACGACCGCATCACGGACGTCACGGCCGTCGACGCGTCCGGACGCTACGTGGCCGGCGAACTCTCCGCCGACGGCAGCCGCTGGCACAGCACCTCCCCCCTGGCCGCAGGCGCCCGCTACACGGTCCGGGTGAGCACGGAGGACGAGGACGGTGCCCCCGGCCGCGAGACCCGCACCTTCGACACCAGCAGGCCGACCACCAAGAAGCGCCTGAACGTCACCTTCGGCCCGAAGAAGGGCACCTACGGCGTAGGTCAGCCGGTGACGGCCGCACTCAGCGAACCCGTACGGGGAAAGGCGCAGCGCGCGATAGTCGAGCGCGCCCTCAAGGTGGACTCGACTCCCACCACCGAGGGCGCGTGGCACTGGGTGGACGACAAGGAACTCCACTACCGGCCCAAGGAGTACTGGCCCGCCCGGGCCACCGTCCAGGTGCGCAGCAACCTGCCCGGCATCAAGATCGCCGACCGCCTCTGGGGCGGCAAGGCCAAGCCCCTGACGTTCACCACAGGCGACCGGGTCATCGCCGTCACGGACGCGTCGTCCCACGAGATGACCGTCTACAAGAACGACAAGGTGATCAACACCATCCCGGTCACCACGGGCAAGCCCGGCTTCGAGACCCGCAACGGCGTCAAGGTCGTACTCGGCAAGGAGTACTTCGTACAGATGCGCGGCACCAGCATCGGCATAGCCGAGGGCAGCGCCGACTCGTACGACCTGCCGGTCTACTACGCCACCCGGGTGACCTGGAGCGGCGAGTACGTCCACGCCGCCCCCTGGTCCGTGGGCTCCCAGGGTTCCGCCAACGTCAGCCACGGCTGCACCGGCATGAGCACTGCCAACGCCGAGTGGTTCTACGACAACGTTCGGGAAGGCGATGTCGTCAAGGTAGTCAACTCCTACGGCGACACCATGGAATCCTTCGGCAACGGCTTCGGCGACTGGAACCTGAACTGGAAGAAGTGGCAGACCGGCAGCGCCCTCACGACCACTTCTCCAGAGGGCTCAAATCCAGCCAAGCAGGTACGCCTGACCCCGCAGAGCATCTAACGAGGGGCGCGGGTCCCACCTAGGGGCGCGGGGAACTGCGCGACAACCACAGCGCCCCGCACCCGCCGAACAGACCAGTTGAACCGAGCTCCTAGGCGCTCAAGGCCTTCTTGACCCGCAGCAAAGAAGCCAACGCCGACGCGAACTCCACCGGATCCACCGGCAAGGTGACCGCCGCGTCGGCCCGACTCCACGTCGCCAGCCACGCGTCCTGCGGTCGCCCGATCAGCAACAGCACCGGCGGACACTCGAAGACCTCGTCCTTGATCTGCCGGCACATCCCCATGCCCCCCATGGGCACGGCCTCCCCGTCCAGCACACAGACGTCGATCCCGCCCTTGTCCAGTTCCTTGAGGACAGCTGCGGGCGTCGCGCACTCGAGGAACTCGACGACGGGAGCGTCCGGAGCGGGTCGCCGCCCCGTCGCCAACCGCACCTGCTCGCGGGTGTTGGAGTCGTCGCTGTAGACCAGCACCGTGGCGGTCGGCTGCATTGTTCCTCCGAGACATCAGCGTCGTACGGACAGACGGACCGGGTCCGTTGGGCCGGATGCTACTCCTTCGGACCCCCTGTCAGAACCCCGCTCGGACAGCCGTCCGATGGGCCATACGGGCTGGACACACCCCACAGACACCCCGAACGGCACCCCCCGGCGTGAGGGCGGGATAAGCGACCGACATAATGTCGGTCGTGGCGACAGCAACGACAGTAGAAACCGGGCACGCGCACCCGTCGGTCAACCGGCCGAACCTCACCAGCGTCGGAACCATCATCTGGCTGAGTTCCGAGCTGATGTTCTTCGCGGCCCTCTTCGCGATGTACTTCACCCTGCGATCGGTGACAGGTCCGACTCACTGGAAGGAGATGGCGTCAAGCCTGAACTTCCCGTTCTCCGCGGCCAACACCACGATCCTGGTGCTCTCTTCCCTCACCTGCCAGCTCGGCGTGTTCGCCGCCGAGCGCGGTGACGTGAAGAAGCTCCGGATGTGGTTCATCGTCACCTTTGTCATGGGTGCGATCTTCATCGGCGGTCAGGTCTTCGAGTACACCGAGCTGGTCAAGAAGGACGGGCTCTCGCTCTCCTCCGACCCGTACGGCTCGGTGTTCTACCTGACCACCGGCTTCCACGGGATGCACGTGACGGGCGGTCTCATCGCCTTCCTGTTCGTCCTCGGCAGGACGTACGCGGCGAAAAGGTTCACCCATGAGCAGGCGACCGCCGCGATCGTCGTGTCCTACTACTGGCACTTCGTCGACGTCGTCTGGATCGGGCTCTTCGCCACGATCTACATGATCAAGTAGCCGGGCCCGCCCGATCCTCACATCGGGTCCTGCCCGACACCTCCAGAAGACTCGACGCTGAAGATCCTCACACCGGGGTAATCCGTGAAAAAGCTCTCCGCACGACGACGCCATCCGATGGCGGCGGTCGTCGTCCTACTCATCGCGCTGGCGGCCATCGGGGGGCTGTACTCCGCTGTCGCGCCTACGGGCCAGGCGAAGGCCGATGAAACCGCCCAGTCCCTCACCATCACGGAGGGGCAGCGGCTGTACTCCGTGGGCTGCGCCAGTTGCCACGGCACCGGCGGCAAGGGGTCCTCCGACGGCCCGAGCCTGGTGGGCGTGGGCGCCGCGGCGGTCGACTTCCAGGTGGCGACCGGCCGCATGCCGGCCGCGACCTCGCAGGGCGCGCAGATCCCGAAGAAGAAGAACATCTACTCGCAGGCCCAGATCGACCAGCTCGCGACGTACATCGCGTCGCTGGGCGCCGGTCCGTCCGTGCCGACCGAGGAGCAATACGGCCCCGACGGCGCGGACATCGCCAAGGGCGGCGAGCTCTTCCGCACCAACTGCGCCCAGTGCCACAACTTCACCGGCAAGGGCGGTGCGCTCACGCACGGCAAGTTCGCCCCGGACCTTGAGGGTGTCGACCCGAAGCACATCTACGAGGCCATGCAGACCGGCCCGCAGAACATGCCGTCCTTCCCCGACACGACGCTGTCGGAGAAGAACAAGAAGGACATCATCGCGTACCTCGACGCGGTCAACGGCGAGGACACCGTGGAGCCCGGCGGCCTCGGCCTGGGCGGTCTCGGACCGGTCAGTGAAGGCCTGTTCGCCTGGATCTTCGGCCTCGGAGCGCTCATCGCGGTCGCCGTTTGGGTCGCCGCTCGGACCGCAAAGGCCAAGAAGTCATGAGTAGCCAAGACATTCCAGAAGAGAACCTGCCCGCTGAGCAGGAGTCCGAGCACGGCGTAGCGGGCGTCGCGGACGAGAAGAACCCGTTCGCGGACCCGGGGCTGCCGCCCCACGAACACCGCGTCCAGGACATCGACGAGCGGGCCGCCAAGCGGTCCGAGCGTGCGGTCGCCTTCATGTTCACGCTGTCGATGGCGGCCACCGTCGCCTTCATCGCCTCGTACGTGGCGATCCCGCACGACAAGGCGATCTTCGTCTTCCCGATCGGGCACATCAACGCGCTGAACTTCGCGCTGGGCGTGTCCCTCGGGGTGGCGCTCTTCGCGATCGGCGCGGGCGCGGTCCACTGGGCCCGCACCCTGATGTCCGACGAGGAGCTCATCGCCGAGCGCCACGAGATCGCGGCGCCGCCCGAGGTCAAGGCTCAGGTCCTGGCCGACTTCAAGCAGGGCGCCAAGGAGTCGGCGATCGGCCGGCGCAAGCTGGTCCGCAACACGATGTTCGGCGCGCTGGCCCTGTTCCCGCTGTCCGGCGTCATGCTGCTGCGCGACCTCGGCACGCTGCCGGGGACGAGCCTCCGCCACACGATGTGGCGCAAGGGCCTGCTGCTCGTCAACATGAACACGAACGAGCCGCTCCGCGCCTCGGACATCGCGGTCGGTTCGCTCACCTTCGCCAAGCCCGAGGGCCTGGAGGAGGACGACCACGAGTTCCAGACCGAGATCGCCAAGGCCGCCCTGATGATCGTCCGTATCCAGCCGGACAACATCAAGGACAAGCGCGAGCTCGAGTGGTCCCACGAGGGCATCGTGGCGTACTCGAAGATCTGCACCCACGTCGGTTGCCCGATCTCCCTGTACGAGCAGCAGACGCACCACGTGCTCTGCCCCTGTCACCAGTCCACCTTCGACCTCTCCGACGGCGCCCGGGTGATCTTCGGCCCCGCCGGTCACGCCCTGCCGCAGCTGCGCATCGGCGTGAACGACGAGGGCTACCTTGAGGCGCTCGGCGACTTCTCCGAGCCCGTCGGTCCTGCCTTCTGGGAGCGCGGATGAGTACTACGGCAAAAACGGACACGCGTTCGTCGCGCGAGAAGGCGCCCGCCGGTGAGCGGGTCGCCGACTGGGCCGACGGCCGGCTGGGGATCTACGGCCTGGCCAAGGCCAACATGCGCAAGATCTTCCCCGACCACTGGTCGTTCATGCTCGGCGAAGTCTGCATGTACAGCTTCATCATCATCATCCTCACGGGTGTGTACCTGACGCTGTTCTTCCACCCGTCGATGAACGAGGTGGAGTACCACGGCAGCTACATCCCGCTGCAGGGCCAGCTGATGTCCGAGGCGTTCAACTCGACCATGCACATCTCCTTCGATGTGCGCGGTGGTCTGCTGATCCGGCAGATCCACCACTGGGCGGCGCTGATCTTCCTCGCCGGCATGTTCGTGCACATGATGCGCGTGTTCTTCACGGGTGCGTTCCGCAAGCCCCGTGAGGTCAACTGGCTGTTCGGGTTCCTGCTGTTCGTCCTGGGCATGTTCACCGGGTTCACCGGCTACTCGCTCCCTGACGACCTGCTCTCCGGCACCGGTGTGCGCTTCATGGAGGGCGCGGTCCTGTCCGTGCCGGTCGTGGGCACGTACCTGTCGTTCTTCCTGTTCGGCGGAGAGTTCCCCGGCGGCGACTTCGTGGCCCGGTTCTACTCGATCCACGTACTGCTGCTGCCGGGCATCATGCTCGGCCTGATGGTGGCGCACCTGATCCTGGTCTTCTACCACAAGCACACGCAGTTCGCGGGCCCCGGAAAGACGAACAACAACGTCGTCGGCATGCCGCTGCTGCCGGTCTACATGGCCAAGGCCGGAGGCTTCTTCTTCCTGGTCTTCGGTGTCATCGCGTTCATCGCGGCCATCGCCTCGATCAACCCGATCTGGGCGATGGGCCCCTACCGTCCGGATCAGGTGTCGACCGGTGCCCAGCCCGACTGGTACATGGGCTTCTCCGAGGGTCTGATCCGTGTCATGCCCGGCTGGGAGATCAACTTCTGGGGTCACACGCTCGTCCTGGGCGTGTTCATCCCGCTGATCATCTTCCCGCTGGTCCTGGTCGCGATCGCGGTCTACCCGTTCGTCGAGTCCTGGGTCACCGGCGACAAGAGCGAGCACCACATCCTGGACCGCCCGCGCAACGCGCCGACTCGTACGGCTTTCGGCGTCGCGTGGATCACCTGGTACATGGTGCTGCTGATCGGCGGTGGAAACGACCTCTGGGCCACGCACTTCCATCTGTCGATCAACGCGATCACCTGGTTCGTACGGGTGGCGTTCTTCGTCGCCCCGGTCCTCGCGTTCATCGCCACCAAGCGGATCTGCCTCGGCCTCCAGCGCCGCGACAGGGACAAGGTGCTGCACGGCCGCGAGTCGGGCATCATCAAGCGCCTGCCGCACGGTGAGTTCATCGAGGTGCACGAGCCGCTCAGCCAGGAGGCACTGCACACGCTCACCGCGCACGAGCAGTACGAGCCGGCCATGATCGGCGCGACGGTCGACGAGAACGGTGTCGAGCGCAAGGTGAAGGGCGCGGAGAAGCTGCGCGCCAAGCTCAGCAAGTCGTACTACGGCGAGGACAGCCAGATCGCCAAGCCGACAACCGAGGAGTACAAGGAGATCACGAGCGGCCACGGCCACCACTGATCACCTCGCTTCGCCACACACGGTAGAACGGCAGAAGGGCCCCGTCCGTACATCGGACGGGGCCCTTCGCCATGCCGCCGGGCTGGATAGGGTGTTCCCATTCCCACCAGAAGTCCCCGCGGAGTACCGCCGGGACCGATCCAGGAGCGGCAGATGAGCGCTGTGAACCCCGCCGGAGGCGATACCGCGGCGGTCCGTTCCTGGCCCCGCGTGCTGAACGGCCTGCTCGACGGCCATGACCTGAGCGCCGCCGACACCGCCTGGGCGATGAACCTGATCATGGGTGGCGAGGCGACCGACGCACAGATCGCCGGGTTCGTGGTGGCGCTGCGGGCCAAGGGCGAGACCGTCGAGGAGATCTCCGGGTTCGTCCAGGCGATGTACGAGCACGCCAACGTGATCGAGGTGCCGGGGCCGACCGTCGACATCGTCGGCACCGGTGGCGACGGCGCCAACACGGTGAACATCTCCACCATGTCGGCGATCGTCATCGCCGGTACCGGTGCCAAGGTCGTCAAGCACGGCAACCGGGCGGCCTCCTCGGCCTCCGGGGCATCGGACGTGCTGGGGCAGCTCGGGGTCAATCTGGAGCTGACGCCCAAGCGGGTGGCCGAGGTGGCGGAGGAAGCCGGGATCACCTTCTGCTTCGCGGCCAAGTTTCATCCGGCGATGCGTCATGTGGGCGCCGCACGCGGCCAGTTGGGCATCAGGACGGTCTTCAACATCCTGGGCCCGCTGACCAACCCGGCCAAGGTCATGGCGCAGGCGGTCGGGGTCGCCGATCCCCGGATGGCCCCCATCGTCGCCGGTGTCTTCGCCGAGCGCGGCAACTCGTCCCTGGTGTTCCGGGGCGACGACGGCCTCGACGAGCTGACGATCACCGCCACGTCCCGGGTGTGGGTCGTCCGGGACGGCAAGGTGACGGAGGAGGCCTTCGACCCGCGCGACGTCGGCATCGAACTGGTCCCGGTCGAGGCCCTGCGCGGTGGGGACGCCGCCTACAACGCGGCGGTCGCCCGGCGGCTGCTGGACGGCGAGACCGGGCCGGTACGGGATGCCGTGCTGCTCAACTCGGCGGCGGCGCTGGTGGCGCTGGACCCGGGGCCGGGCTCGCTGGCCGAGCAGATCGGCGCCGGAATGGTGAAGGCGGCGGAATCCGTCGACTCCGGGGCGGCGAAGCGGACGCTGGAGCGTTGGGCGGCGGCCACCAACGCGTAGCCGGTTCCCGCCTGTTCCCTGATGGGCGTCCCGCGATCCGGACACGGGTTGCGGGGCGTCGATCACTTCGGTTACGTTCTGTGCCAGGTCATGAGTGACAGTCATGAGGCCCCGGCCGACTGTCCGGCAACCCTCCGTCCGTGGCGGGGTGCCCCGGGATGAAGACCAGGCCGTAGGCAGCAAGGCTTACGGCAAGCGCGGGCCCCTCTCGACACCAGGGGTCCTGGTCGTTCGAGGGAGTCTTCCGTGAGCAAGCGAATGCGATAGGGCTGTCGAGCCCCGCCTCCACGCACCCTTTTCACCTTCGTCCTGTGCTGAGCCCTCTCTGCTCGCACAGCGATTTCATCTGCCTCTCACGGGAGTTCGCCATGTCTGTCTCCACCGTTGCCGCTGACCGGACTGTTTGCTGTGACATTTCGGGGCCACTGCCCGTTCTGGGACGAGATGTCACCGTCCCGCTCGTCACCGGTGGCGAGGTCACCTACGCCGCGCTCGACTACGCCGCCAGCGCCCCCGCGCTCCAGCGGGTCTGGGACGACGTGGCCGCCTACGCGCCCTACTACGGCAGCGTGCACCGGGGGGCCGGCTACCTCTCCCAGCTGTCGACGGACCTCTTCGAGAACGCCCGCAGGACGGTCACCGAGTTCCTGGACTGCCGCGCCGGCGACCAGCTGATCTTCACCCGGTCCACCACCGACTCCCTCAATCTCCTCGCCGCGGCCCTCCCCGCCGGTTGTCAGGTCTTCGTCTTCGAGACCGAGCACCACGCCTCCCTGCTGCCCTGGCGGGATTCCCAGGTCACCTACCTCAACGCCCCGCGCACCCCGCAGCAGGCCGTGGCCACCCTTCAGGAGGCCCTCGCCGCCCGCGACCCTCAGGGTCCGGCCCTCGTCTGCGTCACCGGCGCCTCGAATGTCACCGGCGAGCTGTGGCCCGTACGGGAGCTGGCCGCCGCCGCCCACGCGCATGGCGCCCGCATCGTCCTCGACGCCGCCCAGCTCGCCCCGCACCACCCCGTCTCCGTCCAGGACCTGGACGTCGACTGGGTCGCCTTCTCCGGCCACAAGCTGTACGCGCCCTTCGGCTCCGGTGTCCTGGCCGGCCGCGCCGACTGGCTGCGCGCCGCCGACCCGTACCTCGCCGGTGGCGGCGCCAGCCGCAAGGTCACGCGGCGCACGGACGGGGGAGTGGACGTGGAGTGGCACGACACCGCCGCCCGGCACGAGGCCGGCTCGCCGAACGTCATCGGCGCCTACTCGATCGCCGCGGCCTGTAACGCTCTCACCGAGGCCGGCTTCGACACCCTCGTGGCCCGGGAGCAGCATCTGATCGACACCGTGCGGGCGGGACTGGCCGAGGTGCCCGAGGTCAGGGTTCTCTCGCTGTTCGGTGACGACGCTCCGCGCGTCGGCGTCATCTCGTTCGTCGTCGAGGGCTGGAACAGCTCGCACTTCGCCGCGGCGCTGTCCGCCGAGTACGGGATCGGGGTGCGGGACGGGCTGTTCTGCGCGCACCCGCTGGTCCGGACGCTGCTGGGCAGTGACCCGCAGACCCAGGGGGAGTGCGGGGCCCCCGAGGCCGCTCCCGGTGAGAAGTCGCTCAACGCGATTCGGGTGAGCTTTGGTGCGGGGACGCCCGACGAGCACGTCGAGCGGTTCGTGGGTGCCGTGAAGGAGCTTGTGCGGGACGGGGCTCGGTGGCAGTACCGGACCGAGGACGGGCGCTGCGTGCCGGCGGTCTGAGGTGCAGGGTTTTCCTCGCCCCCGCTGCCCCTACCCGCCCCATCCCGGGGGCTCTGCCCCCGGACCCCCGCTCCTCAAACGCCGGAGGGGCTGGATTTCCGGGCTGAGCGTCAGCTGTCCAGGCCGATCGCGAACGCCGCTTCCAGGTCGTGCTGGGAGTACGTACGGAACGCCACGTGGGTGTCCGTCGCCTCCACGCCCGGGATCTTGCTGATGCTGCCGGGGATGATTTCCGCCAGGTCCTCGTGGGCCTTGACGCGGACCATCGCGATCAGGTCGTAGGTGCCGGTGACGGAGAAGACCTCGCTCACGCTGTCCAGCGCGGCGATCGACTCCGCGATCTCCGGAATCCGGTCCACGCTGGTCTTGATGAGCACGATCGCGGTGATCACGGCTGGTTCTCTCCCTCGGTGGCCGTCGCTGGGGCGGGCCTCACTCTAGTCGTACGGCGATATCGCACCCACGCGTAGGCGAAGCCCAGCCCGAACCCCACCACGTGCGCCAGATAGGCCACCCCGGGGCCGGAGGACGCCCGGCCCGCCGCCACCCACTGGAGGGCCGCCCAGAAGGGCAGGGTCAGCCAGGCCGGGAAGCGCAGCGGGAGGAAGAAGAGGAACGGGAAGAGGCTCGTGACGCGGGCGCCGGGGAACAGGTACAGGAACGCGCCCAGGATCGCCGAGATCGCGCCGGACGCCCCCACCAGTGTCTGCTGCGAGCCGGCGTTGGCCGCGGCGTACCCCAGCAGGGCGAGGTAACCGCAGCCGACGTAGAAGAGGGCGAACTCCAGGTGGCCGAGGCGTTCCTCCGTCATCGCGCCGAAGACGTAGAGGAAGAGCATGTTGCCCAGCAGGTGGACCCAGCTGCCGTGCACGAACAGTGCCGTGGCAGGAGTGAGCGTGGCCCTCGGGGCGCCGGTGAAGAGGTCGGCCGGGACCACGCCCCAGCGGCGGAAGTAGGCCCGCTGGGCGGCCAGCAGGGCGTCCCCGGTGCCGTACCCGGGGTTCAGGCCCGAGGCGGGGCCGATGACGAAGAGCAGGCAGCAGACGGCGATCAGCCCGTACGTCACCGGCGCCGACTGGGCGCGGACCGATCTGCGGACCGCAGTACGCCACTTTTCGAACTCGCCGATCATGGACACAGAGCATGACGTAACGGGACCGAACAGTGCAGACCGCCTCGCCGCTGTGGACGGACGGGCGGCGGGTACCCGCCAGGCCTTAGGGTTACGAGCCACACGCGCCAGGGAAACTTGCGCAGCACGGATACTAGAAGGAAAGCGAACATATCCACGATGACGGTTCCTCTGCCTACCGACTCGACCCGGTGGCGCTGTGCTCTCTGCGGCAACCTCACGCGTTTCGACGTGACCCGCTCCTCCAAGGTCGTGGAGTACGTGCACCTCGACCTCGCCGGAGACCCGAAGGTGGAGGAGCGCGAGGTGGTCAGTGAGACCATCGAGTCGGTGCGCTGCCGTTGGTGCAACGCCGTGGATCAGGTGGAACTCGTGGACAGGCCGGGCGCCGGCTCCTGACAGGAGCAGGCCCCGCACCGGAATCGGTTGGGGTGACGGATGGTGGAGACCACAGGCGGGGAGCCGGGCGACGGCGCCGCCGAGGTGCTCGACCGCCCGCTGCCCGACGGCGTGCGCAGGCGCGTCGTACAGATCGTCTCGGACGGGTTCGGCGGGCTCACCGTGGCCGAGCTTCCCGCCCAGCTCAGGCAGTACGCGCGGTTCGCGCCGAACCGGCGGGCAAAGTTCGCCGGCAACGCGATGGCGTCCGCGCTGGAGGCCGACACGCTGTTCCGGCAGCGCATCGGCGAGAAGCTCAGGGAGGCCCAGCCGGAGCTGGCCGGGGCACTCGACGCCGGTTCGCCGCCCCCGGCCGCCGATCCGCTGGACGTGGCCGCCGCGGCCTATGTGCTGCGCCCCACGGGCTGGGTGAAGCTCGTCACCGCGGCCGGTGAGGAGGCGCAGCGCGCCGACGCCGAGCGTGCCGACGAGGAGAGCCGGGCCGAACTGGACCGGCTGCGCGAGGAGTTGACCGCGGCCCGGGATCACACCCGTACCGAGACCGAGCGGCTGCGTACGGAGCTGGAGTCGGCGAAGAAGGAAGCCGAATCGCTTCACCGCAAGCTGCGCGCCGCCCTCAGCGACGTCAAACGCGGCGAGGCGGCCCTGCGCAAGGTGCACGCCGAGATGGAGACCCTGCGCACCGAGGGGCACACGCAGGTCTCCGGGGCCGAGAGCGAGGCCCGGCGGCTCAAGGGGCGGCTGACCGAGGTCGAGGCCGCCCTGGAGGCCAGCAGACGCGCCGCCCGGGAGGGGCGCAGCGTCGAGGACATGCGGGTACGGCTGTTGCTGGACACCGTGCTGGAGGCGGCCCAGGGACTGCGGCGGGAGCTGGCGCTGCCGCCGGTGTCGGTGCGGCCGGCCGAGACCGTGGACGCGGTCGAGCCGGGGCGGATGACACCGAAGGACATCGCAGCCCGTGCGCTGTCCGAGAACGATCCGGCGATTCTCGACCAGTTGCTCGCGCTGCCGCAGGCGCATCTGGTCGTCGACGGCTACAACGTGACGAAGACCGGCTACCCGCAGATGCCGTTGGAGAAGCAGCGGCTGCGCCTGCTGGGGCAGCTGTCGCAGCTCGCCGCGCAGACCGGGGCCGAGGTCACCTGTGTCTTCGACGGGGCCGAGCTGGCCGCTCCGGTGCTGCTGGCGCCGCCGCGCGGGGTGCGGGTGCTGTTCTCCAAAGCCGGTATCAGCGCCGACGAGCTGATCCGTCAACTGGTGCGCGCGGAGCCGCCCGGTCGGCCGGTCATCGTCGTGTCGACGGACCGGGAGGTGGCCGACGGGATCGCCAAGGCGGGTGCCCGGCCGGTGGCTTCGGTGGTGCTGCTGAAGCGGTTCTCGCGCGGCTGACAGCAGCCGCCGACCTTCGGCAACATACGGGCGCAATGACCGAATTGGCGGAAGTGTCACGCAACGTAGCGTCAATCGAGCATTGCTGTATGTGTGTTGTGTGTAAAAAATGCGATGAGTGACAAACATTTTTCGCGTCAGGATTTGAACTGATCACAAGAAGGTCACTAGGGTCAGGCCTCGAACCTCCGCTCGGGTGATCGCTCAAAGGGAGTGACAGCGGGAGAAGAAGGAGTTCGCCTCCGTGGCGTCCCATCGTCGACCGAAGCAGCCGAGCCGCACCCGCGTGACCGTGCTCACCACCGCCGCGGCTGCCGCCGTGGCCCTCAGCGCCAACGCCGCCAACGCAGCGCCGAGCGAGAAGCCGAGCAAGGACGAGGTCAAGGCCAAGGTCGACAAGCTCTACGAGCAGGCGGAGCAGGCCACCGAGAAGCTCAACGGGGCCGAGGAGAAGCAGGACCGGCTGGAGAAGGAGATCTCCACCCTCCAGGACAACGTCGCCCGCGGCCAGGAAGAGCTCAACGAGCTGCGCGACGGCCTCGGACTCGCCGCCGCCGCCCAGTACCGCACCGGCAGCATCGACCCCTCCGTGCAGCTCTTCCTCTCCGCCGACCCGGACGACTACCTCGACAAGGCGTCGACGATGGACCAGCTGAGCGCTCAGCAGGTCGAGTCGCTCAAGAAGGTCCAGGAGAAGCAGCGCGCGCTCGCCCAGCAGCGCTCCGAGGCCGGCGAGAAGCTCGAGGACCTCGCGGACACCCGCACCGAGCTGGCCAAGAAGAAGAAGGAAGTCCAGAGCAGGCTCGCCGAGGCCCAGAAGCTCCTCAACTCGATGACGGCAGCGGAGAAGGCGGCCATCGCCGCCGCCGACGCCCGCGCCAGCCGGGCCAGCGAGCGCTCCGCCCTCAGCAGTTCGAGCACCGGCGATTCGGGCTCGGCCGTCACGGGCCGCGCCGGTTCCGCGTACGCCGCCGCCCAGAGCAAGATCGGCTCGCCGTACGTCTACGGTGCCTCCGGCCCCGGCTCCTTCGACTGCTCGGGCCTCACCTCGTGGGCGTTCGCCCAGGCCGGCATCTCCATACCCCGGACCTCGCAGGCGCAGGCCAACGCCGGTACGCGCATCTACTCGCAGAGCGATCTCCAGGTCGGTGACCTGGTCATCTTCTACGGCGACATGCACCACGTCGGCTTCTACGCCGGCAACGGCCAGGTCCTGCACGCGCCGCGCAGCGGCACGGTCGTGCGGTACGAGTCGATCGACAACATGCCGTTCCAGTTCGGCGTACGGATCTGATCTGCTCGTCGACGGATCGGATCGTCGTACTCCTTCCGGGTCTGTTCAAGATCGGGACACGTTGACGCCCGAACGGGCGAATCCCGACACCGTCCGCTGACCCCGCGCCCCGCCGATGACCTGCGTCATAGGCGGGGCGTCACCGTGTGTGGCCATTGAGGTCCTTGGCCCACGTGTAGTCGCACGGCTACTGTCTGGCGCGCCCCCAACACCGGGGGAGCACATGCGTCCGCCAGCGGAAGGAGTGCGGCTTCTCGTGGGGTTCCATCGCCGCCTTGCACCGTCCGGGTTCGACCGGGGAGCCAGCGCCGCAGGCGCCGCCCTCACCGTGTTGTCCGCCGCAGCCGCGGCTCTCGGCGCCGCCGTGCCGTCGGCCAGCGCCGCGCCGACCGACCACACCCGGGCCGAGGTGGACCGGCTCTACGCGGCGGCGGAGAAGGCCACCGAGTCCTACAACCGGGCCGACGAGCGTGCCGACGCGCTGCGCGAGCAGGTGACCCTGGCGCAGGACCGGATCGCCCGGCAGCAGCTGCGCATCAACACCATGCGGGAGACGCTCGGTTCGCTCGCGGGCGCCCAGTACCGGGCCGGGGGCCTGGACCCCTCGCTCGCGCTGCTGTTCTCCGACAACCCGGACGAGTACCTGGAGAAGGCCGCCGCGCTCGACCGGATCAACGTCCACCAGGCCGGTGAGCTCAGGGAACTCGAGGCGGCCATGCGGGAACTCGCCCAGGAGCGCACGGAGGCCACCGGCAAGCTGGCCGAGCTCGACCGCAGCCGCAAGGCGGTCGCCGTGCACAAGCGGACCGTCGAACAGAAGCTGGCGAAGGCGCGGGCCCTGCTCAACTCGCTGCCGTCCGCCGACCGGGCCGCCTACGACAGGGCCTCCCGGTCCGACCGCACCGACCTGCCCGACCCCGGCAACGCCCCCGCGCCGAGCGGCCGTGCGGCAGCCGCCGTCGCCGCGGCCCGGGCGGCGCTGGGCAGTCCGTACGTCTGGGGCTCCAACGGGCCCTCCGGCTTCGACTGTTCGGGCCTGATGCAGTGGTCGTACGCGAAGGCCGGGGTCGCCCTGCCGCGCACCTCGCAGGCCCAGCGGTACGCCGGGCAGCAGGTCCCGCTCTCCCAGGCCCAGCCCGGCGACCTGGTCACCTACCGGTCCGATGCCAGCCATGTCGGGATGTACGTGGGCAACGGGCAGGTGATCCACGCGCCCTATCCGGGCGCGCCGGTGCGGTACGACCCGGTGGGCATGATGCCCGTCTCGTCGGTCACCAGGGTCTGAGCGGAGTCTGATCGGGGGTCCGAACGTCCGGGGCGTCACCTTCCCTGAACTTTCTGACAATCGGCCCGTACGATCGTCGGCGTGGCTGGTCGAAGGCGTGGGCGGGGTGTGTGGTGGGGAGCGGCGCTCTGGCTGCTGCTCGGCGCGCTCGTCTCCCTCGTCGCGTGCGGCGGTGGCCGGTCGGCGGCCGACACCGCCTCCGCCGACGTACGACGGCTGCTGGACCGGCGGGCCGAGGCCGTCCTGGCCGGGGACGAACCGGCGTACGCGCGGACCGGTGTGCCGGCGGAGTTCCACCGGCTGGGCGCGCTCCCGCTGGCGGCCTGGTCGTACCGTCTGACCGCCCTGCACCGCACCGACGGCGACGGGGCCACCGCCGACGTGGAGCTGAGCTACCGCGTCGAGGGCGTCGACAAGGCGCCCGTGCGGGTCGGGCGCACGCTGAGCCTCACCGAGCGGGACGGCGGGCAGTGGTACGTCGACGACGACGAGCCCGCGCGGAAGACCGGCCAGCAGTTGTGGGACCAGGGGACCGTACGGGCCGTGAGCGGGGCGCACAGCCTGGTCCTGGGGGTCGGGCAGTCACCGGAGTCCCTGCGCCGCTACGCGGCCCTCGCCGACCGTGCCGTGCCCGCCGTGACGGATGCGTGGGGCGGGGCGTGGACGAAGCGGGTAGTGGTCCTCGTACCGAAGTCGCTGGACGGGATGGCGGGGCTGCTCGGGTCTCCGGCCTCCGCCTACCGGGGGATCGCGGCCGTCACGACCGGGGAGGTCGGAGGGTCGGCCAAGGCGCCGGCGGACCGGATCATCGTCAACCCCGAGGCGTACGGCGTGCTCGGTGACTTCGGCAAGCAGGTCGTGCTCACCCACGAGACCACACACGTGGCGACCCGTACCGCCACCACGGCCGCCACGCCCCTGTGGCTCTCCGAGGGGTACGCGGACTGGGTCGGCTACCGGTCCACGGGCCGTACGGCCGTCCAGGCGGCGCCCGAACTGGCCCGCGCGGTGGCCTCGGGCGAGGTGCCGGAAGCGCTGCCCGAGGACGCGGACTTCGGCTTCGGCGGGGACGCGGCGAAGCTGGCCCAGGCGTACGAGGGCGGCTGGCTGGCGTGCCGGATGATCGCCGACCGGTGGGGCGAGGTGCGGCTCGGTGAGTTCTACCGGGCCGTGGGGGCGCACGGGGAGCGGGCGGGGGCCGTCGAGGGGGCCCTGGGGAAGGTGCTGGCGACGACGCCCGCCGAGTTCACGGGGTTGTGGCGGGAGTATCTCCGCGATCAGCTCGGCTGATTCTGCCTGGCGCGGGTGGCCTGATCGGGCAGCGGAGGGAGCTGGGCCCGGGGCGGGGCCGTCGTGCGCCACAGCTCCAGGGCCGCCGTGAGGGCCGCGACGACCAGGAGGCCGTTGCGGGTGAACAGGAGGGCCATGCCGTAGGCGTCGCTGGCGACCACGTGTCCGAAGCCGATCGGGAACTCCAGGACCGTCACCAGGCAGGCGACGACGACCAGGGCGGCGGGCAGGGTCATCGGGCTGGCCCGGAAGCAGAGACAGACGGCGGCGAGGCCGACCAGCCACACCATGTACTGCGGGCTGATCACCCGGCTGGTCACGCTGAACAGCAGCACCGCCACGAAGGCGGCGTCCGCGAGGGTGTGCGGCAGGAAGCGGGTGGCACGCAGCCGCCACAGCAGGAGCCAGCCGAAGGCGGCGACGGTCAGCAGCAGCGCCACCGTGCTCACCGTCCGCACGTACGGGCCGAGGAACTCGATCGAGCCGTAGTTCAGCGCGACTTGTCCCGCCCAGCCGAAGTGCCGGCCGGCATGGAAGACGAGGGCGCCCAGCGACTCCACCTCGGTGCCCCGGCCGCCCTGGAAGGTCAGGAAGGCGAAGGCGCCGGGCATGGCCACCGCGAACAGCGACGCCAGCGCGGCCACTGTCACGGCCGCCGAGGCCCACGCACGCCGCTGTACGGCCCCCACCAGCAGCAGGGCGGGCCAGACCTTCAGCAGCGCCCCGAAGCCCGCCAGTGCCCCCATGAGGCGCGGATGCCGGGCTCCGGCGAGCAGCGCGGCCACCGCCACGGCGGTCACCATCACGTCGTAACGGGCGTACACGGTCGGGCCCAGCAGCGGTACGCCCACCACCCACACCCAGGCGCCGCGCGGCGTCCGGCCGGGGCGCAGGCCCGCGTGGAGGAGGAGGGACAGGGTGGCGAAGTCGGCGAGGAGGGCCAGCACGAAGAACGCCGACGCGTAGTCCAGGAACGGCAGGGCGCCGGGGGAGAGGATCGCGAGGGCGGCGGCGGGCGGGTACTGCCAGGTGACGTCGGCCAGCGGGAAGCTGCCGTCGCGCAGCACCTCGTACCAGCCGTGGTAGATCACCGAGACGTCGCTCGTGACGTCCGGGCCCGGGAAGACGAACACCTTGAACACGAACAGCAGCAGAAGCAGCCGGGTCAGGCCCCAGACGCCCAGCAGTGCCACGGGGGGCCGCAGCCGCCCTCCGCCCGCGATGTCCACGTGAATCCCTGTCCGTTCCTCGTGGCTGGTTCTTCTGGTTCCTTGTGGCTGATTCATGGTGCGTCAACCGGTGGGCGGCCATGATCTCCCGCTCGACTGTGCGAACGCCATCAAGCGGGGCCGGACACCTGTGAGGGTTCTGGGAGGGTCTGGGAGACGGTTCGGTAGGGTCGGCGGCGTGCACAAGACCCTGATCGTGACGAACGACTTCCCGCCCCGTCCGGGGGGTATCCAGGCCTTCCTGCACAACATGGCGTTGCGGCTCGACCCCGACCGGGTCGTCGTCTACGCCTCCACCTGGAAGCGCGGCCCGGAGGGCGCCCGGGCCACGGCCGCCTTCGACGCCGAGCAGCCCTTCACCGTCGTACGGGACCGGACGAGGATGCTGCTGCCGACGCCCGCGGTCACCGGGCGGGCCGCCCTGCTGCTGCGTGAACACGGCTGTACGTCGGTGTGGTTCGGGGCGGCGGCGCCGCTCGGGCTGATGGCGCCGGCCCTGCGGAAGGCGGGTGCCGAGCGGCTGGTGGCGACGACCCACGGTCACGAGGCCGGGTGGGCGCAGCTGCCTGCGGCGCGTCAACTGCTGCGCAGGATCGGCGAGTCGACGGACACGATCACCTATCTGGGCGAGTACACGCGGTCGCGGATCGCCTCCGCGCTGACTCCCCGGGCGGCCCGGCGGATGGTCCAACTGCCGCCCGGGGTCGACGAGAAGACCTTCCACCCGGAGTCGGGGGGCGCCGCGGTCCGCGCCCGGCTCGGGCTCACCGACCGGCCCGTGGTCGTGTGCGTCTCGCGGCTGGTCCCGCGCAAGGGGCAGGACACGCTGATCCTGGCGATGCCCCGCATCCTCGCGGTCGAGCCGGAGACGGTCCTGCTGATCGTCGGCGGCGGGCCCTACGGGCGGGAGCTGCGCAAGCTGGCGCACGAGACCGGCGTCGCCGACTCGGTCCGCTTCACCGGGCCGGTGCCCTGGGCCGAGCTGCCCGCCCACTACGGCGCCGGTGACGTCTTCGCGATGCCGTGCCGGACGCGCCGGGGCGGCCTCGACGTCGAGGGGCTCGGGATCGTGTACCTGGAGGCGTCCGCGACGGGGCTGCCGGTGGTCGCCGGTGACTCGGGGGGCGCGCCGGACGCGGTCCTGGACGGCGAGACCGGCTGGGTGGTGCGCGGCACCTCCGTGGAGGAGGCCGCCGACCGGATCACCGTCCTGCTGGGCGACGCCGAACTGCGCGCCCGGATGGGCGAACGGGGACGGGCCTGGGTCGAGGAGAAGTGGCGCTGGGACCTGCTGGCGGAGGAGCTGAAGGCGCTGCTGTGACGGCAAACGTTCCCTGCTTTTGAACATGTGCAGGTACGCACCTACTAGGCGGAACCCAATATTCCGCCGATGCTGCGCCCATGACAGAAAAGCTGATACACCGTCAGTTGATGCAGCATCAGCTGACGAGACGTCAAATACTGGGCATGGCCGCCTTCCAGACGGCCGCCGCCCTCGGATTCACCCGCGTCGGCCTCCAGTCCGCCCAGGCCGTCGAACCCGCCGCCGTCGAGTCCGCCCCCGCCATCGTCATCGGCTCCGGATACGGCGGCGCGGTCGCCGCCCTCCGCCTCGGCCAGGCCGGCATCCGCACCCTCGTCATCGAGATGGGCCGCCTCTGGAACACGGCGGGCCCCGACGGCAAGATCTTCTGCTCCACCGCCGCCCCCGACAAGCGCTCCATGTGGTTCAAGACCCGCACCGAGGCGCCGCTGGCCAGCTTCCTGTGGCTGGACGTCGTCAACAGGGACATCTCCCTCTACCCCGGCGCCCTGGACCGCGTGCACTACAACGACATGTCCGTGTTCCTCGGCCGCGGGGTCGGCGGCGGTTCGCTGGTCAACGGCAGCATGGCGGTCACCCCGCTCCAGTCGTACTTCGCCGAGCAGTTCCCCAACGTCAACGCCTCCGAGATGTACGGGACCTACTTCCCGCGGGCCCGCGCCATGCTCGGCGTCAACAGTGTCGACCCCGCCTGGTTCGAGTCCACGGAGTGGTACCGCTTCACCCGGATCTCCCGCAAGCACGCCCAGAACACCGGCCTGAAGACCACCTTCGTACCGAGCGTCTACGACTTCGACTACATGCAGCGCGAGGCGGCCGGCACGGCGACCAAGTCCGCGCTCGGCCAGGAGGTCATCTACGGCAACAACTACGGCAAGCGCAGCCTCGACAAGACGTATCTCGCCTCGGCGCTCGGCACCGGCAACGTCACCATCACCACCATGGAGCGGGTCAGGGCGATCACCCGGGCCGCCGACGGGACCTACGTCCTGACCGCCGACCGGATCGACGACACCGGCGCGGTCGTCCAGACCAAGCAGTACGGGTGCACCTATCTGTTCCTCGGCGGCGGCAGCGTCGGAACCACCGAACTCCTCGTCCGGGCCCGGGAGACGGGCGCGCTGCCCGCGCTCGACGCCAGTGTCGGGACCGGCTGGGGCACCAACGGCAACGTGATGCTCGGGCGTGCCAACCACCTGTGGGACACGGTCGGGGCGAACCAGTCGACGATGCCGGTCATGGGCATCGACGACTGGGCCAACACCGACAACCCCGTGTTCGCCGAGATCGCCCCGCTGCCGACGGGGTTGGAGCACTGGGTGAGTCTCTATCTGGCGATCACCAAGAACCCGCAGCGGGCGTCGTTCACCTACGACGCGGCGACCGACTCGGCGCGGCTCGGCTGGAGCGCCGCCCAGAGCGCGGTGTCCGTCGCCATGGCCAAGAAGCTGTTCGACCGGATCAACGCGGCCAACAACACCATCTACCGGTACGACCTGTTCGGCACCGGCAACAAGGTGTTCGCCGACGACTTCACCTACCACCCGCTGGGTGGCTGCGTGTTGGGCAAGGCGACCGACAACTACGGCCGAGTGAAGGGGTATTCGAAGCTGTACATCACCGACGGCTCGCTGGTGCCCGGCTCGATCGGGGTGAACCCGTTCGTGACGATCACCGCGCTCGCGGAACGGACGATGGCGCGGGTCCTCGCCGAGGACACCGCGCCATGACCCGACTCCGGTACCAACTCCTGTACTAACTCTGGTAGATAGCCTCGATCTCGTCCGCGTAGTCCTTCGCCACCACATTGCGCTTGAGCTTCAGGGACGGCGTCAGGTGGCCCGACTCCTCGGTGAACTGGGAGGCCAGAATGCGGAACTTCCGCACCGATTCCGCTTTCGACACCGCGGCGTTGCCGTCGTCGACCGCGCCCTGGATCGCCGCGAGGAGATCCGGGTCGTGGGCGAGCGACACCGCGGTGGACCCGGCCGGCTTGCCGTGCTCGTCGGCCCAACGGCCCAGGAACTCCTCGTCGATGGTGACCAGCGCGCCCACGAACGGCCGCCCGTCGCCCACCACCATGCACTCCCCGACCAGCGCGTGCGCGCGGATACGGTCCTCGATCACGGCCGGGGCGACGTTCTTGCCGCCCGCCGTGACGATGATCTCCTTCTTGCGGCCGGTGATGCTCAGGTAGCCGTCCTCGTCGAGCGTGCCGATGTCGCCGGTGTGGAACCAGCCGTCGGCCAGCGCCTCCTCGGTCGCGCCCGGGTTGTTCCAGTACTCCTTGAACAGGTGCTCGCCGTGCAGCAGCACCTCGCCGTCGTCGGCGATGCGCACCACCGAGCCGGGCAGCGGCTGGCCGACCGAGCCGATCTTCTGCCGGTCCCAGGGGTTGAACGTGGTGGCGGCACAGGACTCGGTGAGGCCGTAGCCCTCCAGCACCGTGAAGCCGATCCCGCGGAAGAAGTGCCCGAGCCGCTCACCGAGCGGGGCGCCGCCGGAGATGGCGTACTCGCCCTTGCCGCCGAGGACGTTCCGCAGCTTGCTGTAGACCAACCGGTCGAAGACCTTGTGCTTGAACTTCAGGCCGACCGACGGACCGGACGGCTCGTCCAGGGCACGGCTGTACGCGATGGCCGTGTCGGCGGCCTTGTCGAAGATCTTGCCCTTGCCGTCCGCCTGCGCCTTGGCCCGGGCCGAGTTGTAGACCTTCTCGAAGACCCGCGGCACACCGAGGATCAACGTCGGCCGGAACGCGGCCAGTTCGTCGGTGAGGTTCTTGATGTCCGGGACGGTGCCCAGCTTGATCGGCGCCATCATCGGCGCGATCTGCACAAGCCGCCCGAAGACGTGCGCGAGCGGCAGGAAGAGGAGGACCGAGCACTCGCCGGTCCGGAACAGGGGCCGCAGCCGCTCGACGACGTTCCCGCACTCGGCGAAGAAGCTGCGGTGCGTGAGCACACAGCCCTTGGGCCGGCCGGTCGTACCGCTCGTGTACACGATGGTCGCCGGGTCGTCGGCCTTCGTCCGCGCTCCGCGTTCCTCGACGGTCGCGTCGCTGACGTCCTGGCCGGCCCGCCCCAGCTCCTCCACCGCGCCGGCGTCGATCTGCCAGACGTGCTTCAGCTCGGGCAGCCGGTCGCGCACCGACGCCACGGAGGCCGCGTGGCCGTCCAGCTCCACGATGATCGCGGTGGCCCCCGAGTCACTGAGGATCCACTGCACCTGCTCGGCGGAGCTGGTCTCGTACACGGGTACTGTCACCGCGCCCGCGCACCAGATCGCGAAGTCGAACAGGGTCCACTCGTACCGCGTACGGGACATCAGGGCGACCCGGTCGCCCTGCGCGACCCCGGAGGCGATGAGGCCCTTCGCGGCGGCGTGCACCTCGGCCAGGAAGGCCGTTGCCGTCACGTCCTGCCAGGCGCCGCCCACCTTGCGGGCGATGACGGCGACATCCGGATGCTGCGCGGCGTTTCGGCGCACGATGTCGGTCAGATTTCCGTCCGCGGGGACCTCGTACAAAGCCGGAAGGCTGAACTCGCGCAAGACTGCTGCTCCTCATAGGGCGCCGGCGCCACGACGTTGTGCGATGCGACGGTGCGGTCCATGGCTCGGGCAAGTACTCACGGATCCTGTAGTTGAATCCTGAGCACGACTGGACTGCCCGGACGTTACCCGCCGGTATGGCTCCTACGACAGGGGGGTCCGCCGAGATGTTCGCGGCGTCACACGGGTTGGTGTCTTTTACGCACAGTAGTGCACGGTTTTCTTGACTGCCCAGTAACCGTGAGCGACCCCCCTGTCCTGTTCACCCATGCCACACACGCCTACTCTTGATCGCCATGGCACCCACACCGCGGGGCAACCCACAGGAGAAGAGGACGCGCGTTCATGTGGTCAGCGACGTGCACGGCAACGTGCGTGACCTGGCCGTGGCCGGTGCGGGCGCGGACGCCCTGATCTGTCTGGGCGACCTGGTCCTCTTCCTCGACTACGCCGACCACTCGCGCGGCATCTTCCCCGACCTGTTCGGCGCCGAGAACGCGAGCCGTCTCGTGGCCCTTCGCACCGCCCGCCGCTTCGAGGAGGCGCGCGAGCTCGGGGCCCGGCTGTGGGCGGGCATCGGCATGGACCGGGCGACGGCCATCGAGAAGGCGGTACGCAAGCAGTACGCCGAACTGTTCGCCGCGTTCCCGACACCGACGTACGCCACCTACGGCAACGTCGACATGCCGACGCTGTGGTCGGAGTACGCCGGCCCGGGCACCCATGTCCTGGACGGGGAGCGGGTGGAGATCGGGGGCCGCACCTTCGGCTTCGTCGGCGGGGGGTTGAGGACACCCATGCACACGCCGTACGAGATCAGCGACGAGGAGTACGCGGCGAAGATCGAGGCGGTCGGCGAGGTCGACGTGCTGTGCACACACATCCCGCCGGAGATCCCGGAATTGGTGTACGACACGGTCGCGCGCCGTTTCGAACGCGGCAGCCGTGCCCTCCTGGACGCGATCCGGCGCACGCGCCCCCGGTACGCGCTCTTCGGCCATGTCCACCAGCCGCTGGCCCGGCGGATGCGGATCGGCGCCACGGAGTGCGTGAACGTGGGGCACTTCGCGGGGAGCGGGCAGCCGTGGGTGCTCGAATGGTGACTTCGGCGACCCCGTTGCCCGCGCTGCCACCGGGTCCTGGTGGCAACGGCCTCCCCTGCGCGGGGTAGCCTTCACGCTGCACATACGTGCGCACCGTCCCTCCCTCACCGGACCGCATCTGGAGGAGCCACTTCGATGGCGGAATTCACCAGTTCGAGCATCACGATCGAGGCTGCACCGAACGAGGTGATGGCGGTGATCGCCGACTTCGCCCGCTACCCGGACTGGACCGGCGAGGTGAAGGAGGCTCAGGTCCTGAAGACCGACGCCCAGGGCCGCGCCGAGCAGGTCCGCCTCGTCATGGACGCCGGCGCGATCAAGGACGACCAGACCCTCGGCTACACCTGGACCGGTGAACACGAGGTCTCGTGGACCCTGGTCAAGTCGCAGATGCTGCGTGCCCTGGACGGCTCGTACATCCTGAAGGCGGCGGGCGCCGGAGCGACCGAGGTCACCTACCAGCTGACGGTCGACGTCAAGATCCCGATGCTGGGCATGATCAAGCGCAAGGCGGAGAAGGTCATCATCGACCGCGCGCTGGCGGGGCTGAAGAAGCGCGTGGAGGAACCCAAGTAGTTTCTCGCCCCCGCCGCCCCTACCCGTCCCATCCTTCTGGGGCTCCGCCCCAGACCCCGCTCCTCAAACGCCGGAGGGGCTGAAATACCCAGCCCGTCCGGCGTTTGAGGACGAGCGCGTTCAGCGCGAAAGGGGGGTCTGGGGGCGCAGCCCCCAGGGGCGCGGCGCAGGCACCGGTACCGTTCACCCACATGCGCACCCTCCTCCTTACCGGCCCCGGCGGCTCGGGCCGTACCACCCTCGCCGCGGCCACCGCACTGACCGCGGCGCGCGACGGCACCCCCACCCTCGTCCTCAGCACCGACCGCACCGACACCCTCGGCGCCGCCCTCGGCACCCCCACCGGCCCCACCCCCGTACCCGTACCGGGCACGCCCCACCTCACGGCCTGGCGTCCCGACGCCGCCGAACGCTTCCGCGCCGACCTCACCGCCTTCCAGGACCGCGCCGCGAACGTCCTCGACTTCCTCGGCGCCTCCCGGCTCGACCCCGAGGAACCCACGCCCCTCCCCGGCGCCGAGGAACTGGCCCTGCTGCGCGCCCTGCGCGACGCCGCGCTCTCGGAGGCGTACGACCTCCTGGTGGTCGACCTCCCGCCCACCGCGCAGGCGCTCGCCCTCCTCGCCCTCCCCGAGGAACTCCGCCGCTATCTGCGCCGCCTCCTCCCGGCCGAACGCCAGGCCGCCCGCGCCCTGCGCCCCGTACTCGGCCGCCTCGCCGGCGTCCCGATGCCCACGGAGTGGCTGTACGAGGCCGCCGCCCGCTGGGACGTGGAACTGGCCGCCGTCACCGCGGTCGTCGAGGACCAGGACACCGTCGTACGACTGGTCGCCGAACCCGGCCCGGCCGGCACCGACGCCGTACGCGCCGCCACCACCGGGCTCGCCCTGCGCGGCCTGCGCGCGGACGTGCTGCTCGCCAACCGTGTCCTGCCGGAGCCCTCGACCGACCCCTGGCTCGCCTCCGTCACCGCCCAGCAGCGCAAGTCGCTGGATGACTGGCAGGAGGCGTACGCCCTCCACCAGGTCCCGCACCTCGGACACGACCCGCGCGGCACCGACGACCTGGCCGCCCTCCGCACGCCCGCCGTCAACCGGACCCCCGTCACCGTCGAGTGGCCCGTCACCGACCACCTCGCCGACGACGGTGTGCTCGTCTGGCACATCCCGCTGCCCGGCGCGATACGCGACGAGCTCGACCTGGTCCGGCGCGGCGACGAACTCGTCGTCACCGTCGGCCCGTTCCGCCGTATCGTGCCGCTGCCCTCGGCACTGCGCCGCTGCACGGTGGCCGGCGCGGCCCTGCGCGACGGCGAGCTGAGGGTCCGTTTCGCGCCGGACCCGGATCTGTGGCCGCAGACCCGATGAACGGCGTACGTCCATTCGGGTACCGTCGGAGAGACGAACCGTAGTCAGGAGCCCGCCATGAGCGAAGAGCGCCCCACATCCGAAACCGCTCGGGGGGACGCGGCCGACGAGGCACCGTACGAGACGCCCGTCTCCGACGCCGACGCCTGGGCGAAGGCCTGCGCCGAGGACCTCGAAGCGGAGAAGGCGCGCCGCCGGGCCCGGTACGGCCAGCCGCCGGCCTCCGCCGTCGAGGAACTGCGCAAGCTGGTCGACGCCGTCTCGGAGAAGCTGTCGTCCCTGCAGTCACCGCTGCTCGGCGCGGTCGCCCAGGGCACCGCCCAGCAGGTGGTGCAGCAGGTCGTCCAGCAGGCGAAGGCGGCCGTCGAACCGGTGATCGAACGCAACCCGGATGTCTTCGACCACCTGGCAGCCGCGGGCAACGAACTGCTCGCCGCCTACCGCTCGGCCGTCGTGTCCCAGGAACGCCGCTGGACGTCCCGGGAGGCCGACCGCGGAAAGAACCGGGGAGAGGGCAGGGGAGACGACCGGGGCGAGGGCACCGGCTCCGGCGAGCGCATCGACCTGGACTGACACCCCCCGAATCACCTCACGCCGGGCCCGCCCACCGCACGGACGAAGGGCATCCGGCGACAGGGCCTCGGGTACGGTTGACCGTAGCGGGGCTCCACCGAAACTGAGGGATTCATGGGACTCACCATCGGCGTCGATATCGGCGGCACGAAGATCGCGGCCGGCGTGGTCGACGAGGAAGGCAACATCCTCTCGACCCACCAGGTGCCGACCCCGGGCACGCCCGAGGGCATCGTGGACGCCATCGCCGCCGCCGTCGAGGGCGCACGCGCCGGGCACGAGATCGTGGGCGTCGGCATCGGCGCCGCCGGATACGTGAACCGCCAGCGGTCCACGGTCTACTTCGCGCCCAACATCGACTGGCGCGAGGAACCGCTGAAGGACAAGGTCGAGGCCCGCGTGGGCCTGCCGGTCGTCGTCGAGAACGACGCGAACGCGGCGGCGTGGGGCGAGTACAAGTTCGGCGCGGGCAAGGGCCACCGCAACGTCATCTGCATCACCCTGGGCACCGGCCTCGGCGGCGGCATCATCATCGGCAACAAGCTGCGCCGCGGTCACTTCGGCGTGGCCGCCGAGTTCGGCCACATCCGCGTGGTCCCGGACGGCCTGCTGTGCGGCTGCGGCAGCCAGGGCTGCTGGGAACAGTACGCGTCCGGGCGTGCCCTCGTCCGGTACGCGAAGCAGCGCGCCAACGCGACCCCGGAGAACGCCGAGCTGCTCCTCTCCCTCGGCGACGGCACGCCCGAGGGCATCGAGGGCAAGCACATCTCGATGGCCGCGAGGCAGGGCGACGCGGTCGCCGTCGACTCGTACCGCGAACTGGCCCGCTGGGCCGGCTCTGGCCTCGCCGACCTGGCCTCCCTCTTCGACCCCTCCGCCTTCATCGTCGGCGGCGGCCTCTCGGACGAGGGCGAACTGGTCCTCGACCCCATCCGCAGGTCCTACAAGCGCTGGCTGGTGGGCGGCAACTGGCGCCCGGTGGCCGACGTCATCGCCGCCCAACTGGGCAACAAGGCAGGCATGGTGGGCGCGGCGGACCTGGCGAGAGAACCAGACCCGATCATGTAAACACCCCCATACGTGCAGCTGCTCGCCGTTCCCTTCGCAGGGGGACGGCGAGCTGCTTTTTAGGGGCGCGGGGCTGTGTCATCGTGCGGCTCCGCCGCGTGGGCGCGACAAGCCACAATGGGCCGCCAGACGGCCAACTACCGCACCTCCCACGGCGAGTTCCCGACATCCCCCTCACCCCACCTCCGTATCTTGACCACATGGCGACGAACCCTCCGCTCCCCAACCCCGCTACACACCCCGACGGTTCCGCCGTCGTCCGAGTCCTCAGCTACAACATCCGCTCGATGCGCGACGACACCACCGCCCTCGCCCGAGTCATCACCGCCTGCGCCCCCGACCTCGTCCTCATCCAGGAAGCCCCCCGCTTCTTCCGCTGGCGCAAGAAACTCTCCCGCCTCGCAGCGGCCTCCGGCCAGGTGCTCCTTTCCGGCGGCGCCACCGCCGCAGGCCCCGCCCTCCTCTGTTCGCTGCGCGCCACCGTCGAACGCACCGAGGACGTCCTTCTCCCGCTCACCCCCGGTCAGCACCGCCGCGGCTTCGCGACGGCGGTCGTGCGCTTCGGGGGCGCCCGGCTCGGCGTACTGAGCTGTCACCTCAGCCTGCAGAAGGACGAGCGGTACGAGCAGTCCGGACTGCTCCTCGACCGCCTCGCCGCACTGGACGTACCGCACGCGGTCGCGGGCGGCGACCTCAACGAACGCCCAGCCGGCCGCAGTTTCCGGCGCCTGGCCACCGGCCTCCAGGACTGCTGGACCACGGCCCCCTGGGGTACGGAGTACACCTCGACGCCCACCGACCCGCACCAGCGGATCGACGCGATCCTGGCCACGCCCGGCATCGAGGTCCTCGGCTGCGGGGTGCCGACCGGCCTTCCGGGCGTGACGGAGACAGACCTGAGGGCGGCCACGGACCACCTTCCGGTCCTGGCGGCACTGCGTGTACCGGCATCCTGAGCCCAGCCCAGACCAGACCAGACCAGCCCAGCCCGCCCGGCGGAGTGCGGCGTCGAGAGGAGTTGCCTGAGGGCGGCCACGGACCACCTTCCGGTGCTGGCCGCCCTCAGAATCCCCGCGTCCCGGACATCCCCGATGCCATAGAACATCCCCGGAGCCGGACAGTGGTCGTCAGACCACAGCCCCCCGCCCCGGATCCTCCTCGTCCTCCTCGCCCTTCATCCGCGTCACCAGCGTCGCGAACCCGCCGAGGAACCCGCCGATGCTCAGTGTCGTCAGCCACCAGGTCATGTCCCAGCCCAGCAGTACGGCGAGCATCAGCAGGACCGGACCGCCGAGCACCGCCAGCCAGGCGAACCGTGCGGTCGTGTCGGAGGACGGCAGCGCAGGCGGCTCCGGCGGTACGAAGTGGCCCTCGTCGTCATCGTCGAAGTCGTCCTCCGACGCGTCGGGGGACGTGTAGTCGCGTGGGCCGCCGACGCCCGGGGCGAAGGCGACGGAACTGCCCAGCGGCTTCGCGGGCTGCCCGTCGCCCTTGGCCACCTTGTCGGCGTTGCCCTTGGGGTCGGGGTCGACGGTGTCGTCGGTGTCCTCGTTCGTGTCCGGTTCGAGCAGCGCCAGATCCTCGATGGACTTGAACGGCTTGGCGCCGGGCGGGTCCGGTGGCTCGTCCCCGTACGCCTCCACGATCGCGGCAAACGCGGCCGCCTCGTCGAAGGGCACACCCTTCTCCTCCGGCTCGCGGTCGGAGTCGTGCTCAGCCACCCGTGGCCGTCCCTTCCTGCTGCCCCACTTGGTCTCCCAGCCCCGCCGAGTCCTTCGACTCCTCGGACCCCTTGCCGGCCGCGGATGCGAGCCGGAGGACGAACGCGTGGCTCTCCTCGAAGATCCGGTCCGCATCATGGTCCAACGTCGCGACGTGGTAGCTCTGTTCCAGCACGATCTCCGTCACGTCCGTCGACGACACCCGGCTGAGCACCCGGGCCGAGTCGGCCGGCGGCACCACATGGTCGGCGCGGCTGTGCAGCAGCAACATCGGCTGGGTGACCTGCGGCAGCTCGGCGTCGACCAGGCGGTAGAACCTCCGCATCGAGTGCGCCGCGTGCAGCGGAACCCTGGGGTATCCGACCTCCGCGACGCCCTCCTTCTTTATGTCGCTCACGATGCCGGGCACCGAGGGCACCAGATGACGCACCACCGGAAGGGCGTACGCGGCAAGACCGTGCACCTTGTTCGCCGGGTTGACGACCACGATGCCGCTGATCCGGTCGCCGTACCGCGCGGCGAGCCGCAGGGTGAGCGCGCCGCCCATCGACAGGCCGAAGACGAACACCTGGGTGCAGCGCTCCAGCAGGGCGCGCAGCTCACGGTCCACCTCCGCGTACCAGTCCTGCCAGCCGGTGAGCTGCATGTCCTCCCAGCGTGTGCCGTGCCCGGGCAGCAGCGGCAGCGAGACGGTCAGGCCCCGCTCGGCGAGGTACTCCGCCCAGGGGCGCAACGACTGCGGGGAACCGGTGAAACCGTGGCAGAGGAGGACTCCGACCTCCCCGCCCTCATGGCGGTACGGCTCGGCTCCAGGAAGGACCGGCACCATCGGTCTCCTGTTCATGGGGTGGGTGACTGGGGTGGGTGATCACGCATGGAAGCCACGAGGCTTCGAGGCGTACTTCACCGTACGCGACCGCACTGACACCGACCAGGGCCGTCGGGCTCTTTGGCAGCGCTGCGGGTTAAGGTCTGATCTACATACACAGGAGGCAGTCGGTTGTTGTACGGCGCGATGAAGCTTTCCGTCGGGGTCCCGCTGAAGGTCGCCTTCAGGCCCTGGGTGGAAGGCCTGGAGAACGTTCCGGCCGACGGCCCGGCGATCCTGGCGAGCAATCACCTGTCCTTCTCCGACTCGTTCTTCCTCCCCGCGGTCCTCGACCGCAAGGTCACCTTCATCGCGAAGGCCGAGTACTTCACGACGCCCGGTCTCAAGGGCCGGATGACCGCCGCCTTCTTCAAGGGCGTCGGCCAGCTCCCGGTGGACCGCTCGGGGGCGCGCGGCGCGGGCGAGGCCGCGATCAGGAGCGGTGTCGAGGTCATCGAGCGCGGTGAGTTGTTCGGTATTTATCCGGAGGGCACGCGCTCGCCCGACGGCCGCCTCTACCGGGGCAAGCCCGGCGGCCTCGCGCGCGTGGCGCTGGCCACCGGGGCGCCGGTCGTCCCGGTGGCGATGATCGACACCGAGAAGATCCAGCCGCCGGGCAAGGTGATGCCCAAGCTGATGCGCCCGGGCATCCGCATCGGCAAGCCGCTCGACTTCAGCCGGTACCAGGGCATGGAACACGACCGTTTCGTACTCCGCGCCGTGACCGACGAGGTCATGTACGAAATCATGAAGCTCTCCGGCCAGGAGTACGTCGACATCTACGCGTCGGCCGCCAAGCGCCAGATCGCGGAAGCGGTGAAGGCGGAGAAACTGGCGGAGAAGCAGGCGCAGAAGGCCCTGGAGAAGGAACGGTCGGGCACCAAGTAGCAGTACCTGGGGGCGGGTTCGGGGATGGGCGGGGACATGGCCGTACGCGAGAGAGCCGTACGCGAGAGAGCCGTACGTGAGAAAGCCGTACGTGAGAAAGCCGGGCGTCCGAAGAGCATGCGGATGTCGGTCGAGCAGCCGCTGTGGCGTGCGCTGGCCGGGTACCGGGTGCTCACCATGCTGTACGCGGTGGGGTTCTTCGCCACCGCCTACGACGGGTTCCGGCGTCCCTGGGTCGCCGTCGCCTACTACTGTGTCCTGTTCCTCTGGACCCTGCTCACCCTGCCCTGGGTGGCGAACGCGGCCAGCTGCACCAAGCGCTTCCTCGCCGCCGACCTCACGGTCGCCCTCGTCGGCATCCTCATCACGCCCCTCGCCGACACCCACGAACGCGTCCAGTCGGGCGGCCCGACCCTGCCGTCGATATGGACCGCGGGCGCCGTCCTGGCCTTCGCGATCAAGGGCGGCTGGCGCTGGGCGGCCTTCGCGTCGACGCTGGTCGCCGTGGTGAACCTGGTCGAGCGCGGCACCCCGGCCCGTGACACCGTCCACAACGTGATCCTGGTGTGGGTCGCCTCCATCGCCATCGGGTACGTCGTCGAGGTCGCCCGCGCCTCCGAGCGCACCCTCGCCCGCGCCCTGGAGATCGAGGCCGCGACCCGCGAACGGGAGCGCCTCGCCCGGGACATCCACGACAGCGTCCTCCAGGTACTGGCGATGGTGCAGCGGCGCGGCGCCGTGCTCGGCGGCGAGGCCGGGGAACTGGGCCGGATGGCCGGCGAGCAGGAGGTCGCGCTGCGCGCCCTCGTCTCCGCCGGCCTCGTACCGGAGTCACGGGAGCAGCGGTACGCGGAGCCCGGGGCGCCGGGCACCGCCGTGCACGCGGCGGGAGAGTCCGCGCCGGACGCACTGGACGCGCCGGACCCGGTGGACCTGCGCACCCTGCTCGTCCCGTACGCCACCTCGACGATCACCCTCTCGGAGCCCGGCGCTCCCGTGCCGCTGGCCCGGGCCGCGGCGAAGGAGCTGGCCGCCGCGGTCGGCGCCGCCCTGGACAACGTACGGAAACATGCCGGGGAGGGGGCCCGGGCCTGGATCCTGGTCGAGGACGAGCCGGACTCCGTTGTCGTGACCGTGCGCGACGACGGGCCGGGCATCCCGGAGGGGCGGCTCGCGCAGGCCGAGGGCGAGGGGCGGCTAGGGGTGGCCCAGTCGATCCGCGGCCGGCTGCGTGACCTCGGCGGCGACGCCGAACTGATCTCGGTGCCGGGGCAGGGCACCGAGGTCGAACTGAAGGTACCGAAGGACACCAGAGCGGCACGGGGGAAGGCGGAGCGGCGATGACGGCCACCGGGAACGAGAACAAGGGCATGAGCGGGGACGGGGAAGGGGAAGGACGCCAGAGCCCGCTACGGGTGATGGTGGTGGACGACCATCCCATGTGGCGCGACGCGGTCGCCCGCGACCTGGCCGAGTCCGGGTTCGACGTGGTCGCCACGGCGGGCGACGGCGAGCAGGCCGTACGCCGGGCCCGCGCTGTCACACCGGACGTCCTCGTCCTCGACCTGAACCTGCCGGCCAAACCCGGCGTCCAGGTCTGCAAGGAACTGGTCGGGTCCCACCCCGCCCTGCGTGTCCTGGTCCTCTCGGCGAGCGGCGAGCACGCCGACGTACTGGAGGCGGTGAAGTCGGGCGCGACCGGCTACCTGCTGAAGTCGGCCTCGACGGAGGAACTGGTGGACGCGGTGCGCCGTACGGCGGTCGGCGACCCGGTGTTCACCCCGGGTCTGGCCGGTCTGGTCCTCGGCGAGTACCGCCGGCTGGCCTCCGAGCCGGCCCCGGCCGCGGGCGCCGACGAGCCCAGGGCCCCGGAGCTCACCGACCGCGAGACGGAGGTGCTGCGGCTGGTGGCCAAGGGCCTCAGCTACAAGCAGATCGCCGAACGCCTGGTCATCTCCCACCGCACGGTCCAGAACCACGTCCAGAACACCCTGGGCAAGCTGCAACTGCACAACCGGGTGGAACTGGTGCGGTACGCGATACAGCGTGGCCTGGACGACGAGTGAGAAGTCTCGACGCCGAGTGAGGCGCACGTCACACTGATCCTTCGTCAGGAACCCGCGGCGAAGGGACATTTCCATGCGCGTCGGAGTACTGACCGGAGGCGGCGACTGCCCCGGGCTCAACGCCGTCATCCGGGCCATCGTCCGCAAGGGCGTACAGGAGTACGAGTATGACTTCGTCGGCTTCCGGGACGGCTGGCGAGGTCCGCTGGAGGGCGCGAGTGTGCGCCTCGACATCCCGGCCGTGCGTGGCATCCTCCCGCGCGGCGGCACCATCCTCGGCTCCTCGCGGACCAACCCCCTCAAGCAGGAGAACGGCATAGCCCGCATTCGGGAGAACCTCGCCGCGCTGGAGGTGGACGCGCTCATCGCGATCGGCGGCGAGGACACCCTCGGCGTCGCGGCCCGCCTTACCGACGAGTACGGGGTGCCGGTCGTCGCCGTACCGAAGACGATCGACAACGACCTGTCCGCCACCGACTACACCTTCGGCTTCGACACCGCGGTCGGCATCGCGACGGAGGCGATCGACCGGCTGCACACCACCGCCGAGTCGCACATGCGCGTCCTCGTCTGCGAGGTGATGGGCCGCCACGCAGGCTGGATCGCCCTCCACTCCGGCCTCGCCGGCGGCGCCAACGTCATCCTCATCCCCGAACAGCGCTTCGACACCGAACAGGTGTGTGCCTGGGTGACCTCGCGCTTCAGTGCCTCGTACGCGCCGATAGTGGTCGTCGCGGAGGGCGCCATGCCCAAGGACGGCGACATGGTGCTGAAGGACCAGACCCTCGACTCCTTCGGTCATGTGCGGCTGTCCGGCGTCGGCGAGTGGCTGGCCAAGGAGATCGAGAAGCGGACCGGCAAGGAGGCGCGCACCACGGTGCTGGGCCATGTCCAGCGAGGCGGCACCCCCAGCGCCTTCGACCGCTGGCTCGCCACCCGCTTCGGCCTGCACGCCATCGAGGCGGTCCGCGACGGCGACTTCGGCAAGATGGTCGCCCTGCGCGGCACGGACATCGTCCGCGTCCCCATCGCGGAGGCCACGGCGAAACTCAAGACGGTCGACCCGAAGCTGTACGAGGAGGTCAGCGTCTTCTTCGGCTGAGGGCGCGCAGGGGCGCCCGGGTACGACCCCGGGCGCCCGTCCGCCTCAACCGAGGGTGCCCGCGCCCCGCAGCCGCCCCATCAACTCCCGTACGACAGCAGCCCCGTTGAGCGTCAGCACCGACTCCGGGTGGAACTGCACACCCGCGAAACCGGGGCCCCGCAGCGCATGCACCTCGCCGCTCGCACTCCGGCTGACCTCGATCCGGTGCGCCGCCAGCTCCCTGGAGGCCTCGTCGTCGCAGTGCGCCACGAAGCTGTTGTAGAAACCGACGGTCTCCGTCCGCCCGAACAGATCGATCTCCGTCTGGGCGCCCTGGTACGGCACATCCTTCCGTACGATCCCCAGCCCCAGCTCCGCCGCGATCAGCTCGTGCCCGAGACAGACACCGAGGACCCCGTGCCGGTGGTCCCGGACGACCTCGGCGGTCAGTTCGCGCAGGAACCGCATCCTCGGGTCGGCCAGGTCGCCCGGGTCACCGGGGCCGGGCCCGAGAACCAGCGGCCCCTCGTGCCCTGCGACGGCCTCCCGCAGCCCCGGCTCGTCGTAGCGCCGGACGGTCACCTCCAGGCCCGACGACCGCAGGACGTGCGCGAGCATCGCCGTGAAGGTGTCCTCGGCGTCGACGACCAGCGCGTGCCCGGAGAGTTCCGCTCCCTTTTCGGGCGCTTCCTGCATCCGCAGCCAGAACGGCGCCAGCGAGGCCCGCCGCCCGTCCAGCGCCGCCCGCACCCGTGGATCGTCCATGAGCCGCGGCCGTACGCCCGTCTCCCGGGGGCGTCCCGGTACGACACCCAGCGCGGCCAGCACCCCGGCCGCCTTGGCGTGGGTCTCGGCGACCTCGCCCGCCGGGTCCGAGCCACGGACGAGCGTGGCGCCGACCGGCACCCGCAGCCGCCCGTCCGGCGCGATGTCGGCGGTCCTGATGAGGATCGGTGAGTCGAGGGTCTGCGCCCCGCCCGCATCCCGCCCGACGAGCGCCAGCGCCCCCGCGTAATAGCCGCGCCCACCGACCTCGTGCCGCTCGATCACCCGGCAGGCGTTCTGGACGGGCGACCCCGTGACGGTCGCCGCGAACATGGTCTCCTTCAGCACCTCCCGCACATCCAGCGAGGACCGCCCCCGCAACTCGTACTCCGTGTGCGCGAGATGGGCCATCTCCTTCAGCCGGGGCCCCACCACGACCCCGCCCATGTCGCCGACGGTGCACATCATCTTGAGCTCCTCGTCGACGACCATCGACAGCTCCTCGATCTCCTTGCCGTCGGCGAGGAAGGAGAGCAGGTGTTCGGGGGTGGGCCCCTCGGCCGGATAGCGGTACGTGCCGCTGATCGGGTTCATGACCACGGTGCCGCCGGACATCCGGACGTGCACCTCGGGACTGGCGCCCACGAGAGTCCGCTCACCGGTGTGTACGACGAACGTCCAGTAGGCGCCTCGCTCCCCGACCAGCAGCCGCCGGAACAGGGCGAGCGCGTCGGCGCGTCCGAACCCGGGGATCTCGCCCTCGTACGTCCGCCGGATGACGAAGTTCGCCCCCTCGCCCCGCCCGATCTCCTCCCGCAGCACCCGCCCGACGATGTCCGCGTACTCCTCGTCGCCGACGTCGAAGCCACCGCTCTCGACCCGCACGTCATGAGCGGGGAGCCGGTCCAGCGCCTCCTCCAGAGGGAGTTCGTACGTCTCCTCGGGTGTGAGCACCGTGAGCGGAGTGCCGTCGTCGCGGACGTCGAAGCCGCGCTCGCGGATCTGGCGGAAGGGGATGAGAGCGAGACCCTCGTCGGGGATGTCGGCGAGCCGGTCGTACGTGCTCACCGGGCCGACCAGCAGTTCGACCACGGAGTGGTCGTGACCGGGGGCGCGGCGGTGGAGCAGCGCGAACGGGCGGTTGTCGTGCAGGAGCCGGTCGAGTCGCATCGTTCCTCTTCCATCGATCGATGACTGGATCAGTGATCGGGAGGAACGGCCCGGCGCGGAAGTCCGCGGAAGTCCGCGAAAACACCGAAGGCCGCCCCTCGGGCGGCCTTCGCGAAGTCTTGCGTACGCGCAAGTCAGTGGGCCGCCGAGTGAGCGGGCCACCACCAGTTCTGGTTCTGGGTCGAGTGCGCGAACATGCGACGGACCATACACCAAGGGTCGCGGGCAGATCGTGAACCGGCGCACGGACCAGCGATTCCGCTCACCGGACCCGAACGAGCGAACCGCGTCTCACTTGATGAGCAGGCGGATGGACGCCCGACACGACCCCGTAATGTTGGGTCCGTGACCGTGAACGCTAAGACCAGCGCCAGCGCTGGCAACACCTGGCGAGACCTGCCCGCGGCGCAGCAGCCCGAGTACCCCGACACCGAGGCTCTGCGCGCAGTCGTTGCGGAGCTCGAGTCGTATCCGCCGCTCGTCTTCGCGGGCGAGTGCGACCAGCTGCGCGCCCGGATGGCGGCCGTCGCCAAGGGAGAGGCGTTCCTCCTCCAGGGCGGCGACTGCGCCGAGTCCTTCGACGGCGTCGGCGCCGAGCAGATCCGCGCCAAGCTGAAGACCCTCCTCCAGATGGGCGCCGTCCTCACCTACGCGGCCTCCGTGCCGGTCGTGAAGGTCGGCCGGATCGCCGGCCAGTACTCGAAGCCGCGCTCCAAGGGCACCGAGACCCGCGACGGTGTGACCCTGCCGACGTACCGCGGTGACTCGGTCAACGGCTTCGACTTCGACGAGAAGTCCCGCATCCCGGACCCCGAGCGGCTGAAGCGGATGTACAACGCGTCCGCCTCCACGCTCAACCTGGTCCGCGCCTTCACCACCGGCGGCTACGCCGACCTGCGCCAGGTGCACGCCTGGAACCAGGACTTCGTGAAGTCGTCCCCGTCCGGCCAGCGGTACGAGCAGCTGGCCCGCGAGATCGACAACGCGCTGAACTTCATGCGCGCCTGCGGCACGGACCCGGCCGAGTTCCAGACGGTCGAGTTCTACTCCTCCCACGAGGCGCTGCTGCTGGACTACGAGTCGGCGCTGACCCGTGTCGACTCCCGCACCGGACGGCTGTACGACGTCTCGGCGCACATGGTGTGGATCGGTGAGCGCACCCGGCAACTGGACGGCGCGCACATCGAGTTCGCCTCCCAGGTCCGCAACCCGATCGGCATCAAGCTCGGCCCGACGACGACGGCCGAGGAGGCGCTGCAGTACATCGAGCGTCTCGACCCGGACCGTGAGCCGGGCCGGCTGACCTTCATCGTCCGGATGGGCGCCGACAAGGTCCGTGACAAGCTGCCCGAGCTGGTCGAGAAGGTCACGGCGTCGGGTTCGACGGTGGCCTGGATCACCGACCCGATGCACGGCAACACGTACGAGGCGGCCTCCGGTCACAAGACCCGCCGCTTCGACGATGTGCTCGACGAGGTCAAGGGCTTCTTCGAGGTCCACAAGGAGCTGGGTACGCACCCCGGCGGTATCCATGTGGAGCTGACGGGTGACGACGTCACCGAGTGCGTGGGCGGCGGCGACGAGATCTTCGTCGACGACCTGCACCACCGCTACGAGACGGCCTGCGACCCCCGGCTGAACCGCAGCCAGTCGCTCGACCTGGCGTTCCTGGTCGCGGAGATGTACCGGGACCAGTAGCAGATCACCAGTAGTTGCGCCTCTTACCGGCGCGTGCCATGGGGCGCGGATCACATACGATCCGCGCCCCACACCACTTTTCGGGCACCTGCGAGCCGGGTAAGGTTAGGTTTGCCTCACCGGCCAGATGGACATCCTTGGTCTTGGTGCGGCACGACCTTTGGCCCCGTCGGGAGGTGACCCGCGTGTACGTCTGCAACTGCTTCGGAGTGACCGAGACGCAGGTGAAGAAGCACGCGGCGGAAGGTGCCAGCACCCCCCGGCAGATAGCTTCGGCCTGCAAGGCGGGCACGGACTGCGGCTCGTGCGTACGACGCATCCAGGCCCTGCTGGGCAGGGGCGCCTGCCCGTCCCGCGGGCTCGTGGACGAGGGCCGGCAAGTCCTGGCCGAACACCTGGCCGAACAACTGGACGAGGCTGCCTAGCTCTCCGGCTGCTCGATGAGCTGCGCGATGTAGAGCGGCTCGCCGAGCTTCTCCACCAGTTCCAGCTGGGTGTCCAGATAGTCGATGTGGTGCTCCTCGTCCGCGAGGATCGACTCGAAGATGTTCGCGGACGTGATGTCGCCCTTGCCGCGCATGACCTCGATACCGCGCTTGAGGCGGTCGATCGCCTCGACCTCGACCTGCCGGTCCGCCTGGAACATCTCCGTGAGGGTCTGGCCCACCCGCACATGGAAGAGCCGCTGGTAGTTCGGCAGACCCTCCAGGAACAGGATGCGGTCGGTGAGGATCTCCGCGTGCTTCATCTCGTCGATGGACTCGTGCCGCGTGTACTTCGCGAGCTTCGTCCAGCCGAAGTTCTCCTGCATCTTCGCGTGCAGGAAGTACTGGTTGATCGCCGTGAGTTCGGCGGTCAGCTGCTCGTTGAGGAATTCGAGGACCTCGGGGTCGCCCTGCATCGCAGAGGCTCCTTCCAAACGGGGACTTGCTGGGTTGCCGCCGAATGATCGCATCGCTGCCGAAGATCGTCCAGTAAGTGCGCACTTAGTAAGTAAGGGCATGCTTAGTCCAAGTTATCCGGACTTGTTGGAATCTGGACTGGCCTGGTCATGCGCACTCTCCCTGGTCTGTCAGGATGGAGACATGGGTCAGCCGGTGGAAAGCGAATCGGGAGAGCGCGATTCAGGTGGTGCGGCGCAGCCCGAATTGCCGCCGGGGCAGCGAGTACAGCGAGGCTGGCCGGTCACTCATTACGGCCCGGTCCCCAAATTCCGCGCCGAACGCTGGGAGTTCAGGGTTTTCGGCGCCACCGCCGACGGTGAGAAGCACTGCTGGAGCCATGAGGAGTTCACGGCCCTGCCGTACTCCTCCGTTCTGGCAGACCTGCACTGCGTCACGAAGTTCAGCATGCTCGGCGCCGAGTGGGGCGGAATTCCGGCGCGGACGATCCTCACGGCGGCTCCGCCGGCGCCCGAGGTCACACACGTCATGGTCTGGGCGGAATACGGCTTCAGCTCGAATCTCCGGCTGGCCGATTTCGCCTCCGACGGCACGATCTTCGCCACCCACAAGGACGGCGAACTCCTCACCGCCGAACACGGCTTCCCGCTCCGGCTGGTGGTGCCCCACCTGTACGCCTGGAAGGGTCCCAAGTGGGTGCGCGGGGTGGAGTACATGACCGCCGACCGCCGCGGCTTCTGGGAGGAGCGCGGCTATCACAATGTCGGCGACCCGTGGCGCGAGCAGCGCTACTCGTACCAGGAGGAGCCCGGGGACGGCCCCGAGCTCTGAGGTCCTGAGGTCCTGAGGTCAGTGGTGGTACTGGTGCACCACCGCGTGGCCCTTGCCGCGGCCGATCGTCCACTTGTTGACCGGCGTGGTGACGACGAACGCGATGGCCAGCGAGATCGCCAGCGCGCCCCAGAAGAGCAGATCGTCGAGCTGGGCGTCCATCGCTCCGGGCCACAGCACGATCACGCCGTTGTCGACCAGCTCCATCACGGCGATCGACAGGGTGTCCGCGGCCAGCGCGATCCGGACGGCCGTACGGAGGTCGACGCCGGCTCGCAGGACGCCGCGCAGGGTGAGTGAGTAGCCGAAGAAGAACGCCAGGATGATCGCCAGGACGGTGGTGGGCAGGTTTCCCCAGCCCAATGCCGTGCCGATGACCATGCCGAGCACCTCGCCGATGGCGCAGCCGGTGAGGCAGTGGAGGGTGGCCTGGACGGCCACGGCCCAGGTGGCGGCCGGGGGCTGCTGGTGTGTGTGCTCGTGCTGGTGTGCGTGTGCCTCGTGCTCCATGAGTACTCCCGGTGAGGTTCGGCTGACTGCACTCGCCAGCAACATACCCCCCAGGGGTATTCCCGAAGCTACTCCCCGTCCCGGAGTTTCTTCAGCCGCTCCACATCCGCCGCGTGCCCTTCCTTCCCGCCGGGCGTCTCGATGATCAGCGGTACGCCCTCGGTCGCGGGGTGCGTCATCAGTGCGCGGAACGGGTCCTCGCCGATATGGCCCGCGCCGATGTTCTCGTGCCGGTCCTTGTGTGCGCCGACCACGTCCTTGGAGTCGTTGGCGTGGATCAGCTTCAGCCGCCCCTCGCCGACCGTGTCCACGAGCAGATCGAGGGTCTGGTGCATCCCGCTGGGCCCGGTCAGATCGTGCCCGGCGGCGAAGATGTGGCAGGTGTCGAGACAGACGCCGAGCCTGGGATGGGCGTCGAGCGCCTCGAAGTACGGCCCGAAGTCCCAGGTGCGCGAACAGAGTGAGGAGCCCTGCCCGGCGGTCGACTCGAGAAGCAGAAACGGGTCGTCGTCGTGGGTGAGCTCGTCGAGGAGCGGCAGCAGATACTCCCGTACCTGCTTGAGGGCCACGGGCCGGTCCCGTCCGCCGGTCGCGCTCCCGGTGTGTACCACCACGCCCAGCGCGCCGATCTCCCGCCCGCGCCGCAGCGAGTGCCGCAGCGACTCCACCGACCGCTCGACGGTCGCCTCGGTGTGCGAGCCGAAGTTGATCAGGTATGGGGCATGGACGTACGCCGGGATCGAGCCGTCGGCGCACGCCGTCCGGAACGCCTCGTCCTGCCGGGGATTTCCGACCGGTGTCGCCCAGCCGCGCGGGTTGGCTACGAACACCTGCACGGTCTCGGCCAGGAGGTCACGGGCGTAGGACAGGCCGACGGAGTGGAGACCGCCGGCCACGGGAACATGGCCGCCGACGGGGTTGCGGAGCTGCTTGCTGGTCACCCGTTCAGGGTGTCACGCGGCGCCGCGACTCCCGTCAGCGGATCGTGATGGTGATCGTCGACCCCTTGGCGGCGGTGTCGCCGCCGTCCACGGACTGCTTCTTCACGGTGTCTCCGAAGAGTCCGAGCAGCCCCCGGTCCTCGTCGACCGTGAACCCGGCCCCCTCCAGAGCCTCCTTCGCGTCGTCGACGCTGTCGCCCACGACATCCGGGACCTCGATCATCTCGGGGCCCTTGGAGATCGTCAGCGTGACCGTGTCGCCCTGCTCGGCCTCGCTGCCGCCCTCCGGTGACTGGACGGCGACCTCTCCCTGCTCGAACTCGTCCGAGTTGACGGTCCCCGTGGCGACCTTGACCTTCAGCCCCGCCTCCTCCAGCTCGGCCTGCGCGTCGGCGAGGCTGGCGCCGGTGACGTCGGAGATCTCCACCGGGCTGCCCTTGCTGACGACGAGGGCGACCGCGGAGCCCGCGCGCCGCTCGGTGCCGGCATCAGGGCTGGTGCTGATCACGGAGCCGCGGGGCACCTCCTCGCTGAACTCCCGGGTGACCCTCCCCGGCTCCAGTCCGTTCCGCTTCAGCAGCGCTCTGGCCTTGTCGAGACGGAGGCCCGTGACCTGGGGCACGGGTACGGTCTCCGGTCCCATGGAGATGGTCAGGGTCACGGTGTCGTTGACCCGGATGCGCTCACTGACCCCCGGGTCGGTACTGATGACGGTGCCGCGCTTCACCGTGTCGCTGTAGGACTCGTTGATCTTTGCCTCGAGCCCGGCTTTCTCCAGCCGGTTCTCGGCCTGCGCCCGGGTCTGCGACAGCACCGCCGGGACATGCGTGAACTGCCCGGAGTTGATGTACCAGACGCCAGCACCCACACCGAGGACGAGCAGTACGGCGGCGATGAGGATGGCGACCGGCGCACGCCGTCTCGGACTCCGCGCGGCCCGCCGGGAGGGCGGGGCGGTCTCCGGGGCGGCGACGGACCCCAGCCGACTGGTCCGGTTGGTCCGGTCGGCTCGGTTGAAGTGCCGCTCGTCGACCGGGGGTTCGTCCTCGTTGACGGGCAGGGGCCGCGGCACGGACAGCGCGCGCGGGATGACACTCGTCAGGTTCTCGGCGTTTCCGTGTACCGAGGTGATGGCCTGCGGCGGTACGGCGTCCAGCTGGTCGGTGTCGAGCGACCCGCGCGTCTCCAGGACCTGCGAGAGCAGCGCCACGGCGTCGTACGGGCGGATGCCGGCGTTGCGCGCGGTGGCCGAGGCGACCAGCGCGTCCAGCTCGAAGGCCAGCCCCGGCACGAGAGCCGAGGGCGGCGGCACGTCCTCGTGCAGGTGCTTGTAGAGCACCAGCGCGGGGGAGTCGCCGTAGTGCGGCTGGTCGCCTGTCAGCATCTCGTAGAGGACGATTCCGCAGGCGTACACGTCGACCCGGGGATCGGCGGTGCCGCTCTCGATCTGCTCGGGCGCCAGGTAGGAGACGGTGCCGAGGAGGGACCCGGTCGTGTTGGTGACCGTGTCCACGACCCGCACGAGTCCGAAGTCGGCGACCTTGACCCGCCCGTCGTCCCCTATCAACACGTTCTCGGGCTTCATGTCGCGGTGCACGAACCCGGCCCGGTGCGCGGCGCCGAGGGCGGCGAGCACCGGCTCCAGGATGTCGAGCGCGGCCCTCGGCTGGAGCGCGCCGCGCTCGCGCAGCACGTCACGCAGGGTGCAGCCGGCGACGTACTCCATGGCGAGATAGACATACGGCCCGTCGGTGCCCTGGTCGAAGACCTGCACGACGTTGGGGTGCGCGAGCCGGGCCACGGACTTCGCTTCCCGGATGAAGCGCTCGACGAAGGACACGTCCGCCGCGAGCGTCGGATGCATCACCTTGAGGGCGAGCACACGGTCGAGGCGGGTGTCCACGGCTCGATAGACCGTGGCCATCCCGCCGACCGCGATCCGCGCGTCCACGCGATAGCGGCCGTCGAGCACCTGCCCGACGAGAGGGTCCTGAAGGGTCGTATCCACGCAGGTGAGTGTACGAGCCGCCGCTGACAAGCCCGCAGTTTCGGCCAGGAAAGCACAGGAAAGCAGCGGGACTGCAGCTGACCTGTGACGCAGATCGCACGGGAAGCCGCCGATGGAGAGGAACCCCTACAGGAGAGCTGCACGTGCAAACGGGCTCGAAACGGCTGGTGCGCGGGTGCGAGATCAAACGGGAGGGGAGCGCCGGGTGCCTAGAAAGCAGGCCGTTCGGGATCCAGCTCGGCGAGCCCGGTCACTGGCGACGATGCCGAAGCGAAGTGCCGCCGGGGAATCCGCCCGGCCCGGTAGGCCGACCGCCCCGCCAACACCCCGTACCGCATCCCCTCCGCCATCAACACCGGCTCCCGCGCCCGGGTGACGGCCGACGCCAGCATCACTCCCGCACACCCCAACTCCATCGCCAACGCCACGTCCGACGCCGTCCCCGCCCCCGCGTCCAGAATCACCGGCACACGCGCGTGCTCCACGATCAGCTGGAAGTTGTGCGGGTTGCGAATCCCCAGCCCCGACCCGATCGGCGACCCGAGCGGCATGATCGCCGCGCAGCCCACGTCCTCCAGCTTGCGCGCCAGCACCGGGTCGTCGTTCGTGTACGGCAACACCGTGAACCCGTCCTCCACCAGCACCTCCGCCGCGTCCAGCAGCTCGATGGGATCCGGCAGCAGTGTCCGCTCGTCGGCGATGACCTCGAGCTTCACCATGTCCGTACCGAGCGCCTCCCGGGCCAGCCGGGCCGTCAGCACGGCCTCCCCGGCGGTGAAGCACCCCGCGGTGTTGGGCAGCACCTGGATGCCCAGCCGCTCCAGCACCGACAGCACCGACCCGTGCACCGAGGGATCGACGCGCCGCATCGCGACCGTCGTCAGCTCCGTGCCGGAGGCCACCAGCGCCCGCTCCAGTACGTCGAGGCTGGGCGCACCCCCCGTACCCATGATCAGCCGGGACGTGAAGGTCGTACCGCCGAGGACAAAGGGATCGTCGGCCATGGCTCAGCCCCCCTGGACGGCGGTGAGGACCTCGACGCGGTCACCCTCGGCGAGGGAGGTCGACGACCACCGCGCGCGTGGGACGACGGTTTCGTTGAGCGCGGCGGCCACACCGGAGGGCGCCGGGGTGAGGGACTCCACCAGCGCGTCGAGCGCGGTACCCGGGGAGACCTCGCGCCGCCGACCGTTCACCAGGATGCTCAAGTGATGGCTCATACCAGCTGCTCCATGCGTGCGGTGTCGAACCGGCGGGGCGTGAAGGCCCGGGCCTCGTCGGGCAGTTCACCGGTGGCCAGAACAGTGGCCATGGCATCTCCCGTGACCGGAGTCAGCAGCACACCGTTGCGATAGTGGCCCGTGGCCAGCAGCAGCCCGTCCAGGGCGGTCGGGCCGAGCAGCGGCGCGTTGTCGGGGGACGCGGGGCGCAGACCGGCCCGTGTCTCCGTCAACGGCAACTCGGTGATCCCGGGGACGAGTTCGTGGGCGTCACGCAGCAACTCGTACACACCGCCCGCCGTGACCGTCGTGTCCCAGCCCAGCTCCTCGCTGGTCGCCCCGACGACCAGCTCACCGTTCTCGCGCGGCACCAGATAGACCTGGCTGCCGCGCACCACGGCCCGCACGGTCCGGCTCAGGAACGGCGCGTACCGCTTCGGCACGGTCACCCGCAACACCTGCCCCTTCACGGGCCGTACGGGCGGCAGGACGGCCTCGGGGACGCCCGCGAGCCGCCCGCTGAGGCTGCCCCCGGCCAGCACGATCGAACCGGCGGCCAGTTCGTCGCCGTCCGAATCCGTGACCGACACGGCCCGACCCCGCCGTACGTCGAGCCGCTCGGCCCACGTCCGGCGCAGTACCACCCCGGCCCGCTCGCACGCGTCCACCAGGGCCCCGGCCAGCCGCCGCGGATCGATCTGGTGGTCGCCGTCCACTCGCAGCCCCCCGCGCACGCCCGGCGCGAGCATCGGCTCCAGGCGCCGGCATTCGCGCCCCGAGAGCCACTCCGAGTCCAGGCCGGACCGCTGTTGCAGGGCGTGCAGTTCGCGCAGCTCGGCGCGGTCGTCGGAGTCGAGTGCGACGGCGAGCGTGCCGCAGCGGCGGTAGCCGAGGTCGTGGCCGGTCAGTTCGGTGAGCTCGGCCACGAAGTCCGGGTAGCGGCGGGCCGACTCCAGGTTCAGCCCCAGCAGGGTCTGCTCGCCGTGGTGCAGCTCCGTGACGGCGGCCAGCATCCCGGCCGCCACCTGAGCGGCCCCACCGCCCGGCACGGGGTCCACGACGGTCGTGGCGAACCCGCGCTGCGCGGCCCGCCAGGCCGTCACCAGCCCGATGATCCCTCCTCCGACGACAACGACGTCCGAGGTGTGTGTACGCGACATGGGCGTCCAGCCCCTCCCTTCGCCGGCATGACCCGGATCAGGTTCGTACGGTCGGAGGCCGTCCAGCCTCCCTCTCAGCCCGGTGCGTCCGGGCTCCCGCGTGCTTACGCTGGCCACCCTAGCCCGCGGTCCGACACCCACGTAAGGGAGCCTTCGCCCATGCCCCGCTCGCTCGACGGTCTCGTCCTCGCCCCGGTCGTGGACCAGGCGCCGGGCCAGGTGGGAACGCGCACCCGGTTCACCTATCACGAGCAGGACGGCGAGATCTGGGCCGAGTACGCGGGCGGCGATGTCGTACGCGGCCGTCTCGTGGGTACACGGGAAGGTGACCGCCTCGACTTCCGGTACGTGCAGCTGAAGCACGACGGGACGACGTCCTCGGGCCACTGTGCGTCCGAGGTGTCCGAACTGCCGGACGGGCGGCTGCGGTTGACGGAGACCTGGGAGTGGGAGTCGCAGCCGGGCAGCGGGACGAGCCTGGTCGAGCAGGTCGCGCAGGTCCAGGACGTCGAGCGCGCGGGTGTGCAGTAGGTCACTTCCCGCGCCCACTGACTGACAATTTGTCAGTTGTCTATGGTGATCGGGTGAGTGAGCAGACGCAGGCACAGGGCACACCGGGCGGGTCGCCGCCGCGACGCGTGGTCGTCGTGGGCGCGGGCATGGCCGGTGTGCAGACCGCGGTCGCCCTGCGCGAGCAGGGGTTCACCGGCACCGTCACGCTGTTCGGTGCCGAACCCCATCAGCCGTACGACCGGCCGCCGCTGTCCAAGGCCGTCCTGCTCGGCAAGGCGGAGGGCTCCGCCTTCGATGTCGACTTCGAGGCCCTCGGCATCGAACTGCTGCTCGGGCGCGAGGTATTGGGTGTCCGCACCGGCGAACACGAGCTGGACACCCCCGAGGGACCCGTGCCCTACGACGTCCTGGTCCTCGCGACCGGCGCCGAACCGATCCGGCTGCCGGGCACAGAGGGCGTACCCGGTGTGCATCTGCTGCGTACCCTCGACGACGCCGAGCGGCTGCGGCCCGTACTCGCGCGCCAGCACGACATCGTGGTCGTCGGGGCAGGCTGGATCGGTGCCGAGTTCGCCACGGCCGCGCGTGAGGCAGGCTGCGCCGTGACCGTCGTCGAGGCCGCCGACCGGCCGCTCGCGGGCGCCCTGCCCGCCGAGGTGGCCGCGCCGATGGCCGCCTGGTACGCCGACAGTGGCGCCTCGTTGCGCACCCACGCGCGCGTGGCCCGCGTCGAGCCCGGCGTGGTGGTGCTCGACGACGGCTCGAGGCTGCCCGCGGGCGCCGTCGTCGTCGGCATCGGCGCCCGCCCGGCGACAGCCTGGCTCGCGGACTCGGGTATCGCCCTGGGCGACCATCGTGAGGTCGTCGCCGACGACCACCTGCGCACCTCGGCGGCGGACGTCTACGCGGTCGGCGACTGCGCCTCCTTCCCTTCGCGAAGGTATGGCCGGCGCCTTCTGGTGCACCACTGGGACAACGCCCTCCAGGGACCCCGCGTGGTCGCCGCGAACATCATCGGGGAGTCCCCGGCGGTCTACGACCCGGTCCCGTACTTCTGGTCGGAGCAGTTCGGCCGCTTCGTCCAGTACGTCGGCCACCACCAGACCGCCGACACCACCCTGTGGCGCGGCGACCCGTCCGGCCCCGCCTGGACGGTCTGCTGGCTGCGGGACGGCCGCCTGGTCGCCCTGCTGGCCGTGGGCCGCCCCCGGGACCTGGCCCAGGGGCGCCGTCTGGTCGAGGCGGGCGCCCTGATGGACGCCGAGGCGCTGACTGACCCGTCCCGGCCCCTGAAGGCGGCCACGGTGTAGCCCGAGGCCGCCCGACGCCACCGGATCGGCCCAGCTCGGAGGGGCCTGGCTTCCGAGTGTCAGTGCGGGATGGCACGCTTGTCCCGTGACCGAGATTGACGCAAAGATCGATGCTCTCGTCCCCGCCTGGCTCACGCTGCCCGACATCGCGGAAATCCTCGATATCGAGGTGACACGCGTTCGGCAGCTGGTCAGGGAGGGCCAAGTGATCGCCGTACGCCGTGGCGAGAACCGCGCGCTGCACGTCCCCGCCGCCTTCATCGACGGGGTCGAGAAGAAGGTCGTCAAGGGCCTCACCGGCACCTTGACGCTCCTGCGGGACGACGGCTACTCCGACGACGAGATGCTGGAGTGGCTCTTCACTCCAGACCCGAGCCTGCCCGGCACCCCCGCGCAGGCCCTCAGTGAGAATCGCGGCACGGAGGTGAAGCGTCGCGCCCAGGCGCTCGCCGTCTGATCCGCCCGGCCGTTCCGGTGTGCGGGCCGCGGTCCGCACACCTCCACACCACACAGGGGCGCGTCCGGGGGAGAACCCCCATGGGCGCGCCCATGGGGGGACACCCGTATGCCCGAGACGACCGACACCGTGCCCGGGACGACCGCCGACGCCCGCACGACCCGCGCGCGGCTCGCCGACGCCCGGGTCTACCTCTGCACCGACGCCCGCAGGCGGCAGGGCGACCTCGCCGAGTTCCTGGACGCCGTCCTGGCCGGCGGGGTCGACATCGTGCAGCTGCGCGACAAGGGCATGGAAGCGGCAGAGGAGCTGGATCACCTCCAGGTCTTCGCGGACGCCTGCGCCCGGCACGGCAGGCTCCTCGCGGTCAACGACCGCGCGGACGTCGCGCACGCGGCCCGTGCCGACGTACTCCACCTCGGCCAGGGCGACCTGCCCGTCCCGGCGGCCCGCGCGATCCTCGGCCCGGACGTGCTCGTCGGCCGTTCCACGCATGCCGAGTCCGAGGCCGCGGCAGCCGCCGTCCAGGAGGGCGTCGACTACTTCTGCACCGGCCCCTGCTGGCCGACCCCCACCAAGCCGGGCCGCCACGCGCCCGGCCTCGACCTGGTCCGGTACACGGCCGGGCTCGCCACCGGGCGCCCCTGGTTCGCCATCGGCGGCGTCGACCTGGGCAACCTGGACGAGGTGCTGGCGGCGGGCGCCCGCCGGGTCGTCGTCGTGCGGGCGATAACGGAGGCCGACGACCCGGGCGCGGCGGCTGCGGAGTTCACCAAGAGGCTGAGAGCCCTGTAGCTGGGCCGTCGGAGGTCCCTGAGGTCCAGGTGTCGGAGTCAGGGCGTCCGAGGCGTGGGCAACAAATCGACAATCCGGGCAAATTCCCGCCATCAGGTTGGGGTACCGCCGTCCCCTGACTAACCTGCGGGTATGGCCCTAGGAACCGCGTCCACCAGGACTGACCACGCGCGCACGGTGCGTGACATGCTCGCGTCCGGCAAGACCACGTATTCCTTCGAGTTCTCGGCGCCGAAGACTCCCAAGGGCGAGCGGAACCTCTGGAACGCGCTCAGGAGGGTCGAGGCGGTCGCGCCGGACTTCGTGTCCGTGACGTACGGCGCCGGCGGATCGACGCGCGCGGGCACCGTCAAGGAGACCCAGCAGATCGTCTCCGACACGACGCTCACCCCGGTCGCCCACCTCACCGCGGTCAACCACTCCGTCGCCGAACTGCGCAACATCATCGGCCAGTACGCCGACGCGGGCATCCGTAACATCCTGGCCGTGCGCGGAGACCCGCCCGGCGATCCGATGGCCGAGTGGGTACCGCACCCGAGCGGTCTGACGTACGCGGCCGAACTCGTGCGTCTCATCAAGGAGTCGGGCGACTTCTGCGTAGGCGTCGCCGCCTTCCCCGAGACGCACCCGCGCTCTCCCGACCGGGACACGGACGTCACGCACTTCGTCGACAAGTGCCGGGCCGGCGCGGACTACGCGATCACCCAGATGTTCTTCCACCCGGAGTCGTATCTGCGGCTGCGGGACGCCGTCGCGGCGGCGGGCTGCCCGACCCCGGTCATCCCCGAGGTCATGCCCGTGACCAGCGTGCGGATGCTGGAGCGGCTGCCGCAGCTCAGCAACGCGGCCATCCCGTCTACCCTGAAAGAGCGGATCCTCACAGCCAAAGACGACGCGGCGGCTGTACGCTCCATTGGCATCGAGTTCGCCACGGAGTTCTGCGCGCGACTGCTGGCCGAGGGAATCCCCGGACTGCACTTCATTACGCTGAACAACTCCACGGCATCGCTGGAAATCTACGAAAACCTGGGTCTGCACCACCCACAGCGGGCCTAGACCGGCCGCACCGGCGTACGACACACTGCGTAGCGGCCACTGGGAGAGGGGCGTACATGGGCTGGACGGTCCTCTACATCGCGTTTGGCATCGTCGCGTTGTGGCTACTCGGAGAGGTTCTGCTGCAGTACAAGGCGCGGCTGCGCTGGCGGCTGCTGGCATTCGTCGGCTTCCTCGGCGTGGTCCTCGGCGTGCTCATCCCGAATGTGCTGGTCATCGGCCTGGGCGCCGCGGCCTTCGCGGTCGGGCAGACGTACGTCACCCTGTCGTTCCGCAGCGGCTTCTCGGCCGGTTGGGCCGTCGCGGGCCGTACGGGCTTCCTCGGGCGGTTCGGCAAAGGCCGTGGCGAGGGGGAGCACAAGGACCCCACGCTGGAGGTCTCCGGCCTGGAGGCGCCCGAGGGCGCGTACGCACCGGGCAACGGCTTCGGAAACGATGCCGCCGACGGAGCCGGGAACGACGCCTACGACACCGGTGCCGGAACGTACCAGCAGGGCGACGACTTCGACCGCGACTACGACCGGGACGACGTCTTCACCCCCGCCCGGCCCGCGGCCGTCTACGAACCACAGCCCCTCCCCGACGACACCGGCTCGTACGGCGTGTACAGCGATGCCGCGTACGCGGCGGCGACCGGCCAGGACCAGTCGTACGCCGGCGCGGGCCAGGACCAGTCGTACGCGGCGGCGGCCCAGAGCGGCGACCAGACCTACGGGTACGACGGCTACACCGGCTACGACCAGCAGCAGTACGGCTACGACGACTCGGGCCAGCAGCAGTACGCCGCCTACTCCGACCCGTACATCGGCCAGGGCTACGGCGGCAACTCGTACGACGCCGGTTACGACCAGCAGCAGTACGGTCAGCAGGGTTATGCCCAGGACCAGTACGGCACCGGCAACTACAACGAGACCCCGGCGAGCGGTGTCTGGGTGCCGCAGCAGCGCAACACCGAGGACCCGTTCTTCGGCGGCGAACTCCCGCCGGAGCAGCAGTATCCCTACCAGGACAACGGCAACGGCCAGGGCAACGGTCACAGCCAGGACAACGGGCACAGCAACGGCAACGGCAACGGTCAGACGAACGGGCACGGGTACGACGAGCAGCAGTACCGCTTCTAGCGGCGCTGTTTCCGAGGACCGCCCCCCGGGCACCCGGGCTCGGGGTTCACTGCGAGCCCCGGAAGTCCGGTCCCTCCACGATCAGCCCCGCCACCAGCGCGCCCGACATCCCCGCGTGCGGAAGCCCGCCCCCGGGGTGCGACCAGCCGCCCACGCGATACAGCCCCGGCAGGCGGGTGGTGTTGGCGGGATGCAGGAAGTACCCTTCGGCGCCCGCGAGTGAGGGAGCCGACACGCCTCCGCAGAAGGCACCCGTCTCCTCCTCGCTGTGACTGGGGGTCCGGATCTCCTGCCACAGGACCCGCTCACGCAGCCCGGGGACGGCTGTCTCGGCCGCGCCGACCATCAGACTCACGAACGGTTGCACCGAGTTCGTCGCTGCCCAGTTGCCATGGGGCGGTGCCACCGCCGTCAGGACGACGGACTCGTGCTCCTCGTCGGGCCACAGCGCGGGGTCGTCGGGCCGCAGCACGGTCACCGTGGGCCGCGCCGGGCCGGGCCCCTCATTGGTCAGCCAGTCCAGCTCGGCCACGCGGTCCGGCGCGTGCACGACCGTGCGATGCGCGGCGCCCGCCTCCCGGGCCCCGCGCAGGGCCAGCAGCACGGTGAACGGGCCCGGCGACGGCGCCGACGCATCGCCGAACACGTCACCGTCCGCGTCGAGAACGTGCCCGGTCAGCTGCTTCAGCCGTTTGGGATCCACGCCCGCGACGACATGGTCGGCCTCCGTGACGGTCCCGTCGGCCAGCTCGATCCCCGCCGCCCGGCCGTCCTTCTCGACGATCGCCGTGACCTCGGCGCCGAAGACGAACTCGACCCGCCGCTCCAGACACCGCTCGTACACCGCACGCGCCAACTCCCGGATGCCGCCCCGGACGTACCAGGTGCCGAAGGCGTGCTCCATGTACGGCAGTACGGCCGCGCTCGCCGGAAGTTCCCGTGGGTCGTGGCCGTACGCCAGGGCGTGGCTGTCCAGGAGGGCGGTCAGGCGCGGGTCGCGCAGCTCCCAGGCGGCGACCTCGGCGAGTGTGCCGGCCCGGCGGGTGCGCAGCAGCCGCCTGTGGGGGACCGCCGGATAGGGCTCCCGCTCGGCCAGCACCCGCCAGTCGGTCCACAGGGGCTCCTCCAGGAGCGGTCTGCGGGTCCGGTCCCAGGCCTCCCGAGCCCTGACCAGGAAGTCGCCCCAGCGGTCACCCGCCCCGGCTCCCAGAGCCGCCTCCAGGGCCTGGACGACGCCCGCGCGGGACGCGTTCGGCAGGGCGACCTCCGTACCGTCCGGGAAGACGTGCCGTGAGGACGGGTCGACCTGGACCAGCTCGACGCACTCCTCAAGGGGCTGCTTGCCCGTCTTGACGAACAGGTCGCGGTAGACCGCGGGCAGGGTGAGCAGCCCGGGGCCCGTGTCGAACGAGAAGCCGTCGCGCTCGAAGCGGCGCACCGCTCCGCCGTACGTCTCCCCACGCTCGTACACCGCCACCCGGTGGCCCGCGACGGCCAGCCGGGCAGCGGCCGCCATCGCGCCCATGCCTGCGCCGATCACCGCAATCCGTGCCATCAGTCTCCTACGGGATGGTATTTTCGCTGTGTCCCGAAAGGGGCCGGTTCGGGCTGGACCGCAGCCTTCGGGCTGGAAGCCCCCCACCTCAGGTGGGGGAGCGGAGTCACGCGAGGGACTTTATCGGTCCCCGGCATCAGCAGGACGGTCCCGGCCCTTAGGGCCGGGACAAGCTGGCGGTCACCCTGGCGGCTTACCTGCCCAGGCCACGAGCCGTTTCTCCTCGCGCCGTTGGGCCCGGCGCCGCAGGAACCGTCTGATCCGGGAGACCAGGAAGTACAGCACGACCAGGCCGGTGAGCAGCAGTGCGCCCGCGATGATCGCCGCTGCCTCGGGGTGGAACATCGCGAACGTCACGATGCCGCCGACCCCGAGATCCTCGGCGAAGCTCAGGATCACGTTGCTGAACGGCTCCGGCGAGGTGTTGACCGCCATCCGCGTCCCGGCCTTGACCGCATGGCTGGCCAGCGCCGTCGAACCGCCGATCGCGCCCGCCGCCAGGTCGGGGAGCGAACCGCTCTGACCGGCCAGCAGCGCCCCGACGACGGCCCCGGAGACCGGCCGGATCACGGTGTGCACCGCGTCCCACGCCGAGTCCACGTACGGGATCTTGTCGGCGACCGCCTCGCACAGGAAGAGCACGCCCGCCACGATGAGCACCTCGGGGCGCTGCAACGACTCGGGCACCTCGTCGCTCAGTCCGGTCGCGCCGAAGACGCCGAGGAGCAGCACCACCGCGTAGGCGTTGATGCCGCTGGCCCAGCCGCTGGTGAAGACCAAAGGGAGTACCGACACGGACGCGATGGTAACCAGTCGGCAACGGCGCGTCCTGGGGTTGAGTGCGCAGGGCTGAGTACGCGTACCTAGGGCGAGAGATGAGTAGCCGCACGGATGGGCTGCGACCTGCGGGAACGAGAGAGTGGTGCCACGGAAAGGGGCACGGCTCCGGTACCGCCGACACGGGGCGGCGGAACGGTGCCGGTGCCCTGGACCGCTCCTTCCGCCGATCCGTCGGCGGGAGCGAGGCACTGGGGGACCCGGGGGAACGACCGCACGGGGGAAACGGGGGACGGGAAAAACGGGGGAGGGAACGGGGGAGCAGGAAGGAAGCGCCGGTTCGAGGTGGCCCGCGGGGGACGCGGCCACATCGAACCGGCGCTTTCCTGTGCGCCCGGCCCCGCCCGCTCAGCGGTTGCCGCTCACCCGTCCCTGGAGGAGCCGGGACAGCGCCGAGTGGACGTCGTCCAGGGAGCGTTCCGGCTGGAAGGACTGCCAGTCCAGGGCGGCGACCAGGACCATGCCGACCAGGGCCGCCGCGGTCAGCGGGATGTCGATCTCGTCGCTGAGCTCGCCGCCCGCCACCGCCTCGCGCAAGACGTCCTCGATGACCGCGACCGCCTGCTGTCTGACCACCATCAGGGTGGACTGCCAGGTCCGGTTGGTGCGCCACAGTTCGGCCACGTAGAGCTGGGTGAAGGCCGGATAGCGGCTGATGAAGACGAGCCCGGCCCGGATCATCGCGTCCAGGGCGTCGACCTTGGTGCCGCCGTCCCGGTCGGTCCGCTCGGCCGCCTCCCTGAGGGAGGCGGTGAGGAGTTCCACGCCGTGTCGCAGCAACTCCTCGAAGAGAACCGACTTGCTCGCGAAGTTGTAGTAGACCGTGCCCTTGGCGACGCCGGCCCGCTCGGCGATCTCGTCCACCGTGGTGGCGGAGAATCCCTGTTCGGCGATGAGCGTGACGGCGGCCTCGTAGAGCTTCTGCCGGGTTGCCTCGCGGCGCGGACTGCCGCCCGGCGGGGTGCTGCTGCGTTCCATGGCCCTGATTCTCACAGGAACACGAGGCCCACGCTGACGGGACGTCACAGGCTCAGCTCCGGGTGCAGTCGGTCCAGGGTCCAGACCTGCCCGCGGCGGGCCGACACGGCGGTCAGCGCCAGGGCGCCGGCTGTGAACGCCGCCAGCACGGCACACGCCTGCCACACCGGGCCGAGCCCACCGCCCGTGATGAGCCTGCGCAGGGCCTCGACGACGTAACTCATCGGCATGAAGGGGTGGATCGCGTTGAAGAAGCCGGGACTGGTCTGCACGGGATAGGTGCCGCCCGCAGACGTCAACTGGAGCATCAGGAAGGCGAGTACGAGAATCCGGCCCGCCGCTCCGAAGCGCGCGTTCAGCCACTGGACGATCGCCGCGAAGCACGCCGTGACCAGGAAAAGGAAGCTCACCGTTCCGGCCGCCCGTACCATCTCCAGGCCGATCGCCCAGTGCAGTACGGACATCAGGGCCACGGTCTGCAGCACGCCCAGGGCGGCCACCGGGAGCCAGCCGGCCAGTGCGATGCGCCACGCCGGGGCGCCCGCAGCGAGCGCCCGCCGGTTGAGCGGCGGGATCAGCATGTAGGCGACCATCGCGCCCACCCACAGGGACAGCGGGATGAAGTACGGGGCGAATCCGGTGCCGTAGTTGGGTGCCTTGTGCAGGTCCCTGGAGGCGAGTTGGACCGGGTCGGACATCACCTCGGTACGCGCGTCGCGGTCCTGCCGGTCGTAGTCGGGAATCTGCCCGGCGCCGTCGTGCAGCCCGCCGGCGAGTTTCCCGGAGCCGTCGGCGAGCTTGAACATGCCTCCGGAGAGGTCGTCCGCGCCCGTCTTGAGGTCGCCCACGCCCGTGTGCAGGGTGGTCGCGCCGGTCCTGGCGGTGGAGAGCCCGGTGTGCAGCTTCCGCGCTCCCGCGGCGACCTGTGCGGCCCCCGCGTTGAGCTTGTCGACCTTCCGGACGGCGTCGTCGAGGTCCTCGGAGAGGCGCGGGGCGCGGTCGGCGAGGGCCTGGGCCTGCTTCTGGAGCGTGGCGAGGTGCTGGTCGAGCCGGTCCAGGTCGCCGTTCTGGTCGGCGATCAGCGTGTTGACGTCGTCGGCGACCGTCGCCACGTCCGCCGCCGCCTTCCTGGCTTTCTTCAGGTCGGCGCACGCGGCGTCCGGCAGTACCGCGGTCTCGCAGCGCGCCCGGTAGACCCCGTTCAGGGTGTCGGAGGCCGTGTGGGCACCCTTGGCGGCGACCGGGGCGGCCTTCACCAGGGTGCCGAGGTTGCGCCGGACCGTACCGGCCGAGTCGGCGACGAGCTGGGCGGCGTCCCCGATGGTCTTCTCGTTGTCCTTGAGGAAGGGCCCCAGCCGGTCCGAGACGCCGTTGACCCGGTCGGCGAGCGTCTGCGTGCCCGCCGCGACCTGCCGTGAGCCGTCCGCCAGATCGCCCGCGCCCGTGTCGAGCTTCTTCAGCCCCCTGACCAGCTTGCCGCTGCCCGCCTTGGCGTCCTTCAGCCCGTCGGCGAGGTCCTTGGAGCCCTGCTCGGCCTTCCCGATACCGCCCGTGAGGGTGTCGGCGCCCTTGGCGGCCTTCACGGTCTGCCCGTGGATGTCGGAGAACGAGACGAAGATCCGGTCCAGGAACGACCGCGACGCCTTGGTGGAGGCGGCCGTACGCACCTCGCCGAACACCGTCCGGGAGATCTGCCCGACGATGTAGTTGTTGGCGTCGTTCGTCCGCACCTGGAGCGCGCCCGTCTCCGGGGAGTCGCCCGAGCTGGACGCGATCCGCTCACTGAAGTCGGCCGGCATGGTCAGCGACAGGTAGTACGTGCCGTCCTCGACGCCCTCCCGGGCCTCGGCGGTGGTCACCTCGTGCCACTCGAAGGTGTCGCTGTCGCGCAACCCCTTGACGATGTCGGCACCGGCGGCGAGCTTCTTCCCCGCGACGTTCGCCCCCTTGTCGTCGTTCACCAGCGCCACAGGGATGCGGTCGAGCCTGCCGTACGGGTCCCAGAAGGACCACAGGTACAGGGCGCCGTACAGCAGCGGCAGCAGCAGGAGCGAGGCCAGCGCGGCCCGTGGGAGCCTGCCCCGGCCGAAACGCCTGAGCTCAAGCGCGGCCAGTCTCGGGGAGCGCATCCACCGTCTCCTTCTCGTGAGTCTCTTGCTCGTTCGTCACTGCGTTCGTCACTGCGTTCGTTTTTTCGGCCGTCTTCTCGTCCGTCTCCTCCGTGCGCGGAGACGTCGACACGGTGACGGCTCCTTCCGGAGCCTCGCTGCACACCGCCACGACGGTCGTCCCGGCCTCGGTGAGGGACCTCAACAGCGCCCAGACCTCGCCCCGTTCGGCGCCGGAAAGCTTCAGGTCGGTGTCGTCCACGCCCAGCAGTCGCGGCCCGCCGATCAGGGCCAGCGCCACGGACAGCCGCAGCGCCTCCAGCCGCTCCAGATCGCGTACGGCGGTCCGGGAACCCTTGGGCAGCGCCTCACGGTCGAGACCGGCGGCCGTCAGCGCGGCGTCGACGCGCCGCTCCGTCTCGGCCGCCCGTTCCGCCCGTGGCCGCAGCAGCCCGCGCAGGGAACCGCCGAACCGGCGCTCCAGCAGCGCCCGTTCCCGCAGGTGCTCCCCGACGGTCAGGGCGGGGTCGAGGTCGGTGACGCCGGGGACGTGCGCGAGCGCGCTCACGCGACGGACCGCCGCCGACTGCTTGGGCAGACCCCACTCGCCGACCGCGGCCGACCCCTCGGTTGCCTTCATCCGGCCCGTGAGCGCGAGCAGGAGGCAGGTGCGTCCGGAACCGGACGGCCCCTCCACCGCGATCAGAGAGCCGGGCTCCGCGTCGAAGGACACCCCACGGAATGCCCAGCCGCGAGGCCCCTTGAGCCCGAAAGCCCGGGTGGTCACCCCGAGCCCGTGCGGACCGTCCACAGTTCCCGCTCCCTTGACACTTTTTTGCACTGACTGGTCAGTGCAAAAAATAACCCGAACCCTCGATCGAAGCAAAAGACCAGGTCAGAACGGATTGTCAGTGCCATACCGCACGATGGGCACATACGGCACCTCCTGTCGGGGCGTGCCGTCACCCAGACGACAGGAGGTTCGTCATGGCCAACTCGAACGCAGCCGCCGCCCCTCGGCGCCGCGCCCTCGGCCCTGCCCCCTCACTGACCGGTCCGGCGGGAGACGTGCACCCGGTGCTCCGCCGGGCCACGGCCCCGCCCGCAGCCCTCGACCTGCTCGCCCAGGCCCGCGCCGGACTCGACGAGTCGGCCGCCCTGGAGACCGCGAACGAGCGGTACGCCACCGCCCACCTCGCCGCCCTGCGCACCGCCGCCGCGGTGCTCGCCGCCCGGGGCCGCCCCGAACCCACACCCAGGCGCCGGGCACGCATCCGCAGCGCCTGGGAGGTGCTCCCCGAGATAGCGCCCGAACTCGCCGAGTGGAGCGTGCTGTTCGCCTCCGGCGCCCGCCGCCGGGCCCGCGCCGAGGCCGGCATCCAGGGCGCGGCCAGCAGCCGCGACGCCGACGACCTGATACGCGACGTGGCGATGTTCCTGCGCCTCGTCGAGCGGATGCTCGTCCTCCAGCCGGTGCTTCCACAGCCGCGCCAGGACCCGGACATGCCCCCGGACGCGAGCTGAGACGGATGACCGGCCATGTCACGGGAGGCAATAAGGTGGAGAAGCCGCGTCTTTCCGCAGCCCACCGGGCCGGGAAGGCACCCCGTTCGCTCCGCCGCGCAAGAGGCGGTGCCGCGCCGAGGAGTCACCAGCCGTGCCGGACCCTACGCGTCCCCGATCCTCCCTCCGTACCGCAGTGGTCTGGGAAGTCGTCTCGGACGCCCTGGAGCGCCGTGTCAAAGCCGCGGGGCGTGAAGCGCTGGACGTCCTCGACACCGGCGGCGGCAGCGGCAACTTCGCCGTGCCCGTCGCCCGCCTCGGCCACCGCGTCACCGTCGTCGACCCGAGCCCCAACGCGTTGTTCGCGCTGGAGCGCCGGGCCGCCGAGGCCGGCGTCGCCGACCGTGTCCGGGGTGTCCAGGGCGACGCGCACGGCCTCTTCGACGTGGTCGAGCGAGGCGGCTACGACGCGGTGCTCTGCCACGGCGTCCTGGAGTACGTGGACGACCCCGCCGAGGGCGTCCGCAACGTGGTGGCCGCCCTGCGCTCCGAGGGCGTCCTCAGCCTGCTCGCCGCCGGACTCGGCGGCGCCGTGCTCGCGCGAGCCCTCGCCGGGCACTTCAAGGAGGCCAAGCGGGCGCTCGACGACCCGGACGGCCGATGGGGCGAGAGTGACCCCGTTCCCCACCGGTTCACCGCCGAACAGCTCACCGGGCTCGTCGAGGGCGCGGGCCTGCGTGTGGGCGCCGTGCACGGCGTGCGGATCTTCGCCGACCTGGTCCCCGGCGTCCTCGTGGACACCGAGCCGGGCGCCCTGGACGCGCTGTTGAAGCTGGAGGCAGCGGCGGCCGAGCAGCCCGCCTTCCACTCCGTAGCCACCCAGCTTCATGTGCTCGGCGAGACTCCGGGTGCCACCAAGGTCTGAGCCACCTCCTGTGGTGGACCGCTGATCAGGGGCTCGGCCGCAGATGGAGTACGCCACAGGCCCCCCGATCGGCCGCCCGGAGCCGTATGATCGAGGGAGACCGCTCTGCATGACGGGCCGGTTGCTGGGGAATGAACGCCTCAGTGAGCCGGGACCGCCATGGCGGATTCCGGTTGCCAATTGGCGTAGAGGGGCGGGTTTCACGGGGGCGATTCCCTGCCTATCCTGAAGGGGACCCCCGGTCGCCCCGGCGACTGCACGAATGAGGAGGACTCCGTGCCGCTCTCGGAGCACGAGCAGCGAATGCTCGAGCAGATGGAGCGAGCGCTGTACGCCGAAGATCCCAAGTTCGCGACAGCGCTTGAAGGAAGCGGGCTGCGCACGTACACCCGGCGACGGGTCTACCAGGCGGTCGCGGGCTTCCTCGTAGGTATCGCGCTCCTCATGGCCGGAATGGTCACAGTGCAGATCTGGCTGAGCGTGGTGGGATTCCTCGTCATGCTGGGCTGTGCGGTACTGGCCGTGACGGGTTGGCGCAAGGCCCCCAAGCCGGGCGAACAGCCCGCCGCGGGTGCCGCCCCCGGGGCTCCGCACGCTCGCCGACAGGGCCGGCAGCGGCGCTCCGTGATGGATCGCATCGAGGAGCGCTGGCAGCGTCGCCGTGACGAACAACAGGGCGGCCAGTAGCCCGTAGGACCGCGGTTGCCCGCGTGGCGACCGCCAGACGTGAAACGCCGGTGGCCCGGAACCCTCCAGGGTTCCGGGCCACCGGCATGTCCTGCTGTCGTGCCGTCAGCCGTGCTGGCCCCAGGGCTTGCGCAGGGCCGGCCGGGTCGGCCGGGCCGCCCGGACACGCTCGCTGAGCGCGGTCCAGCGCGCCCCCATCGCCCACAGCGACCGTACGTTCGAACGCGGGATGAACGTCGCAAGCAGCTCCGTGCCCCGGCTCGCCGTGGTGCGCAGGGCGTCGGTCACCCGGCGCACATCCTCCGCGAGTCCCGCCGTCGGGTGCGGATTCGGCGCGTACAGGACCTGTTCCACGGCGTTCGCCACCCGGTGCACGGAGGCCGCCGCCGCCGGATCGAGATTGCCGAGACGCACGATCCGGGCAGCCGCCTTGCGAGGTGTCTGGGATTCCTCCGGTCTGATCCCGAAGTCCCAGGCGCTGTCGGTCAGTTCCTGCCAGACCGACAGCGTGTGGACCGCCACGTCCCCGCCACCGCGGCCGTGTGCGCCGAGCCGTACGGCCCGGATCCGCTGCCGCCACAGCAACGGCGTCAACAGGACCGCGAACACGGCGAGCACGGCGAGCGTCCACATCATCAGGTCGCCAAACCACCACCAGCCATCCTTGTCGCCCTGGCCCAGCGCGGCCTGCGGGGACTCGCTCGCGCACCCGCCGTCCAGCCGTCGCTGCGCCGCCGTGCAGGTCTCGCTCGCCGAGGCGGAGTCGGAGGGCGCCACGGAGGCGTTCTGGGACGGCACGTCCGGGTTCGGGATCTGGCTGCCCGGCGCCTGGGACTGCGTGTACTCGGGCACCGAACCACGGGTCGGGGTCGGCTCGAAGCGGGTCCAGCCGACGCCCTCGAAGTACAGCTCCGGCCAGGCGTGCGCGTCACGCAGCCCCACCGAGACCGTGCCGTCCGGCTGCGGGGTGCCCGGCGCGAAGCCCACCGCGACCCGGGCCGGAATGCCCAGCGTGCGGGCCATCGAGGCCATCGCGAAGGAGAAGTGGACGCAGAAGCCCTCCTTGTCCCTCAGGAACCGCGCGATCGCGTTGGAGCCGCTGCCGGCCTGCACCTGTGTGTCGTACCGGAAGCCGCCGCTCACCGAGAACCAGTCCTGGAGCTTGACCGCCTGCTCGTAGGCGTTGGCCGAACCGGCGGTGACTTCGCGCGCGGTGCGCGACACGATCGTCGGCAGCGACTCAGGGACCTGTGTGAACTCGCGCACCACTGCCGGATCCGGATCCGGCGCCTCGGCGAGCTGCTGCGCGGTCGGCTGCACATCCAGGCTCGTCACCGTGTATCGCGCGCCGCGCGTGTTCTGGCCGTGGTCACCGACGAGGGTGCGGCCCACCGGCTCGAAGCGCCAGTTGCCGTTGATCTTCACACCGGTCGCGGGGTACGGCATCGGCAGCCAGTCCTGGGCGTACCAGTCCGCCGCCGCGATGGTGGTCGTGACCTCGGTGCGCCGCACGTCCGCCCTCAGGCCCAGCGGGTTCGGGAACGACTTCGGTACGTCCTCGATGCGCCGTTGGGAAGGCTTCCACGCGGTGCCGTCGAAGGAGTCGAGCGAGACGATCCGCAGATACAGGTCCTGGGTGTCCTCGCTGCTGTTGCGCACGGACATGACCTGGCGGTCCTCGTCCTGGTTCAGGTTGTCGCGCAGCGACACCAGCGGGTTGACGGCGGAGATCGTGCCGCCTTCGCCCGAGCCCACACGGCTGGGCAGGACGTTCAGCAGCCCGCCGTCGAGCGAGGGCAGCGCGAGCGGCACCACGATGGCGACGCCCAGCGCCACCGCGCCGATACGGCGTCCCGTGCGTACGGGGGCGAGCACGCCACCGGTCGACTGCTCGCCTGGGGAGCGCGGCGCGCCGCCGAAGACCCGGCCCCACTGGGAGAGCCGGTCCCGGCCCTCGGCCAGGAGCAGCATCAGATAACCCGCTGCGGCGAGCAGGAACCACACCCAGGCGCCGCTGCCGTCGGCCAGCCCTGCGGCGACCGAGTACAGCGCGAGCAGCGGCAGGCCGGCCGGGGCCGCGCTGCGGAACGTCACCGCGAGGGTGTCCACCGCGAGCCCGATCAGCAGGACACCGCCGACCACCATCAGCCGTATGCCGTCGGACAGGGGCGCCGGGATCGCGTACCGCCCGACGTCGTCCGTGCCGCTCTGAAGCAGCGTGCCGAACTGCTGGATGGCGTCGGGACCGGGAATCAGGCCGAAGAAGGCCTGCTCCCGGACGAAGACCAGGGTCAGCAGGAGGAGCGTGACGAGGAGCTGCGCCGCGACCGTCAGCGGCCAGGCCAGTGGCATCCGCCGGGCCCCTGCGCCGACGATCGTCTGCATGCCCAGTAGGAGGGTCACCTGCAGGAGCCAGCTCACGTCCTCGACCAGCGGCAGCAGGGCACACGCCGTCAGCATGGTGGCCGCCCAGGCGCACAGCGCCAGTCGTGCGCGCCCGCTCATGACCGTCCCTCCCTGCCACTGACCGCGCCGAGACCGGAACGGTCCCGGTCGGCCTGGCGCCACACGTCGCTCATCGCGACGCCTCGCGGCACCCGCACCACCGTCCAGCCCGACTCGCGAAGCATCCGCAGCGACTCCTCGCCCGGGTCCAGCGGACCCGGCGCGTCGGTGGGTTCCCGTACCCAGGTCTCACTGTCCAGCACGAAGGCGACCGCCCCGCCGCTGCGCTGCCGCATCTTCGCGGCCACCGTGGTCTGCTCCTCGTCGAGGTCGCCGAAGAAGGCCATCAGCATCCCCTCACCGCCGCCGCGCAGCGCGTCGTACGCTCGGGAGATGTCCGTGCCGTCAGAGTGGTCGATCACTGCGAGCGTGTCCATCATCATGCCGGCCGCGTCCGCCGACTCGTAGCTGGCGCCCGCGAAACCCTCGGCGCCCGCGTCCGGCACGGAGTTGCCCGTGTCTGTCAACAGCCGTACGGAAAATCCCCGTTCGAGCATGTGGACCAGGATGGAGGCGGCGCCCGAGACGGCCCATTCGAAGGCCGAGTCCGGACCCGCGCCCAGATAGGCGATGCCCCGGGTGTCCAGGAGCACCGTGCAGCGGGCCCGCTGCGGCTGCTCCTCGCGCCGCACCATCAACTCGCCGTAGCGGGCGGTGGAGCGCCAATGTACGCGGCGCAGGTCGTCGCCGTAGCGGTAGCCGCGCGGGATCGCGTCGTCCTCCCCGGCCAGCGCCAGTGAGCGCTGCCGCCCGTCGCCGTACCCCTTGGCCTCGCCGGTGAGCCGTACCGGCGGCAGTGCCTCCACGCGCGGGATCACCGTCAGGGTGTCGTGCGTCGAGAAGGAGCGGGTCAGCTCGCACATGCCGAACGGGTCGGTCAGCCGCAGCTGGAGCGGGCCCAGCGGATAGCGGCCCCGCAGGTCGGAGCGGACACGGTAGGACACCTCGCGGCGCCCGCCCGCCTCCACCCGGTCCAGGACGAAACGGGGGCGCGGACCGAGTACGTACGGCACCCGGTCCTGAAGCATCAGCAGGCCCGTGGGCAGCCGCGAGACGTTGTCCATCCGGAGATGGACGCGGGCCTCGGCGGCGGCGGGCACGCGCGCGGGGGACAGCCGGCGGCTGCCGGCCACCCGGTAGCGCGTGCGGTACAGGACGGTCGCGCAGACCAGCGGCAGTACGGAGAGCAGCAGGCCCACCCGGAGCAGATCGCCCTGCCCCAGGACGTACGCGCAGATGGCGGCGGCGATCCCGGCGGCCAGGAAGGAGCGCCCGCGGGTGGTGAGACCGGCCAGTGCCGTGCGCACCCCGCCCTTGTCGCCCTGGTCGTCCTCCGGGTGTCCGGGCACCCCTGAGCTCATCCAAGCCTCCGGGGCGGCTGGCCGAAGTCGGGCGCGGAGCGGCCCATGCCGAAGCCGCTCTGCTGCTGGGGCGCCGCGGGCACCGGGGTGCGCTGGAGGATGTCCTGGACGACCTGCTCGGAGGTGCGGCGGTTCAGCTGGGCCTGGGCGGTGGGCAGCAGGCGGTGGGACAGGACGGCCACGGCGAGAGCCTGGATGTCGTCCGGCAGTGCGTACTCCCGGCCGCTCAGGGCGGCGGACGCCCTCGCGGCACGCAGCAGATGCAGCGTGGCGCGCGGCGACGCGCCGAGTCTGAGGTCGGGATGCGTGCGCGTGGCGCCGACCAGGTCCACCGCGTACCGCCGGACCGAGTCCGCGACATGGACGTTGCGGACGGCCTCGACGAGCTTCACGATGTCGTGCGCGTGGGCCACCGGCTGGAGGTCGTCCAGCGGTGAGACGCCGCCGTGCGTGTCCAGCATCTGCAGCTCGGCCTCCGGGCTCGGGTAGCCGATGGAGACACGGGCCATGAAGCGGTCGCGCTGCGCCTCGGGGAGCGGGTAGGTGCCCTCCATCTCGACCGGGTTCTGGGTGGCCACCACCATGAAGGGGCTGGGCAGTTCGTAGGTCTGCCCGTCGATGGTGACCTGGCGCTCCTCCATGGACTCCAGGAGCGCGGACTGGGTCTTCGGCGACGCGCGGTTGATCTCGTCGCCGATCACGATCTGCGCGAAGATCGCCCCTGGTTTGAACTCGAAGTCGCGGCGCTGCTGGTCCCAGATGGACACACCCGTGATGTCCGAGGGCAGCAGGTCCGGCGTGAACTGAATGCGCCGCACGGAACAGTCGATGGACTTGGCCAGCGTCTTCGCCAGCATGGTCTTGCCGACGCCGGGAACATCCTCGATCAGAAGATGCCCCTCGGCGAGCAGCACGGTCAGCGAAAGCCGTACGACCTCAGGCTTGCCCTCGATCACTCCCTCCACCGAACTGCGGACTCGCTCCGCGGTGGCGGTCAGATCAGTGAGGCTAGCTCGATCGTCATAGGTCGTCACACGGCCCTCCTAGGCCCGTTCTTTCTCCGGGCCGACGCTCTGCGATGAGGACCGGCCCACCCCGAAACACGGACACCACGCGGGGAAAGCCCCGCGTGACGTCACACCCGCATTCTTGTTGCCGTTACCGGTTCGTGTCACTCGCCTGTGGATAACTGGCAGGGGTATGTCTGATTTTCAGGCCTTTTCGGCGCTGAAGTGAAGGGTAAATTTCGTAGAGACATACGTACGGATGCGCGGTCCGGTTCGGTTAAGCGGGATCGATCTCGCGCAGCAGGCCCGACTTCACGTCGAAGACGAAGCCGCGGACGTCGTCGGTGTGCAACAGGAACGGGTTGGTGCGCACGCGCTGCATCGACTGGCGTACGTCCTGGTCGACGTCCCGGAAGGCCTCCACGGACCAGGCGGGGCGCTGGCCGACCTCGGCCTCCAGCTCCTGCCGGAAGTCCTCCGTGAGGGACTCCAGGCCGCAGCCGGTGTGGTGGATGAGTATGACGCTGCGCGTGCCGAGCGCCCGCTGGCTGATGGTCAGGGAGCGGATCACGTCGTCGGTGACGGCACCGCCCGCATTGCGGATGGTGTGGCAGTCGCCGAGCTCCAGACCGAGCGCGGCATGCAGATCGAGGCGGGCGTCCATGCAGGCCACGACCGCCACCTGGAGTACGGGGCGGGCGTCCATCCCCGGGTCGGTGAAAGCGGCGGCGTACTCCCCGTTGGCCTCCACGAGACGGTCGATGACGGTGCCGTCGGTGGTTATGGCGCCTTCGGGTCCGGTGGGAACTGATGCGGAAGTCGTCATAAGCATGACGGTACTGGTCACGCCCGTCGCGGGCCTGCTGTGAGAGGGGACAAAGAACATCAATGAGTGTTGTTGTGAGGTAACCCACACGGGTGGTGCGAGTGTACCCGTACGAGTGATTATGCGTGATTTGCGGCTTGCCGGGCCAAGGTGCACGACGCGCAGGCCGGTTGATTGACCGCGTGACACCGTGGACTAAAGTGACGCGAAGCGGGAGCCGAGACTCCCTGCTGGATTGACATCCCCCGCGTGCGCGGCGCGTACGTACGGCTCGGCCTCCTCCCGCTCCCGGTCGGCTGACGCTTCCGGCGCCGGCGGGCCTCCCCTTCTCCGAGCGGGCGGGGACCCGGCGGTGCGTGTCGGCCGTGCCGGACCTGAGAGGGCCCCTTGAGCCAGAGTCGACATGTCCCGGTGATGCTCCAGCGGTGCCTGGACCTGTTGGCCCCCGCACTGGAGCGGCCCGGAGCCGTCGTCGTCGACTGCACCCTCGGTCTCGGCGGCCACAGCGAGGCGTTGCTCGCCCGTTTCCCCGAGGCCCGGCTGGTCGCCCTCGACCGCGACAAGGAGGCACTGCGCCTCTCCGGGGAGCGGCTCGCCCCCTTCGGTGAGCGGGCCGACCTGGTGCACGCGGTGTACGACGAACTGCCCGACGTACTCGACCGGCTGGGCCTGTCGAGGGTCGACGGTGTCCTCTTCGACCTCGGTGTCTCCTCCATGCAACTCGACGAGGCCGACCGGGGGTTCGCCTACGCCCAGGACGCGCCGCTCGACATGCGCATGGACCAGACGACCGGCATCGGCGCCGCCGAGGTCCTCAACACCTACCCGCCGGGCGAACTCGTCCGGATCCTCCGGGCGTACGGCGAGGAGAAGCAGGCCAAGCGGATCGTCTCCGCGGTCGTGCGCGAGCGCGACAAGGAGCCGTTCACGAACAGCGCCCGGCTGGTCGAACTTATCCGCGACTCGTTGCCGCAGGCCGCCAAGCGAACCGGCGGCAACCCCGCCAAGCGGACCTTCCAGGCGCTGCGCATCGAGGTCAACGGTGAACTGACCGTTCTGGAACGGGCGATCCCGGCCGCGGTGAAGGCCCTCGCCGTCGGCGGCCGGATCGCCGTCCTGTCGTACCACTCGCTTGAGGACCGGCTGGTCAAGCAGGTGTTCGCGGCCGGCGCGGCCAACACCGCGCCCCCCGGACTGCCGGTCGTGCCCGAGCGTTACCAGCCGCGGCTCAAGCTGCTCACCCGTGGTGCCGAACTTCCCACCGAGGAAGAGATCGCCGAGAACCGGCGAGCCGCCCCGGCGCGACTGCGCGGGGCCCAGCGCATCAGGGAGGACGCCGAGTGAGCTGTACGGAGGGAACCGCGGGTGAGTAGGAATCCCGAACTCAAGGGCCGGGCCGCCCGGCTGGCCCGGCTCTTCCCCACGGGACCGGGGCAGCCCGCCCGTGCCCCCTTTGTCCTGCTCGTCGTCTTCCTGCTGGGCGGCGGCCTCATCGGGCTCCTCGTGCTGAACTCCGCGCTCAGCGAAGGAGGGTTCCGTCTCGACGACCTCCAGAAGGACACCAAGAGCCTCACCGACGAGGAACAGGCGCTCCAGCGGGACGTGGACGCCTACGCCGCGCCCGACGCCCTCCAGCGCCGGGCCAGGGAACTCGGCATGGTGCCCGGCGGCGACCCGGCCTTCCTGGGCCCCGACGGCACCGTCAGGGGTGTCCCCGGCGCCGCGGAACCGGCGTTGCTGCGGATCCCGGCGGTGGTACCGCCAGAGGTGAACGTCCCCGAGCCGGCGCCCGCGCCCGCTGCCACCCCCACTTCCACACCGACGCCCACTGTCACCCCTGAGGCGACGCTCACACCGGTCCCCTCCGCCCCGGCGTCGGCGGAGCAGGCCCCTGCGGTCACTCCCAGTCGCACCCCCACCCCCACCCCCACCCTCCCCTCCACGACCCCCGGCAGGTGACGGAAGTGTCCGACAGGGAACCTCCGCGCCGTCGCGTGCCCGCCCCGGCCAGGTCCGGCCGCCCCGGCCCCGCCCGGCGTCCGGGCCCCGGCGCCCGCCCCGCCCGCCGCCCCACCCCTCGCCGTCCCGCCGGGCCCAAGGTCATCCGGCTCGGCAGCCCCCGGCCCCGGCTGCGCATGATCAGCCTCACGCTGGCCCTGGTGATGATCGCCTTCGTCGTACGGCTGCTCCAGGTGCAGGCCGTCGACGCGAGCGAGTACGCCGCCAAGGCCGAGCAGAACCGGTACGTCGGCCGCACCCTGGCCGCCGAACGCGGCGAGATCACCGACCGTGACGGCGTCGAACTGGCGACCAGCGTGGACGCGTACGACATCACCGCCGACCCGTCGATGTTCACGCCGAAGAGCACGAAGCTGGGCGACGCCCCCGAGCAGGCCGCCGCTCTCCTCGCGCCGATCCTCGGGCAGGACGCGGCCGGCATCGCCGAGAAGCTGAAGGCGCCGGACACGCGCTACACGCTGCTCGCGCACCGTCAGACCCCTCAGGTGTGGACGCAGATCAAGGACCTGAAGTCCACCCTGGCCACCAAGTCCGGAACCGACCCGGACACCGTCAACGTCCTCGCCGGTGTGCTGGCCGTGCCCGCGAGCAAGCGTGTCTATCCGAACGGCGGACTCGCCGCCGGACTGCTGGGCTGGGTCAGCGCCGACGGCAAGGGCGGCGGCGGCCTCGAACAGCAGCTGAACGGCGAACTGGCCGGACAGGACGGCGAGATCCGGTACGCACAGTCAGGAGGACGGCAGGTGCCCACCGCCGACTCCACCGAGACGCCCGCGGTGCCCGGTTCCGACGTCGAACTGACCATCGACCGCGACATCCAGTGGGCCGCGCAGAACGCCATCACCGAGCAGGTGAAGAAGTCGAAGGCGGACCGCGGGTACGTGATAGTGCAGGACACCCGGACCGGCCAGATCCTGGCCATGGCCAACTCGCCCGGCTTCGACCCCAACGACCTCACCAGGGCGAACCCGGACGCACTGGGCAACGCGTCCCTCCAGGACGCCTACGAGCCCGGCTCCACCGCCAAGGTCATGTCGATGGCCGCCGTACTCGAGGAGAACGTCGCCACGCCCGCGACGCATGTTGTCGTGCCCAACCGGCTGCACCGGGGCGACCGGCTCTTCAAGGACGACATCGACCACCCGACCTGGTACCTCACCCTCAACGGCGTGCTCGCCAAGTCCAGCAACATCGGCACCATCCTGGCCACCGGCCAACTCGGCAAGACACAGGCGCAGTCCAACCAGGTCCTCTACTCCTACCTGCGCAAGTTCGGCCTCGGCAGCTACACCGGGCTCGACTTCCCCGGCGAGACCAAGGGCATCCTCGCGCCGCCCGACCAGTGGTCGACCTCCCAGCAGTTCACGATCCCCTTCGGCCAGGGTGTGTCCCTCAACGCGCTGCAGGCGGCCTCCGTCTACTCGACGATCGCCAACGGCGGCGTCCGCGTGGAGCCCACCGTGATCCGGGGCACCAAGGGCGCCGACGGCCGGTTCACGCCCGTCGCCGAACCGAAGAGGACCCGGGTCGTCAGTGAGAAGACGGCGAAGACCCTCGCCAGGATGCTGGAGTCCGTCGTGGACGACGAGGAGGGCACCGGCGCCAAGGCGCGTATTCCCGGCTACCGGGTGGCGGGCAAGACGGGTACCGCCAACCGTGTGGATCCGGCCACCGGCCGTTACCACGGATACACCTCGTCGTTCGCCGGGTTCGCGCCCGCGGACAGCCCCCGCATCACCGTCTACTGCGCCATCCAGAACGCCACCAAGGGCAGTTACTTCGGAGGTCAGATCTGTGGCCCCATCTACAAGGAGGTCATGGAGTTCGCCCTGAAGACCCTTCAGGTGCCGCCCACCGGGGCCAAGGCCGCGAATCTCCCCGTGTCCTTCACGCCCTGACCAGCACGGAAACCAGCCAGGAATCAGCTCGTGAACACGATCTCTCCCGACTCTCCCGACCCGGGGCGCAGCGCCCCGGCGCACGCCCCGGCCGTGCCCTCACTTCGCCCGTCCGGGGGTGCGCCCGGTACGCTCACCGCCGTGCCAGACGCCGATCAGTACCAATCCACCCAGAAGGGCGTTCCTGTGACATATCCGGGACCGCCGAGGCCGGTTCACGTCTCCGCCACACCCCTCGCGGAACTGGTCGGCCAGCTGGGTGCCCCACAGCCCCCGGCCCCGCAGGACACCGCGCAGGACGTGATCGTCGCGGTCACGGGCATCACCCACGACTCGCGCGCCGTCCGTCCCGGCGACCTGTACGCCGCCCTCCCGGGGGCCCGGCTGCACGGCGCCGACTTCGTGACCCAGGCCGCGGGACTCGGCGCGGCCGCCGTGCTGACCGACCCCACCGGCGCCGAACGAGCCGCCGCCACCGGGCTTCCGGTGCTGGTGGCCGACGACCCGCGCGCGCGGATGGGCGAACTGGCGGCCACGATCTACGGCCGTCCGGGGCGCGATCTGCTCCAGATCGGGATCACCGGCACCTCCGGCAAGACCACCACCGCGTACCTCGTCGAGGGCGGCCTCCGGACGGAGCGGGCCACCGGGCTGATCGGCACGGTCGAGACGCGCATCGGCGACGAGCGCATCAAGTCCGAACGCACCACGCCCGAGGCCACCGACCTCCAGGCCCTGTTCGCGGTGATGCGCGAGCGCGGGGTCGAGGCGGTCGCCATGGAGGTCTCCAGCCATGCGCTGATCCTCGGCCGGGTCGACGGCTGCGTCTTCGACATCGCCGTGTTCACCAACCTCAGCCCGGAACACATGGAGTTCCACTCCGGCATGGAGGACTACTTCCAGGCCAAGGCGCGGCTGTTCACTCCCGAACGCAGCAAACTCGGGGTCGTCAACCACGACGACGCCTACGGCCGGCGGCTCGCCAGGGAGGCCACCGTCCCGGTCATCACCTTCTCCGCCGAGGGCCACCCGGACGCCGACTGGCGCGCCGAGAACGTCCAGGTCGGCCCGATGGACTCGACGTTCACGGCGGCCGGCCCCAAGGACCAGCGGATCAGCGCCAGGTCGCCGCTCGCGGGCACCTTCAACGTCGCCAACACCCTCGCCGCGATCGTCGCCCTCGCCGAGGCCGGATTCGCCCCGCAGGCCGCCGCCGACGGCATCGCCGCCGTACCGGGAGTGCCGGGGCGCCTGGAGCGGGTGGACGTGGGCCAGCCGTATCTCGCGGTCGTCGACTACGCGCACAAGACGGACGCCGTCGAATCGGTGCTGCGCGCGCTGCGCAAGGTCACCGAGGGCAGCCTGCACGTGGTGCTCGGCTGCGGCGGGGACCGGGACACGACCAAGCGCGCGCCCATGGGCGCCGCCGTGGCCCGGCTCGCCGACACCGCCGTACTGACCTCCGACAACCCCCGCTCCGAGGACCCCCTCGCGATCCTCGCGGCCATGCTCGAAGGCGCGGCCTCTGTGCCGGCCCACGAGCGCGGCGAGGTCCAGGTGTTCGAGGACCGGGCCGCGGCCATCACCGCCGCCGTGGCCCGCGCGCGGCCCGGGGACACCGTGCTGGTCGCGGGCAAGGGCCACGAGCAGGGCCAGGACATCGCCGGGGTGGTCCGTCCGTTCGACGACCGCCAGGTGCTTCGCGAAGCTATCCAGAAGACCCAGGGATGAACTTGTGATCGCCCTCTCCCTCGCCGAGATCGCAGCTGTCGTCGGCGGGCAGACTTACGACATACCGGATCCGTCGGTCCAGGTCACCGGACAGGTCGTCAGGGACTCCCGTGAGGTGGAGCCCGGCAGCCTCTTCGTCGCCTTCGCCGGCGAGCACGTCGACGGCCACGACTTCGCCGCCGCGGTCGTCGAGGCGGGCGCGGTCGCCGTACTGGCCTCCCGGCCGGTCGGTGTGCCCGCGGTCGTCGTGGACGACGTACAACGGGCGCTGGGCGCCCTCGCGCGGCACGTGGTCCAGAGGCTCGGCGCGACCCTCGTGGCCCTCACCGGCTCCGCGGGCAAGACCAGCACCAAGGACCTGATCGCCCAGGTGCTCCGGCACAAGGCACCGACGGTCTTCACGCCCGGCTCGCTCAACAACGAGATCGGGCTGCCGCTGACCGCGCTGAGCGCCACCGAGGAGACCAGGTTCCTGGTCCTGGAGATGGGCGCCCGCGGCATCGGTCACATCCGCTATCTGACGGAACTGACGCCCCCGCGGATCGGCCTCGTCATCAACGTCGGCACCGCCCACATCGGCGAGTTCGGCGGACGCGAACAGATCGCACAGGCGAAGGGCGAACTCGTCGAGGCGCTGCCCTCCGAGGCCGACGGCGGCACCGCGATCCTCAATGCCGACGATCCCCTCGTACGGGCCATGGCGACTCGAACAAAGGCGAAGGTGATCTTCTTCGGCGAGTCCGGCGAAGCGGACGTACGCGCCGAGAACGTACGACTCACGGACAGGGGACAGCCTGCCTTCAGGCTCCACACACCCTCCGGTGCAAGCGACGTGACCATGCGCCTGTACGGTGAGCATCACGTGTCGAACGCGCTCGCCGCCGCCGCCGTCGCCCATGAGCTGGGCATGTCCGCAGACGAGATCGCCACCGCGCTCTCCGAGGCGGGCTCCCTCTCCCGCTGGCGGATGGAGGTCACCGAGCGCCCGGACGGCGTGACGATCGTCAACGACGCCTACAACGCGAACCCCGAGTCCATGCGAGCGGCTTTGCGCGCGCTCGCGGCCATGGGCAGGGGACGCCGTACGTGGGCGGTGCTCGGCAAGATGGCCGAGCTCGGGGACGAGGCGCTCGCCGAGCACGACGCGGTCGGACGGCTGGCCGTCCGGCTCAATGTCGGCAAGCTCGTCGCGGTCGGGGGCAGGGAAGCGTCCTGGCTCCAACTGGGCGCATATAACGAGGGTTCGTGGGGTGAGGAGTCGGTGCACGTGTCCGACGCACAGGCGGCTGTCGACCTGTTGCGCAGCGAGCTGCGCCCGGGGGATGTCGTGCTCGTGAAGGCGTCCCGGTCGGTCGGGCTCGAACGGGTGGCGCAGGCGCTGCTGCCCGGCGCCGAGGGTGAGGTTGCCGTCCGATGATGAACCAGATCCTGTTCTCGGGAGTCATCGGTCTCTTCCTGACGCTGATCGGCACCCCGCTGCTGATCAAACTGCTGGCACGGAAGGGCTACGGCCAGTACATCCGTGACGACGGCCCGCGCGAGCACCATGCCAAGCGCGGTACGCCGACCATGGGCGGTATCGCCTTCATCATGGCGACGTTCGCCGCGTACTTCCTGTCCAAGGTGATCACCGGCAAGCCGCCGACCTTCTCCGGGCTGCTCGTGCTCGGTCTGATGGGCGGCATGGGCCTCGTCGGCTTCCTGGACGACTACATCAAGATCGTCAAGCGGCGCTCGCTCGGTCTGCGGGCCAAGGCGAAGATGGCCGGCCAGCTGACCGTCGGTATCGCCTTCGCGGTGCTCTCGCTCCAGTTCAAGGACAACCTCGGCAACACGCCGGCCTCCACGAAGCTCTCCTTCGTGCAGGACTTCGGCTGGACGATCGGCCCGGTGCTGTTCGTCGTCTGGGCGCTGTTCATGATCCTTGCCATGTCGAACGGCGTGAACCTGACGGACGGTCTGGACGGCCTCGCCACCGGCGCCTCCGTCCTCGTCTTCGGCGCGTACACGTTCATCGGCGTCTGGCAGTTCCAGGAGGCCTGCGCCAACGCGATGACCCTGACCAACCCGTCGGCCTGCTACGAGGTACGAGATCCACTGGACCTCGCCGTGGTCGCCTCGGCGCTGATGGGCTCCTGCCTCGGCTTCCTGTGGTGGAACACGTCGCCCGCCAAGATCTTCATGGGCGACACCGGTTCACTGGCCCTGGGCGGCGCGCTCGCCGGCCTCGCGATCTGCTCCCGTACGGAACTGCTGCTGGCGCTCCTCGGCGGCCTGTTCGTCCTGATCACCATGTCGGTGGTCATCCAGGTCGGCTCGTTCAAGATGACCGGCAAGCGCGTGTTCCGGATGGCGCCGCTCCAGCACCACTTCGAGCTCAAGGGCTGGTCCGAAGTCCTGGTCGTGGTCCGCTTCTGGATCATCCAGGGCATCTGCGTGATCGTCGGACTGGGCATCTTCTACGCGGGATGGGCGGCCGAGAAGTGACATCCGGTCAGGGCGGCGACTGGGACGGAATGCGGATCACCGTCGCCGGTCTCGGGGTGAGCGGCATCAGCGCCGCCCGCGCCCTGACCGCCCTCGGTGCCCTGGTCACCGTCGTGGACGGCGGGGACTCCGAGGCCCACCGGGAACGCGCGGCGGCCCTGGAGGGCATCGAGGTACGCCTCGGGGACGCGGAGACGCTGCCCGAGGGCACCGGACTCGTCGTCACCTCGCCCGGCTGGAAGCCGAGTTCACCGCTCTTCGCGGCTGCGGCCGAGGCGGGTGTGGACGTCGTCGGTGACGTGGAGATCGCCTGGCGGCTGCGCGGCCCGGATGCCGCGCCCTGGCTGGCGATCACCGGTACCAACGGCAAGACGACCACCACCCAGATGCTCGCCTCGATCCTGCGGGCGGCAGGCCTGCGTACGGCCGCCGTCGGCAACATCGGCACGCCGATCATCGACGTGGTCCTCGGCGAGGGCACCTACAGCGATCTCGATGTACTCGCCGTCGAACTCTCCAGCTACCAGCTGCACTGGGCGCCCTCCCTGCGCGTCCACTCCGCCGCCGTCCTCAACCTCGCCCCCGACCACCTCGACTGGCACGGCTCCATGGAGGCGTACGCCGCCGACAAGGGCCGGATCTACGAGGGCAATCGGGTCGCCTGTGTCTACAACGTGGATGCCACCGACAAACCGTCCACCGAGGACCTGGTGCGCGAGGCGGACGTCGAGGAGGGCTGCCGGGCCGTCGGGTTCACGCTCGGCGCGCCCGGACCGTCCCAACTCGGCGTCGTGGACGGCATCCTGGTCGACCGCGCCTTTGTCGAGAACCGGCAGCGGAACGCCCAGGAACTGGCGGAGGTGGCGGACGTCAACCCGCCGGCCCCGCACAACATCGCCAACGCCCTTGCCGCGGCTGCCCTCGCACGCGCCTACGGGGTGCCCGCGAAGGCGGTCCGGGACGGCCTTCGGGCCTTCACCCCGGACGCGCACCGCATCGCGCACGTGGCCGACGTGGACGGGGTCGCCTACGTCGACGACTCCAAGGCGACCAACACCCACGCGGCCGAGGCCTCCTTGGCGGCGTACGAGTCGATCGTGTGGATCGCCGGCGGGCTCGCCAAGGGCGCGACCTTCGACGAACTGGTCGCCAAGTCGGCAAAGCGACTTCGTGGGGTGGTGCTGATCGGCGCCGACCGTGCGCAGATCGGCGAAGCCCTGGCGCGACACGCCCCGGAAGTACCCGTCGTCGACCTCGACCGGACCGACACTGGGGCGATGCTCGCGGCTGTTCAGGAGGCCCGGCGGCTCGCCGAGGCGGGCGACACGGTGCTGCTGGCACCGGCCTGTGCCTCCATGGACATGTTCGCCAACTACAACAAGCGCGGTGACGCGTTCGCGCAGGCCGTTCGCGAACTCGCTGCGGGGACCTGACGGTCGGTCTTCGGCCGCGGTGCCTGGAGGGACGCGTGACTGGGATGTGGCTCGGGAACTGTCGGTGGGTCGTTCGCTGCGGGCCCGTGGGGGCTGGTCGCGCCCCGCGGCGGAGCCGCAGATCGGAAACAGCCCCGCGCCACTCTGGGGCGCGGGGAGGCTCTGATGGTCAGTAGTCGTACCGGGCAGGCGCCCGTTCAGGGACGCGTGCGGGTTCGGCGGCCCGCCGCTCCCCGGCCGCCCCGTGACAACCCCGTACGCCGCCTTCACGGGCGCCTGCAGCGGGCCTGGGACCGGCCGCTGACCGCGTACTACGTGATCCTCGGCGGCTCCCTGCTGATCACGGTGCTCGGGCTGGTGATGGTCTACTCGGCCTCCCAGATCAAGGCGCTCCAGCTGTCGCTGCCCGGGTCCTTCTTCTTCCGCAAGCAGTTCCTCGCGGCCTCCATCGGCGGCGTGCTGCTGTTCGCGGCCTCGCGCATGCCCGTGAAGCTGCACCGGGCGCTCGCCTACCCGATCCTCGCCGGCTCCGTCTTCCTGATGGTTCTCGTGCAGGTACCCGGGATAGGGCTGGCGATCAACGGCAACCAGAACTGGATCTCGCTGGGCGGCTCCTTCCAGATCCAGCCGAGCGAGTTCGGCAAGCTCGCCCTGGTGCTGTGGGGCGCCGACCTGATCGCGCGCAAGGAGGACAAGCGGCTGCTCACGCAGTGGAAGCACATGCTGGTGCCGCTGGTCCCGGTGACATTCATGCTGCTCGGCCTGATCATGCTCGGCGGCGACATGGGGACGGCGATCATCCTCACCGCCATCCTGTTCGGGCTGCTGTGGCTGGCCGGGGCGCCCACGCGACTGTTCGTGGGCGTGCTGTCCGTCGCAGCGTTCATCGGCCTGGTCCTCATCAAGACCAGCCCCAACCGCATGGCCCGCTTCCAGTGCATCGGCGCCACCGAGCCCGGCACCGGGGCCAACTCCTGCTGGCAGGCCGTGCACGGCATCTACGCGCTCGCCTCCGGTGGCCTGTTCGGTTCGGGCCTCGGCGCGAGTGTGGAAAAATGGGGGCAACTGCCCGAAGCGCACACCGACTTCATCTTTGCCGTCACCGGGGAGGAACTGGGCCTGGCGGGGACGCTGTCGGTACTCGCCCTCTTCGCGGCCCTAGGCTATGCGGGTATCCGCGTGGCCGGACGCACGGAGGACCCCTTCGTGAGGTACGCCGCGGGAGGTGTGACCACCTGGATCACCGCTCAGGCAGTGATCAACATCGGTGCGGTGCTCGGCCTGCTGCCGATCGCCGGTGTCCCGCTCCCGCTGTTCTCCTACGGGGGCTCCGCCCTGCTGCCGACCATGTTCGCCGTCGGACTGCTGATCGCCTTCGCCCGTGACGAACCGGGGGCGCGGGCGGCGCTTTCGTTGCGGCAACCTCGCTTTGGTAGAAAGCGGGGAGCCGGGGGCCCGGTGTCCGATCGGAGCCCCCGGAGATGGAAAACGATGAGACGGCGTGCCTCGGCGGCGCGTTCGTCCGGAGAGCGGTGAATTTCGGTGCATGTCGTACTCGCCGGTGGGGGGACCGCCGGTCACATCGAGCCCGCGCTCGCCCTCGCGGACGCCCTGCGCAGGGCTGATCCCACAGTGGGGATCACGGCCCTGGGCACGGAACGCGGTCTGGAGACCCGGCTCGTCCCCGAACGGGGCTATGACCTGGCGCTGATCCCAGCGGTCCCCCTGCCGCGCAAGCCCACCCCCGAACTGATCACCGTCCCCGGACGGCTGCGCGGCACGATCAAGGCCGCCGAGCAGATCCTGGAACGCACCAAGGCCGACGCGGTTGTCGGTTTCGGCGGCTATGTGGCCCTGCCCGGCTACCTCGCCGCCAAGCGCCTGGGTGTGCCGATCGTCGTCCACGAGGCCAACGCCCGTCCCGGCCTCGCCAACAAGATCGGCTCGCGGTACGCCGCCCAGGTCGCCGTCTCCACCCCGGACAGCAAGCTCCGCGGTGCCCGCTACATCGGCATCCCGCTGCGCCGTTCCATCGCCACCCTCGACCGGGCCGCCGTACGCCCCGAGGCGCGGGCCGCGTTCGGGCTCGACCCGAGCCTGCCGACGCTGCTGGTCTCCGGCGGTTCGCAGGGCGCCCGGCACCTGAACGAGGTGATCGAGCGGGTCGCGCCGTACCTCCAGCAGGCCGGTATCCAGGTGCTGCACGCGGTCGGCCCGAAGAACGAACTGCCGCAGGTACACCAGATGCCGGGGATGCCCCCCTACATCCCGGTACCGTACGTGGACCGGATGGACCTCGCGTACGCCGCGGCCGACATGATGCTCTGCCGCGCGGGCGCGATGACCGTCGCCGAACTCTCCGCCGTCGGACTCCCGGCCGCCTACGTACCGCTGCCCATCGGCAACGGCGAACAGCGGCTGAACGCCCAGCCGCTGGTCAAGGCCGGCGGCGGACTCCTGGTCGACGACGCGGAACTGACGCCCCAATGGGTGCAGCAGAACGTCCTGCCCGTCCTCGCGGACCCGCACCGGCTGTACGAGATGTCCCGCGCCGCCAGCGAGTTCGGCCGCCGGGACGCCGACGAGCTGCTCGTCGGCATGGTGTACGAGGCGATCGCCTCGCGCCACCGCTAGGCGACGAAGGAAGGCAGGAAAGGGCGTGGCCGGAGGAGCGACGACCGCGGAACGCGGCGAACGGCAGCAGGACACCTCCGGCCCGCCCCGTCGGCCGGGCCTCCTCGGCCGCCTGGGGCCGCGCAGGCTGCGTACGGTCGTCCTCCTGGCCCTCGCCCTGCTCGTCCTCGGCGGGGGCGCCCTCTGGGTCCTCTACGGCTCCCGGTGGACGCGGGTGGAGCGCGTGTCGGTGTCGGGGACCGGTGTTCTGACGCAGGCACAGGTGCGGGAGGCCGCCGACGTGCCGGTCGGGGAACCGCTCGTTTCCGTCGGCACCGACGCGATCGAGTCCCGACTGCTCCGGAAATTGCCCCGAATTGACTCGGTTGAGGTCACTCGATCCTGGCCGCACGGAATCGGGCTGAAAGTGGTCGAACGTACCCCTGTCCTGATTGTCGAAAGCACCGGGAATGGGGGCAAGTATGTCGAAGTGGACGCGAAAGGCGTGCGATTCGCGACGGTTTCAGATGCGCCCAAAGGTGTACCCGTATTGGAATTGACGCTGTCCCGGACCGGTTCGCAGACCGCCAGTCTGCGCCGCTTCGGCAGTGACCGGCTGGTGCGCGAGGCGGTGCGGGTGGCAGGTGAACTGCCGGGTGCCGTCGCGCGCGCCGTCCGGACCGTCGAGGTGCGCTCGTACGACTCCGTCTCGCTGGAGTTGGGCGACGGCCGGACCGTCGAGTGGGGGAGCAGTGAGAAGGGCGGCGCGAAAGCCCGTGCGCTCACCGCCCTCATGAAAGCGGCTCCGGGTGCGCGGCACTTCGACGTGAGTGTCCCCACCGCCCCTGCGTCATCAGGGAGTTGACGCCTGTCCGTGCAGGCCACCACCCTGGTTGGGCATCGCTATGGCTGATCACATAGGGTGAAAAGAAAAACGGGAGGTTCGGCGTGTTCGTTGAACGTGCGCCACTTGTCGACTTAGTGTCCTGTTCGGAAGAGTCCAAGGAACAGACACACTGGTAACCCTAAACTTCAACGTTAGGGTTCGGGTCGGCGTTCGGACCGTCCCACTTCGGCATGAGTTGTCCGTTCGCCGCAATCGCGAACGGCGACACGTAACTCGAGGCGAGAGGCCTTCGACGTGGCAGCACCGCAGAACTACCTCGCAGTCATCAAAGTCATCGGTGTCGGCGGCGGTGGTGTCAATGCCATCAACCGGATGATCGAGGTCGGTCTGAAGGGCGTCGAGTTCATCGCCATCAACACCGATGCTCAGGCGCTGTTGATGAGCGACGCCGACGTCAAGCTCGACGTCGGCCGCGAACTCACCCGCGGACTCGGCGCCGGCGCCAACCCGGCCGTCGGCCGCAAGGCGGCAGAGGACCACCGCGAGGAGATCGAGGAGGTCCTCAAGGGGGCCGACATGGTCTTCGTGACGGCCGGCGAGGGTGGTGGTACCGGCACCGGCGGCGCGCCCGTCGTGGCCAACATCGCCCGCAACCTCGGCGCCCTCACCATCGGCGTGGTCACCCGCCCCTTCACCTTCGAAGGGCGGCGCCGCGCTAACCAGGCCGAGGACGGCATCGCGGAACTCCGCGAAGAGGTCGACACCCTCATCGTCATCCCCAACGACCGGCTGCTGTCCATCTCGGACCGCCAGGTCTCGGTCCTCGACGCCTTCAAGTCGGCGGACCAGGTCCTGCTCTCCGGCGTTCAGGGCATCACCGATCTGATCACCACCCCCGGTCTGATCAACCTCGACTTCGCGGACGTCAAGTCCGTGATGTCCGAGGCCGGTTCGGCTCTCATGGGCATCGGTTCGGCCCGTGGTGACGACCGCGCGGTGGCGGCGGCGGAGATGGCGATCTCCTCGCCCCTCCTCGAGGCCTCCATCGACGGCGCCCGGGGCGTCCTGCTCTCCATCTCCGGCGGCTCCGACCTCGGTCTGTTCGAGATCAACGAGGCCGCCCAACTGGTCAGCGAGGCCGCGCACCCCGAGGCCAACATCATCTTCGGCGCGGTCATCGACGACGCGCTCGGTGACGAGGTCCGGGTCACGGTCATTGCGGCCGGCTTCGACGGGGGCCAGCCTCCGCCGAAGCGCGACAACATCCTCGGCTCGGCCGGCGCCAAGCGTGACGAACCCACGCCGGTACGGGCCGAGAGCCGTCCGTCCTTCGGGTCGCTCGGCAGTGTCACGCCGAGGGAAGCCCCGGCGCCCGCCCCGGAGCCGGTCAACGAGATCCAGGTCTCCCCGCCGGTTCCGCCGTCCCGGTCCTACTCGGACAGCACGGCGGAGGAGCTGGACGTACCGGACTTCCTGAAGTGATAGGACAACGCTCCGGAACGAGCGACGTGAGCGGCGCGCACTTCGCCTTCACCGACCGGTGGGGCGGGGTGAGCGCCGTTCCGTACGAGGAGCTCAACCTCGGCGGAGCGGTCGGCGACGACCCCGAAGCCGTCCGCACGAATCGTGAACTGGCCGCCAAGTCCCTGGGTCTCGACCCGGAACGGGTGGTCTGGATGAACCAGGTGCACGGCAACGACGTCGCCGAGGTCGACGGGCCGTGGACCACCCAGGACGCCCCGCCCGTCGACGGCCTGGTCACCGCGACCCGCGGTCTCGCCCTCGCCGTCCTCACCGCCGACTGTGTCCCGGTCCTGCTGGCCGACCCGGTCGCCGGGGTGGTCGCCGCTGCCCACGCGGGCCGGCCGGGTATGGTCGCCGGGATCGTCCCCGCCGCGGTGGACGCCATGGAATCCCTCGGCGCCGACCCCGCCCGGATCGTCGCCCGCACCGGCCCCGCGGTCTGCGGCCGGTGCTACGAAGTACCGGAGGAGATGCGCGCCGACGTCGCCGCCGTCGAACCCGCCGCGTACGCCGAGACCGGCTGGGGCACCCCGGCGGTCGACGTGGTCGCGGGAGTGCACGCCCAGCTGGAGCGGCTCGGGGTGCGTGACCGGCAGCAGTCGCCGGTGTGCACCCTGGAGTCCGCCGACCACTTCTCGTACCGCCGCGACCGGACCACCGGGCGGCTCGCAGGCTATGTCTGGCTGGACTGATAGGACATGACGGACCGTAAGGGCGAACTCACCGCAAATCTGGCGGCAGTCGAGGAGCGTATCGCGACGGCCTGCTCGGCGGCGGGCCGCAAGCGCGAGGAGGTGACGCTGATCGTCGTCACCAAGACCTACCCCGTGAGCGATGTGCGGATTCTGTGGGAGCTCGGTGTGCGCCACGTGGCCGAGAATCGCGACCAGGACGCGGCACCGAAGGCCGAGGCGTGCGCGGATCTTTCGCTCACCTGGCATTTCGTGGGCCAGTTGCAGACCAACAAGGTGCGTTCCGTGGTCGGTTACGCCGGTGTCGTGCAGTCCGTCGACCGTGACCGGCTGGTCTCCGGACTGTCCAGGGAGGCCGTACGGGCCGGGCGCGAGGTGGGCTGTCTGATCCAGGTCGCGCTGGACGCGGAGGAGAGCGCGCGCGGGGAGCGCGGAGGCGTCGGGCCGGGCGGAATCGGGGAGTTGGCCGACATGGTGGCCGGGGCCGAGGGGCTCAGGCTGGAGGGGCTGATGACCGTCGCACCGCTGACCGGACCGTACGCCGGACGTGAACTTGTGGCGTTCGAGAGGCTGATGGATTTGTCGACTGCTATGCGCCGCACGCATCCGGCTGCGAACATGGTGTCCGCAGGGATGAGTGCGGACCTCGAAAAGGCCGTGGCGGCCGGGGCGACACATGTACGCGTCGGCAGTGCGGTACTCGGAGTCCGTCCCAGGCTCGGGTAACGTCGCCAGGAAGTCGGACCACAGCAGAAAATATGGTCATTACCGCTGCGAGGCGGTAATAACGACCTCGTGGATCGCGGGCACTTGGCATTCGTCAGTCGATCCACCACAGAGCGGAGGACTCAGAGCATGGCCGGCGCGATGCGCAAGATGGCGGTCTACCTCGGCCTCGTGGAGGACGATGGGTACGACGGCCGGGGATTCGACCCCGATGACGACTTCGAGCCCGAACTCGACCCCGAACCCGAGCGCGACCTGCGGCGGCGTGAGCCCTCGCACCAGCCGCACGGTTCCCACCAGTCCCACCAGCCGCATCAGTCCCAAAGGGACGAATCGGTACGAGTGGTGCAGCCGTCCGCTCCGCGTGATCCGGTGGCGCATTCGGCTTCGCTGGGCGCGGAATCCGGGCGTCCGGCGCGGATCGCGCCCGTGGCGTCCATCACACAAGAACGTCAAGGCATGGAGAAGAACGCACCGGTGATCATGCCCAAGGTCGTGTCGGAACGAGAGCCTTACCGGATCACCACGCTCCACCCCCGGACCTACAACGAGGCCCGTACCATCGGGGAACACTTCCGTGAGGGCACGCCTGTGATCATGAATCTCACTGAGATGGATGACACAGATGCGAAGCGACTTGTCGACTTTGCGGCCGGTTTGGTGTTTGGTCTTCACGGCAGCATCGAGCGGGTGACGCAGAAGGTGTTCCTGTTGTCGCCTGCTAACGTCGATGTCACGGCGGAGGACAAGGCCCGCATCGCAGAGGGCGGGTTCTTCAACCAGAGCTGAGACGCACGACCGGAAACAGCGGCAACAAGGCAGCACCAACAGCGGTACCAACGGCGGTACCAGCAGCACGGAAACATGGGGAGAGGGAAGCGCGGATCATGAGCGTGGTTGGACAGGTTCTCTACATCGCGCTGATGTGCTTCCTCATCGTGCTGATCTTCCGGTTGGTCATGGACTACGTCTTCCAGTTCGCCCGCTCATGGCAGCCCGGCAAGGCGATGGTGGTCATTCTGGAGGCCACCTACACTGTCACTGATCCACCGCTCAAGCTTCTGCGGCGGGTCATCCCGCCGTTGCGTCTCGGGGGCGTGGCACTCGACCTGTCCTTCTTCGTACTGATGATCATCGTGTACATCCTGATCACCGTCGTCAGGGCGGTTTTGGTGTGAACGATACGGTCTTGCCGAATGCCGACGACTACGTTGAGGTGAAGAGATGCCATTGACCCCCGAGGATGTGCGGAACAAGCAGTTCACGACCGTCCGCCTCCGAGAAGGCTATGACGAGGACGAGGTCGATGCCTTCCTCGATGAGGTTGAAGCCGAACTGACCCGCCTGCTCCGCGAGAACGAGGACCTGCGCGCCAAGCTGGCCGCTGCCACGCGTGCCGCTGCCCAGAACCAGCAGCAGGGCATGCGCAAGCCTCCGGAACAGGACCAGCAGCAGGGCATGCAGCAGCAGGGGATGCAGCAACAGGGCATGCCCCAGCAAGGCATGCCGCAGGGCATGCGAGGCCCCGGCGGCCCGGTGCCCGCCGGCATATCGGGTCCGCCGCAGCAGCAGATGGGCGGCCCCATGGGCGGCCCGCCCCAGCTGCCCAGCGGTGCGCCGCAGTTGCCCCCGGGCCAGGGTGGCCCGCAGGGTCCCGGCCAGATGGGTCAGGGCCCCATGGGCCAGAACCCGATGCAGGGTCAGATGGGTCAGGGCCCCATGGGTCAGGGCCCGATGCAGGGTCAGATGGGCCAGGGCGGCATGCCCGGCCAGATGCAGCAGATGCCCGGTCAGCAGATGCAGGGTCAGATGCAGCAGATGGGCGGCCCGATGGGCGGTCCCCCGCAGATGATGGGCGGCCCCGGTCAGGGTCCCGGCGGCGACAGTGCCGCGCGTGTTCTCTCGCTGGCCCAGCAGACCGCCGACCAGGCGATCGCCGAGGCCCGTTCCGAGGCCAACAAGATCGTCGGCGAGGCCCGCAGCCGCGCCGAGGGCCTGGAGCGCGACGCCCGCGCCAAGGCCGACGCTCTTGAGCGGGATGCGCAGGAGAAGCACCGCGTCGCGATGGGCTCCCTGGAGTCCGCCCGCGCCACGCTGGAGCGCAAGGTCGAGGATCTGCGCGGCTTCGAGCGCGAGTACCGCACCCGCCTGAAGTCCTACCTGGAGTCGCAGCTGCGTCAGCTGGAGACCCAGGCCGACGACTCGCTGGCCCCGCCGCGTGCTCCGGCCGCGGCTTCCCTGCCGCCGTCCCCGGCGCCCTCGATGGCTCCGGCCGGCGCCGGTGCCCCGTCGTACGGCGGCGGCAACCAGGGCATGGGCAACCAAGGCATGGGTGGCCAGGGTATGGGCGGTCCCGGCCCGGCCGGTCCGTCCTACGGCGGCCAGCAGCAGATGTCCCCGGCCATGACCCAGCCCATGGCTCCGGTCCGGCCGCAGGGCCCGTCTCCGATGGGTCAGGCTCCCTCACCGATGCGCGGCTTTCTGATCGACGAGGACGACAACTGACGGCCTTTAGTACGCCTTAGGCGTCGTCGGCGTTCAGGGCGGGGCCCCGGATTTTCTTCCGGGGCCCCGCCCTTTTGCGTTGCTCCCTCTCGTGCGGTGATGCCGAAGGCCCGGTTCCGCCAAGTTGGCTGGCGGAACCGGGCCTTCGTACGTGCTGTGCGTGCCGTTACGCCTTGCGCAGGCGGAACGTCAGTGACAGGCCCTCGTCCGTGAACGGGTCCCCGTAGGTGTCGTCCGTCTCACCCTGACCGAAGTCCGTGGCGAGGACCTCGTCGGCGATCAGGCCCGAGTGCTCGGCCAGGGCCGCGGTGACCGCCGGGTCCGTGGACGTCCAGCGGAGTGCGATGCGGTCGGCCACGTCGAGGCCGCTGTTCTTGCGGGCCTCCTGGATCAGCCGGATCGCGTCACGGGCGAGGCCCGCCTGACGCAGCTCCTCCGTGATCTCCAGGTCGAGGGCGACCGTCGCACCCGAGTCGGACGCCACCGACCAGCCCTCGCGCGGGGTCTCCGTGATGATGACCTCGTCCGGGGCGAGGGTGACCGTCTCGCCGTCGACCTCCACCGATGCCGTGCCCGCGCGCAGGGCGAGGGACAGTGCTGCCGCGTCGGTGTTCGCGACGGCCTTCGCGACGTCCTGGACGCGCTTGCCGAACCGCTTGCCCAGGGCGCGGAAGTTCGCCTTGGCGGTGGTGTCGACCAGCGAGCCGCCCACCTCGGAGAGGGACGCGAGGGAGCTGACGTTCAGCTCCTCCGTGATCTGCGCGTGCAGTTCGCGGTCGAGGGTGTCGAAGCCCGCCGCCGCGACCAGCGCGCGGGACAGCGGCTGACGCGTCTTCACCCCCGACTCCGCGCGCGTGGCGCGGCCCAGCTCGACGAGCCGCCGTACGAGCACCATCTGCTTCGACAGCTCCGGGTCGATCGCGGACAGGTCCGCCTCGGGCCAGGACGTCAGGTGGACGGATTCGGGGCTGCCCGGGGTCACCGGCACCACCAGGTCCTGCCAGACCCGCTCGGTGATGAACGGGGTCAGCGGGGCCATCAGCTTCGTGACCGTCTCGACGACCTCGTGCAGGGTGCGCAGCGCGGCCTTGTCGCCCTGCCAGAAGCGGCGCCGGGACCGGCGTACGTACCAGTTGGACAGGTCGTCGACGAACGCCGACAGGAGCTTGCCGGCGCGCTGGGTGTCGTAGGTCTCCAGGGCCTGCGTCACCTGGTCGGTGAGTGCGTGGAGTTCGGACAGGAGCCAGCGGTCCAGGACCGGGCGGTCGGCCGGAGCCGGGTCCGCCGCGGACGGGGCCCAGTTCGACGTACGCGCGTACAGGGCCTGGAAGGCGACCGTGTTCCAGTACGTGAGGAGCGTCTTGCGGACGACCTCCTGGATGGTGCCGTGCCCGACGCGGCGGGCCGCCCACGGGGAACCGCCGGCCGCCATGAACCAGCGCACCGCGTCCGCGCCGTGCCGGTCCATCAGCGGGATCGGGTCAAGGGTGTTGCCCAGGTGCTTGGACATCTTGCGGCCGTCCTCGGCGAGGATGTGGCCGAGGCAGACCACGTTCTCGTACGACGACTTGTCGAAGACGAGCGTGCCGACCGCCATCAGCGTGTAGAACCAGCCGCGCGTCTGGTCGATGGCCTCGCTGATGAACTGCGCCGGGTAGCGGGACTCGAACAGTTCCTTGTTCTTGTACGGGTATCCCCACTGCGCGAACGGCATCGAACCCGAGTCGTACCAGGCGTCGATGACCTCCGGCACGCGCGTGGCCGTCTTTCCGCAGTCGCCCTGGGGGCAGGCGAAGGTGACCGCGTCGATGAACGGGCGGTGCGGGTCCAGGTCCGACTGGTCGGTGCCCGTGAGCCCGGTCAGCTCCGCGCGGGAGCCGACGACCGTGAGGTGGTCCTCCTCGCAGCGCCAGATCGGGAGGGGGGTGCCCCAGTAACGGCTGCGGGAGAGCGCCCAGTCGATGTTGTTGTTCAGCCAGTCGCCGAAGCGGCCGTTCTTGACCGTCTCCGGGTACCAGTTGGTCTTCTCGTTCTCCTGGAGGAGACGGTCCTTGACGGCCGTGGTGCGGATGTACCAGGACGGCTGCGCGTAGTAGAGCAGTGCGGTGTGACAGCGCCAGCAGTGCGGGTAACTGTGCTCGTACGGGATGTGCTTGAAGAGGAGGCCGCGCTGCTGGAGGTCCTCGGTGAGCTTTTCGTCCGCCTTCTTGAAGAAGACACCGCCCACGAGGGGGACGTCCTCCTCGAAGGTGCCGTCCGGGCGGACCGGGTTCACGACCGGCAGGCCGTACGCGCGGCACACCTTGAGGTCTTCCTCACCGAAGGCGGGGGACTGGTGGACCAGACCCGTACCGTCCTCGGTCGTCACGTAGTCCGCGTTCACCACGTAGTGGGTGGGCACGTCCGTCGGGAACTCGACCAGCTCGAACGGACGTTGATAGGACCAGCGCTCCATCTCGGCGCCGGTGAAGGTCTGTCCGGTGGGCTGCCACTCCTCGCCGAGCGCCTTGGTGAGCAGCGGTTCGGCGACGACGAGCTTCTCGCTGTCGGGCGAGCCGTTCGTCGCGACCACGTAGGTGACGTCGGGGTGGGCGGCGACCGCGGTGTTGGAGACCAGCGTCCAGGGCGTAGTCGTCCAGACGACGAGTGCGGCCTCGCCGGCCAGCGGACCGGAGGTGAGCGGGAAACGGACGTACACGGAGGGGTCGACGACCGTCTCGTAGCCCTGGGCCAGCTCGTGGTCCGAGAGGCCCGTGCCGCAGCGCGGGCACCAGGGGGCGACGCGGTGGTCCTGGGTCAGCAGGCCCTTGTTGAAGATCTCCTTCAGCGACCACCAGACCGACTCGATGTACTCGGGGTCCATCGTGCGGTAGGGGTCGTGCAGGTCGGTCCAGTACCCCATGCGGGTCGTGAGCGCCTCGAAGGCGTCCGTGTGGCGGGTCACCGACTCGCGGCACTTGGCGTTGAACTCGGCGATGCCGTACGACTCGATGTCCTGCTTGCCGGCGAAGCCGAGCTCTTTCTCGACCGCCAGCTCCACCGGGAGGCCGTGGCAGTCCCAGCCGGCCTTGCGGGCCACGTGGTAGCCGCGCATGGTGCGGAAGCGCGGGAACACGTCCTTGAAGACGCGGGCCTCGATGTGGTGGGCACCCGGCATGCCGTTCGCGGTGGGCGGGCCCTCGTAGAACACCCATTCGGGGCGGCCCTCGGACTGCTCAAGGCTCTTGGCGAAGATCTTCTGGTCGTGCCAGAAGTCGAGCACGGCGTGCTCAAGGGCGGGCAGGTCGACCTGGGCGGGCACCTGGCGGTACGTCGGCGTTGTCATCAGCGAGCTTCCTCCGGCGGACTTTCTGCCTTCCGTCGGAGGGACGAGAGCCGGAATTCTCCGGACGCCGTGTACGGCGTACTCCCGCGGTACCACCCTCCTTGGCTCCCCGGTGCGGCCTGCACACCTGTGAGCCCCCTCATTGGGGTCGCGATACCGGGTCTACTCGCCTTGGCTGTACTGCACGCCTCACTGCGGCTTTCTTCCGGCGGCTCCGGGGTGATCTTCGCGTCGCGCTCGCCCCCGGGCTTCCACCGTCCCCGGGTCGCTCTGGGCTGCGTACGCCGCTACTCGTCCCCATCCACGCTTCTCGCTCCGCCAGTGTACGGCGCCCCACGGACAGCGGCCGACCGGTATTCCGGGCCACTCGAATGGCCAGGGGTGGGTGTCCGGATTCCGGGACGCACGGCTCGGCGGATTACCCGGCGGGGAGCTGGGCACAACGCTTGCAGGTCCGCCCCGCGGGAGCGGCGGAGTGGGCGAATCGGGTGGCGCTTCCCGTTGCCGCGGGACTCAAGTCGATTTATCGTCCCAGCACGATTTGCGAGCAAGATCACGATATGTGAAGGGGCCGCGGCCATGGTGGCGAAAAAGACCGCCGAGCAGCAGTCGACGACCGGCAGATCCACCGGATCCACGGCCGCGGGGGCCTCCGGCAGTGGCAAGGGCACGGACGCGAAGAAGAGCGCCCTCAAGAAGAGCGCCGTGAAGAAGACAGCGGCGACGAAAGCGGTGGCAAGTACATCGGTGGCCAAGAAGACGGTGGCCAAAAGGGCCGTCACGAAGACAGCCGCCGTGAAGACAGCCGCCGTGAAGACAGCCGCCGTGAAGACAGCTGTCGTGAAGAAAGCCGCTGCTTCCGAAAGCACCGCGGCTCACAGCGGCACCGGTACACGCACCTCCACGAAGAGCACGGCCAGGAAGAGCACCGCCAACAGGGCGGGCGCGGCCGAGGCCGCGAAGACGACGGGAGCCACGACGGTGGTTGCGAAGAAGACTGCGGGCACGACCACGACGGCGAAGAAGCCCAGCGCGGTACCCAAGGCGCGGATCGTCGCGGCGACGGAGCCGGGCGAACTCGCCGTACGCCCCGGTGAGGATCCATGGACCCCGGAGGAGGTGGCGGAGGCGCGCGCCGGGCTGCAGTCCGAGGTGCAGCGGCTGCGCGCCGAGATCGCGGCGTCCGAGCAGTCGCTCGCGGGTCTGATGCGGGACTCCGGGGACGGCGCGGGCGACGACCAGGCGGACACCGGCACCAAGAACACGACACGCGAGGCCGAGATGGCGCTGGCGGCCAACGCGCGCGAGATGCTCGTCCAGGACGAGCGGGCGCTGGAGCGGCTGGACACGGGCACGTACGGCCTGTGCGAGAGCTGCGGCAAGGCGATCGGGAAGGCCCGTACGCAGGCGTTCCCGCGCGCGACGATGTGCGTCGAATGCAAGCAGAAGCAGGAGCGTCGCTACTGACCGGCCGCCGGTCCCCGCCGTGTGCCTCCTGCGCTCCTGTGTGCCAGGAGGCGTGTCGTACCCTCGTCCTCAGTCAGGAACCTAGGTTGAGGGACTCACGTGGCAGAGGCGGAGCGCATCATCGGTACGCCGGACATCCCAGACGCGGCGGGAGCCGAGCCGGAAACCCCGGACGAGCGGCCCCGGGGCAGGCGCCGGATCCTCGTGCTGTTCACGGTCGCCGCGCTGGCGTACGCGCTGGACCTCGCCAGCAAGATGATCGTGGTCGCCAAGCTGGAGCACCACGCGCCGATCGAGATCATCGGGGACTGGCTGAGGTTCGAGGCGATCCGCAACGCGGGTGCCGCTTTCGGTATGGGTGAGGCCTTCACGGTGATCTTCACGGTCATCGCTGCGTCCGTGATCGTCGTGATCGCCCGCCTGGCCCGCAAGCTCTACAGCGTGCCCTGGGCGATCGCGCTCGGTCTGCTGCTCGGCGGCGCGCTGGGCAATCTGACCGACCGGATCTTCCGCTCGCCGGGCGTCTTCGAGGGCGCGGTCGTCGACTTCATCGCGCCCAAGCACTTCGCGGTCTTCAACCTGGCCGACTCGGCGATCGTCTGCGGCGGCATCCTGATCGTTCTGCTGTCCTTCAAGGGGCTCGACCCGGACGGGACCGTCCACAAGGACTGACGAGCCGGGCGGGGTTTGTCCACAGGCGCGGTCGGGGGTGTCGGGCCCGTCCTGCATACTCGACAGGTGAGTACGATTCCCGAGATCCGCAACCTGCCCGTGCCGGACGGCCTGGAGGGTGAGCGTGTAGACGCCGCCATCTCCCGGATGTTCGGCTTCTCCCGTACGAAGGCCGCCGAGCTGGCCGCGGCGGGGAAGGTCATGGTCGACGGCTCGGTGGTCGGCAAGTCGGAGCGGGTGCACGGCGGGGCCTGGCTCGAGGTCGAGATGCCACAGGCGCCCGCCCCCGTGCAGGTGGTGGCTGAGCCGGTCGAGGGCATGGTGATCGTGCACGACGACGACGACATCGTCGTGATCGTCAAGCCCGTCGGCGTGGCCGCGCACCCGTCGCCCGGCTGGACGGGGACGACGGTCATCGGCGGGCTCGCCGCCGCCGGATACCGCATCTCCACCTCCGGTGCCGCCGAGCGCCAGGGCATTGTGCACCGGCTCGACGTCGGCACGTCCGGCCTGATGGCGGTCGCCAAGTCGGAGCGCGCGTACACGTCGCTCAAGCGCCAGTTCAAGGAGCGCACGGTCGACAAGCGCTACCACGCGCTGGTCCAGGGCCACCCCGACCCGATGAGCGGCACGATCGACGCGCCCATCGGCCGGCACCCCACCCACGACTACAAGTGGGCGGTCACGGCCGAGGGGAAGGCGTCCGTCACGCACTACGACCTCATCGAGGCGTTTCGCTCGGCCTCCCTGCTCGACATCAAGCTGGAGACCGGCCGCACCCACCAGATCCGCGTCCACATGGCTGCCCACCGGCATCCCTGCGTCGGCGACCTGACGTACGGGGCGGACCCGACGCTCTCCAAGCGGCTCGGCCTGACCCGCCAGTGGCTGCACGCCGTACGCCTCGGCTTCGAGCACCCCGGGGACGGGACGTGGGTCGAGTTCGAGAGCGACTATCCGGAGGACCTGGCAGGCGCCCTGGAGCGGGTGCGCGAGGAGACCTACGCATGACCCGGCCGTCGTACGCGGTGCGCGTCGCCGAGGATCCCGCCGACCGCGAGGCCTGTTTCGCGGTGCGCAAGGAGGTCTTCGTCGCCGAGCAGCGGGTGCCGGAGGACCTGGAGTACGACGAGTTCGACGCGGGCGCGCTGCATGTGGTGGCCGTCCGGGAGGACGGGGTCGCGCTCGGCACGGGGCGGTTGCTGCACGGGGAGGCCGCGGCAGGCCGGACCGGGGGCGATCTGTCCGTGGGGTCGCTCGGGCGGCTCGCGGTGCGGAAGGAAGCGCGGGGGCTGGGGGTCGGGGTCGCGCTCGTGCGGGGTATCGAGGCGGCGGCCCGGGGGCTGGGGCTTGTCGCCGTGGATCTGCATGCGCAGACGGCCGCAGCGGGGTTCTACGAGCGGCTCGGGTACGCGGGGTACGGGGACGAGTTCTACGAGGCTGGTATCGCGCATCTTGCGATGCGGCGCTCTCTTTAGTTTTTTCTCCCACCCGCGCACCGCCCGCTTCGAGCCCTTTGCGAAGTGGGCCTCTCCTGTGGGGGTGCTCTTCGGTGGCGGCTTTCCGTCCCAGGGCGGTGTCAGCCCCGGGCGGCCACCCGTGGGGTCTCGTGTGCCCTTCGGGCCTGGCGGGTCGCCGTCTCACTGCCCGGGGGCAGGGACGCGTCAGCCGTGTTGACCCGAGGGAGGGCGTACGGGTGTTGCTCGGCCAGCCAGCGGATCATGCCCTCGCGGACGTACACCCGGACCTTCCAGACATCGTCCGCGTCCTTCGCCGTCACCAGGGCGCGTACCTCCATGGTGCTCGGTGTGGCGTCCGTGACGGACAGGTCGCAGGCGCGGCCGTCCCAGGCCGGGCACTCGCGCAGGAGGTCGCGGAGCTGCTCCCGCATCGCCTCCATGGGTGCGCTGTGGTCGAGGTGCCAGAAGACGATGCCGGTCATCTGGGCCCCGCCACGCGACCAGTTCTCGAAGGGCTTCGAGGTGAAGTAGGACACCGGCATCGTGATACGGCGCTCGTCCCAGGTGCGCACGCTCAGGAACGTCAGCGTGATCTCGTCGACCGTGCCCCACTCGCCGTCCACCACGACCGTGTCGCCCAGACGCACCATGTCGCCGAAGGCGATCTGGAACCCCGCGAACATGTTGCTCAGCGTCGACTGGGCCGCCACACCCGCGACGATGCCCAGAATTCCGGCCGACGCCAGCAGCGAGGCGCCGGCCGCCCGCATCGCCGGGAACGTCAGCAGCATCGCCGCCACCGCCACGACGGCCACGATCGCCGCGACCACCCGTGTGATCAACGACACCTGGGTGCGGACCCGACGGACCCGGGCCGGGTCGGGGTGGACGCGGGCGTAACGGGTGTACGAGGTGTCCACGACCGCCGCCGCGATGCGGACGACCAGCCAGGCCGTCGAGCCGATCAGCACCAGCGTCAGGGCCCGGCCGACGGCGACCTGGTGCTCCTTGAGCAGGTCGGCCTCGTGGTAGGACCCTCTGAGCAGCGCCGCGCACAGGACGAGGTGGTAGGGCACACGGCCCCGGCGCAGCAGTCCCCACAGCGGAGTCTCGGTCTGCCGTTCGTCCGCCTTGCGCAGCAACCGGTCCGTGGCCCAGCCGATGAGCAGCGTGAGCACGACCGAGCCACCGAGGACGATCAGCGGGCGCAGTACGTTCTCCATGCCGGAGAACGTAACCGCTGAGGGGCGGCCTTGAACATGTGACCTTGGTGTCAGTGGTCACTGGCACGATGTCCACATGAACGTCATGCTCTTTCACTCGACCTATGGGCTTCGCCCCGCCGTACGTGCCGCGGCGGACCGGCTGCGGGCGGCCGGACACGAGGTGTGGACCCCCGACCTCTTCGACGGGCACACCTTCGAGACCGTCGAGGAGGGCATGGCCTTCAAGGACGCCATAGGCAAGGACGAGCTGCTCAGACGGGCGATCCTGGCCGCCGCGCCCTACTCCGGGCGGGGTCTGGTGTACGCGGGGTTCTCGTTCGGTGCCGCGACCGCGCAGACGCTCGCGCTCGGCGACGCCAAGGCACGCGGGCTGTTGCTGCTGCACGGCACGTCGGACATCGCCGAGACCGCGTCGGTGGATGAGCTGCCGGTCCAGCTGCACGTGGCCGAGCCGGACGCGTTCGAGACCGACGACTGGCTGGGCTCCTGGTATCTCCAGATGGGCAAGGTGGGCGCCGACGTGGAGATCTACCGGTACGCCGGGGCCGGTCACCTCTACACCGACCCCGATCTGCCGGACTACGACGAGGAGGCGGCCGAGGCCACCTGGCGGGTGGCGCTCGGCTTCCTCGACAGTCTGTAGGGCCGACTCTTCGGGACCGGCAGCTGACCGGTCTTCCGCGGGCTACACCGGGCGGTACGTCCGTTCCATCTTCTGCGTGCCGGTGAGCGTGCGGTACGAGCGCCACCAGGTCGAGGTCGCGTTCGCCTTCGTGCGGTCGGACAGCACGTAGTAGTCCATCTGCGCGCGGTCCGCGGTGATGTCCAGGACGCCGTAGCCGTGGCGGTCGGTGTCGACCCAGTGGACGTGCCTGTTGGCCACCTGGATGATCGGCGCGGCGAGTGCGGTGACGGTGCCCTCGGGGACCTTGAGGATGTCGTCGAGGTTGTCGGAGGTGACCGACGTGACGACGAACTCCGTGGCGGCCGAGGGCGACAGCGGGTAGGTGCCGGCGTCCACGGGCACGTCGTTGGCCCACGCCATGTGGATGTCGCCGGTCAGGAAGACCGTGTTGCGGATCGCGTTGGAGCGGAGGTGGGCGAGGAGTTCACGCCGGTCGTCCGTGTAGCCGTCCCACTGGTCGGTGTTGAGGGCGAGGCCCTCCTTGGGCAGGCCGAGCAGTTCGGCGAGCGGCTTCAGGAGGTCGGCGCTGAGGGAGCCGATGACGAACGGCGAGATCATCACCGAGTTGCCGACCAGCCGCCAGGTGGTGTCGGAGGCCTTCAACCCCGCCTTCAGCCAGTCCAGTTGGGCCCGGCCGGTGATCGTACGAGCGGGGTCGTCGACCGTACCGTTGCCCGTGGACACCTGCTGGGAGCGGAAGGAGCGCAGATCGAGGAGCGAGAGGTCGGCGAGCTTGCCGAAGCGAAGGCGCCGGTAGGTGGTGCCCGCGATCGCCGTGCGGACCGGCATCCACTCGAAGTAGGCCTGCTTCGCGGCGGACTGCCGGCTCGACCAGGTGCCCTCCGTGCCCTCGGTGTGGTTCTCGGCGCCGCCCGACCAGGCGTCGTTGGCGAACTCGTGGTCGTCCCAGATCGCGATGACGGGGGCTGCCGCGTGGAGGGCCTGGAGGTCGGAGTCGGTCTTGTAACGCCCGTGCCGTACGCGGTAGTCGGCGAGCGTGAGGATCTCGTGCGCGGGGGAGTGCGGGCGTACGACGGTGCCGCGGGTGCCGTACGCGCCGGTGCCGTACTCGTAGATGTAGTCGCCGAGGTGCAGCCAGGCGTCCAGGTCGCCGCGTGCCGCGAGGTGGCGGTACGAGGAGAAGTAGCCGGCCTCCCAGTTGGCGCAGGAGACCACGCCGAAGCGCAGGCCGGTCACCGCGGCGTCCGCGGCGGGCGCGGTGCGCGTGCGGGCGGCGGGGGAGTCCGTGCCGCCGGCCGAGAATCGGAACCAGTAGTCAGTGGCGGGCGAGAGGCCTCGGATGTCCGCCTTGACCGTGTGGTCGGCGGCGGCCGTCGCGGTGGTCGAGCCCTTGGAGACGATGTTCGTGAACGCCTTGTCGAGGGCGACGGTCCAGCTCACCTCGGTGTCCGGGCCGAGCCCGGAGCCGGGTATCGCCTCGGCGGTGGGCGTCACGCGCGTCCACAGCAGGACGCCGTCCGGCAGCGGATCGCCGGAGGCGACCCCGTGCAGGAAGGCGGGCACCTCGGCAGCGGCACGGGCGGGCAGCGCGGCGGCCAGCGGACCGGCCAGTACGGCGGTGGCCGCGGCGGCCTTGACGACCGTACGGCGGCGTGGGGCGAGGGAGTTGACCCGGGCGCCCGTGGACTCGGAGGAAGAGCTTCGACTCGTCACGGGCGCTGAGATTACTGATCAGTAGGCCGGTAGAGCGGGCGAACGACAAAAGTTCGCCCGCTCTTCGGCTGATCGTCCACCGGGACCGAGCGGCGGACCGTACAGCAGGCGCTCCGAACGCCCCGGAACCCGCTGCTCAGGCCTTCAGCGCCGCCGTGATCGCCGTGGTGAAGTCGGCTACCGTCATGGGCGCGTTCTCGCTGTTCGGGGCCGTGAGCTTCTTGCCGTCCATCACCAGGCTCGGGGTGCCGTTGACGCCGTCCTTGTTGGTGTTGAACGTCTGGGACATCGCCAGTGCCCAGGCGTCGTACGTGCCGTTCTTGACGGCGGTCTGGAACTTCGTGTTGTTCTTGAGCGCGCCGACCGTGTTCGCCACCTTGATCAGGTAGTCGTCGCTCTTGAACTTGTCGTCCGTCTCCTCGGGGTGGTACTTGGTCGAGTAGAGCGCGGTCTTGTACTCCAGGAACGCCTCCGGGCTCACGTTCAGCGCGGCGCCCATGGCGCTCATCGCGTTCTTGGAGCCCTCGCCGCGGGAGCCGATCTGGATCTTCCCGTTGTCGTCGGTGTCTCCGTCGAGGAACGTGCCGCCGATGTACTGGATCTTGAACTTGCCCGCGTCGAAGTCCTGCTTGAGGGTCGGGCCGACCGTCTCCTCGAACTGGGCGCAGATCGGGCAGCGCGGGTCCTCGTAGAGCTTGAGGGTCTTCTTGGCGGTGCTCTTGCCGAGAACCACCGTCGTGCCGTTGGTGCCCGTCGTGTTGGCCGGCGCGACGATCTTCGCGTCCTTCGCCGTGTCCCAGTAGCCCGGCTTGTTGTTCTGCACGACCGCGTAGCCGATACCGCCGGCTATCGCGAGGACGGCGACGACGGCACCGGCCACGATGACCTGCCGCTTGACCTTGGCGCGCTTGGCCTGGCGCGCGCGCTCCTCGCGCAGACGTTCACGGGCCGCGTTCTTGGACGCCTGGCTGTTCCGCTTGCTCATGCTGGTGATCTCCCTGGGGAACGCGTACGCGGCACGGGCGGCGTACGCGGAAGTGAACGGGGGGCTTGCCGGTGCTCGTCGCTCGCGGCTGTCGCCCGGGCGGATTGTCGCTCAGGCGAAGGCGAGCAGGCTCGGGCGCGGCGGTCCGCGTCGTCCCAGGGAGTGCACGAGCAGGCGCGCGCGGAGGGCGGCGACGCGCTGGGCCGGTCGCGGCAGACGGCGTACCGCCGGGGCGGACCGGACCGTCACCGCGGTGGCGGAGGCCAGCAGCAGCGGGCGGAAGGTGGAGGTGGTGAGCGCGTCCAGCAACTGGGCCAGGGCCCGCTCGCCCCGGCGCAGCCAGGCGGCGGCCAGCAGCCCCACGCCGACGTGTGCGGCCAGCAGCAGCCAGGCGGTCGACGGGCCCGAGTGGGCGAGCAGGGCTGCCACCCGGTCGGTGTCGGTGCCCGCCACCCGGGCCAGCGGGGTGCCCACGCCGTCACCGGCGCACAGCACGTCGAAGCCGACCGAACGCAGCGGGCCGGCGACCGGGCCGCCGGCCCGGCCGTAACAGACCGTCTGACCGGTGGTGAAGACCGTGTCGGCGGCCAGCTCCAGCGGGATCAGCAGGGCCGCGATCCGGGCGAAGCCGCGCTCACGGCCGGCCAGGGCGTACGCGACGACGAAGACGGCGGCGGCGATCACGGCCACCGTCCCCATCGGCAGGGGGACCCGGGACAGCAGCACGTGCGACGCGCTGCTGAGCGTCACGACGAGTGCCGTGAACAGTGCCGCGCGTACGGCTCTGAGGTGGGTCCCGGATATGTCCATAGCGGAGGTGAGTGTGTCACGGACTCCTGTAGGAGGCCCCTAAAAGCTCCCTGTGAGCCTGTGCACTGTCGGAGGAGGTGTCTAGAGGCCCGGGATCCGGCCGTTGCGGAACAGGTCCACGAAGGTCTGGTGGTCGGCACGTGCGCGTGCGCCGTACTCGTGGGCGAAGTCCACCAGGACGTCCGCGAAGCCCGCCTCGTCGGCCGCGATGACCGCGTCGATGGCCCGCTCCGTGGAGAAGGGCACCAGGGACTCGCCGGACTGGTCGTCCGCCGCCGCGTGCATCGTGGCTGTCGCCCGGCCCAGGTCGGCGACGACGGCCGCGATCTCCTCCGGGTCGTCGATGTCACCCCAGTTCAGGTCCACGGCGTACGGCGACACCTCGGCGACCAGCTGACCGCGGCCGTCCAGCTCGGTCCAGCCCAGCCACGGGTCGGCGTGGTCCTGGAGGGCGCGCTGCGAGATCACCGTGCGGTGGCCCTCGTGCTGGAAGTAGCCGCGGATCGCCGGGTCGGTGATGTGCCGGGAGACGGCCGGGGTCTGGGCCTGCTTGATGTAGATCACCACATCGTTCTCCAGGGCGTCCGTGGCGCCCTCCAGAAGGATGTTGTACGAGGGCAGCCCGGCCGAGCCGATGCCGATGCCGCGACGGCCGACGACGTCCTTCACCCGGTACGAGTCCGGGCGGGTCAGGGACGACTCCGGCAGCGTCTCCAGATAGCCGTCGAAGGCGGCGAGCACCTTGTAACGCGTGGCCGCGTCAAGCTCGATGGAGCCGCCGCCCGGCGCGAAGCGGCGCTCGAAGTCGCGGATCTCGGTCATCGAGTCGAGCAGCCCGAACCGCGTCAGCGAACGCGCGTCGCGCAGCGCGTCCAGCAGCGGACCCTCGGCGGTGTCCAGGGTGAAGGGTGGCACCTCGTCGCTCTTCGCGCCGGTCGCGAGGGCGCGGATGCGCTCGCGGTACGCGCCCGCGTACGTCCGCACGAGGTCGGTGATCTGGTCGTCGGCGAGCGCCTTCGCGTACCCGATGAGGGCCAGGGAGGCGGCGAGGCGCTTGAGGTCCCAGGTGAAGGGCCCGACGTACGCCTCGTCGAAGTCGTTGACGTTGAAGATCAGCCGGCCCTCGGCGTCCATGTACGTGCCGAAGTTCTCCGCGTGCAGGTCGCCGTGGATCCACACGCGCGCGGTGCGGTCGTCCAGGTACGGTCCGCCCCGCCTCTCGGCCTCCAGATCGTGGTAGAAGAGGCACGCCGTACCCCGGTAGAACGCGAACGCGGAAGCCGCCATCTTGCGGAACTTCACGCGGAACGCGGCTGGATCGGCGGCCAGGAGCTCGCCGAACGCGGTGTCGAAGACGGTGAGGATCTCCTCGCCGCGGTGCTCGGCGCTGAGCTGCGGAACCGACATCGCTTGGTGCCTCCTGGTGCAGGTGATGCAAGACGAATGGGGCCGGACAGGCCGACCGGGGAGACGAATGACTCCGTCGTCCCTCCAACGTCCGAGGGTATGCCGGAGTGCCCACGACCCGCCCACGAACGTAGGGGGAGACGCCTCCCGCTGTCAGTGCCGAGGCTTAGACTTCGTCGCTGTCCCCCCAGACTGCCCGCAGCCAGTCGCCGAGTGTTTTCCATGGAGGCCACGCCGTGTCAAAGCCGCCGTTCACGCACCTGCACGTCCACACCCAGTACTCGCTGCTGGACGGTGCCGCGCGGCTCAAGGACATGTTCGACGCGTGCAACGAGATGGGCATGACCCATATCGCCATGTCCGACCACGGCAACCTCCATGGCGCGTACGACTTCTTCCACACCGCCAAGAAGGCCGGCGTCACGCCGATCATCGGCATCGAGGCGTACGTGGCGCCCGAGTCGCGGCGCAACAAGCGGAAGATCCAGTGGGGCCAGCCGCACCAGAAGCGCGACGACGTGTCCGGTTCCGGCGGCTACACCCACAAGACGATCTGGGCGTCCAACGCGAAGGGCCTGCACAACCTCTTCCGGCTGTCCTCGGACGCGTACGCGGAGGGCTGGCTGCAGAAGTGGCCGCGCATGGACAAGGAGACCATCTCCCAGTGGTCCGAGGGGCTCATCGCCTCCACCGGCTGCCCCTCCGGCGAGCTCCAGACCCGGCTGCGCCTCGGCCAGAAGGAGGAGGCGCTCAAGGCTGCCTCCGAGTACCAGGACATCTTCGGCAAGGACCGGTACTTCCTGGAGCTGATGGACCACGGCATCGAGATCGAGAGCCGGGTCCGCGACGGTCTCCTGGAGATCGGCAAGAAGCTCGGCATCCCGCCCCTGGTGACGAACGACTCGCACTACACGTACGCGCACGAGTCGGTCGCGCACGACGCGCTGCTGTGCATCCAGACCGGCAAGAACCTCTCCGACCCCGACCGCTTCCGCTTCGACGGCACCGGCTACTACCTGAAGTCCACCGACGAGATGTACGCCATCGACTCCTCGGACGCCTGGCAGGAGGGCTGCGCCAACACCCTCCTGGTGGCCGAACAGATCGACATCTCCGGCATGTTCGAGGCCAGGAACCTCATGCCGAAGTTCGAGATCCCGGACGGCTTCACCGAGATCACCTGGTTCCAGGAGGAGGTCCGGCTCGGCATGAACCGCCGCTTCCCCGGCGGTGTCCCCGACGACCGCCAGAAGCAGGCGGAGTACGAGATGGACGTCATCATCCAGATGGGGTTCCCGGGGTACTTCCTCGTCGTCGCCGACTTCATCATGTGGGCCAAGAAGCAGGGCATCGCGGTCGGCCCCGGCCGTGGATCCGCAGCCGGTTCGATCGTCGCGTACGCCATGGGCATCACCGACCTCGACCCGATCCCGCACGGTCTGATCTTCGAGCGGTTCCTCAACCCCGAGCGCGTCTCCATGCCCGACGTCGACATCGACTTCGACGAACGCCGGCGCGTCGAGGTGATCCGGTACGTGACGGAGAAGTACGGCGCCGACAAGGTCGCCATGATCGGCACGTACGGCAAGATCAAGGCGAAGAACGCCATCAAGGACTCCGCGCGCGTGCTGGGTTACCCGTACGCGATGGGCGACCGGCTCACCAAGGCGATGCCCGCCGACGTCCTCGGCAAGGGCATCGACCTCAACGGCATCACCGACCCCACGCACCCGCGCTACAGCGAGGCCGGCGAGATCCGGGCGATGTACGAGAACGAGCCCGACGTGAAGAAGGTCATCGACACCGCCAAGGGCGTCGAGGGCCTGGTCCGGCAGATGGGTGTCCACGCGGCCGGCGTCATCATGTCCAGCGAGCCCATCGTGGACCACGCCCCGATCTGGGTGCGGCACACCGACGGCGTGACCATCACACAGTGGGACTACCCGCAGTGCGAGTCGCTCGGCCTGCTGAAGATGGACTTCCTGGGCCTGCGCAACCTGACCATCATGGACGACGCCGTCAAGATGGTGAAGGCCGGCAAGGCCGTCGACCTCGACCTGCTGGCCCTGCCGCTCGACGATCCGGCGACGTTCGAACTGCTCCAGCGCGGCGACACCCTCGGGGTGTTCCAGTTCGACGGCGGCCCCATGCGCTCGCTGCTGCGGCTGATGAAGCCCGACAACTTCGAGGACATCTCCGCCGTCTCGGCGCTCTACCGACCCGGCCCGATGGGCATGGACTCGCACACCAACTACGCGCTGCGCAAGAACAAGCTCCAGGAGATCACCCCGATCCACAAGGAGCTGGAGGAGCCTCTCCAGGAGGTCCTCGCGGTCACCTACGGTCTGATCGTCTACCAGGAGCAGGTGCAGAAGGCCGCCCAGATCATCGCCGGGTACTCCCTCGGCGAGGCCGACATCCTGCGCCGCGTGATGGGCAAGAAGAAGCCCGACGAACTGGCCAAGAACTTCACCATCTTCCAGGCCGGCGCCAAGAAGAACGGCTACAGCGACGAGGCGATCAAGGCCCTCTGGGACGTCCTGGTCCCCTTCGCCGGATACGCCTTCAACAAGGCCCACTCGGCCGCCTATGGGCTGGTGTCCTACTGGACCGCCTATCTGAAGGCCAACTACCCGGCCGAGTACATGGCGGGTCTGCTCACCTCGGTCAAGGACGACAAGGACAAGTCCGCGATCTATCTGAACGAGTGCCGGCGCATGGGCATCAAGGTGCTCCCGCCCAACGTCAACGAGTCGATGTCCAACTTCGCCGCCCAGGGCGACGACGTGATCCTCTTCGGCCTCTCCGCGGTGCGCAACGTCGGTACGAACGTCGTCGAGTCGATCATCAAGTCCCGCAACGCCAAGGGGAAGTACGGCTCCTTCCCCGACTACCTCGACAAGGTCGAGGCCGTCGTCTGCAACAAGCGGACCACGGAGTCGCTGATCAAGGCCGGCGCGTTCGACAGCATGGGGCACACCCGCAAGGGCCTCACCGCGCACTTCGAGCCGATGATCGACAACGTGGTCGCGGTGAAGCGGAAAGAGGCCGAGGGACAGTTCGACCTCTTCGGCGGCGACGAGGAGACCAACGAGCCCGGTTTCGGTCTCGACGTCGAGTTCACCACCGACGAGTGGGACAAGGCCTATCTGCTCGCCCAGGAGCGGGAGATGCTCGGACTGTACGTCTCCGACCACCCGCTCTTCGGCCTGGAGCACGTCCTGTCCGACAAGGCCGACGCGGGCATCTCCCAGCTCACCGGAGGCGAGCACGCGGACGGCGCGGTCGTCACCATCGGCGGCATCATCTCCGGCCTCCAGCGCAAGATGACCAAGCAGGGCAATGCCTGGGCCATCGCCACCGTCGAGGACCTCGCCGGTTCCATCGAGTGCATGTTCTTCCCGGCGACCTACCAGCTGGTGTCGACCCAACTCGTCGAGGACGCCGTCGTCTTCGTCAAGGGACGCCTCGACAAGCGCGAGGACGTACCCCGGCTGGTCGCGATGGAACTCCAGGTCCCCGACCTGTCCAACGCCGGCACCAACGCGCCCGTGATCCTCACGATCCCCGCGCTGAAGGTCACGCCGCCGATGATCAGCAGGCTCGGCGAGATCCTCAGCCACCACAAGGGCGAGAGCGAGGTCCGCATCAGACTCCAGGGACCGAGCAAGACCACCGTGCTGCGGCTCGACCGCCACCGGGTGAAGCCCGACCCGGCACTCTTCGGCGACCTGAAGGTGCTCCTCGGACCGTCCTGCCTCGCCGGCTGACCGGCGGACACAGTGAGGGGCGCACCCGGTTCCGGGTGCGCCCCTCACTGTGTCCGGGCTTCAACAGCCCGCTGTTCAGCTGTCTGTCGTACTCAGTGGCGGTTCAGTGGCGCTCAGTTGTGGCCGAAGCGCTTCTGCCGGCCCTTGCGTGCCATGTCACCGGGAGTCACCTGGGTGGCGCGCTGCTCGGCCTGTGACTCCATCGAGGAGGACTTCGCCTGCTCGGTACCGCGCTCGGCCTGCGACGCCTGTTCGTGCGGGCGACTCTGCTTCTTGTTCTTGGCCATGGTGATCTTCCTCCTGAAGGTGATCTGGGGGCCAGAGACCGGAATCAGATTCACATGACCTGACAAAGCGCGCATGTCGGAGAATTACCGTGCGTAATGCCGTGCGTAATAGGGTCGAGTCGTGCGGTGGGACTCCCGGCCGACCCGGGGAACGCCACGCCGAAGATCGAGTTCGGGCCGTTAACCCCCGCGCGGTCGGGCAGACTCGAAGCAAGCCCGAAGCAAACCTCCCGGAAAGAGGGTGGATCGCGTGGACCGCTGCATCGTCCTGGTGGACGCCGGGTATCTGCTGGGGGCCGCCGCGAGTCTTCTCGCCGGAGAGCCCTCGCGCTCCCGCATCACCGTCGACCACCCCGCCCTCATCCAGGGCCTGCGAGAACGCGCCGAATCGGACACCGAACGGCCGCTGCTGCGTATCTACTGGTTCGACGGCGCCCCCGACCGGGTGCCCCAGCCCGAGCACCGCAGACTCCGCGTGATGCCCAGGGTCACCGTCCGGCTCGGCGCCCTGACCCGCAGCGACGGACGGTGGGCCCAGAAGGGCGTCGACGCCGCCATGCACGCCGAGTTGACCGAGCTGGCCCGCAACCGCGCCTGCTCCGACATCGTCCTCGTCACCGGCGACGGCGATCTGCTGCCGGGCATGATGGCGGCCAAGGAGCACGGAGTCGCCGTACACCTGTGGGCCGTGCAGGCCGCCGACGGTGACTACAACCAGTCCGAGGACCTGGTTGCCGAGGCCGACGAGCGGCGCGTCCTCGACCGTGTGTGGATCACCAAGGCCGTACGGGCCAAGGACCTCGGCGGGGTCTGCGCGCCGCAGCCGGCCCCCCGCCCCGAGATCGCCGCGATCCTGTCCGCGCCGCTGCCCGAGTCGGCGCACGCGCAGGCGGCCGGGCGGGACACCGGCGAGCAGCAGGAGCACTCGGCGGCGCCCGCCGAGCAGGACGGTGAGCAGGAGCGCGTACCCACCGCCAAGGGCGTACCGACCCCCAAGGACCTGGCCGCGCTGCGGGCCCCCGGAGCCCAGCCCGCCCAGCATCCCGCCAACGCGACCCTGCGCTGGTCCTCCGACAAGGGCTGGGTCGACCGGCCGGGCGTGGCCGCCGAGCCCCCCGAGATCGCCGCCATGCCGACGCTCGCCCAGCTCACCTCCGCCGAGCAGCGCTGGGCCGACCGCGAGGAGGACATCACCACGGTCGGCGGTGATCCGTACGAGGTCGGACAGGTGTTCTCGCGCCGCTGGATGGAACGCCTCCCGGAACCCGCCCAGGTGCAGAAACTGTCCACGATGTACCCCCGCATCCCGCACCGCATCGACGGCGAACTGCTGCGTTACGCCGCCCGCTTCGGCCTGCTCGCCCACAAGGACGACCAGATCGACGAGCACGACCGGTACGCGATCAGGGCCGGTTTCTGGCGCGAGATCGACGTCCGTACGACCGCGGAACACGCGCCCGCCGGGGAGTGAGCCGCCCCGCGTGGAAGGGCGTGGCGGGGGTTGGATTTCAGGCGGAGTCGGGCACCCCGTACTCTCGCCTTCGTGAGTACGCGCACGGCACACGCAGCCCGACACGGTGACGACGTCGTGTGCGCGGTGCGCGATCTCACCAAGACGTATCGGGCGGTACGCGGCCGACGCGGCGCCCCCGGAACACCCGAGGTGCAGGCCACCGACGCCGTCGACCTGGACGTCCGGCGCGGTGAGATCTTCGGCCTGCTCGGGCCGAACGGCGCCGGCAAGTCGAGCCTCGTCCGGCAGATCACCGGCCTGATGCGCCCCGACCGGGGCAGCGTCGAGATCCTGGGCCACGACGTCGTGCGCCACCCGGAGCGGGCGGCGCGCATCCTCGCCTACCTCGGGCAGGAGTCCAGCGCCCTCGACGAACTGACCGTCTCGCTCGCCGTCGAGACCACCGCGCGACTGCGCGGCCTGGAGGTACGGCAGGCGCGGGCGGAACGGGACGCGGTCCTGGACGAACTGGGCCTCACGACTTTGGCCGCGCGGCCCATCCGCAAGCTGTCCGGCGGGCAACGGCGGCTCGCGTGCTTCGCCACCGTACTTGTCGGGGAACGGCCGCTGCTCGTCCTCGACGAGCCGACGACCGGGATGGATCCGGTGGCGCGGCGGGCGGTGTGGTCGGCGGTCGACCGGCGGCGCGCCGAGCGTGGTACGACGGTGCTGCTGGTGACGCACAACGTGATCGAGGCCGAGACGGTTCTCGACCGGGTGGCTGTTCTCGACCGGGGGCGGGTGATCGCGTGCGACACCCCGGCCGGGCTGAAGGAGCAGGTGGCCGGTGAGGTTCGCGTCGATCTGGTCTGGCGGGAGGCGGCGCCGCTGCACGTCCCCGAGGTCGCCGCGCTGCGGGACCGGGCCGTCGAGTCCGGGCGCAGATGGACCTTGCGGCTGGCTCCCGAGGAGGCCCGCGCGGCTGTCGCCACCGTCACCGGCGGGGCCGCCTTCACGGCGCTGGACGATTTCACCCTGGCCACGCCGAGCCTGGAGGACGTGTACCTGGCGCTCGGCGGGAACGCGCAGGGGCTGGTGAAGGCGTGAGCGGCCCGGCAGGTATGACCGGTGTGAGCGCGGGGGGCTTCGGATCCGTACGGGTGGGTGTGCGGGCGCTGGTGGGGGAGAGGGCGGCTGTCGTGACCGGGACGAAGAGGAGCAGCTCGACGTGAGTGTCGTACCCGCCGAGGTGCTGCCGGGCAGCGCCCTGGCCATGGAGGAGACGCCCGCGCGCCGCGCGACGGCCGAGCTCGGGCCGCGTGCGCGGCTGTGGCCCGCGCTCGTCGCGGTGTACCGGGCGCAGCTGTCCCGGGCCCGGGTCGCGCGGATTCCGCTGCTGTTCGTGGCGACCTTCCAGTCCGTCGGGATCATGATCCTGATGCGGGGGGTCGTGGACGGGGACGGCGAGGCGCGCGCCGTGGTGGCCGGGGCCTCGGTGCTGGTCGTGGCCTTTGTCGCGCTGAATCTGCTCGCCCAGTACTTCGGGCAGCTGCGGGCCAGTGGTGGACTCGACCACTACGCGACGCTGCCGGTACCGCCCGCGGCCGTGGTGCTGGGAGCGGCGGGCGCGTACGCCTCCTTCACGGTGCCGGGGACCGTCGTCACGGCGGTGTTCGGGTGCCTGCTGTACGGGCTGCCGCTGACGCATCTGTGGGTGCTCGCCCTCGTGATCCCGCTCGCGGGGGCCGCGCTCGCCGGGCTCGGTGCCGCGTTCGGCCTGCTCGCGCCCCGGCCGGAACTGGCCACGCTGCTCGGGCAGTTGGGTATGTCGGCGGCGCTGCTGCTGGGGGTGCTGCCGGCGGACCGGATGCCGGGGGTGGTGCGGTTCGCGCGGGATCTGCTGCCTTCCACGTACGGCGTCGAGGCCTTCGCCCGGACCTTCGGGTCGGACCCCGACTGGGCCTTCGTGTTCGGTGACCTCGCCGTGTGCGCGGGGGTCGGAGTGGTCTCGCTGGCCGTCGCGACCTGGGCGTACCGTCGGGCGGCCGTCCGGTGACGCGCCGCACAGACGGGCCTGGCACGATGTCAGGGTGACCGCACCGCTGACTCCGCCTCCGCCGCCGCATCAAGAGCCCTCCCACGACCGTGACGAGGCCTCGCGGTCCCCGCAGCCGCTGCAGCAGCAGCCCTCGCTCCAGCAGGCCCCGGACGGCCGGTCCCGGCAGTTCTGGCCGGATCCGTCGGGGGGAAGCGGGTTCGCACCGGCGTACAGCCAGGACGGCCCCGGAATGAAGACCGAGCTGCGGGAGGCCGCCGTCGTCACGGTGGCTCTGGCGCTCGGTGGGGTGCTGCTCGGGCTGTTGTGGTGGTGGCTGGCGCCGAGTGTGCCGCTGGTCGGTGACATCGTCGAGAACCGGTGGATCGTGTACGTCAAGGACAGCGAGGGCGAGCAGGCGATGGGGGTCGACGGAACGTTCACTCTGCTGGCGTTGGCCCTGGGGACGGTGAGTGCGCTGGCGGCGTTCCTGGTGCGGCGGCGCGGGGGTGTGCCGCTGGTGGTCGCGCTGACGGTCGGGGGGCTGCTCGGGTCGGTGCTGGCGTGGCGGCTGGGGGTGTGGCTGGGGCCCACCCAGGATGTGCTCGCGCACGCGAAGGACGTGGGTAAGGGGGTCGCGTTCTCGGCGCCGCTGAAGTTGGGGGCGAAGGGGGCGTTGCTGGTGTGGTCCGTGGCGGCGCTGGTGGTGCATCTGGGGTTGACGGGGTTGTTCGGGCCCAGGGATCCGGAGCCCGAGGTCTATGGGCCGGTGCCTCCGGTCTGACCTGCGGTTTCTTCGCCCCTGCCGCCCCTACCCGTCTCATCCTGTACCTGGGGGCTGCGCCCCCGGACCCCCCTTGTCGCGCTGAAGGCGCTCGTCCTCAAACTCCCCCAGAGGGGGCCCCCAGACGGGCTGGGTGGTGCGGGTCAGGGCTGAAGGGCACCGCCTGTGCCGGCGGCCCCGTCGAGAGGTCACGCGCGGGCGATCGGGGCCCTTACCGCCTCGGTCAGGCTCGCGAGGTCCCCGGGGGACAGTTCGACCTCCAGGCCCCGGCGGCCCGCCGAGACGCAGATCGTGGCGTATGCGTCCGCCGACGCGTCCAGGACCGTCCGGAGCTTCTTGCGCTGGCCCAGGGGGGAGATGCCGCCCCTGACATAGCCCGTCGTGCGTTCCGCGAGCGTCGGGTCCGCCATCGACGCCCGTTTGCCCGACACCGCCGTCGCCAGCGCCTTCAGGTCCAGTTGGCCCGCCACCGGGACCACCGCGACAGTCAGTACTCCGTCCACGTCCGCCACCAGGGTCTTGAAGACGCGCTCCGGCGACACCCCCATCGCCTCGGCTGCCTCCTCGCCGTACGAGGGATGCGCGGGGTCGTGCTCGTACGCGTGCACCGTGTACGTGACGCCCGCAGCCGTCAGCGCCACCGTCGCAGGGGTTCCGCCCGACTGCTGCGGCTTCTTCTTCGCCATCCCGAGTCCTGCTCCCTGTCAGTTGAGACTTGTCGGGGCGCGCGTCAGTTCCGACGCCGGCAGCGACGGGAGGTTGCGGATGATCGCCGTCTCCGTGCGCAGGAGCTTCAGTTCCTCGCGGAGGCGCGACGACGTGTCCGGGGCCTGGAGCAGGCGCTGCTTGGACGGGGTGTCCAGCATCATCGCCGCCGCCACCAGATACGACACCACCGACGGCTCGTCGGGAAGGTCGGCGCCCGTCGACAGGGAGCGTTCCCGCGCGCCCGCCAGGCGCTTCTGATACTGGCGGAAGGCCCTCAGGACGCCTTCTGCCAGCGCGCCGGCCCCGTCACCGGCGGACTCCTCCAGCTCCTCCAGTTCCGCCGTCAGGAACGGGCCCGAGGCCTCCACCGACACCAGTCGTACCCGGGTCGTACCGGTGGCCAGGACCTCGAACGTGCCGTCCGCACGTTCCCTGATCGTCGCCGCGTCCGCCACGCAGCCCACGGAGTGGAACGCCTTGAGCAGGTCGTCGCCGAAGCCCGCCGTGGGCCCTGGTTCGGGCACCGCGGCCTGGTCGGGCAGGCCCTGTGCGCTGGGCGCCACCTCGTGGCCGTCGCGGATCGTCACGACGGCGAACCGGCGTGGTTCGTCCTCGGGGGTCTTCAGGAGTTCGCGCATCATGGCGCGATATCGCTCCTCGAAGATGTTCAGCGGGAGGACGAGTCCCGGGAACAGCACCGAGTTCAGCGGAAAGAGGGGCAGCCGAACAATGGTCACAACGGGAAAGCCTAGTGGTCGCCGGAGTGTGTGCGTCCGCCGTGCCCATTCCGGGGATGACCGGCGCAGGCCGCGCAGCGGGCGGCGGGCGCGTTCCGGCGGACCTCCTCGCGTGCTTCGAGGAACCCGCCGAGGGGGTCGTCCGAGAACCTGTCCCAGGGGAAGGACGCCGCGTACGGGCCGGTAAGGCGCAGTTGGAGGAGGGCGTCCTGCCAGCGGTCGAGTCCCACCAGGACGTAGGTCAGCAGGTTGCGCAGCTCGGCCGGCCAGGGTTCTGCCGCCGGCTGCGCCGCCGACAGGGCGACGGCGGCGTCCGCCGCCGCGTCCAGGCGGGCCCGGTCCACCACCGTTCTGCCGTCGTCATGGCCCTCGGCCAGACAGGCGAAGGCGGCGTGCAGGGGCAGCGCCCGGACGAGTGAACCGGGCGGGGCGTCCTGCGCTGCCCGCTCGGCGAAGTCGAAGCACTCGCGGTGCGAGCCGGATCCGCCCGAGGACCGGAAGGGGCCCGTGGACAGGTACTGGAGCGCCGCCACATGGCAGCCGTAGTGGTGCGGGGAGCGGCGTACGGCCTCGCCCCACAGCCTCTCGAACTCGCCGTGGGCCGCGCCGCTGCCCCGGGCCCGGTCCAGCGCGATGCGCCAGGGCACCGGGTCGCGCGGGTCGCCCGCCGCGGCGGCCTCGACCAGTGGGCCGGTCTGGTGGAGGAGCTCGGCGCGGGCCGGGGAGGCCCAGGCGCGGGTCACCGCCAGTTCGGCGCCGACCAGCACTACGCCCGGGTCGTCCGGGGCGGCGGCGCGCCAGGACGTGAACCACTCGGCGCGGGAGTGCGCGAACGCGGCCAGCCGGATCACGTACCGGTCGCGGTTCTCCCACTCGGCCGCGGCGCCGGTGGCGGCCAGCAGTCCGGCCGCCGGTCCGTACTCGCCCCGGCCCGCCGCGACGAGTACGGGACCGAGGCGGGCGTCGGGCGCGTCGAGCAGTACCTCGTCGTCGGCGGGCAGTCCGGCGGTGGCGAGGCGTGGAGACGGCGGAAAGTTCCGTTCCATCCTGGTGGCACGGAGGAACGCACGCAGCGAAGCCATGGTGTCGACCATTGAAAGGCGCAGGTCGGAGTCGCGCCAGAGCAAACGCGCACCCCGTTTTTAGTTGTACGGTCCGAGGTGAGGGGATGGTGAAGAAAAATGAGCCCTGTTCAGTTTCTGCGCAACAGCCGGGTCGCCCCCGCCGCCACCGTCGTCGCCAGCACCCAGCCCAGCATGATGATCGCCGCGGACAGCCACTGCCAGCCGCCGCGCAGCTGCCAGAAGCCGACCTGACCCAGGTCGATCACCGGGAGAAGCAGGTCGAGGGCGAAGAGGGAGGGGTTCCACGGCGGGTGCTCCCCGCTCTTCAGCGGCGGATGGCTCGCGTGCGCGAACGCCACCGAGGTCGCCGCCCACAGCACCGCCATCCACACGGCGGCCCGGCCGGGCCGGTACCCGTAGGCGACCGTCCAGTCCTGCACGTACCCCCACAGCTTCGCCGCCGGCGGCAGGGTCTCGCGGCGACGGCGCTGCTTGGCGAGCAGCACCTCGCGCGCGTCCTCGTCCTCGCCGCTGTTGCGCAGGACGGTGGCCAGCCGCTCGTACGGCTCCGGGCTGTACTCGGCGGTCGCCGCCGCCACCCACGCCAGCCGCTCCACCGGCGGGAACGGCCCCTGCGGTACGAGGTTCTCGTACGTGAAGCCGCCCATGTGCAGGTTGCCCGGTCCCGGCCAGCTGTCCGCCCGGTCCACGAGGTTGACGACCTTGGCGCCCGACAGCACCACCTTGCCGCGCTCCGGCCGCTCTCCGAGGAAGCGCAGCTCGGGCGTCTGTACCCGGAGCAGCGACAACTGCTGGTCGTCGGTGAAGACGAGACGGGCGCGTTCGAGATCGACGGCGTCGCCGAACCGGCCGTCGTCCAGCCGGATCCCGCCCTCGCACTCGAAGCGCTGGATGCGCGTCCCGCGCGCGGGGGTCGTGCCGCTGGTCAGGATGGGGTTCCAGACGCCCGCGGGGGTCAGATACAGCGTGCGCCCCACGGTCAGCTGGGGCGCGTTGAGCGCGAGCCTCCCGTAGGGGTTGGCGAGCCGGCTGCCGCGCAGGCTCAGCGACACGCCGATCGTCGCCCCGCGCAGGCTCAGCTCGCCGTGCGACTCCAGCATCTCGGCCTGGAGGTCCTGGCCGACGCTCATGCCGTCCGCGACGATCGAGCGCCCGCGCCGGTCCCGGTAGACGATCGCCTGGTTGAGCAGCAGGTCCGTACCGATCTGCGCGTCGGTGAGCCGTGCGCCGTTGTGGAAGCGGCAGCGGGGGAGGTGCAGATCGCCCTCGGTGTGCACCCGGGCCGCCTCCAGCCGCGGCACCGAGCAGTTCACCAGCCGTACGGTCGTGAAGTGGGCCTCCGGCAGGAGGATCTCCTTCTCGAACCGGCAGCTCTTCAGCTCGACGTACGGCACGACCGTGCCGCCCGCCAGATCCAGCGTGCCGTTGATCTGCACGCCGGTGAGCTTGAGGGACGCCACGCGCCCGGCGAGCGCCGGCGGGCCGTCCAGGAGCAGCCAGCACACGATGCGGGCCCGTACGGTGCGCTCGGCACCCCACGGATGGCCGCCGTGCGGATCGTCGACGACGCTGTCGCCGCTGCTCAGGTCGTACACGCTGCCATTGCGGAAGGCCAGCCACATGCCGAGCTCGGCAGCGCTCAGATCGTCCGGTGGTTCCCCCGTGTTCGCCGAGCCCCCCGTGCGGATGCCGGCACCCTCTGTCACGACTTTTCCTACTCCTCCCCGCGTCAACAAGCACTACCAGCGGGTTTCGTACAACCGTTCTGCCCGCTCAGTAACTCTCTGAACTCAAGACGGGAAGGTGATCTTCCAAGTTCCCGTGCGGGGGTTCGCAACGCTCTGTATCAGCCACTGATACGCGCGAACGGCGCCCGATCCCCGTCTGAGAGAATTGACCGCGTGATCTCTCGAATCGATCTGCGCGGCGACGCCCTCCCTGAGGGACCCGCCCTGCGCGACCTGCTGCCCCGCGCCGACTTCGACGTCTCGGCCGCCCTGGAGAAGGTGCGTCCGATCTGTGAGGCCGTGCATCATCGGGGCGACGCGGCACTGATCGACTTCGCCGAGAAGTTCGACGGAGTCCGACTGGAATCCGTACGCGTGCCGGCGCAGGCCCTCTCCGACGCGCTGGAGCAGCTCGACCCGGCCGTCCGCGCGGCCCTGGAGGAGTCCATCCGCCGCGCCCGTCTCGTCCACCGCGAGCAGCGCCGTACGACTCACACGACCCAGGTCGCGCCCGGCGGCTCGGTCACCGAGAAGTGGGTGCCGGTCGACCGGGTCGGGCTGTACGCGCCCGGTGGGCGGTCCGTGTATCCGTCGACCGTGGTCATGAACGTGGTTCCCGCGCAGGAAGCGGGCGTCGAGTCGATCGCCCTCGCCTCCCCGGCGCAGGCGGAGTTCGGCGGTCTGCCCCACCCGACGATCCTCGCCGCCTGCGCGCTGCTCGGCGTCGACGAGGTGTACGCGGCCGGTGGTGCGACCGCCGTCGCGATGTTCGCGTACGGCACCGAGTCCTGCGCCCCCACGAACATGGTCATGGGCCCCGGCAACATCTGGGTCGCCGCCGCCAAGCGGTACTTCGCGGGGAAGATCGGCATCGACACCGAGGCCGGTCCCACCGAGATCGCGATCCTCGCCGACGACACCGCCGACCCGGCACACGTCGCCGCCGACCTGATCAGCCAGGCCGAGCACGACCCGCTGGCCGCCGCCGTCCTGGTCACCGACTCCGTGGCGCTCGCGGACGCGGTGGAGAAGGAGCTGGAGCCGCAGGTCGCGGCCACCAAGCACATCGAGGACCGGATCGTCCCGGCGCTCGCCGGCCGTCAGTCCGCGATCGTGCTGGTCGACGGCATCGACGAGGGCCTGCGGGTCGCCGACGCGTACGGCGCCGAGCACCTGGAGATCCAGACGGCGGACGCGGCGGCCGTCGCCGACCGGGTCAGGAACGCGGGTGCGATCTTCGTCGGCCCCTGGGCGCCCGTCTCACTGGGCGACTACGCGGCCGGCTCCAACCACGTGCTCCCCACCGGCGGCTGCGCCTGCCACTCCTCGGGTCTGTCCGTCCAGTCCTTCCTGCGCGGCATCCACATCGTGGACTACACGCGCGACGCCCTCGCCGACGTGGCGCACCACGTGGTGACGCTGGCGGAGGCGGAGGACCTGCCCGCGCACGGCGCGGCGATCAAGGCAAGGTTCGGTTGGAAGGTGCCCGGCAAGTGAGCTTCGGAATCGACGATCTCCCCGTACGGGACGAACTGCGCGGCAAGTCGCCGTACGGCGCGCCCCAACTGGACGTCCCCGTACGGCTGAACACCAACGAGAACCCCTACCCGCTGCCCGACGCGCTCGTCGAGCGGATCGCCGAGCGGGTGCGCGAGGCGGCCCGGAACCTCAACCGCTACCCCGACCGGGACGCCGTGGAGCTGCGAACACAGCTCGCCAGGTACCTGACGGACACCTCGGGCCACGAGGTCGGCCTCGCCAACGTCTGGGCCGCCAACGGTTCCAACGAGGTCATCCAGCAGCTGCTCCAGACCTTCGGCGGGCCAGGCCGTACCGCGATCGGCTTCGAGCCGTCGTACTCGATGCACGGGCTCATCGCGCGCGGGACGGGCACCGGGTGGATCTCCGGCCCCCGCAACGACGACTTCACCATCGATCTCGCGGCGGCCGAGAAGGCCATCGCCGAGCACCGGCCCGACGTCGTGTTCATCACCACCCCCAACAACCCCACCGGTAACGCGGTCCCGCGCGAGACCGTCCTCGCGCTGTACGAGGCCGCGCAGGCTGCCAGGCCGTCGATGGTGGTGGTCGACGAGGCGTACGTCGAGTTCAGCCACGGCGACTCACTGCTGCCGCTGATCGAAGGACGGCCGAATCTCGTCGTCTCCCGGACCATGTCGAAGGCGTTCGGTGCGGCGGGCCTGCGCCTCGGCTATCTCGCCGCGCACCCGGCCGTCGTCGACGCCGTACAGCTCGTACGACTGCCCTACCACCTGTCGGCCGTGGCGCAGGCGACCGCGCTGGCAGCCCTGGAACACACCGACACGCTGCTCAAGTACGTCGAGCAGCTGAAGGCCGAGCGGGACCGGCTGGTCGCCGAACTGCGCGCCATCGGGTTCGATGTCACCGAGTCCGACGCCAACTTCGTACAGTTCGGCACCTTCGAAGACTCCCACGTCGCCTGGCAGCAGATCCTCGACCAGGGCGTCCTGGTCCGGGACAACGGCGTCCCCGGATGGCTGCGGGTCACCGCCGGAACTCCCGCCGAAAACGACGCGTTCCTGGACGCGGTACGTGAACTGAAGAAAGAGCAGGGCAAGTCATGAGCCGCGTCGGACGCGTGGAGCGCACCACCAAGGAGACGTCGGTCCTCGTCGAGATCGATCTCGACGGCACCGGCAAGGTCGATGTGTCGACAGGCGTCGGCTTCTACGACCACATGCTCGACCAGCTCGGCCGGCACGGTCTGTTCGACCTGACCGTGAAGACCGAGGGCGACCTGCACATCGACTCGCACCACACCATCGAGGACAGCGCCCTCGCCCTCGGCGCCGCCTTCAAGCAGGCGCTCGGCGACAAGGTGGGCATCTACCGCTTCGGCAACTGCACGGTCCCCCTGGACGAGTCCCTCGCCCAGGTGACGGTCGACCTCAGTGGCCGCCCCTACCTCGTGCACACCGAGCCCGAGAAGATGGCGCCGATGATCGGCGAGTACGACACCACGATGACCCGGCACATCCTGGAGTCCTTCGTCGCCCAGGCCCAGATCGCCCTGCACGTGCACGTGCCCTACGGGCGCAACGCGCACCACATCGTGGAGTGCCAGTTCAAGGCCCTCGCACGGGCGCTGCGGTACGCCTCCGAGCGCGACCCGCGCGCGGCGGGCATCCTCCCCTCCACGAAGGGCGCCCTGTAAGCCATGAGCGGCCTCTCCACCATCCTGATCGTCGTCGGACTCTTCCTGCTCGGCGGGATCTACTCCTTCGTCAAGCAGAAGATGCCGATGAGCCTCATCGTGCTGCTCTCGATCGGCGCCGCGATGTGTCTGGTCGCCGGTGTCATGAGGCTGGAGGTCTGGAATTGAGCGCAACAGCATCCAAGAAGGTCGTCGTCTTCGACTACGGCTTCGGGAACGTGCGGTCCGCCGAACGTGCCCTCGCGCACGCGGGCGCCGACGTCGAGATAACGCGTGACTTCGACACGGCCATGAACGCGGACGGGCTGCTGGTGCCGGGCGTCGGCGCCTTCGCCGCCTGTATGCAGGGCCTCAAGGAGGCGCGCGGCGACTGGATCGTCGGGCGCAGGCTGTCCGGCGGGCGTCCCGTGCTGGGCATCTGCGTGGGCATGCAGATCCTCTTCGCGCGCGGTATCGAGCACGGTGTCGAGACCGAGGGCCTCGACGAGTGGCCCGGCTCCGTCGAGCCGCTCCAGGCCGACATCGTGCCCCACATGGGCTGGAACACCGTCGAGGCCCCGGCCGACTCCCAGCTCTTCGCGGGCCTGGACGCCGACGCGCGCTTCTACTTCGTCCACTCGTACGCCGTCCACGACTGGTCCCTGGAGACCGTCAACCCGTTGATGCGCGCCCCCAAGGTCACCTGGTCGACGCACGGCGAGCCCTTTGTGGCGGCCGTCGAGAACGGCGCACTGTGGGCCACCCAGTTCCACCCCGAGAAGTCCGGCGACGCCGGAGCGCAGCTGCTGAACAACTGGATCGGAACCCTCTGATGCCCTCGATCTCTTCCGCGAAGCTCGAACTCCTCCCCGCCGTGGACGTCCGCGACGGCCAGGCCGTCCGCCTCGTGCACGGCGAGTCAGGTACGGAGACCTCGTACGGCTCCCCCCTGGAGGCAGCCCTCGCCTGGCAGCGCTCGGGTGCCGAGTGGCTGCACCTGGTCGACCTGGACGCGGCCTTCGGCACCGGTGACAACCGCGAGCTGATCGCCGAGGTCGCCGGCGCGATGGACATCAAGGTGGAGCTGTCCGGCGGCATCCGGGACGACGACACGCTGGCCGCGGCCCTCGCCACCGGCTGCACCCGGGTGAATCTCGGCACGGCCGCCCTGGAGACCCCGGAGTGGGTCGCCAAGGTCATCGCCGAGCACGGCGACAAGATCGCGGTCGGTCTGGACGTGCGCGGAACCACCCTCCGCGGACGCGGCTGGACCCGGGACGGCGGCGACCTCTACGAGACGCTGGAGCGCCTCAACTCCGAGGGCTGCGCGCGGTATGTCGTGACCGACATCGCCAAGGACGGCACGCTCCAGGGCCCGAACCTGGAGCTGCTCAGGAACGTCTGCGCGGCGACCGACCGCCCGGTCGTGGCCTCCGGCGGCGTGTCCTCCCTGGACGACCTGCGGGCCATCGCCGAGCTGGTACCCCTCGGTGTCGAGGGCTCCATCGTCGGGAAGGCCCTGTACGCGAAGGCTTTCACCCTGGAAGAGGCCTTGGAGGCGGTGGCCAAGTGAGCGACGTACGGCGTGTCACGACCGGTGCGCCCTGGGAGGACACCTTCGGGTACTCCCGCGCGGTGGAGCTGCCGAACGGCCTGGTGCTGGTCTCCGGCTGCACCTCGATCGTGGACGGCGAGATCGCCGGCGGCGGTCCCTACGAGCAGGCGATCAACGCCTTCAACGTCGCCTTCGCGGCGCTGGAGCAGCTGGGGCTCGGCCGCGACGACGTGGTGCGCACGCGCATGTACATCACCCACGCGCGGGACGTGGACGACGTCGGACGCGCTCACAAGGAGCTGTTCGACTCCGTCCGGCCCGCCGCATCCATGATCATCGTCGCCGGCCTCGTGGACCCCAGCCTGGTCGTCGAGGTCGAGGTGGAGGCGTTCCGAGGAGTGTCCGCAGCATGACCCTTGCCGTACGAGTCATCCCCTGCCTGGACGTGGACAACGGCCGGGTCGTCAAGGGCGTCAACTTCCAGAACCTCCGCGACGCGGGCGACCCCGTCGAGATGGCCAAGGTGTACGACGCCGAGGGCGCCGACGAACTGACGTTCCTGGACATCACCGCCTCCTCGGGCAACCGCGAGACCACCTACGACGTGGTGCGCCGCACCGCCGAGCAGGTGTTCATCCCGCTGACCGTGGGCGGCGGGGTGCGCGCGGCCGAGGACGTCGACAAGCTGCTGCGCGCCGGCGCCGACAAGGTGGGCGTCAACACGGCCGCCATCGCGCGTCCGGAGCTGATCCGCGAGATCGCCGAGCGGTTCGGCCGCCAGGTGCTGGTGCTGTCCGTGGACGCCCGCCGCACCGAGGCCGGGTCCTTCGAGGTCACCACCCACGGCGGCCGTCGCGGCACCGGTATCGACGCGGTCGAGTGGGCGCACCAGGCCGCCGAACTGGGCGCCGGCGAGATCCTGCTCAACTCGATGGACGCGGACGGCACCAAGGACGGCTACGACATCGAGATGATCGAGGCCGTACGCAAGCATGTGCGCGTGCCGCTGATCGCCAGCGGGGGAGCGGGGCGGCTCGCCGACTTCCCGCCCGCTGTCGCGGCGGGCGCGGACGCCGTCCTGGCCGCCTCCGTCTTCCACTTCGGGGATCTTCGGATCGGGCAGGTGAAGGGGGCGCTGCGCGCGGCGGGACATCCGGTTCGCTGAGTGTTTGGCTGCGGGTCGGTGGGGGCTGGTCGCGCCCCGCGGCGGAGCCGCAATTCAAATAAAGCCCCGCGCCCCTGTCGGGGGCGCGGGGCGCCCCCGACCTAGATGCCCAGTTGCTTCGACTCGTGCAGCTTGGCGATCGCGTCCTTGTCGCCCTCCAGCTCCACGTCGGCGACCTCCTGGCGGCCGTACACGAACAGCAGCAGCTCGGAGGGCTCGCCGGTCACCGTGACCACCGGGGTGCCACGGTGGGCGACCGCCGTCTGGCCGTCCGGGCGGCGCAGCACCAGGCCCGTCGCCGCGCCCCGGCCCGTCAGACGGGCAGTGCGCTCCAGTCGGGACCACAGGGCGTCCTGGAAGACCGGGTCCAGCTCGCGGGGCGTCCAGTCGGGCCGCGCCCGGCGGACGTCCTCCGTGTGGACGTAGAACTCGACAGTGTTCGAGGCCTCGTCCACCTGCTTCAGTGAGAACGGCGAGAAACGCGGCGGGCCGGTACGGATCAGCTGGATCAGCTCCTCGTACGGCTTGTCGGCGAACTCCGCCATCACCCGATCGAGACGGGGGCCGAGCTGCTTGATCAGCAGTCCGCCGGCGGCGTCCGGGCGGCGCTCGCGCACCACCACGTGAGCGGCGAGATCACGGGTCTGCCAGCCCTCGCACAGGGTCGGCGCGTCGGGACCCTCGGTCTCCAACAGGTCGGCGAGAAGAAGTCGTTCACGCTTCGCGTAGGTAGACATGCCAGCAAGCGTACGACTGTCCCCACGGTCCGCCCAATGGACATCCGGGGGGAGTGTCAGTGGGGCGCGGCACAATGGCCCCATGACCAGCAGCACGCCCCCGCCCAGCAGGACCGGCGGCCCCAGCCCCCTGGCCCCGGAGATCGCCGCCCGCCTCAAGCGAGGCCCCGACGGGCTCGTCCCCGCCGTCGCCCAGCAGTACGACACCGGTGAGGTGCTCATGCTCGGCTGGATGGACGACGAGGCGCTGCACCGCACCCTGACCACCGGCCGCTGCACCTACTGGTCGCGCAGCCGTCAGGAGTACTGGGTCAAGGGCGACACCTCCGGACACTTCCAGCACGTGAAGTCCGTCGCCCTCGACTGCGACGCCGACACCGTGCTCGTCAAGGTCGACCAGGTGGGCGCCGCCTGCCACACCGGCGCGCGGAACTGCTTCGACGCCGACATCCTGCTCGACGTGTCGTTCGAGGACGCCGATTCCGGCGTACTCCCCCAAGGTCAGTAAGGTCAGCCGCCATGGACCTCGAGACCTTCCGCAAGCTGGCCACCGACCGGCGCGTCATCCCCGTCACCCGCAAGCTCCTCGCCGACGGCGACACCCCGGTCGCGCTCTACCGCAAGCTCGCCGCCGAGCGCCCCGGCACCTTCCTGCTGGAGTCCGCCGAGAACGGTCGGTCCTGGTCCCGCTACTCCTTCGTCGGCGTCCGCTCCGGTGCCACCCTCACGGCCCGCGACGGCGAGGCCCACTGGCTCGGCACCCCGCCCGTCGGCGTGCCCACGGACGGGGACCCGCTCGCCGCCCTGCGCGCCACCATCGAGACCCTCCACACCCCGCACCAGGAGGGCCTGCCGCCCTTCACCGGCGGCATGGTCGGCTACCTCGGGTACGACATCGTGCGCCGCCTGGAGAAGATCGGCCCCGGTGAGCGCGACGACCTCGCGCTGCCCGAGCTGACCATGCTGCTCACCAGCGACCTGGCCGTCATGGACCACTGGGAGGGCTCGGTCCTGCTGATCGCCAACGCGATCAACGACAACGACCTCGACACGGGCGTCGACGAGGCCCATGCCGACGCGGTGGCCCGCCTGGACGCCATGCAGGCCGACCTCTCGCGGGCGGTCTCCCAGCCGCCCGCCGTGCTGCCGCCCTCCGAACTCCCCGAGTACACGGCCCTGTGGGGCGGCCCCGACTACCAGGTGGCCGTCGAGGACATCAAGGAGCGCATCCGGGCCGGGGAGGCCTTCCAGGTGGTCCCCTCCCAGCGCTTCGAAACACCGTGCACGGCAAGCGCGCTGGACGTCTACCGGGTGCTGCGCGCCACCAACCCGTCCCCGTACATGTACCTGTTCCGCTTCGACGGGTTCGACGTCGTCGGATCGTCCCCCGAGGCCCTCGTCAAGGTCGAGGACGGGCGCGCCATGGTCCACCCCATCGCGGGCACCCGGCACCGCGGGGCGACCCCGCAGGAGGACCAGGCCCTCGCCGAGGAACTGCTGGCCGACCCCAAGGAGCGCGCCGAGCACCTCATGCTCGTCGACCTCGGGCGCAACGACCTCGGCCGGGTCTGCGAGCCCGGCTCCGTCGAGGTCGTCGACTTCATGTCCGTCGAGCGGTACTCGCACGTCATGCACATCGTCTCGACCGTCACCGGCCGCGTGGCGCCCGGCCGCACCGCCTTCGACGTCCTGACGGCCTGCTTCCCGGCCGGCACGCTCTCCGGAGCGCCCAAGCCGCGCGCGATGCAGATCATCGACGAACTGGAGCCGTCCAGGCGGGGGTTGTACGGCGGTGCCGTCGGCTATCTCGACTTCGCGGGCGACTCCGACACCGCCATCGCCATCCGCACGGCCCTCCTGCGCGACGGCACGGCGTACGTCCAGGCGGGCGCCGGCGTCGTCGCCGACTCCGACCCGGTCGCCGAGGACAACGAGTGCCGCAACAAGGCGGCGGCGGTCCTGCGCGCCGTCCACACCGCGAACCGCCTCGGACAGTAGGGCGTTTCCCACGAATGGGGCGCTTCTCACGTGAGCCCCGGGTGACGGTTCGCCCGGGGTTCAGGCGATAGTGGGGTACGTGACTGCCGTACCCGTACCTTCCCCACGTTCCGAAGCCCCCCTTCCCGGCCGGGCCGGGAGGCTCAGCCTCGCCGTCGCCCTGCTGGCCGGTGCGCTCGGCGCGGCCGTCGCGTTGCTCGCCACCCGACAGCGATGGTCCGAGGGCACCACGACGGTGGCCGGCGGCGCCTTCCCGCTGACCGCCAGCGGCAGCGACGTCACGGGCGTGCCCGCGGCCCTCGCCATAGTGGGCCTCGCCGCGCTCGTCGCCGTCTTCGCCGTCCGCCGCTCCGGCCGCCTCCTGGTCGCCGCCCTGCTCGCGCTGTCCGGCGCCGGCACGGTCGCCGCGGCCGTCCTCGGCGCGTCCGACAGCTCCGCGCTCGACGAGAAGGCCGCGCGGGCCACCGGTGACACCGCCGCCACCGTGAGCACCCTCAGCCACACCGCCTGGCCGTACGCGGCGGCCGTCGGCGGCGCGCTGATCCTCCTCGCGGGCCTCCTCGCCCTGCGCTACGGCCGCCTGTGGCCCACCATGTCCGGCCGGTACGAGCGAGGCGGCGCCCCGCGTCCGCGCCCCCGCGCGAGGGCCGTAGACCCCGACCGGCCCGAGGAGATCTGGAAGGCCCTCGACCGGGGCGAGGACCCGACGGGGGCGTAGCGCTCCGCTGGGAACGGCGTGTGTTGTCCGCGGGTCCGTTGTGGCTGGTCGCGCAGTTCCCCGCGCCCCTTGGGGGCGCTCCGGCCGGAGCGACTCGCTGGGGCGACCCCGGGCGTCCTCCACGCGTGCGCGTGCGGGACAATGGGCGCCGAGCGTCCGGCTCACCACGTACTGCATTCGACAACTCAGCAACCAGCAACTCAGCAACGAGGAGCAAGTCATGGCGGGCACTAGCCACGGTCACACTTTGGCCGCCTGGACCGGCGTCACCATCTCCATCATCGGGTTCTGCGTAGCAGGCGCCTTCATGGTGATGGCCGAGCCGCTGGGCTTCTGGGCCGGCATGGTGCTCTCGGTCCTCGGCGGTGTCGTCGGCTGGATCATGGCCGCGATGGGCCTCGGCAAGCAGAAGCCGACCACCCAGGGCCGCGAGGGCCACCAGGTCACGCGTGAGCCGGCGGGTGCCGAGAGCTGAACCCCGCAGGGGACCGGTTCTCGGACCGGCAGGGGCGGCCCGGCGAAAGCGCCGGGCCGCCCCTCGCGCGTGTACGCCCCGCAGGGGGCAGAATGCGTGGGGTGAACACCGAGCGGGCTCAGCAGGGCGTGTCGTCGGGCGTCGGTGCCGTGGCGGGACGGGTGGCCGTGCCCGCCGGGGTGCTCGCGGCCGTGGTCGGGGCCTTCGCCTACGTCGGGACTGTCGACCCCAACCAACCCGGCCACTACCCCGTCTGCCCGCTGCTGCGGCTGACCGGCGTGTACTGCCCCGGCTGCGGCGGACTGCGCAGCGCCTACGCCTTCGTGCACGGTGACTGGGTGACGGCCCTCGGGGCCAACGCGCTCGCCGTGACGGGCTACGTGGCCTTCGCCGTCCTGTGGACCGTCTGGGTGGTTCGCGCGGTGCGCGGACGGCCGATACGGATCGACCTCAACCCGGTGCAGCTGTGGAGCCTGGGCGCATTGCTGCTGGTCTTCACGGTTGTCCGGAACCTGCCGTTCGGTGGCTGGCTCCATCCTTGATCAAATGATGAATGTCCAGGTAGTGGGACCGGTGTCAACCGGATGCGAGGGGCTTGCCCTCCTCCGGATACCATCGGAGTGACCTACTTTGACAGTTTGTGCAGCTTCAATTGGTGTGAATGGCTTCAACAGCCAATCGCCTACCGTCTGGAAGGGGGCCGCTCGCGTGAGTGTGCTCGACGAGATCATCGACGGAGTCCGTGCCGACCTCGCGGAGCGGCAGGCGCGTGTCAGCCTCGACGAGCTCAAGGAGCGCGCGGCGAAGGCTCCCGCCGCCAAGGACGGGGTCGCCGCACTGCGCGGCGACGGCGTCAAGGTCATCTGCGAGGTCAAGCGGTCCAGCCCCTCCAAGGGCGCCCTCGCGGCGATCGCCGACCCGGCCGGCCTCGCGGCGGACTACGAGGCGGGCGGGGCGGCCGTCATCTCCGTCCTCACCGAACAGCGCCGCTTCGGCGGCTCACTGGCGGACCTGGAGGCAGTGCGCGCCCGGGTGGACATCCCGGTGCTGCGCAAGGACTTCATCGTCACGTCGTACCAGCTGTGGGAGGCGCGGGCGTACGGCGCCGATCTGGCCCTGCTGATCGTCTCCGCCCTCGAGCAGTCCGCCCTGGAGTCCCTCATCGAGCGCGCCGAGTCGATCGGGCTCACCCCGATCGTCGAGGTGCACGACGAGGACGAGGTCGAGCGGGCGGTGGACGCGGGGGCCCGGATCATCGGGGTCAACGCGCGCAACCTGAAGACGCTGGAGGTCGACCGCGCCACGTTCGAACGGGTCGCCCCCGAGATCCCCGACAGCATCGTCAAGATCGCCGAGTCCGGTATCCGCGGCCCGCACGATCTGATCGCGTACGCCAACGCGGGCGCCGACGCGGTGCTGGTCGGCGAGTCCCTCGTCACCGGCCGTGACCCCAAGTCCGCGGTGTCGGACCTGGTGGCGGCGGGCGAGCACCCGGCGCTGCGGCACGGCCGCGGCTGATCCCCCGCTAGAGTTGGCCCCGATGACACTCACCCGGACACCCATGGACCGGTACGCCCGCCTCGCGCGCGGCTGCCGTCCGCGTGGCTGCCGTGCGCCCGCGAGGCGTGTGCACGGGCGGCGGGTTCGGTATGTCATCGGGGATGAGCCTGGACAGGTCAACGGGATGCGATGGCCCTGCGGGGCTCAGCAGTAGGGGTGCGTTTTCGGCTGCGGGTTCGTTGTGGCTGGTCGCGCCCACGCGGCGGAGCCGCATGCAGATACAGCCCCGCGCCCCTAAGGGGCGCGTCTTCGGCGCCGGAGTTTCTGAGGCGCCGCCCTGCTCAGCCCTCTCACGCTTCCCGTGTCCAGATCGAACCCCGGGGCTTCGCCCCTGCGAGGTAGCCGTATGTCCAGCGAGTTCTTCATTCCTGATCCGGCCGGTCAGGTTCCCAACGTCGACGGGTACTTCGGTGCCTTTGGTGGCAAGTTCATCCCGGAGGCGCTCGTCGCCGCCGTGGACGAGGTCGCTGTCGAGTACGACAAGGCGAAGTCCGACCCGGAGTTCGCCCGTGAGCTCGACGATCTGCTCGTCAACTACACCGGGCGGCCCAGCTCCCTCACCGAGGTGCGCCGGTTCGCCGAGCACGCCGGTGGCGCCCGGGTCTTCCTCAAGCGGGAGGACCTGAACCACACCGGGTCCCACAAGATCAACAACGTGCTCGGGCAGGCTCTCCTCACCAAGAGGATGGGCAAGACCCGGGTCATCGCCGAGACCGGTGCCGGTCAGCACGGGGTCGCCACCGCGACCGCGTGTGCGCTGTTCGGGCTCGAGTGCACCATCTACATGGGTGAGATCGACACCCAGCGCCAGGCCCTCAACGTCGCCCGGATGCGCATGCTCGGCGCCGAGGTCATCGCCGTGAAGTCCGGGTCGCGCACCCTCAAGGACGCCATCAACGAGGCGTTCCGCGACTGGGTCGCCAACGTCGACCGCACGCACTACCTGTTCGGGACCGTGGCCGGGCCGCACCCCTTCCCGGCCATGGTGCGCGACTTCCACCGGGTGATCGGTGTGGAAGCCCGGCGCCAGATCCTGGAGCAGGCCGGGCGGCTGCCCGACGCCGCCGTCGCCTGTGTCGGCGGCGGATCCAACGCCATCGGGCTCTTCCACGCCTTCATCCCCGACGCCGGCGTCCGGCTCATCGGGTGCGAGCCCGGCGGCCACGGTGTCGAGACCGGTGAGCACGCCGCCACCCTCACCGCCGGTGAGCCGGGCATCCTGCACGGCTCGCGGTCGTACGTCCTGCAGGACGAGGAGGGGCAGATCACCGAGCCCTACTCCATCTCCGCCGGACTCGACTACCCGGGCATCGGACCCGAGCACTCCTACCTCAAGGACACCGGCCGCGCCGAGTACCGCGCGGTCACCGACGACGCCGCCATGCAGGCGCTGCGCCTGCTGTCCCGTACCGAGGGCATCATCCCGGCCATCGAGAGCGCGCACGCGCTGGCCGGAGCGCTGGAGGTCGGCAAGGAGCTCGGCAAGGACGGGCTGATCGTCATCAACCTGTCCGGGCGCGGCGACAAGGACATGGACACCGCCGCCCGGTACTTCAACCTGTACGACACCGACACCGATGCCGAGGTCGCCGCGAACGCGGCCGACACCGCCGAGATCGAGGGGGACGCCAAGTGAGCGGGAACATTCAGCTGCTGTCGGACACCCTCGCCGGGGCCAAGGCCGAGGGACGCTCCGCGCTCATCGCGTACTTCCCCGCCGGGTTCCCGACGGTCGACGGCGGGATCGACGCCATCAAGGCCGTGTTCGAGGGCGGCGCCGACATCGTCGAGGTCGGGCTGCCGCACAGCGACCCGGTGCTCGACGGGCCCGTCATCCAGACCGCCGACGACATCGCCCTGCGCGGTGGCGTCAAGATCGCTGACGTGATGCGCACGGTCCGGGAGGCGTACGAGGCCACCGGGAAGCCGGTGCTCGTCATGACGTACTGGAACCCGGTCGACCGCTACGGAGTCGAGCGGTTCACCGCCGAGCTCGCGGAGGCGGGCGGAGCCGGGTGCATCCTGCCCGACCTGCCCGTGCAGGAGTCGGCGCTGTGGAGGGAGCACGCCGAGAAGCACGGCCTCGCGACCGTGTTCGTCGTCGCGCCCAGCAGCAGGGACGCGCGGCTCGCCGAGATCACGGCGGCGGGCAGCGGGTTCGTGTACGCCGCCTCACTCATGGGCGTCACGGGGACCCGGGTGTCGGTCGGCGCGCAGGCACAGGACCTGGTCAGGCGCACCCGGAGCACCGGCACCGACCTGCCGGTCTGTGTCGGGCTCGGCGTCTCCGACGCGGCGCAGGCCGCCGAGGTCGCCGGCTTCGCCGACGGTGTGATCGTCGGATCGGCCTTCGTGAAGCGGATGCTGGACGCCCCGGACCACGCGGCCGGTGTCGAGGCAGTGCGGGAACTCGCCGCCGACCTCGCGAAGGGCGTGCGCGGCACCGCGTAGCAGGGCGGGACATTTCGCACAGGTCGCCCGAACGAGTGGACCTGGGGCCGGGGAGGCGCAATGCGTCTCCCCGGTTCGTTCTGCGGGGTGTGAGCGAGAAGAATCGTGACGGAAAGCGCACCGCCCGCGAGCGGCTGGCGGTCGAGCGTGAGAAGCAGAAGTCCGCGGAGAAGCGGCGGCGGGCGTTGATCGTGGGCGCCAGTGTCGTCTGCGTGCTGGGACTCGCGGCGGTGATCGGTGTAGTCGCCGCGAACTCCGGAAAGGACAGCAAGAGCGAGAGCGCCGGCCCGGTCGTGGCGCCCTCGGGCGCGCAGGGCAAGGACAGCCTCGCGATCCCGGTGGGCGAGGAGAGCGCCAAGTCGACGCTCACCGTGTGGGAGGACTTCCGCTGTCCCGCCTGCCAGTCCTTCGAGACCAACTACCGCGCGGTCATCCATGAGTTGACGGACGCGGGCAAGCTGAAGGTGCAGTACCACCTGGCGACGATCATCGACGGCAACATGGGCGGCAGCGGCTCCCGGCACGCGGCCAACGCCGCCGCCTGCGCCCAGGACGCCGGGAAGTTCACCGCGTACCACGACGTGCTGTACGAGAATCAGCCGCAGGAGACCGACGACGCCTTCGCGAAGGACAGCAGGCTCATCGAACTGGCGGCGAAGGCCGACGGGCTCGACACGCCCACCTTCCGGACATGTGTCGAGGACGGCACGCACAACAGCTGGGTCGTGAAGTCGAACCAGGCCTTCCAGAGCGGCCGTTTCGGCGGCACGCCGACCGTGCTGCTCGACGGGAAGAACATCTACCAGGACCAGACGATGACCCCGGCGAAGCTCAAGCAGATGGTCGAGGCCGCCGACAAGTCGTAGGGCCCGGGTGTTCCCAGGGCTTCCCGCTGCCTCCGGTTCACCGCCTTGCGCGGAACCGGAGGCAGCGCCCGTTATGGAGCCGTTGCCCGGGGCGGCTCACATCCGCCGCGTCCGTCAAGGTAGCGTCGGGGCTGCCATGGAAATCGCCTACATTCCCAGTCCGTCGCGCGGGGTGCTGCACCTTGGACCCATTCCGCTGCGCGGCTACGCGTTCTGCATCATCATCGGTGTCTTCGTCGCGGTCTGGCTCGGCAACAAGCGCTGGCTCGCCCGCGGTGGCCGGCCCGGCACGGTGGCCGACATCGCGGTCTGGGCCGTGCCCTTCGGCCTGGTCGGTGGCCGCCTCTATCACGTGATCACGGACTACGAGCTGTACTTCAGCGAGGGCCGTGACTGGGTGGACGCCTTCAAGATCTGGGAGGGCGGCCTCGGTATCTGGGGCGCGATCGCCGTCGGTGGGCTGGGCGCGTGGATCGGCTGCCGCCGGCGCGGTATCCCGCTGCCCGCCTGGGCCGACGCCCTCGCCCCCGGTATCGCCCTCGCACAGGCGTGCGGGCGATGGGGCAACTGGTTCAACCAGGAGCTGTACGGGCGGGAGACCACCCTCCCCTGGGCGCTGCACATCACCTCCACGACCGACGGCCGGGTCCCGGGTTACTACCACCCGACGTTCCTGTACGAGTCCCTGTGGTGCGTCGGTGTCGCGCTGCTGGTCATCTGGGCCGACCGCCGGTTCACGCTGGGGCACGGCCGGGCGTTCGCGCTGTACGTCGCGACCTACTGCGTAGGCCGCTTCTGGATCGAGTACCTGCGCGTCGACGACGCCCACCACATCCTGGGCATGCGGCTGAACAACTGGACCGCGATCTTCGTCTTCATCCTCGCGGTGATCTACTTCGTGCTCTCGGCGAAGAAGCGGCCGGGCCGGGAGGAAGTCGTGGAGCCGGGTGCGGATGGCTCCGACGGTTCGGCGGAGGACGGTGCCGAGGGTGACGACAGCGACAAGGACGTCAGCGACAAGGGCGACGGTGAATCGGCGGAGGTGAAGGCCGATACCGACACCGATACGGATATCCATATGGATATCGACGGCAAGGCCGACTCCGGGGCCGAGGACAAGACAGAGGACAAGGCCGAGGCGGAGCCGACCAAGAAGAGTTGAGTGTTGGCCGTACGAAGAAGAGGGCGCCCCGGTCGGACCGGGGCGCCCTCGTTCGTTGTGCGGGTCAGGGGCGAGCGCGGTCGGCCAGGGACAGGGTTCTGCGGGCCGTCGCGACCACCGCCGCGTCGATGAAGCGGCCGTCCGGGAGAGCCTGGGCGCCCTCCTCCGTCGCCGCCGCCTTGACGATCTGCTCGGCGTCCTCGATCTCCTCCGGGGTGGGGAGGTACGCGTGTTCGATCACCGGGAGCTGGCGGGGGTGGATGGCCGCCCGGCCCAGGAATCCCAGGGCGCGGCCGTGGGCGCAGGACACGGCCAGGGTGTCGAGGTCCCGGGTGTCCGGGTGGACCGACTGGGGCGGCGGGGCGAGTCCGGCAGCCCGTGCGGCCACGACGACCCGGGAACGGCACCAGTCGAGGCCCGCGTCCCCCCGTACCCCCAGATCGGCCCGTAGGTCGGCCTCGCCGAGCGCGATGCCGTGCAGGGCGGGGTGGGCGGTCGCGATGGCGAAGGCGTGTTCGATACCGAGGGCGGTTTCGAGCAGGGCGTGGAGCGGGGGCCCAGCCTCTGCGGCCGTGGACACGGTCGTGAGGGTGGCCACGCGTACGACGTGCTGCGGGGTCGTCACCTTCGGGAGCCGTAGGCCCGAGATGCCGGGGAGGCCTTCGAGGGCCCGGAGGTCGCAGGATGCCAGGGGGCCGTCAAGGGCGTTGATCCGGACGTGGACCGGGACCGGCTGGGGGTCGGTGAGACGCTCGGCGGTGGCCGCGCGAGCGTACTCCTTGCGGTCGGGGGCGACGGCGTCCTCCAGGTCGACGACCACCACGTCGGCGCCTGAGGCGAGGGCCTTGGACACCACCTCGGGGCGATCGCCGGGGACGTACAGCCAGGTCAGGGGGATGGCCGTCACAGGGCTCCCTCGGTTCGCAGGGCGTCGATGTCGGGCCCCGTCAGGCCCAGTTCGGTGAGGACGGCCGTGGTGTCCGCGCCGTGCGGGCGGCCCGCCCAGCGGATCGCGCCGGGGGTCGCGGAGAGCCGGAAGAGGACGTTCTGCATACGGATCGGGCCGAGCTCGGGGTCGTCGACCGTGGTGATGGTGTCGAGGGCCTGGTACTGCGGATCGGTCATCACCTCCCGTACGTCCTGGACCGGGGCCACCGCCGCCTCCGCCTTCTCGAAGGCCGCGATGACCTCGGAGTGGGAGTGGTGGGCGATCCACGTGCCGACCGCCTCGTCGAGGACGTCCGTGTGGCGGGCGCGGTCGGCGCCGGTGGCGAACCAGGGCTCGTCGATCAGCTCCGGGCGGCCGACCAGGCGCATCACGCGCTCGGCGATCGACTGGGCCGAGGTCGACACGGCGACCCAGGTGTTGTCGGCCGTGCGGTAGGTGTTGCGGGGCGCGTTGTTCTGCGAGCGGTTGCCGGTGCGCGGCTGGACGTGGCCCAACTGGTCGTACCAGAGCGGCTGCGGGCCCAGGACGGTGAGGATCGGCTCGATGATCGCCATGTCGACGACCTGACCCTCGCCAGTCCGGTCGCAGGCGGAGAGTGCTGTCATGACGGCGTACGCCGTCGCCAGCCCCGCGATCGAGTCGGCGAGGCCGAAGGGCGGGAGCGTCGGAGGCGCGTCAGGTTCGCCGGTGATCGCGGCGAAGCCGCTCATCGCCTCGGCGAGGGTGCCGAAACCGGGGCGGTGCGCGTACGGGCCGAACTGACCGAAGGCGGTGACCCGGGCGAGGACCAGGCGCGGGTTGGCGGCGGACAGCTCCGGCCAACCCAGGTCCCACTTCTCCAGGGTGCCCGGACGGAAGTTCTCGATGACGACGTCGGCCGTGGCGGCGAGCCGGAGAAGGGTGGTCCGGCCGCCGGGCCGGGAGAGGTCGAGGGTCATCGTGCGCTTGTTGCGGCCCAGCAGCTTCCACCAGAGGCCGATGCCGTCCTTGGACGGGCCGTGGCCCCGGGAGGGGTCCGGCTTCACCGGGTGCTCGATCTTGATCACCTCGGCGCCGAAGTCGCCGAGCATGGTGGCGGCGAGCGGACCGGCGAAGAGGGTGGCCAGGTCGAGGACGCGAAGTCCGGTGAGGGGGGCCGCGGCGGTTGGGGTCCCACCGGATGCGGATGCGGGTGCGGTCGTCTCCGGTGGGGTCATGACGTGTACCTGGCTTCGATCTCCGAGCGGTACGGCATCGACGCCGACGCGCCCGGCCGTTGTACGGACAGTGCCCCTGCCGCTGCGGCCCACGCCAGGGCGTCCGGCATCGGGCGGCCCTCGGCCAGGGCCACCGCGAGGGCGCCGACGAAGGTGTCGCCGGCGCCGGTCGAGTCCACGGCGGTGACGGCCGGCGCGGGGACGGTGACCGGTTCGGCCAGGTCCCGGGACGCGTAGAGACTGCCGGCCGCGCCCAGCGTGATGACCACCTCCGGCACCTGGTCGAGGAGTGCGGTGGCCGCCTTGTGCGGGTCGCTCAGGCCGGTCAGGGCCGCCGCCTCGTGCTCGTTCGGCACCAACAGGTCGGTGACGGCGAGGAGTTCGGGTGGCAGCGGTTGGACGGGGGCCGGGGTGAGGATCGTGCGGACGCCGTGGCGGTGAGCGGCCCGGGCGCCCTCGACCACCGCCGTGAGCGGGATCTCCAGTTGGAGCAGCAGCGCGTCGGCGGTGGCGATCAGGCTCTCGTCGCCGGGGGCGAGAGCGGTGACGGTGCCGTTGGCGGCGGGGACGACGACGATCGCGTTGCCGCCCTCGTCGTCCACGACGATGTGCGCGGTGCCGGAAGGGCCCTCGGCGGTGCGGAGATGGTCGGTTCCGACGCCCGAGTTCTCCAGGGTGGAGCGGAGTTGGCTGCCGTAGGTGTCGTTGCCCACCGCGCCGATCATCGAGACGTCGGCGCCCGCGCGGGCCGCGGCGACGGCCTGGTTGGCGCCCTTGCCGCCGGGGATCGTACGGAACTCCCGCCCTGTCACGGTCTCTCCGCGCTCTGGGGCCTTGGAGACGTACGCGACGAGGTCCATGTTCGTGCTGCCCAGCACGGCGATATGGGTCATGGGTGGGCTGTCTCCAAGTGGGCGAGGGAGTGGGTCAGTTGGGCGAGGGTGTCGAAGCCGGTGCCGTTGAAGTCCGAGACGGAAGTGGCGAGTCGGTTCTTCAGGGGGCTGGTCCAGCGCTCGGCGAGGGTGGCGGGGGAGCCCGCGAGGAGCCCGGCGATGCTTCCGGCGGTCGCGCCATTGGAGTCGGTGTCCCAACCACCGGACACCGCACGGCAGATGGAGCCGGTGAAGTCGCCGTCGGCGTGGGTGAGGGCGGCGGCGATCAGGGCGGTGTTGGGGATGGCGTGGACCCAGTGGTAGGTGGCCGCGTGGGTGGCGTGGAGTTCGTCGACGACTGTGTCGAAGTCGCGGTGGGACTGGGCCAGTTGGATGCCGTGGTGGATCGCTTCGGCCAGGCGGGAGCGTGGGGGGACGACTGTCAGGCCGGTGCGCAGACAGGCGTGGATGTCGCGGGTGCCGGTGGTGGCCTCGGCGATGGTGGCCGCCGTGAACATCGCCGCGTAGACGCCGTTGGCGGTGTGGGTGAGGGTCGCGTCGCGGTATGCCTGTTCGGCGGCGGTGGCCGGGGCGCCGGGGTTGGTCCAGCCGTGGACGTCGGCGCGGATCAGGGCGCCGATCCATTCGCGGAACGGGTTGCGGTGGCGGGCGGTGAGCGGCGGTTCGAGGCCGGAGAGGAGGTTTCGGTAGGCGATGCGTTCGGCCGTGAAGGTGCGGCCTGCGGGGAGTTCGTCCAGCCAGAGTTTCGCCACGTCGGTGGTGGTGAAGCGGGGGCCGTGCCGTTGGAGCAGGAGCAGGTTGAGGAGGGGGTAGTTGAGGTCGTCGTCCTCGGGCATGCCGTCGATGTTCTCGGCGAGGGAGGTTGTCGCCGATCGGCGGTTCCAGGGGTGGGCCGCCGTCAGTTCCTCCGGGACTCCTCTGGCGGTGAACCAGGTGTTCAGGGGCCAGTTGCCGGTGGACCGGGCGAGTTCGCGGATGGCGGTGAGGGGGAGTTTCTCCACCGGTTTGCCCAGGAGGCAACCGGCTGCTCTGCCCAGCCAGGCGGCTTCCAGGCGGAGTGGGGTGGGCGCGGGCTGTGTGGCCGGGGCGGGCTGCGCGGGCCAGTCGGGGCACAGTGCCCGGATCCGGGCCAGGTCCGTCGGCTCTTCGTCCGCCAACCTGCTTGGCAGGTCAGCCAGTTCGTCCAGGAGGTCTTCGGCGAGCAGGCGCAGGTAGCGGGAGACCGGACCGGGGGACGCGCCCGCGCCGGCCGGGGCATCCGGTCCGCCCGCCGCTCGCCAGCGGGCGGCGATTCTGGCGGGCTCGCGGCCGTCCTGGGTCGCCTGGCGCAGTTCGTGGCCGATCAGGTCCTCCGGCTGGACCCAGGTCAGTCGGAGCATCCCGCGCTCCTGAGCCGGGCGAACGCCTTTTCGTGGGAACGGCGTTGGTGGACGTCCCGTTCGAAGATCTCCCGGGTCACCTCGGTCAGTGTCCGGGCGGGTTCCCACAGGTCAAGGCGGCTCGCCTCCGCGACCGTCTTCGACCAGTCGGTCGGCACCTCGGAGCCCAGCGCACCGGCGAGTGCCCCGGCCATCGTGGCGATCGAGTCGCAGTCGCGGCCGTAGTTCACCGAACCCAGCACCGCATGACGGAAGCTGCCGCCCGCCACCACCAACATGCCCAGGGCGACCGGGAGTTCCTCGATCGCATGGAGTCGGGAGGGCCGACGGGCGCCCAGGGACGGGCTGCGATAGTCCGGTCCGACCGTGTCGTACGGAGTCACCGCCTCCCGCAGTGGCCGCAGCGCCGACTCGAAGTCCGTGTATCCGGACGCCGCTTCACACACCGCCTCGATGGCCGCCCGGGTGCCGTCCTTCGCCAGGGAGAGGCACGTTCCGATCACCGAGTCCGGTGTCGCGTCCGGGGAGCAGGCCGCCGCCACCGCCGCCGCGAAGACCGCCGCCGCCTCCCTGCCGTACGAGGACTGGTGGGCGCCCGCGAGTTCGAGGGCCTCGGCGTACGCGCCCGCCGGGTTGGCTGCGTTGACCAGGCCGACCGGGGCCATGTACATCGCCGCGCCGCAGTTGACGATGTTGCCCACGCCCGCCTCGCGGGGATCGATGTGGCCGTAGTGGATCCGGGCCACCAGCCATTTCTCCGCCAGGAAGATGCGTTGGAGGGGGAGTGCCTCGGCCTCCAGTTCGGGGATCCAGCGCGGGTTCGTCATCAGGTCCGGGACCAGGTGGTCGGCGACCGAGTACGCGTCCAGGTGGTCGCGGACCTGGGCGTACACCCGTACCAGCGCATGGGTCATCAAGGTGTCGTCGGTGACGTGGCCGTCGCCCTTGTGGTACGGGGCGATCGGGCGGGCGGTGCGCCAGTCGTCGCCGTTCCAGGGGCCGACGATGCCGTGGACGCGGCCCGCGTGGCGTTCGAGGATCTGCTCGGGGGTGTAGCCCTCCACGGGACCGCCGAGCGCGTCGCCGACGGCCGCGCCGACCAGGGCGCCGGTGATCCGCTCGTCCAGACCCGCCAGTTGAGCGCCTTCCCGGCTTTCTTCTGTTTTGGGTGTCATGTCGCGAATCATCCTCCTGGGGAGGCCCGTTGTGTGGCTTCCAGCAGTTCGGCGAGTTCCACGAGGTCGGTACCGGTAAGCCTGGGAAGGGCGCAGCCGGAGAGGGTGCGGCAGGCGTCCCGCCAGGACACCGGGATCGCGGCACCGCCGCCCAGTGCGCCGGTGAGGGCGCCCGCGAGCGCGGGGGCCGAGTCCGCGACCCGCGACAGACAGGCGGCGGCCGGGACCGCTTCGGCGATCCGGCCGTGCGCCGCTGTGGCCAGCGCGAGGGCTACCGGGACCGTCTCCGCGGCGGCGATGCCGTAGCTGTAGACGTGGTCGACGATCTGGTGTTCCAGGAGCGGGACCAGGGCGAACGCGCCGTCCGCGCTGTCTGCGTCCCGCGCGAGCTTCAGCGCGTGGCGGGCGTTCCGGCCGATCTCCGTGAACTCGGGCAGTTCCGCCAGCGCCGCGTCCACACAGGCTTCCACCCCCTCGCCGACCAGCGCCAGGGAGAGTGCCGCCGCCATCGCGCGGGCGCCGTGCACACCGTCGCCGTCCTGGGTGTAACGGGCGTCGAACTCGGCCAGTTCGGCGGCGAGTCGGGGGTCGCCCGGGTGGGCCACCGCCAGCACACAGGCCCGCACGCAGGCCGCGTCGTCGAAGTAGTGCGGGTTGTCGTGGCCGGTGGCGGGCGGCCGTAGACCGGCGGCGAGGTTGCCGAGACCCGCTCGTACGGAGATACGGGCGCGCAGCGGAAGCACCGCCGACTCGACCTCGGGGGCGCGTTCCGCCGCGGCTGCCACCTCGCTGGCGACCGCGTTCCAGGACAGGTCGATGGCGGCACGCGCCCGGCGCTCCCGGCTCAGGTCGCCCAGCACACTGTCGTCCCCGGCCTTCAGCAGGGCCTCGGCCGAGAACGCCGCCCACTCCGCGTCGTCCGAGGGGCCGAGCCGGAGCGGTTCCGGGGGCTGGTTGAGGGCGATCGGCACGGGGAGGGTGGTGGTCGCGTTCTGTTCGGCGAAGGTGTCGAGCTCGCGGGTGAGGCGGCGGGTCCAGTCGGGCATCCTGGCTGCCCGGTGCCGGGCGGCGGGCCAGCCTGCGGCGTCGCCTGCGGCCAGGCCGAGCAGGAGTCCCTCGATACGGCGGCTGGTCATGGGCGGACCTCGGCTTCGGCTCGGGTGGTGTGTTTCGCCCCCGCCGCCCCTACCCGTCCCTCCCCCAGAGGGGGGACCCCCATCGGGGGCGCTGCCCCCGAACCCCCGCTCCTCAAACGCCGGAGGGGCTGAAAGTGCGGGCTCACGGTCGTACCTCCGTTGCGGTCGGCGTGTCGCTGTCCGAGGCGAGGACGTAAGCGGCCCGGTCCGGAACCGGATCCCGTACGACCGGCTTCGCGCCCCACTTGCCGCCCTCGCCCGGGGTCAGGAGTTCCGCGACGTCGAGGATGTGGTGGCCCGCCATGGAGGGGAGACAGCTGCCGCGGGCCGGGCCGATCGCCTCCGCCCACTCGGGTGGGATCGCCGAGGCGCCGCGGGTCGCGCCTGCCAGGGCGCCCGCCACCGCTGCTGTCGTGTCCGCGTCGCGGCCCATGTTGACGGCTGTCAGCACCGACTCCGCGAAGTCACCGTCGGCCACCGCGTACGCGCCGAAGGCGAGGGCGACCGCCTCGGGGGCCAGGTCCGTCCAGGGGTAGCCGCCGATCACCACCGCGGAGCGGACCGCGCGTTCACCCCGGTGGGCGACCGCCACCGCGCGGCGCAGGGAGCGCGCCGTCCAGGAGTCGTCGGGGATCACTGCCAGGGCGGAGGCCACCACGGCGATGGTCGGCGCGCCTGCCATCGCTGCCGCCACGCCCGCCGCGACCGCCTGGCCGCCGTAGATGCCCTCGCCGTCGTGGCTCACCGAGCCGTCGATCGCCACCAGCCGGGCCGCCTCGGCCGGGCGGCCCGCCGCGAAGACGCCGAAGGGCGCCGCCCGCATGGCGAGACCGTCGCTCCAGGCGTGCCGGTGCTGGGCCGAGATGGGGGCGGCGAGACCCCGGCGCAGGTTCTCCAGGGTGCCGCGTTCGCTGAAACCGGCGCCTCGGAAGGGGCCCTCGTCGAGGTCGGCGATCCACTGGTGCCAGGCCGCCTCCACGTGAGCCGGGGTGAGGGCGGAGCCGTGCCGGGCGAGGAGGAGGCCCGAGAAGATCGCGTACTCCGTGTCGTCCGTGCCGGCGGGGTGCTCGGCCACGTAGCCGGTGATGCGGCCCCAGCGGGCGCGGATCTCCGAGGGCTTCATGTTCTCGGCGGGGGCGCCGAGCGCGTCCCCCACGGCCAGACCGAGCAGGGCGCCGCGTGCTCTGTCGCGGAGCAGGGCGGCGTCCTGGTGCGCCGGGACCGGGGGAATGCAGGCGATCGGTGCCATACGCGGCCTCTCCTCCGGAGGGTTCCGGGGGCTCCCTCGCGGGGAGCGGAACCCTTTGCGGAACTGTCCCACCGGAGGGCTTCAGGTGCTCCTCAGGCGCCCCAGCATCACCCGGTCGACATTTGTGCGAGTACACCTACGGATGAGCGATCACGCTGAACGCGCAGGTGAGGGCAGCCTCTCCTTGCTGGCGGGAAGGGAATCCGGGGGGTATTTTCGGTGTTGTCGATAACTGGAATCAGTCTAAATTCGGCTTGGGCTTCGGGGTTGGGAGTCGAGTTCGGAGTCGAGCGAGTTGGGGGACGGCATGGCCATCATCGAGACCGAGGCGGCGCTGCACGAGGCGCACCGCGACAACCACACCCACCGGGATGTCACCGGCGGCTGGTTGCGGCCGGCCGTCTTCGGGGCGATGGACGGGCTCGTCTCCAACCTCGCCCTGATGACCGGTGTGGCGGGCGGGGCCGTCGCGCATCAGACCGTCGTCATCACCGGGCTCGCCGGCCTTGCCGCCGGCGCCTTCTCCATGGCCGCCGGCGAGTACACCTCCGTCGCCTCGCAGCGCGAGCTCGTCGAGGCCGAACTCGACGTCGAGCGAAGGGAGTTGAGGAAGCACCCCAAGGATGAGGAGCGGGAGCTCGCCGCGCTCTACGAGTCCCGGGGTGTCGAGCCGAAGCTCGCCCGCGAAGTGGCCCGGCAACTCTCGCGCGACCCCGAGCAGGCGCTGGAGATACACGCCCGCGAGGAGCTGGGCATCGACCCCGGTGATCTGCCCTCGCCCGCCGTCGCCGCGGTGTCGTCCTTCGGGGCGTTCGCGCTCGGCGCGCTGCTGCCCGTACTCCCGTATCTGCTGGGCGCCACCGCCCTGTGGCCTGCCGTCCTGGTCTCGCTTGTCGGGCTCTTCGGGTGTGGTGCGGTGGTGGCCCGGGTGACCGCCCGGAGCTGGTGGTTCAGCGGGTTGCGGCAGCTCGCGCTGGGTGGAGCGGCGGCCGGTGTGACGTACGCCCTGGGCAACCTGTTCGGTGCAGCCGTAGGATAGGCGATCGTGCACTTATGCGATGGGCCGCATAAGTAGCCGTTACTCGCTGGTTTCGAACGCTTAACCACTGGGCATGAGCCGTACGCGCTGTGGGCAACGAAGCCTGCGGCGCACTCGCGGAGAGGGCGACGACGCTCTCCTTGCCATGGGTCGAGGGACATCGATCTGTCCGATTCGGCCCCCATTACTTCCACCGCAGCGCGGTCACCATGCCGCGCACTGCGGTGTCCGCATGTTGGTACGCGGTATCCGGTTCCCGAGAATCGCCCCATCATGTAACCTGCGTGAAATTTTGAAGTACAAGAGGGCCAACGTCGTCCCTCGGCTTAATGCATATGCCACACAACGACGACGGGAGAGCCGATGCGTACGCCGCGCCAGCCGTCCCAGCATTCCGAGAATGGCCAGAAGTGGTCCTTCATGGATGCTCGCCCTGCTGCGCAGGGTATGTACGACCCCCGCAACGAGCACGACGCCTGTGGCGTCGGCTTCGTGGCCACCCTCACCGGCGAGGCGAGCCACGCGCTGGTCGAGCAGGCGCTCACGGTTCTTCGCAACCTTGAGCACCGCGGTGCCACCGGCTCCGAGCCCGATTCCGGCGACGGCGCCGGCATTCTCTCGCAGGTCCCGGACGCGTTCTTCCGTGAGGTGGCCGAATTCAAGCTGCCCGAGGCGGGTGCCTACGCGGTCGGTATCGCCTTCCTCCCGGAGGAGACGGCGACGGACGCCGTCCCGACGACCGCCGAGGCCGTCTCACGTATTGACACGATCGCCGCCGAAGAGGGCCTGACCGTCCTCGGCTGGCGCGACGTGCCGGTCGCCCCCGGACTCCTCGGTGCCACCGCCCGTTCGACGATGCCCGCCTTCCGGCAGATCTTCGTCGCGGACAGCTCCGCGGCGCCCGCGACGGGCATCGACCTCGACCGCAAGGCCTTCGCGCTGCGCAAGCGCGCCGAGCGCGAGGTCGGCGTCTACTTCCCGTCCCTCTCCGCGCGGACCATCGTCTACAAGGGCATGCTGACCACCGGCCAGCTGGAGCCCTTCTTCCCGGACCTGTCCGACCGCCGCTTCGCGTCGGCCATCGCGCTCGTCCACTCGCGCTTCTCCACGAACACCTTCCCGTCGTGGCCGCTCGCCCACCCGTACCGCTTCGTCGCGCACAACGGCGAGATCAACACGGTCAAGGGCAACCGCAACTGGATGGCGGCCCGCGAGTCGCAGCTCGCCTCCGACCTCTTCGGCGACCAGGAGAAGATCGACCGGATCTTCCCGATCTGCACGCCCGAGGCGTCCGACTCCGCGTCCTTCGACGAGGTCCTCGAACTGCTCCACCTCGGTGGCCGTTCACTGCCCCACTCCGTGCTGATGATGATCCCGGAGGCGTGGGAGAACCACGCCACGATGGAGCCGGACCGGCGCGCCTTCTACCAGTTCCACGCCACGATGATGGAACCGTGGGACGGCCCGGCCTGTGTCACCTTCACCGACGGCGTCCAGGTCGGCGCGGTCCTCGACCGCAACGGACTGCGCCCCGGCCGCTACTGGGTCACCGACGAGGGCCTGGTCGTCCTCGGCTCCGAGGTCGGCGTCCTCGACATCGACCCCGCGAAGGTCGTCCGCAAGGGCCGTCTCCAGCCCGGCAAGATGTTCCTCGTCGACACCGCCGAGCACCGCATCATCGAGGACGACGAGATCAAGGCCGGTCTCGCCGCCGAGAAGCCGTACGCGGAGTGGCTGGAGGCCGGCGAGATCGAGCTCTCCGACCTGCCCGAGCGTGAGCACATCGTGCACACCCACGCCTCGGTCACCCGCCGCCAGCAGACCTTCGGCTACACCGAGGAAGAGCTGCGCGTCATCATCGCGCCGATGGCCAAGACCGGCGGCGAGCCGCTCGGTTCCATGGGCACCGACTCGCCGATCGCCGCGCTGAGCGAGCGCCCGCGACTGCTCTTCGACTACTTCACCCAGCTGTTCGCGCAGGTCACCAACCCGCCGCTGGACGCCATCCGCGAGGAACTGGTCACCAGCCTGCGCTCCTCCCTCGGCCCCGCCAGCAACCTGCTGGAGCCGACCGCCGCCTCCTGTCGTAGCGTCACCCTGCCCTTCCCGGTGATCGACAACGACGAGCTGGCCAAGCTCATCCACATCAACGCCGACGGCGACATGCCCGGCATGAAGGCCGCGACCCTCTCCGGCCTCTACCGGGTCAGCGGCGGCGGCGACTCCCTCGCCGCCCGCATCGCGGAGATCTGCGCCGAGGCCGACGCGGCCATCGACAACGGCGCCCGTCTCATCGTCCTGTCGGACCGCCACTCGGACGCCGAGCACGCCCCGATCCCGTCGCTGCTGCTCACCTCCGCCGTCCACCACCACCTCATCCGCACCAAGCAGCGCACCCAGGTGGGCCTGCTGGTCGAGGCCGGTGACGTCCGCGAGGTCCACCACGTCGCCCTGCTCATAGGGTTCGGCGCCGCCGCGGTCAACCCGTACCTGGCGATGGAGTCCGTCGAGGACCTGGTCCGCGCCGGCACCTTCCTGCGTGCCATCGACGTCGCGCCCGAGCAGGCCATCCGCAACCTGATCTATGCACTCGGCAAGGGCGTCCTCAAGGTCATGTCCAAGATGGGCATCTCGACCGTCGCCTCCTACCGGGGCGCCCAGGTCTTCGAGGCCGTCGGTCTCGACACGGCCTTCGTCGAGAAGTACTTCAACGGCACGGCCACCAAGATCGGCGGCGTCGGCATCGACGTCATCGCCAAGGAGGTCGCCGCCCGGCACGCCAAGGCGTACCCCGCCTCCGGCATCGCCCCGGCACACCGTGCCCTCGACATAGGCGGCGAGTACCAGTGGCGCCGCGAGGGCGAGCCGCACCTGTTCGACCCGGAGACGGTCTTCCGCCTCCAGCACTCCACGCGCACCCGCCGCTACGACATCTTCAAGAAGTACACGGACCGGGTGAACGAGCAGTCCGAGCGGCTGATGACGCTCCGCGGGCTCTTCGGCTTCAAGTCGGACCGCCCGTCGATCTCCATCGACGAGGTCGAGCCGGTCAGCGAGATCGTCAAGCGGTTCTCCACCGGCGCCATGTCGTACGGCTCCATCTCCCTGGAGGCGCACGAGACCCTCGCCATCGCCATGAACCAGCTGGGCGCCAAGTCCAACACCGGTGAGGGCGGCGAGGACGCGGACCGTCTGTACGACCCGGCGCGCCGCTCGGCCATCAAGCAGGTCGCGTCCGGCCGCTTCGGTGTGACCAGCGAGTACCTGGTCAACGCGGACGACATCCAGATCAAGATGGCCCAGGGCGCCAAGCCCGGCGAGGGCGGCCAGCTGCCCGGCCACAAGGTGTACCCGTGGGTCGCCAAGACCCGGCACAGCACCCCCGGTGTCGGCCTCATCTCGCCGCCGCCGCACCACGACATCTACTCCATCGAGGACCTCGCCCAGCTCATCCACGACCTGAAGAACGCGAACCCGCAGGCGCGGATCCACGTGAAGCTGGTCTCGGAGGTCGGCGTCGGCACGGTCGCCGCCGGTGTGTCCAAGGCGCACGCGGACGTCGTCCTCATCTCCGGCCACGACGGCGGTACGGGCGCCTCGCCGCTCACCTCGCTCAAGCACGCCGGCGGTCCCTGGGAGCTCGGCCTCGCCGAGACCCAGCAGACGCTGCTCCTCAACGGCCTGCGCGACCGGATCGTCGTCCAGACCGACGGCCAGCTGAAGACCGGCCGTGACGTCGTCATCGCCGCGCTGCTCGGCGCCGAGGAGTTCGGTTTCGCGACCGCGCCGCTCGTCGTCTCCGGTTGCGTCATGATGCGCGTCTGCCACCTGGACACCTGCCCGGTCGGCATCGCCACCCAGAACCCGGTGCTCCGCGACCGGTTCGCGGGCAAGGCCGAGTACGTCGTGAACTTCTTCCAGTTCATCGCCGAAGAGGTTCGCGAGATCCTCGCCGAGCTGGGCTTCCGCACCATCGAGGAGGCCGTCGGCCACGCCGAGACCCTCGACGTGGAGCGGGCGGTCACCCACTGGAAGGCGCAGGGCCTGGACCTGTCCCCGCTCTTCTACGTGCCTCAGCTGCCCGAGGGCACCCCGCTCCACCAGGTCATCGTGCAGGACCACGGCCTGGAGAAGGCGCTCGACAACGAGCTGATCAAGCTCGCCGCCGACGCCCTCGCCGCGAACAGCGCGACCGACGCCCAGCCGGTCCGCGCCCAGGTCGCCATCCGCAACATCAACCGCACGGTCGGCACGATGCTCGGCCACGAGGTGACGAAGAAGTTCGGCGGGGCCGGTCTGCCCGACGACACCATCGACATCACCTTCACCGGCAGCGCCGGCCAGTCCTTCGGCGCCTTCCTGCCGCGCGGTGTCACGCTGCGCCTCGAGGGCGACGCCAACGACTACGTCGGCAAGGGCCTCTCCGGCGGCCGGGTGATCGTCCGTCCCGACCGGGGCGCCGACCACCTCGCCGAGTTCTCCACCATCGCGGGCAACACCATCGCGTACGGCGCGACCGGCGGCGAGCTGTTCCTGCGCGGTCGTTCGGGCGAGCGGTTCTGCGTCCGCAACTCGGGCGCCACGGTGGTCTCCGAGGGCGTGGGCGACCACGGCTGCGAGTACATGACCGGCGGTCACGCGGTCGTCCTCGGCGAGACGGGCCGTAACTTCGCGGCCGGTATGTCGGGCGGCGTCGCGTACGTCATCGACCTGAACCGCGACAACGTCAACGTCGGCAACGCGGACGCGGTCGAGGCACTCGACGACACCGACAAGCAGTGGCTGCACGATGTCGTGCGCCGCCACCAGGAGGAGAGCGGCTCGACGGTCGCCGAGAAGCTCCTGGCCGAGTGGGATGTCGCGGTGGAGCGCTTCAGCAAGATCATCCCCAGCACGTACAAGGCAGTGCTCGCCGCCAAGGCCGCCGCCGAGCAGGCCGGACTCACGGAGACCGAGATCACCGAGAAGATGATGGAGGCGGCGACCAATGGCTGATCCCAAGGGCTTTCTGACCCACGGCCGCGAGGTCGCCAAGTCCCGCCCGGTGGACGTCCGTCTCAAGGACTGGAACGAAGTCTACGTTCCCGGCTCCCTGCTGCCGATCATCAGCAAGCAGGCCGGCCGCTGCATGGACTGTGGTATCCCGTTCTGCCACAACGGTTGTCCGCTGGGGAACCTGATCCCCGAGTGGAACGACTACGCCTACCGCGAGGACTGGACGTCGGCGTCCGAGCGGCTGCACGCCACCAACAACTTCCCGGAGTTCACCGGCCGCCTGTGCCCGGCTCCCTGCGAGTCGGCGTGCGTGCTGGGCATCAACCAGCCCGCGGTCACCATCAAGAACGTCGAGGTCTCGATCATCGACAAGGCCTGGGAGGCCGGCGATGTCGCCGCCCAGGCCCCGGAGCGCCTCTCCGGCAAGACGGTCGCGGTCATCGGCTCGGGTCCGGCCGGTCTCGCGGCGGCCCAGCAGCTGACGCGGGCCGGTCACACGGTCGCGGTGTACGAGCGCGCGGACCGCATCGGCGGCCTCCTGCGCTACGGCATCCCCGAGTTCAAGATGGAGAAGCGGCACATCAACCGCCGTATCGAGCAGATGCGCGCGGAGGGCACCCGCTTCCGTACGGGCATCGAGATCGGCCGCGACCTCAAGGCGACGGACCTGCGCAAGCGGTACGACGCCGTCGTGATCGCCGCCGGTGCGACGACCGCCCGTGATCTCCCCGTCCCCGGGCGGGAACTGAAGGGCGTCTACCAGGCGATGGAGTACCTGCCCCTGGCGAACAAGGTGCAGGAGGGCGACTTCGTGGCCCCGCCGGTCACCGCCGAGGGCAAGCACGTCGTGGTCATCGGCGGCGGCGACACGGGCGCGGACTGCGTGGGCACCGCCCACCGCCAGGGCGCGGCCTCCGTCACCCAGCTGGAGATCATGCCGCAGCCGGGCGAGGACCGGAACCCGAACCAGCCCTGGCCGACCTTCCCCATGCTCTACAAGGTCACCTCGGCGCACGAGGAGGGCGGCGAGCGCGTCTACTCCGTCTCGACGACCCACTTCGAGGGCGACGAGCACGGCGACGTGCAGTGGCTGCACCTCACCGAGGTCGAGTTCATCGACGGCAAACTGACCCAGAAGCCGGGCACGGAGCGCAAGATCCCCGCCCAGCTGGTCACCCTCGCCATGGGCTTCACGGGCACCGACCAGGACAACGGCCTCGTCTCGCAGTTCGGCCTGGACCTCGACGAGCGCGGCAACATCGCCCGCGACGCCGACTTCGCGACCAACGTCCCGGGCGTGTACGTCGCCGGTGACGCCGGCCGCGGCCAGTCCCTCATCGTGTGGGCCATCGCCGAGGGCCGCTCGGCCGCGCGCGGAGTCGACCGCTTCCTCACTGGCGCGAGCGAACTCCCGGCCCCGATCCGCCCGACGGACCGTTCCCTGATGGTCTGACGGGGTACCCCCACAAAGACGTCCCGTACAAAGGCGTACGGAACGAACAAACCACGGCGCTCGCCACAGTCCCCGACCGGACACGGCGGGCGCCGCGGCGCGTCCGGGGCGGTCGGCGGCCGACTACGGCACCTTGTACGTGTCCCCGTACACCTTCCACTCCAGCGGTGTACGGAGGTTCAGGTTGCCCTCGTCGAGGAAGCGGCGTTGGGCGGTGTCGACGCGGCTGGTGTTCACGCCCGGCCGCTTGGCCAGCATCGCCGTGCGGCGGGCGTCGAGGAACGCCTCCAGGTACGTCGTCTCGTCGCCGCCCTCCGCCGGGCTGTCGGCCTCCTTCAGGGCGGCGGTGCGGATGCCGCCCACGCTGAACCGGTCGCTGCCCGGGCCGTGGTAGACCATCGCGTCGTAGTAGACGAACTGACCCAGCAGGCCAAGCCCGTCGCCGACGGCGAGACGCAGAGCCGGTCCGAAGTAGCCGGTGTCCCGCTTCTCGTCCTGTGCCTCGCGGAAGGCGGCGACCTTCGATTCCTGCTTCCAGGCCGCCGGGAACCCCGGATCCAGACCCTCGTGCGAGTCCGTGCCGTCGACCTTGCGCAGCGCGGGAAGGTAGGGCGTGAGGGCGTTGTCCGGGTGGGCCTTCGTGTAGCCCTCGACCAGGGTGAGCAGGTCGTGGGTGCCCGTGCAGAAACCGATGATGCCGGCCGTGTAACCCTGCCCGTCACCGATGTCCTCGACATAGCCGTACGCGCTGCGCCAGTCGAGCGTCCCGTTCTCGGCACTCGCCACGATCTGCTGGGCCAGCTCCTTCTTCGCCGGATCGGCGAGCGTGGCCTCCGCGTCCAGTGAACCGGCCTCCTCCACGCGCTTGGCGTCGGGGCCGCGGGAGTCGTCCGACGCGACGGAAAGGCATGCGGTGGCTGCCAGCAGGGGGAGCACGGCGAGGAGCAGGACGCCGGTTCGTTTCATGGGGCACAAGAGTACGGGCCAGGGTACGCAAGGGTCATATGCTGCCCGGGCGGGCGTATGGGTGACGTACCCTCAGCATCTCCGTCCGCCCTGCGAGGGGAGCCAGACATGGCCGCGATCAGTCTCACCAAGGTGGAGGAGAGCGCTCCCGCGCTGGTCAGCCTGTACAAGAGCGCCGGGGCCGCTGTGGACCGGCACGGGCTCGACGGCCAGCGGGCCGCCGTCTGCCTGGGGGTCGACTATTCCGGTTCGATCCCTGAGCTTGCGTGGGAATCCCGGCGTTCAGGCCGGGCGGGAAACACATCCTGAGTGTCGGAGCTGCGAAGTGGCGCGGTACGCTGCGTACCTGCCTTGGCAGCGGTCAGGGCTTGGCCGTCATGAGACTTCCTGGAGTCGAGTGAGAAGCCCTCTCGTTCACGAGGGGGAGGAGTCACGAAGCCGTACTACAGGGACGGCGACAGCGTCACCGTGGGTCGACGGTCCCCGCACTTGTCGGTTTCCAGACCGACAGCGGGGCCGATCAACAAGCTCGCCGCCGAACGGTATGTGTGCAAATCGGCGCGGCTGCCCCTGTTCTGGCAGTTCATCGGCTTCGGCGACGCCGGCAGCAAGCAGTTCGACTTCCTGCGCAAGCTCGACGAGTTGGCGGTGCCGGAGCGACGGGTCGTCGACAACGCCGGGTTCTTCCACGCCGGTTCAGATCCGCGCGCCGTGTCCGACGACGATTTGTACGACCGGCTGGTGGGCGAGTTCCCGAAGTGGCTGGTCGCCGCCCGGGCGGAGGGGATCGTCAACTGACACCGGCGTGCACCCCGTTCGGTGTCACTCCGTTTCCATTGACCTCCAACCTTCCCTAACAAGTGTTTGGTAGGTTAGTGTGGCCGCATGGGAGACGTCGACAGTCCGGCGTACGTACCCGGACATGGGCTGCTGAAGGGTCGCACCGCCGTCATCACGGCAGCCGCCGGTGCGGGGATCGGCGGGGCAACCGCCCGCCGGTTCCTGGAAGAAGGCGCGCGCGTGCTGATCAGCGACGCGCACGCGCGGCGGCTCAAGGAATACGAGGGGGAGCTGGCCGGGGAGTTCGAGGGCGTCGACTCGCTGCCCTGCGATGTCACGGACGAACGCCAGGTCCGCGCCCTCTTCGACACGGCCGTGGAAACGCACGGGCGGCTCGACATCGTCGTCAACAATGCGGGCCTCGGGGGCACCTCGACCCTCGTCGACATGACGGACGAGCAGTGGTCGAGGGTGCTGGACGTGACGCTGGGCGGCACGTTCCGGTGCGTGCGGGCCGCGTTGCGGGCCTTTCGTGACGGTGGGGCAGGTGGCGTGGTCGTCAACAACGCGTCCGTCGTCGGCTGGCGGGCCCAGGCCGGGCAGGCGCACTACGCCGCCGCGAAGGCGGGCGTGATGGCACTGACCCGGAGTGCGGCGATCGAGGCCGCGGAGTACGGGGTCCGGGTCAACGCGGTGTCACCGAGCCTCGCCATGCATCCCCACCTCGTGAAGGTGACCACCCCCGAACTCCTGGCCGAACTGACGGCCCGTGAAGCCTTCGGGCGGTACGCCGAGCCCTGGGAGGTCGCCAACGTGATCGTGTTCCTGGCGTCCGGCTACTCCTCGTACCTGACGGGGGAAGTCGTCTCCGTCAGCAGCCAGCACCCCTAGGGCGGCACATGTCTGGGACCACAATGGACGCGTGCCTCCTACGAAGAAGAAGCCCCAGGTGACCGCCGTGCCCGCCCGCCGCCGCGAAATCCTCGGCACTGCCGCCGAGGTCTTCGCCGAACAGGGCTACAACGCCACCACCGTACGCAAGATCGCGGACCACGCCGGCATGCTCGCGGGCAGCCTCTACTACCACTTCGACTCCAAGGAATCGATGCTGGAGGAGATCCTGCGCACGTTCCTCGACGAGCTGTGGGAGGGCTACGACACGGTCCTGGATGCCGAGTCCGGGCCGCGCGAGACGCTGGAGGCGCTGGTCACCGAGTCGTTCCGGGAGATCGACCGGCACCGCGCAGCCGTCGCGATCTACCAGAAGGAGTCCAAGCAGCTGGTCGTGCAGGAGCGGTTCGCGTTCCTCGCCGAGTCGCAGCGCAGATTCGAGAAGGCGTGGCTGTCCACGCTGGAACGCGGAGTCGCCGCCGAGGTCTTCCGCGCCGACCTCGACATCCGTCTCACCTACCGCTTCGTGCGCGACACCGTGTGGGTCGCCGCGTCCTGGTACCGGCCGGGCGGACAGCACAGCCCGGAGGAGATCGCTCGCCAGTACCTGTCGATGGTGCTGGACGGGATCGCCGTACGCGAACAGGCGTACCCGAACAGCCCCATGTGAACAGTCCTATGTGAACAGCCCTTTTCTGTGAGGGAGTTGCCATGGCCGAGGCCTACATCGTCGAAGCGGTCCGTACGCCCGTCGGGCGGCGTGGAGGTGGTCTGAGCGCTGTCCATCCGGCGGACCTGGGCGCGCACGCGCTGATGGCGCTCATGGCGAGGGCCGGGGTGGACCCGGCTGCCGTGGAGGACGTCGTCTTCGGGTGCCTGGACACGGTGGGGCCGCAGGCCGGTGACATCGCCCGCACCAGCTGGCTGGCCGCCGGACTGCCCGAGGAGGTGCCGGGGGTGACCGTCGACCGGCAGTGCGGATCCTCGCAGCAGGCCGTGCACTTCGCCGCCCAGGCCGTGCTGTCCGGCACGCAGGACCTGGTCGTCGCGGGTGGCGTCCAGAACATGTCGATGATCCCGATCGCCTTCGCCTCCCGTCAGGCCGCCCTGCCCCTGGGGCTCACCGAGGGCCCGTTCGCGGGCAGCACCGGCTGGCGGGCACGGTACGGAGAACGGCCGGTGAACCAGTTCGCCGGCGCCGAGATGATCGCCGCCAAGTGGGGCATCAGCAGGCAGGAGCAGGAGGAGTTCGCGCTGCGCTCGCACGAACGCGCGGTCCTGGCCATCGACGAGGGCCGCTTCGCCCGCGAGACCGTGGCCTACGAGACGGTGACCGTCGACGAGGGCCCGCGCCGGGACACCTCCCTGGCGAAGATGGCCGGACTGAAGCCAGTCATCGACGGCGGCACCATCACCGCCGCCGTCTCCTCCCAGGTGTCCGACGGCGCCGCCGCGATGCTGCTCGCCTCCGAGCGGGCGGTACGCGAGCACGGGCTGCGGCCCCGGGCCCGGGTCCACCATCTGTCCGTACGGGGCGAGGACCCGATCCGGATGCTGACGGCGCCGATCCCGGTCACCGCCCACGCCCTCAAGAAGACCGGCCTGTCCATCGACGACATCGACCTCGTCGAGATCAACGAGGCCTTCGCGCCGGTCGTCCTGGCCTGGCTGAAGGAAACCGGCGCCGATCCGGCCAGGGTCAACGTCAACGGCGGCGCGATAGCCCTCGGCCATCCTCTCGGCGCGACCGGCGTCAAGCTGATGACGACCCTCCTGCACGAACTGGAGCGTACGGGTGGGCGGTTCGGGCTCCAGACGATGTGCGAGGGCGGGGGACAGGCGAACGTGACGATCATCGAACGGCTTTGATCGACTTGAACGCGTCGAACGTTCCGAACGCTTCCGACGGCTTGAAGGGCCGTGTCGCTCTTGTCACCGGCGGTACCCGCGGAGTCGGCGCGGGTGTCGCCCGGGCCCTCGTCGAAGCCGGTGCGGAGGTGCTGGTCTGCGCTCGCCGGCCGCCCGAAGTCCCGCTGCCCGGCGTGGAGTTCACGGCTGTCGACCTACGGGACCGGACCGCCGTGTACGACTTCGTCGGAGGGCTGCCCCGACTTGATGTGCTCGTCAACAACGTAGGAGGCAGCCCTTACCGACCGTTGGGTGGTGGTGATGGGGGTGGGGGTGGAGACCGGGGTGGCGATGTCGAGCGGCATGTTCGTGTGATCGAGCTGAACCTGATCACGCCGCTGACCGTCTCCCTCGCCGCGTACGAGCATCTGAAACGGGCCCGGGGATCCGTCGTGATGATCGGGAGCGTCAGCGGGAGCCGTCCCTCGCCCGGGACCGCCGCGTACGGTGCCGCCAAGGCCGGGCTGGAGCATCTCGCCCGGTCGATGGCCGTGGAGTGGGCGCCCGACGTACGGGTCAACACCCTCGTCGTCGGGATGGTCCGCACCGAGCTGTCCCATCTGCACTACGGCGGCGACGACGGCCTCGACGCCGTAGCCCGCACGGTCCCGGCGGGCCGCCTCGCCGATCCGTCCGACATCGGGGCCGCCGCTGTCTTCCTCGCCTCCGATGCCGCGGCGTACATCAGCGGGGCGAGTCTGCTGGTGCACGGTGGGGGAGAACGGCCTGCGTTTCTGGACGCGGCGACCGTGAACAGGGGTGGGGGATGAGGTCGGGGTTCTTTCGCTGCCGCTCCCCTGCTGGGTATTTCAGCCCCTCCGGCGTTTGAGGAGCGCGGGTTCGGGGGCAGTGCCCCCGGGAAAAGGGTTCACCCCATCCCCAGAACCTCCTCCAGCACCGCCACGATCTCCGCATGGCCGGTCCCCTGATCGACCCCCGCCACCACGTTCCCGTCCCGCACAAGCTCCACGGCCACCCCCTCCGCCCAGCGCCGCGTCACGTACTCCCCGCCGAAGCCGTGCGCCCGCCCCAGCCCCGCCCGGAGCTCCGACGGCACGTCCAGCCAGGTCCAGCGGCGGGCCTCTGCCAGCGCCTCCCCCCTCGACCCGGCGCCGTACGCCAGCAGGGACCGTACGCAGGCGGGGGAGCCCCGGCGGGCGGCCGAGACCAGTGGAGGCTCGCCGGTCGGGCCGGGACGGTTCGGGTCCGCGCCTGCGGCGAGCAGGGCCTCAGCGACCGCCGCGTGCCCGCATCGCAGGGCCCAGGTCAGGGCCGTGAAACCGAACGCCTCCACCGCGTCGGGAACGGCCCCCGAGGCCAGCAGTGCGCGAACGATCTCCGCGTGCCCGCCGCAGGCCGCCCCGCACAGGGGGAGGTCCGACCCCGCGCTCAGCCGGTCGGGCGCGGCACCGGCGGACAGCAGCAGCCGTACGATGCCGGGCGCGTCGTTCACCGCCGCCGCATACAGGGCGCTCTGGCCGTCCTCGTCCACCGCTTCCGGGCTCACCCCGAGACGTAGCAGCCCTACGACCGCGTCCTCGTCACCCGCGTACAACGCCGTGAAGAGATCGCGCTCACTGCCGATATGCGGTTCTTGCCCGTTCATACCTTCCGACCTTCGCTCGCGAAGGGCCGGTGAGGCAAAGGGTTTCGGGGTGAGGTGCCCCACGCTGCCCCGACGTCAGGTGTCGCACTCCAGCACCGTCCGGCACACCCCGCACCGCGCCCGCACCCGCCCTCGGACCGGCACCCTGATGCGCTGGTGGCAGGTCGGACAGGGGAACGAGACCCGCAGCGGACCGTGGCCGCCGCGGTTGACGGGGGAGTCGGGGGTGAAGCTGTACGGGACACCGCCCGGCTGTGAGGTGTCCGGCGAGTGGTGGTCCTGGGCATGGCGGCGGTCGCGCGCGTAGCGGCGGCGGCCCGCCCAGCCCGCCGCTGTCAGTGGGGGCTGGCGCGTGTCGTGGCGGGCCAGTTCCATGCCCGCCGTGTACGCCGTGTACGCCTGCGGGCTGGTGAACCAGATCGCCGGGTCCTCGTCGAAGACCAGCGCACGCTTGGCCAGGACGTACCCGAACTCCTCCGGCGTGAGATAGCCGAGCTTCTGCGAGGAGGCCGCGTCCTCGCGGAAGGCGTCGAGGAGCAGCCAGCCCGCGCCCAGGTACGCCGCCGCCGTGTCCGTGAGGATCTCGTTGTCCCGCGTCCCCGGGAAGGACAGGTCCAGTCGGTGCAGATAGACGTGCATCACCTCGTGCGCGAGGGCCGCGCCGATGTCCCTGCGGTGAGTGCGGAAACGGTCGTTCAGCTCGATGAAGTACTCGGGCCCCGCCGCCAGTTCGACGTTCGCGGCGTGGGTCATCTCGCGGAAGCCGACGATCATGCGCGCGTCCGGGAGCCGGTAGTGGCGCACCATCTCGCGGGCCACGCGCTGCGCGCCCAGATGGAGGTCGTCGGTGTCGCAGAAGGCCACGTCGACCGGGGCCACACTGGTCGCGAAGGTCTGGACGGTGTCGTAGGACAGCCTCTTGTAGAGCGCGTTGATCGCGGCCCGCACCGTCTCCAGATGTGGGTAGCCGCGCTCGACCGGTCCGCCGTTCGCCACGTCCTTACCCCCAAGACGCCCTGAACTCGCTTCCACCCTACGTGCCGGGGAGCTGTCGGTAAGAGCGGATTTCCTACCGTCCGGTTCCGCCGCGGGCACGTGAGATCCGCCCTTGTTTCTCACCCGCCCTGATCTTCATACTTACGTTCTTTGTCGTCATACCCCCCAGGAAAGGACGTACGTTGACCCACACCTCGTCGGTCGGAAGAGGTTTCTCCCTGGTCAAGCGGGTCGCGGCGGTCGGTGCCGCGGCCCTCGCGATCGCGAGCCTCCAGCCGCTCGCCGCACAGGCCGCGCCCGCGCCCGTCGTAGGAGGAACGCCCGCCGCGCAGAACGAGTTCCCGTGGCTGGTTCACCTCTCGATGGGCTGCGGCGGCGCGCTCTACAAGAAAGACGTCGTCCTGACCGCCGCCCACTGCGTGGACGGCTCCGGCGCCAACACGGGCATCACCGTCACCGCGGGGGTCACCGACCTGAACGCCGCGGGTGCGATCAAGGTCAAGTCGACCAAGGTCCGCCAGGCCCCGGGTTACATCGGCAGCGGCAAGGACTGGGCGCTCATCAAGCTCGCCCGGCCGATCAACAAGCCCACGCTGAAGATCGCCACGACCACCCAGTACAACCGTGGCACCTTCACCATCGCGGGCTGGGGCGACACCACGGAGAACGCCGGCACCGGCACGACCAAGCTGCTGAAGGCCACCGTCCCCTACGTCAGCGACGCGGGCTGCAAACTGCACTACGGCAAGCGGCTCGTGCCCGGGGACGAACTGTGCGCCGGCTATCTGGCGGGCGGCGTCGACACCTGCCAGGGCGACTCCGGTGGCCCCATGTTCCGCAAGGACGACACCGGCGCCTGGATCCAGGTCGGCATCGTCAGCTGGGGCGACGGCTGCGCCCGGCCCGGCGTCCCCGGCGTCTACTCCCAGGTGTCCACGTTCGCCAAGGACATAGCCCGGGCGGCGTCCGCCCTGTAGGACCTGCCGTCACATTCCCGCCTGCCTGGCGGCGCCGCGCACGCACTCACCCGACGCCGCCAGGCCCGCCCTTCGGGCGGACGACGGGAATGTGACAACAGGCCCCGAGTCCGGCGGGGCCGCACGGCCTCGCCGGATCCGGACACCTGCACGCGCGCGTGTACAAGCGCGTCAGTCGGTGCTCGGCTCCACGGGGCTCAGGACAGGGCCCGTCCGCCCGGCGCCCTCCAGCTCCAGCACCCACACCTCGTTCACACCCTCCCGCAGCACCGGCCCGGGCACGTACAGCGAGCGTTGCGGGCCCACGCACCAGTAGCGCCCGAGGCCGAACCCGTTGACCCAGGCGAACCCCCGTGTCCACCCCGGCAGTTCGAGTCGGGCGTCCCCGGTCCCGCGCACCGTCACCGCCCCCCGGTACAACCCCGGGGAGTCCTCGGAGGGCAGCCCCGTGAAGGGCACCTCCCGCACGGCCCTCTCCTCGAACGCGTCCAGCCGCAGCCCGCGCGCCCGCACCCCGTGCAGAAACTGCCGCTCGTGCAGCACGCCCCCGGTGATGCCCTTCGGCTCGCCGACGCGCGGCCCGTAGTTGACCCTCCCCAGGGACTCCACCCACAGCTCCACGCGCGCGTGCCCCGCGACCGGCTCCGCGAGCCGCACGTCCCCCTCGCCGAGCACCCCGGCGCGCACCCCGTCCACGTACACCACCGCCAGGTCCCGCAGCCCGCGCACCGACAGCGGATACGGCTGCCGGGGCCCCGGAACGGTCACCGTGTAGCGCACGAGCCCGCGGTCCACGTCCAGTTCCTCGAACGTGGGCGGCACGGCATGCTCCGTCTCGGGACCGCCCAGAGTGTCGAGCACGGCGGTCAGCGGCGCCCACTCCGTCAGCCGCACGCCGGCCGTGGCACCCAGAGGAGAGGGCGTGGGCGGCGGTTCCGGCGGCAAGGTGTCCGCGTAGGCGGAGAGCACCTCCCTGAAGCGCCAGAACTTCTCCGTGGGGCGCCCGTGTTCGTCGATCGGCGCGTCGTAGTCGTACGACGTCACGTCCGGCTCCAGAGCGCCCTCCTGGACCTCCCCAGGATCCGCGCCGCCGGCCCGGTTCGCGCCCGCCCAGCCCGCGAAGCTCGTACCGCCGTGCGCCACATAGACGTTGACCGAAGCCCCGCACTCCAGGATCTCGCGCAGGGCCCGCGCCGCGTCCCCGGGATCCCGTACGACGTGCCCGGCGCCCCAGTGGTCGAACCAGCCGCACCAGAACTCCATGCACATCAGCGGACCCGTCGGCCGGTGCCGGCGCAACGACTCGAAGGCCACGCGCGCGTGGTCACCGAAATTCACCGTCGCCAGGACGCCCGGGACCGAGCCGCCCGTCAGCATGTGGTCCTCCGGACCGTCCGACGTGAACAGCGGGACACTCACGCCCCCGGCCCGCAGCAGGCCGGTCAGCCGGTCCAGGTACTCCCGGTCGGAGCCGTAACTGCCGTACTCGTTCTCGACCTGCACCATCAGCACCGGGCCGCCCCGGTCGATCTGCCGCGACACGATCTCGGGGAGAAGGCGGTCGAACCAGCGTTCCACGGGGCGCAGAAAACGGGCGTCACGCGTGCGCGTGTGTCCCGTCAGCCAGTGCGGGAGGCCGCCGTTGTCCCATTCCGCGCAGATGTACGGCCCCGGCCGCACGATCGCCCACAGCCCCGCCTCCCGCGCCGCGTCCAGGAAGCGGCCCAGCCGCCCGACATCGCGGAAGTCACCGGGGTGCGGCTCGTGCAGGTTCCACGGGACGTACGTCTCCACGCAGTTGAGGCCCATCGCCCGCAGCATCGCCAGCCTGTGCGCCCACTGCTCCTCGTGCACCCGGAAGTAGTGCAGCGCCCCGGACAGCAGCCGCACCGGCCGCCCGTCCAGCAGGAAGTCCGTGTCCCCCACCGTGAACTCGCTCATGTGCCCCACCCTCACCTCTGGCGGCCGACAGCGTCCATGGACAAAGATCAGCGCCAGTTGGACCGGGCGATCGAGGGCTCACGGCGGCTCACGGCGGCTCAGGACGGGTTTCGACCGTCGCCCGGGAGAGATGACCACGGCACAGGTGGGAGGACCGCGGATGTACCGCACCTGGATGCGTTTCTTCAGCCCCGCGCCCGCCCACCACCGGCTCGGCCTCGTCTGCCTCGGCGTCGGCCTCCAGCACGGCGCCCTGCCCACCGTCGGCCCGCGCGTCCTCGACCACCACGTGGCCGTCGTCGTGAGCAGCGGCCGGGGCTGGTTCCAGGGCACCGACGGACGCCGCAGGCCCGTCACCGCGCCCACCCTGATCTGGCTCACCCCCGGCACCGCCCACCACTACGGGCCCGACCCCGACACCGGCTGGGACGAGGCGTTCGTCGACTTCACCGGGCCCGCCACAGCCACCTACGCCGAACTCGGCTACATCGAGACCGAGCGGCCCCTCGTACCCCTCACCGACGCCGGCCCCGCCCGCGCCGTGATCGGGCGCATGGCCCGTGCCGCACGCCGCGACAACCCCGTCCTGGAGGTCGAGACAGCCGCCGCCGTGCACGAACTGCTCGTCGCCCTGCGCCGCACCCGCGCCGACCTGGCACCCGACGGCGACCAGATCCTCGCCGCCCTCGCCCGGGACGCCTGCCGGCCCCTGAGCGTCGCCGAACACGCCGCCCGGCACGGCATGACCCCCGCCGAACTGCGCACCGCGGTACGGCGCGGCGCCGGATGCAGCCCCAAGGACTACCTCCTCGGCATCCGGCTGAGCCGCGCCAAGGAACTCCTCGCCGCCACCGACCTGCCCGTCGCCGCAGTCGCCCGCCGCGTCGGCTACGACGACCCCGCGTACTTCTCCCGCCTCTTCACCCGCCGGGTCGGCATGGCCCCCGTCCGCTTCAGGGCCCAGCAGGGACGCACGGTCCCCGGCGGCTGGAGCGACCGCGTCCCCGACCCCGCCGACCCCCCGACGATCGAACACCCGCACCCGGCGTGACGCCGGGATCCCACCCGCCCCACCCACCCCGCACAACACCGACGCCCCAGGAGCCCGCCCGATCCGTGCCACGTAATGTGGACGCCCATGACCACCAGCAACAACCGCGAAGTCGACCCCGCGATCCGAGCGGAACTCGGCCGGTTGCGCGAGAGCATCGACAACATCGACGCCGCCGTCGTCCACATGCTCGCCGAGCGCTTCAAGTGCACCCAGCAGGTCGGCCACCTCAAGGCCGCACACCAACTGCCGCCGGCCGACCAGAACCGCGAGGCCCAGCAGATCGCCCGCCTGCGCCGACTCGCCGAGAGTGCGAACCTCGACCCCGCGTTCGCCGAGAAACTCCTCACCTTCATCATCGCCGAAGTGATCAGACACCACGAGCGCATCGCCGATGACACCCTGAACGGCGGGAAACCACCGGTGAATTGACGCCCGGGGCGTGACAGCCGGGTACCCGCGGGGGCATGCTGCGCTGTGCACTTCATGTGCACTCGTAGTCAGCCGACGAGCACTGCGCGTCAGCGGCGCGGGAGCCAGCCGGTTGTCCACACGGGAGAGGACGTCGGGCCATGCCGTCGGATGCCAAGATCCTCATCGTCGACGACCACGAGGACACCCTGTACGCCCTGGAGAGCGCCCTGGCCCCGCTCGGCTACCTGCTCGCCCGCGCCACCAGCGGCGACGAGGCGCTCAAGCAGGTGCTGCGCGGCCAGGTCGGCCTCCTCCTGCTCGACGTACGCATGCCCGGCGTCAGGGGCCTCGACGTCGTGCGTTACATGCGCCGCCTCGAACAGACCCAGCACATTCCCGTCGTCCTGCTCACCGGCTTCGGCCCCGACGCCGAACTCACCTCCACCGCCTTCGGACTCGGCGTCGCCGACCTCGTCAGGAAACCCATCGACCCCTGGACCCTGCGCACCAAGGTCCGCTACCTGTACGACGCCCACCGCCGCCACCTGGCCCTCGAACAGGAGGCGCGGGAACTCCGCGCCCTCGTGAGGGGCCACGACGTACTCACGCGCACCCCGGAGAAGGACCGCGCCTAGACACCGCGAACAGCCCCCAAACGGCCCCACGGGCCGGACCGGAGTCAGGGGCGCGCGCACGGACAAAGGCCGTGTACCGATCCGCCCCTGTGCCCTGTCAGCGGCATCAGGCAGCATGTCCTCCATGTCCGTACTGACGCGCGACGAAGCGCAAGCCCGTGCCACCCTCCTGGACGTCCACCGGTACACGGTCGAACTCGACCTCACCACCGGGGACGACACCTTCGACTCCCGTACCGTGATCCGCTTCGCGGTGGCGGCGGGCCACACCGGCGCGGACACGTTCGTCGAGGTCAGGCCCGCCGAACTGCGCTCGGCCACCCTCGACGGCCATCCCCTGGACACCGGTACCCTCACCGACGGCCGACTGCCCCTGACGGGCCTCGCCGAGGGCGAGCACGAACTGCGCGTGGACGCCGCGATGCGCTACTCCCGCACCGGCGAGGGCATGCACCGCTTCACCGACCCCGTCGACGACGAGACCTACCTCTACACCCAGATGTCCCTGGAGGACGCGGCAGCCGTCTTCGCCAACTTCAACCAGCCCGACCTCAAGGCCGTCTTCGAGTTCACCGTGCGCGCCCCCGAGGGCTGGACCGTCCTCGCCAACGGCATCACCACCGAGACCGCCGACGGGCTCTGGCAGGCCGCCCCCACCCCGCGCATCTCCACCTACCTCGTCGCCGTCGCCGCCGGCCCCTGGCACTCCGTCCGCAGCGAACACCGCGGCCTCCCCTTCGGCCTGCACTGCCGCCGCTCCCTCGCCCCCCACCTCGACACCGACGCCGACGAACTCCTCGACATCACGCGCGCGTGCTACGACCGCTACCACGAGAAGTTCGAGGAGCCCTACCCCTTCGACTCCTACGACCAGGCGTTCGTCCCCGAGTTCAACTTCGGCGCCATGGAGAACCCCGGCCTCGTCACCTTCCGCGACGAGTTCGTCTACCGCTCCGCCGTCACCGACACCGAACGCCAGACCCGCGCGATGGTCATCGCCCACGAGATGGCCCACATGTGGTTCGGCGACCTCGTCACCCTCCAGTGGTGGGACGACATCTGGCTCAACGAGTCCTTCGCCGAGTACATGGGCTACCAGACCCTCACCGAAGCCACCCGCTACACCGACACCTGGACCGACTTCGGCGTCTCCCGCAAGGCCTGGGGCTACGACGCCGACCAGCGCCCCTCCACCCACCCCGTCGCCCCCGAGGCCGTCGACGACACCGCCGCAGCCCTCGTCAACTTCGACGGCATCTCGTACGCCAAGGGCGCCTCCGCACTGCGTCAACTCGTCGCCTGGCTCGGCGAGAAGGACTTCCTGGCCGGCATCAACACCCACTTCGCCCGCCACCGCTTCGGCAACGCCACCCTCGCCGACTTCATCGACTCCCTCGCCGCCGCCACCGAACGCGACGTCCACGCGTGGGCCGACGCCTGGCTGCGCACCACAGGTGTCGACACCCTCACCCCGCGCCTCACCAACGGCGACGCCGGCGGATACACCCTCACCGTCCGCCACGACGGCAGCCGCCCCCACCGCGTCGCCGTGGGCCTCTACGACCACGACGTCGCCGGCGACGGCACCCTCGCCCTCCGCGAGCGCCTCCACGTCGACGTCCCCCAGGACGCCCCGGAGCCCATCGGCAAGCGGCCCGCCCTGCTCCTCGTCAACGACGGCGACCTGACCTACGCCAAGGTCCGCTTCGACCCCGAATCCTTCAAAACCGTCCGCGCAGCCCTCTCCGGCCTCCCCGACCCGCTCACCCGCGCGGTCGTCTGGAACTCCCTGCGCGACGCCGTACGCGACGGCCAACTCCCGCCCGCGGACTATCTGGAGACCGTCCGCGCCCACCTCCCGCGCGAAACCGACCTCGCCCTCGTCCAGGGCGTCCTCACCTTCGCCTCGACCGTCGTCGCCGACCGCTACCTGCCCCCGCAGGACCGCCCCGCCGCCCTGGCCGCCCTCGCCTCCCTGTGCCGCGACCTCATCCGCCGCACCGAGGACGGCGACCACCCCGGCCTGCGCCTCATCGCCGTACGCCACTTCATCGACGTCGCCGCCCACCCCGACACCATCGCCGCCTGGCTCGCGGACGGCACGGTCCCCGGCGGCCCCGAACTCGACCCCGAACTACGCTGGCGCGTCCTGGCCCGGCTCGCCGTCCTCGGCGCCACAGACGAGGCGGAGATCGACGCGGAACTCGCCCGCGACCCCAGCGCCTCCGGCCAGGAAGGCGCCGCCCGCTGCCGGGCCGCCCTGCCCGACCCCGAGTCCAAACTCCGGGCCTGGGAACAGATGTTCAACTCGGACGCGCTCTCCAACTACCTCTTCGTCGCCACCGCCCAGGGCTTCTGGCAGCCCGAACAGACCGACCTCACCGAGGAGTACGTCAAGCGGTACTGGACCGACGCCGTCTCCGTCGCCGCCCGCCGGGGCCCCGCCATGGCCGACGCCGCCGGCCGCTGGGCCTTCCCGGCCCACGCCGTCACCCCCGACACCCTCCGCCTCGGCGAGGAGTGCCTGCGCGACGGCGCCCCGATACCGTCCCTCCGCCGCAAACTCGTCGACCAGCTCGACGACCTGGGCCGCGCACTGCGCGTACGGGAAGGGGCCCGGGAACAGGCGTAACGCCCCCTGTCCGAAGCCGGTACGGGCCGACGGGCACGCGTACGGGTGCACGTGTGGGGCCTGGGGACACCCCCTGCCCCACACGTGCACCCGACGACAACCCCGTACCCCCTTTCGGGTTCCGATCGTTGGTCTTCCCGGGCGCGTCGCCCCAGCCCCGTCCAAGCTGGAACTCCCCAGCCACGCGCCCCGGGAGGACCACCATGCGTACGCCGCCCCTCGCCTCAGGTGCCGAAGGACCCGACGCCCTGCGGCCGTTGCTCGACACGGTCCTCGGCGCCCTCGCGGACGGCGGACACGCGCGCGGAGGCCCCCTCCCGGCCGGTGGACCGGAAACGGTCGCCCAACGGATGCGCGCCACAGTCGGGGACGTGCTGCCCGACAAGGGCGACCCCAACGCCCTCTACGACCTCGTGCGCGCCCTCGCCGAAGGCGCCGCCGACCCCGCGCACCCCCACTGCGCCGCCCACCTGCACTGCCCGCCCCTCGCCGTCGCCACCGCCGCCGACCTCGCCGCCAGTGCGCTCAACCCGTCCCTCGACTCCTGGGACCAGGCCCCGGCCGCCTCCGAGCTGGAAACCCTCGTCACACGCGCCCTCGCCGCCGAGACCGGCGCCGCCGACGCCCTCGTCACCACCGGCGGCACCGAATCCAACCAACTCGCCCTGCTCCTCGCCCGCGAGGCCCACCCCGGTGTCCGCCTCGTGTGCGGCGCCAACGCCCACCACTCCCTGCCCCGCGCCGCCTGGCTCCTCGGCCTCCCCGAACCCGTCGTGGTCCCCGCCCCCGCCGGCACTCTCGACCCGGCCGCCCTCGACGAAGCCCTCACCGCGCTGCCAGGCCCGCGCGGCTCGCTCCTCGTCGCCGCCACGGCCGGCACCACCGACGCGGGGCTCATCGACCCGCTGCCCCAGATCGCGGCCCGCTGCGCAGCCCACGGCGCCCGACTCCACATCGACGCCGCCTACGGCGGCGGACTCCTCTTCAGCGAACGCCACCGCACCAAACTGACCGGCCTCGAACACGCCGACACCGTCACCCTCGACCTGCACAAACTCGGTTGGCAACCCGTCGCGGCAGGCCTCCTCACCGTCAAGAACCCCCACGACCTCACCGCGCTTGCCCAGCACGCCGACTACCTCAACGCCGACGACGACACCGAAGCAGGCCTCCCCGACCTCCTCGGCCGCTCCCTGCGCACCACCCGGCGACCCGACATCCTCAAGATCGCCGTCACCCTCAAAACGCTCGGCCGCGACGGACTCGGCGCCCTCGTCGACCAGGTCTGCGCGCACGCCCACGAGTTCGCCCGCCTCGTCCGGACCCACCCCGGCTTCGAACTCCACGACCCGCCGACCATCAGCACCGTGCTCTTCCGGCCCACCGGAGCAACCGACGACGCCGTCGCCGCCGTACGCCGAAAACTCCTCCACGACGGACGGGCCGTCCTCGGCCGCGCCCAACTCGACGGCCGCCTCTGGCTCAAGGTCACCCTCCTCAACCCCCACACCCGGCCGGACGACCTGGCCGCACTCCTGGAACTGGTGGAAGGAAACACCCCCCGATGACACCCCCCACACCCGCCGACAACCCGGCCACCACCCCCATCCCCGCCCCGGACGCCCCCCACGACCTCGTCGGCATCGGCATCGGCCCCTGCAACCTCTCCCTCGCCGCGCTCGCCCACCCCCTCCCCGACCTCGACACCGTCTTCTACGAACAACACCCCCGCTTCGACTGGCACCCCGGACTCCTCATCGACGGCGCCACCCTCCAAGTCCCCTTCCTCGCCGACCTGGTAACCCTCGCCGACCCCGCCAGCCCCTGGTCCTTCCTCAGCTATCTCAAGAGCCGCGACCGGCTCTTCCCGTTCTACTTCGCCGAGCGTTTCCACATCCAGCGCGCCGAATACGACGCCTACTGCCGCTGGGTCAGCGAGAACCTCCCCGGACTGCACTTCGGACACCAGGTCGACGCCGTCCGCTGGAACCCCGAACGGGACCTGTTCGAAGTCGACTTCACCCAACTCGATGCCGACGGAGAAGCCGAGGCCCTCGGCCGGACGTACACGAAGAACGTCGTCCTCGGCATCGGCAGCGAGCCCTACATCCCCGAACCCCTCAAACCACTCGTCGAAGCCCCCACCGTGCCCGTCCTGCACGCGGCCGACTACCTCGCCCACCGCGACCGGTTCCTCACCGCCGAACACGTCACCGTCATCGGCTCAGGACAGACCGGCGCCGAGATCTTCCTCGACCTCCTGCGCCACCGCCCCGCCGGACGCGAGAAGATCCACTGGCTGGGACGCACCGAGGCCTTCGCCCCCATGGAGTACTCCAAACTCGGCCTCGAACACTTCACCCCCGACTACACCCGCTACTTCCACGCCCTCACCGAACCCGTGCGCGACAGCCTCGTCGCCGCCCAGTGGCAACTCCACAAAGGCATCGGCGCCGACACCATCGCCGCCATCCACGACGAGCTCTACCGCCGCACCCTCCACGGCGGCTGGCCCGAGGCAGTCCTCACCCCCGGCGTCCGCGTCCGCACCGCCGGCCGCGTCGCCACCACCAAAGTCGAACTCCACCTCGAACACACCCAACAGGGCAGCCGCTCCCGCCTCACCACCGACGCCGTCGTCCTCGCCACCGGCTACCGCGACCGCCCCCTCGACCGCGTCCTCGCCGGCCTCGACCCCTACCTCCGCCGCGACAGCGCCGAACGCCCCCGCATCGACGACCGGTTCAGACTCGTCCTCGACCCCGCCGTCACCGCCACCGGCAGCCACGTCTACGTCCAGAACGCCGAGCTCCACACCCACGGAGTCGGCACCCCCGACCTCGGACTCGTCGCGTCGCGCAGCGCCGCCATCCTCAACTCCCTCACCGGCAAGACCCCTTACCCCCAGCCGACCAGAACCGCCTTCACCACCTTCGGCCTCGAACCACCACTGCCCCAGGTCCCGACCCCCCGGCAGAGCGAGGAACGAGAAAAGGGCCAGCACCATGTGCTGACCCCTCTCGTGGAAGGAATCTGAGGAACCCGAGGAATCCGAGGCGACGACCCGCCGCCTACCGGAGACCGCCCACCGGAGACCGGTGACTAGAACACCGGCGTACCGTCACGCGTCAGCTTCCAGTCCACCGATGCGAACTCCTTCGGATCCAGCACACCCTTCGCCGTCACCCACTCGGAGATCCGCGTCCGGATCTCCGTCGACTCCGACCACAACTCCGGCGCCGACGCCACATGCGGGAACGCCCCACCGCCGTTGGCGCGGTAGTTGTTCACCGCGAACACGAACTGCTGGGCGTCGTCCAGCGCGGCACCGTTGTAGGCCAGGTTCTTGATCCGCGAACCGGCCGCCTGCGCGATGTCGATGTCGTACGTCAGACCCGACACGTAGTCGTAGTTGTAGTCCGGGCGGTTCGCCGCGTTCGTCAGCTTCTCCACGTCGATCACCGCGCCCGCCGCCGTCTGCACGAAGTACTGCGCCGAGTACTCCAGGTACGCCCGCACCTGCGCGCCCGTCAGCAACTTCGCGACCAGCGTGTTGTCGTACACGTACAGACTCGACAGGTCCCGGATCGTCACCTGGCCGGCCGGGATCTCCGACGTCCGCGAGAACGGCGACGCCTGCGCGATCACCGGCAGCGACGCGTACGACGTCCCCACCAGCGCCGCCTTCACGACGTCCTCCTGGACCTTCGTGATCAGGTCGATGATCGGAGCGTCCTTGTACCGCGCCTCGACCGTCGTCAACGTCTCCGTCGCCGTACCGACCACCTGGTTGACGTACGCCACGACAACGTCGTGCTCGTCCTTCAGCAGCTTGGTGATCCTCGGGTCGTCCGCGACCGTCTTCGAGTCACGCACGGTCGCCGCGACCGACTCGACGGCCCACTTGCCCTTCTCGAACACCAGCTCGACATCGAACAGTGACAGCCGCTCCGCGTACGCCAACGGCTCCGACAGCACCACCGTCTTACCGGTCGCCGTGTTCGTGACCTTCAGCTCGGCGATCTCCGTGTGCGCGTGACCGACCAGAATCGCGTCGATACCCGGCACCTGCTGCGCCACCAGCGCCGCCGAGTTCTCGACGTACGGCAGCTGGTCACCGTACGAAGAAGTCCCCGAGGACCCCGAGTGCGCCGACACCACAACCACATCCGCGCCCATCGAACGCAGCTTCGGCACCCACTTCGCCGCCTGCTCCTCCAGACCCGGGAACGTCAGCTTCCCCTGCACGTACGCCTTGTCCCAGATCGCGATACCCGGGTTCGTCAGCCCCAGCACGGCCACCTTGACCGGCGGAGCACCCTTCACATGGAACGTCTTCATGAGGTACGGAGGAAACGCCGGCTTCAGCGTCTTCGCGTCCAGCGCGTTCGCACCCAGCAGCGGGAAACGGCACTGCGACTCGAACTTGCGCAGCGTCTCGATGCCGTAGTTGAACTCGTGGTTGCCGAGCGCCACCGCGTCGTACCCGATCGCGTTCATCGCCTGCGCCATCGGGTGCACCGGACCACCCTTGGCGGTGATCGGGTCGACCTTCGCGTAGTAGTACGTCAGCGGGGTGCCCTGAATGGTGTCGCCCGCGTCGAGCAGCAGCGTGTTGCAGCGCCCCTTCTCCTTGCGGACCTGCTCCACCAGCGTCGAGATACGGGCCAGCCCCTGCGCGTTGCCCTTCGCGTCGGAGTACTCCGCGTTCTTGAAGTAGTCCCAGTTGAAGATGTGACCGTGCAGGTCGGTCGTGCCCATGACGGTCAGGGAGTACCGCTTCACCGGCTTCGCGGGCTTCTTCGCCTCCGCGGCCTGCGCCGCCGGAGCCACGACAGCGCTGGTCAGCGCCACCCCCGCTCCGGTCACAGCGGACTTCTTCAGGAACTTCCGGCGGTTCAACGGCATGTTTCGGGCTCCTCGGGGAATGGTCAACGACGCGCGTAGATTCTGACCCGGACACGACCGGTGGCAACAGCCCCCAAAGGTTTCGATCTGGTGACCGGCAGACTCCGCAACCGGGTCCGCAACCGCCCCACGAGTGACAGAGTGGGACGTATGACCCCCAGCCCGGAGCACCCCACCGCTGTTCCCTACGGCACCCCGGACGCCCCCCGCATCGCCGTCCGCGGCGAAGCCCACCTCGAAGTCGACCCCGAGATCGCCCGCATCGGCATCACGATCGGCGCAAGGGGCACGGACCGCCGCTCGGCACTGGACGACCTCACCCGCCGCAACGCCACCGTCCTGGACCTCGTGAAGACCTACGGCGAGGCGGTGGAACGCCTGGAGACAGGAGCCTTCTCCATCACCCCGGAACTCACCAAGCACGGCCGCGGAGAACGCATCCGCGCCTACCACGGCCGCGTCCACCTCACCGCCGAACTCACCGACTTCACGGCCCTCGGCGAACTGACCAGCAAACTCGCCGACCTGGACCTCACCGGAGTCGACGGCCCCTGGTGGGCCCTGCGCCCCGACTCCCCGGCCCACCGCGACGCCCGCCGCCAGGCGGTACGGGAAGCGGTGCAAAGGGCCCGCGAGTACGCGGAAGCCCTGGGCACCTCGCTGGCGGCCCTGGTGGAACTGGCGGACGTGGGCGCCGAGGCCGCACAGCCCATGGCGTACGAGGCCCAGTCACGCTCCCTGCGCCGCGCGGCCTTCGCCGGCGCCGAGGTCGCGGACGAGGCGGCACCACTCGATCTGGAACCGCAGCGGCAACAGGTCTACGCACAGGTGAACGCCCGCTTCACGATGGTGCCGCCACAGCTGTGAACAGACCGGTGACAGGCCACCGAAATGATCAGCCGAAATGCTCATCGGAGCAACTCCGCGCACACTTCAACCGTTGTCAATAACCCTTCACGCAAAGGTGGTTGAGTAGTCATACAGCACCAATTCCCTACCCACCGGTAAGGCCTACGCTCGAAGTATGCGTCGAGCAAAGATCGTCTGTACTCTGGGCCCCGCCACCGACTCGTACGACCAGATCAAAGCACTGGTCGATGCCGGAATGGACGTAGCCCGCTTCAACCTCAGCCACGGCAGCCACGCCGAACACGAGGTGCGTTACCAGCACGTCCGCAAGGCCGCCGACGAAACCGGCCGCAGCATCGGCCTCCTCGCCGATCTTCAAGGCCCGAAGATCCGACTCGGCCGCTTCACCGAAGGCCCCGTACTCCTCGAACGCGGAGACACCTTCACCATCACCGTCGAAGAAGACGTCGAAGGCAACCAGCAGACCTGCGGAACCACCTACGCGGGCCTCGCCACCGACGTCACCCCCGGCGAACTCGTCCTCGTCGACGACGGCAAGGTCTGCCTCCAGGTCACCGCCGTCGACGGACCCCGCGTCCACACCAGGGTCGTCGAAGGCGGAGTGATCTCCGACCACAAGGGCCTCAACCTCCCCGGCGTGGCGGTGTCGGTCCCCGCCCTCTCCGACAAGGACGAGGCGGACCTCCGCTGGGCGCTGCGCACCGGCTTCGACGTCATCGCCCTGTCCTTCGTGCGCAGCGGACGCGACATCGACGACGTCCACCGCATCATGGACGAGGAACACCGCCGCCTCCCGGTCATCGCCAAGGTCGAGAAGCCGCAGGCGGTCGAGGCGATCGACGACATCGTCGCCGCCTTCGACGGCATCATGGTCGCCCGCGGTGACCTCGGCGTCGAAATGCCCCTGGAGCAGGTCCCCATCGTCCAGAAGCGCGCGATCAAGCTGGCGAAGCGCAACGCCAAGCCGGTCATCGTCGCCACACAGATGCTCGAATCGATGATCGAGAACTCCCGCCCGACGAGGGCGGAGGCGTCGGATGTCGCGAACGCGGTCATCGACGGCACGGACGCGGTGATGCTGTCCGGTGAGACGAGCGTGGGCAAGTACGCCATCGAGACGGTCCGGACGATGGCGAAGATCATCGAGGCGGCCGAGGAGGACATCCTGGCCAAGGGCCTCCCGCCACTGACGGACCGCAACAAGCCCCGCACACAGGGCGGCGCGGTGGCCCGTGCGGCGGCCGAGATGGGCGACTTCCTCGGCGCGAAGTTCCTGGTGGCGTTCACACAGAGCGGCGACACGGTGAAGCGCCTTTCGCGCTACAGGTCCCCGATCCCGCTCCTGGCCTTCACCCCGGACCCGGCGACACGGTCCCAGCTGGCGCTGACGTGGGGCGTGGAGACGTTCCTGGGCCCGCATGTCGACTCGACGGACGCGATGGTGGACCAGGTGGACGAGCTGTTGTTGAAGTACGGGCGCTGCCAGAAGGGCGACGTGGTGGTCATCACGGCCGGCTCGCCGCCCGGGGTCTCGGGGTCTACCAACCTGGTCCGGGTCCACCACATCGGCGAGGACGACAGCCCCAAGTAGGCGTTGAGAGAAGGGCCCCTCTTTGGCTGACGGAGGGGCCCTTTTCGGTTCAGTGCTTGGGGCCCACGTGGGTGTCCATCAGGGCTACGGAGGCTTTGCGGGCTACGGAGATGTTCTTGGCGTTCGGCCGTTTCCAGTCGACGCCGACTTTGTCGAGGGTGTCGGTATAGAGTCGCTTGATGTCGGGGGAGAGGTTCGTGAAGAAGTAGCGCGGGTATTCGTAGCGCTTGCGTTCACCTGCGATGAGCTTCTCGGTCCAGTTGGTGATTCGGCAGCCGTCGGAGTGGACGAGTCCCCGGATGAACTCCCATGGGTGCGAGTCGACGATGGCTTGCTGCCAGTTGTCGAGAACGATCCGGCGCTCGTGCTTCTTGCCGGGCCCGTGCTGAGGGAAGAAGCAGGGCCAGTGGGCGCTGTAGCCGACCACGGAAACGTAGCCCTGGGCTTGGACTCGGTACGCGCGCTTTCCCGGATTGAGTGTCTGGACGGCCGCCTCGCACGCGTCGATCAGGCCGGGCCACGCGTCCGCGCACGCGATACGCAGGTAGTGCCCTGAACGCGGATGGGCGCTGATGCACCCGTCACCGAGATACAGGCCAAGGAGGTAGGAGTAGGCGGCTGTGTCTTCGGGATCGCTCGGGAATGATCCGCAGCGGACGCACGGGCTCACCTGCATACGCGGTAGCGGGTCGATTCGCGTCTGCCAGGAGCGGATTGCGGCGCGGGATATCCCTGTCTCTTTGCTGACGGAGTTCAGGCTGCGTCCCTGACTCACCAGCACCAGGGCTCGCTCGCGAGTGCCAATGTCGGACATGTGGTCAGCCTGTGGGGTTGACCACGTCGGCGCGCAGCAAAAAGCGGATGTTCACTAGAATGAGAACATCCGCTTTCTTTCACTACCTTGCAATCCAAGGAAAAGTGCCCCGAGTCGGATTCGAACCGACGCTGGATGGGTTTTGAATCCATGGCCTCTACCGCTGGGCTACCGGGGCCCCTTCGAAACGAAGGTCAGCGGTCACCCGCCGTGACACCACCATACCGCAGCTGGGTACGCTCTTGTCAGCAGCACCCCGCCCTGATCAAGGAGCCCCCGTGACCGCCCCCGAGTCGCCCCAGCCCGCAGACGCGCCCGACGACGACAAGTCGCACGTGCCTCCGCTGACGACCCGTGTCGTCATTGCCGAGGACGAGGCGCTCATCCGGCTCGACCTCAAGGAGATGCTCGAAGAAGAGGGCTACTCCGTGGTCGGTGAGGCCGGTGACGGTGAGGAGGCCGTGGAGCTTGCCCGTAAGCACCGGCCCGACCTCGTCATCCTCGATGTGAAGATGCCGAAGCTCGACGGCATCTCGGCGGCCGAGAAGATCGCCGAGGAGTCCATCGCGCCGGTGCTGATGCTGACCGCCTTCTCGCAGCGCGACCTCGTCGAGCGGGCCAGGGACGCCGGGGCCATGGCGTACCTCGTGAAGCCGTTCAGCAAGAGCGATGTCGTACCGGCGATCGAGATGGCGGTGTCGCGGTTCAACGAGATGCGCACGCTGGAGAAGGAGATCGCGGATCTCAGCCTGAGGCTGGAGACCCGCAAGCTGGTCGACCGTGCCAAGTCGGTCCTCCAGACGGAGTACGGCCTGTCCGAGCCCGCCGCGTTCCGGTGGATCCAGAAGACGTCGATGGACCGGCGCATGTCCATGCAGCAGGTCGCCGAGGCGGTCATCGCGGACGCCGAGGAGAAGAAGGCCGCGAAGGGCTAGCCGCCGCACCTGGTACAGCGGAAGAGGCCCGCGCCCCTGACAGGGGAGCGCGGGCCTCTTCGTGGTCCTGGGGCGGATTCAGTCCTCGCCCAGGTAGGCCTTCCGCACGGACTCGTCGTGCAGCAGGTCCTGCCCCGTGCCGGAGAGCACGATGTTGCCGACCTCCATGACGTGTCCCTGGTCGGCGAGGGAGAGCGCCGCCTGGGCGTTCTGCTCGACGAGGAGGATGGTCGTACCGGCGGCCTTGAGTTCGACGATGGTCGCCATGATCTTCTGCATCATGATCGGCGAGAGGCCCATGGACGGCTCGTCGAGCATCAGCAGCTTGGGCTGGGACATGAGCGCCCGGCCCATGGCCAGCATCTGCTGCTCGCCGCCCGACAGTGTTCCCGCGGCCTGCTTGCGGCGCTCTCCGAGGATCGCGAAGAGGTCGTAGGCGCGCTGGATGTCCTTCTCGATGCCGGCCTTGTCGTTGCGGAGGAAGGCACCGAGGCGCAGGTTGTCCTCGATGGTCATGCGGGGGAAGATGTGCCGCCCCTCGGGGGAGTGGGCGAGCCCCAGGGAGACGATCTGGTGGGCGGGGACCTTCTTCAGCGACTTGCCGTCGAACTTGATCTGGCCTCCGGCGGGCTTGAGGAGGCCCGAGAGGGTGCGCAGTGTGGTGGTCTTGCCGGCGCCGTTGGTGCCGATGAGGGTGACCACCTGGCCGGCTTCGACGCTGAAGGAGATGCCCTTGACGGCTTCGATCTTGCCGTAGGCGACTCGGAGGTCCTCGACTTCCAGGAGTGCGGTCATCGGTCGGTCTCCTTGCCGGGCGCGGCGTCCTTGGTGGTGTCGGCGTTTGCCTCGGCTGCCGCGACCTCCGCGATTTCCTCGGCGCCGGGGGCGCCTTCGAAGGGTTCTCCGAGGTAGGCGGCGACGACGCGCTCGTCGCCTTGCACGGTCGCGCTGTCGCCCTCGACGAGTTTTTCGCCCTGTACGAGGACGGCGACGCGGTCGCAGAGGTTGAAGATGAACCGCATGTCGTGCTCGATGACGAGGACGGCGATGCCCTGGTCGCGGATGGCGAAGACGAGTTCCTCGGTGGCCCGGGTCTCCTGCGGGTTCATGCCGGCGGTGGGCTCGTCGAGGAGGAGCAGGCCGGGCTCGCTGGCCAGGGCCCGCGCGATCTCGAGCTTGCGCTGCTCGCCGTACGGGAGGTTTCTGGCGAGGTGGTCGCGCTTGTGGGCCAGGCCGATGAACTCCAGGAGTTCCATGGCGCGTTCTTCGGAGGCCTTCTCGGCCCTCTTGAAGCCGGGGCCGCGCACGAGTGCGGACCAGAGGCCTTCCTTGGTGCGGGTGTGGCGGCCGACGAGCACGTTTTCGAGGACCGTCATGTTGGCGAAGAGACGGATGTTCTGGAACGTGCGTGCGACGCCGGCCGCGGTGACCTTGAAGGACTTGGGCGGCAGGACGGTGCCTTTGTAGCGGACTTCTCCCTCGGTGGGGATGTAAAGGCCGGTGAGGCAGTTGAAGAAGGTCGTCTTGCCGGCGCCGTTGGGGCCGATGAGTCCGACGATCTCGCCGCTGTTGACGGTGAGGTCGACGTTGCGTACGGCGGTGAGGCCGCCGAAGCGCATGGTGACGCCTCGGGCGTCCAGTACGACCTCGCTGGAGGCGGGGGCCTGGGTGGTGGTGTCGGTAGTCATGTCGGTCAGACCCCTGCCTTGCTGAGGACTGTGGGTGCTTCCGCGTCTTCGTGGAATTCGAGCTGGCGGCGCCGGTTCGGGATGAGGCCTTCCGGGCGGAAGCGCATCAGCAGGACGAGCGCGAGTCCGAAGGCGAGGAGCTGGTAGTTGTCGAGGAACTGGAGCTTGGCGGGGATGAGGTAGAGCAGTGCGGCGCCGACGAGCGGTCCGCTGATGGTGCCCATGCCGCCGAGGACGACCGCCGCGAGCAGGAACGCCGAGTTGGGGGGGACCACGTTGGCGAAGGTGTACTGCTCGGGGGTGACGGTGTAGGTGACGTGTGCCTGGACCGTGCCGGCGAGACCGGCGAGGGCGGCGCCGAGGGCGAAGGCGATGAGCTTGACCCGGAAGCCGTTGATGCCCATGGCGAGGGCGGCGGTCTCGTCCTCGCGGATGGCGATCCAGGCGCGGCCGATACGGGAGTCACCGCTGCGTCGGAAGACGACCACGACGATCAGTGTGATGACGAGCATCAGCAGGAAGTAGTTGGCGAACCGGGCGATGGTGAAGCCGGCGAAGCTGTGCTCCTGGCCGAAGTCGAAGCCGAGGATGTTGAGGTTGGGGATGGAGGAGATGCCGTTGGAGCCGTTGGTGATGTCCGGGCCCGAGGTGCCGTCCATGTTGAGGACGGCGATGCGGAAGATCTCACCGAAGCCGAGGGTCACGATGGCGAGGTAGTCGCCGCGCAGGCGCAGGGTGGGGGCGCCGATGAGGACGCCGAAGACCATGGCGACGGCGGCACCGACCAGGGCGGAGGCCCAGAACGGGAGGTGGATGTCGAAGGGGGAGGACGGGGAGCCGGAGACCATGGCGGCGGTGTAGGCGCCGACGCCGAGGAAGGCGACGTAGCCGAGGTCGAGGAGGCCGGCGAGGCCGACGACGATGTTCAGGCCGAGGGCGACGGTGGCGAAGATCAGGATGTAGACACCGATCGTGGCGTACCGGTCGTCGGACTGGGTGAAGGGGAAGGCCGCGGCGGCGAGGAACGCGCCGAACATCGTCACGTTGCGGTGTTTCGCGGTGACGGCGGAGACCCTGCTCACGAGGCCGGCCTTGGTGACGGCGGCGAAGCCGAAGCCGGTGGTGACGAGGAAGCCGAGGAAGAGTTCGTCGTACTCGGTGCCGATGCCGTAGGTGAAGACGATCAGGCCGAGGGCGAGTGCCGCGACGATGATCAGGATCTCGGCGTACGCGGGCAGCTTGCGGGCCGGGGTGGGGCTGCCGGAGACGAAGGCCGCCTTGAAGACGCTGACCCTGTTGCGTGCGTCGAGGACGAGCCGCTCGCGGGGCGTGTCCTCGGGGTCGGCGATGTCGGGCTCCGGCCGCTCGAACGGCAGGGAGAGCGCGCCGAGGAGGGCGCCGAGGGTGGCGATGGCGGCGATGAAGGCGCCGGGTTCGAGGTTGACGACGCCGCCGAGCTGGACGGTGATCGCGATGACCGTGTACCAGGCGGTGATGAAGGCGCCGAGCGCGGAGAGGCGCAGGGCGCTGGAGGCTCCTGCGGGTACCAGCCAGCCCAGGCCCTTGACGCCGTACGAGGCGAGGCCGAACAGGGTGGTGAGGATGCCGCCGATGAGGACGAGGACCTGGAGGCCGCCCGGGTAGCCGTAGACGGTGAGGTCGCCGGGGAACGCGGAGGTCCAGGTCCAGGCGAGGAACGCGGAGACGACGGTGAGGGCGCCGCCGCCGGTGGCGAGGGCGCGGCCGATGGTGGCGGGGATGGGGACGAGGCCCGTGGGCGTTCCCGGGGTCGGGGCGCTGGGCGACTCGGGTGTGGTGGTCTGTGTGGTCATCGGTGTCACGCCCTGTCCGCCACGCGCTCCCCGAGCAGGCCCTGTGGCCTGAACAGGAGTACGAGGATGAGGAGTACGAAGGCCCAGACGTTGGCCCAGGACTGGCCGCCGAGCTGCGACATGCCGGGGACGTTGGCGATGTAGGCGGTGGCCATGGTTTCGGCGAGGCCGAGGACCAGGCCGCCGATCATGGCTCCGTAGATGTTGCCGATGCCGCCGAGGACGGCGGCGGTGAAGGCCTTGAGGCCGAGGATGAAGCCCATACGGAAGTTGATCTCGCCGTACCTGAAGCCGTAGGCCAGGCCTCCGACGGCGGCGAAGGCGGCGCCGAGGGCGAAGGCGACCACGATGATCTGGTCGGTGTTGATGCCCATGAGCTTGGCCGTGTCCGGGTCCTGGGCGGTGGCCTGCATGCCGCGTCCGGTGCGGGTCTTCATCACGAAGTAGGCGAGGATCGCCATGCTGATGGGCGCGGCGACGAAGAGGAAGACGTCACCGGTCTGGATGGTGACGCTGCCGATCTCGAAGGGCCCGCCGGGGATGCTCGGGAAGACGATGGCCGACTTGGCGTTCGGGTACCAGGCCCACACCGCCTGCTGGAGGGCGAGGGAGAGGCCGATGGCGGTGATGAGGGGAGCGAGGCGTGGCGCGCTGCGCAGGGGGCGGTAGGCGAACCGTTCCGCCCCGACGGCGACCGTGGTGGAGACGACGATGGCGCCGACGAGCATGAGGGGCAGTGCGAGCCACATGGTGGTGCCGTTGGGCAGGACGTACAGATAAACCGTGAGAGCGCCGAACGCCCCGGTCATGAAGATCTCGCCGTGGGCGAAGTTGATGAGCTGGACGATGCCGTAAACCATTGTGTAGCCGATGGCGACGAGCCCGTACATGGATCCCAGTAGCAGGCCGTTGACCAGCTGCTGCGGCAGTTCGTTCACCGCATGTCCTCCGAGACGTTCGGATGTCGGATGTTCGACGGATGTGGCCGGATGTGAGTCCGCGCGGGGCGCTTGTGGTGCAGCGCCCCGCGCGGCTCTTCCGTGCTGTGGGTGAGGATCAGCCGGTGTAGGTACCGGACTTCACGGGCGCCCAGGCGCCGTTCTCGACCGCGTACACGGTGAGCTGCTTGTTCGTGGCGTCACCGTACTCGTCGAAGGAGACCTTGCCGGTCACACCGTCGAAGGAGACGTTCTGCATGGCCTCGGTGACCTTGGCGCGGGCGTCGTCCGGAAGCTTGCCGTCGTTGTCGTCGACGACCTTCTTCACGGCTTCGATGATCGCCCAGGCGGAGTCGTACGAGTAGCCGCCGTAGGCCTCGTAGGCCTCCTTGTAGCCCGCGGCCTTGTAGTTGGCGACGAACTCCTTGGCGGAGGGCAGCTCCTCGACCGGCGCGCCGACCGAGGTGGCGAGGTCGCCGGTGGCGGTGGCGCCGGCCAGCTTGATGAAGTCGGCGCTGTAGATGCCGTCGCCGCCGACGACCGGGATCTTGGCGCCCGCGGCCTTGATCTGCTTGCTGAGCGGGCCGGCCTGCGGGTATTCGCCGCCGTAGTAGACGACGTCCGCGCCGGAGCTCTTCACCTGGGTGGCGATCGCGGAGAAGTCCTTGGTTTCCGGGTCGATGTGCTGCGTGCCGGCCACGGTGCCGCCGAGCTTCTTGAACTCCTCGGTGAAGGTGGCGGCCAGACCGGCGCCGTAGGTCTTCTTGTCGTCAATGACGAAGACCTTCTTCTTCTTGGAGTCGTTGAAGACGTACTGCGCGGCGAACGGGCCCTGGATGGCGTCCGTGGTCGCGGTGCGGAAGTACGACTTGTACGGGCGGGTCTTGGTGCCGCCGTTCCAGTCCGTGCCCTGGGTGAGGGCCGGGTTGGTGTTGGCGGGGGAGACCTCGACGAGTTTGGCGTCGTCGAAGACCTTCTGCATGGACTCGGCCACGGACGAGTTCAGCGGTCCGACCACACCGAGGACCGCCTTGTCGGCGACCAGCTTGGTGGCGTTCTGCTGGCCCGAGGAGGGCTGCGCCTGGTCGTCGAGGGCCTCGATCTTGAAGGTGACGCCGTCGACGTACTTCTTCTCGTTGGCCTGCTTGGTGGCGAGGTCGACGGAGTTCTTGATGCCGAGGCCCAGCGCGGACAGGTCGCCGGTCAGCGGGGCGTCGATACCGATGGTCACGGTGGTGCCACCGCTGCCGGAGTCCGAGTCACCCTTGTCGTCGCGCGAACCGCAGGCGGTGAGGGTGAGAGCTCCTGCCGCCAAGGTGGCGGTTAGGGCGATGAGCGAGCGTTGACGCACGATCGGTCCTTTCGTGGCACGTCCCTTCCCCGCGGAAGCGACTGAGTCGAGCGCTGGGCCGAAATGGCTTCGAGTCCGATGGCGCGGTGACTGGCCGTGACTCTAAGCCCTGGTCCGAGCGTGGAGGCATCGTGTGGGGTGGCTTGTGACTTTCTTGTTATGACGTGCCGGTTGATGATCCTGGGACGGAGGATGTTCTCGGCGAGTTTGTCATAAATTATCCACCGTCCACATTTTGAGAATTTGCACTTCCGGTTGCCCGTCGGCTTGGCCGTGCGGACAGCGGGTCGCAGGCCTTGTGGAGGAGTTCGGACAGGTCGTCCGGGAATGCGCCACCGAAGATGAAACTGTGTCTCTGTATTGCGCGCGTGTTACGCAGCGTTACGTCCAAAAAAGGCATGCCCGCGTCAAGCGGAAGGCCCTTGCAGTCGACCACGGATATCTGGACGGTGATCCGGCGCGTGGTCCCGGCGCTGACGGTGGAGGCCTCGGCGGGCGAGATGCGGGCGGTGAGACCGTCGAAGGCGGCGCCGGTGACGCGCAGGGTGACGGGGGGCCCGCCCTGCACGGTCACCGCGAACCGGAAAAGGCCGTTGGTGGGCGCGGAGTCGAAGGTCGCGGCGAGGCCTGTGTACCGGAACGTGGTCACGTTGGCGGGCCACGGTACGGCCGCGAGGGTGGTGGGCGGGGTGGACGGCTTCGGGGGCAGGGCGACGATGACTCCGGCTGTCGCGGCAGCGAGCGCGACGGTGCCGAGAACGGCTCTGCGGACGCGCGGCGACAGAGCCCGCCAGCGATCCGTGAAGCGTGGTGTGTCGGCACCGATGACTTCGTAAGTCTCTTGCGCGTCCGGCGAGTTGACGGGTTCGACGGGGCCGATGCCGGTCATGGTCGCAGCCTCATGGGGGAACGGTAACCTCCCGACCCGTCCGGGGTCCCCCTCCGGGAGCAGTTCGAGAACGAGGCCCGTCCGGGGCCGTAGGGGGGTCTGGGGCGCCGCCCCCGGGGGGATGGGGGCCGGGCGGGGGCGGCGGGGGCTGGAGAACCCCCCTCAGCCGGCCGTGGGCGCGTCCCGCAGCAGGCACGTCAGGCGCGCCGTGCACACCCGCTTGTCGGCCTCGTCCGTGATCACGACCTCGTACGTCGCCGTCGACCGCCCCCGGTGCACCGGGGTGGCCACGCCGGTGACCAGTCCGGAGCGGGCCCCGCGATGGTGGGTGCAGTTCAGGTCCACACCGACGGCGATCTTCGAGCTGCCCCCGTGCAGCATCGCCCCGACGGACCCGAGCGTCTCGGCCAGCACCGCGGACGCGCCCCCGTGCAGCAGCCCGTACGGCTGTGTGTTGCCCTCGACGGGCATCGTGCCGACGACACGGTCGGCCGACGCCTCCACGATCTGCACGCCCATCCGGTTCCCCAGGTGTCCCGCGGAGAACATGGCGATCACGTCGACACCAAGTGCCGCGTACTCGTCGATGACTTCCTGCGGGAACTTCACATGCTGCTGCTCACCCATGGGGCCCGGCTCCGTTCATCGTGGTCGGTGCGGCGTCCGTACGCCTACGTCCATCCGCTGAGCAAACGCTCAGTCGGTAGCCGATTGTTCCAGACGCACGACCACGGACTTGCTGGCCGGGGTGTTGCTGGTGTCGGCGGTGGCGTCCAGCGGGACCAGGACGTTGGTCTCCGGGTAGTAGGCAGCCGCGCATCCCCGCGCCGTCGGGTAGAACACGATCCGGAAACCCGGCGCCCGCCGCTCGACGCCGTCCTTCCACTCGCTCACGAGGTCGACGTACGACCCGTCGGCGACCCCGAGGGCCTGCGCGTCGTCGGCGTTCACCAGGACCACCCGGCGGCCGTTCTTGATGCCCCGGTAACGGTCGTCCAGGCCGTAGATCGTGGTGTTGTACTGGTCGTGCGAACGCAGGGTCTGCAGGAGCAAACGGCCTTCCGGGAGTTCGGGGAACTCGACGGGCGCCGCGGTGAAGTTGGCCTTGCCGGTGGCGGTCGGGAAGCGGCGCTCGTCGCGCGGGGCGTGCGGCAGGGTGAAGCCCGCCGGGTCGGCCACGCGTGCGTTGAAGTTCTCGAAGCCGGGGATCACGCGCGCGATGCGGTCGCGGACCGTGGCGTAGTCCTTCTCGAACTCCTCCCAGGGCGTGCGGGAGGCCTCGCCCAGGACGCGGCGGGCCAGCCGGCAGACGATGGCCGGTTCGGAGAGGAGATGCGTGCTCGCCGGCTCCAGACGGCCCCTGGAGGCGTGCACCATGCCCATGGAGTCCTCGACCGTCACGAACTGCTCTGCGCTTTTCCCGTTCGGGCCCACCTGGACGTCGCGCTCGGTGCGGCCGAGGGTCGGCAGGATCAGCGCACGCGCGCCTGTGACGGCGTGCGAGCGGTTCAGCTTCGTCGACACGTGCACGGTGAGACGGGCGCGGCGCATGGCCGCCTCGGTGACCTCCGTGTCGGGGGAGGCGGAGACGAAGTTGCCGCCCATGGCGAAGAAGACCTTCGCCTCGCCGTCGCGCAGGGCGCGGATGGCCCGTACGACGTCGTAGCCGTGTTCGCGGGGCGGGGCGAAGCCGAACTCCTTCTCCAAGGCGTCCAGGAAGGCGGGGGCGGGGCGTTCGAAGATGCCCATGGTGCGGTCGCCCTGCACGTTCGAGTGGCCGCGCACCGGGCACACGCCGGCGCCCGGGCGGCCGATGTTGCCACGCAGGAGAAGGAAGTTGACCACTTCGCGGATGGTGGGCACGGAGTGCTTGTGCTGGGTCAGGCCCATCGCCCAGCACACGATGGTGCGCTCGGAGGCCAGGACCATGCCGAGGGCTTTTTCGATCTCCGCGCGCGTGAGGCCCGTCGCGGTGAGGGTCTCGTCCCAGTCGGCGGCGCGGGCCGCCTGGGCGAACTCCTCGTAGCCGTGGGTGTGTTCACGGACGAAGGACTCGTCGACCGCGCCCTCGGTGTCCAGGATCAGTTTGTTGAGGAGGCGGAAGAGGGCCTGGTCGCCGCCGATGCGGATCTGCAGGAACAGGTCGGTGAGCGCCGCGCCCTTGATCATGCCCTGCGGGGTCTGCGGGTTCTTGAAGCGTTCCAGCCCGGCCTCGGGCAGCGGGTTGACGCTGATGATCCGCGCGCCGTTCGCCTTCGCCTTCTCGAGGGCGGAGAGCATCCGGGGATGGTTGGTGCCAGGGTTCTGGCCGGCGACGATGATCAGATCGGCCTTGTAGAGGTCCTCCAGGAGGACGCTGCCCTTGCCGACCCCGATGGTCTCGGAGAGCGCGGAACCCGATGACTCGTGGCACATGTTGGAGCAGTCGGGGAGGTTGTTCGTGCCCAGTTCGCGGGCGAACAGCTGGTAGAGGAACGCTGCCTCGTTGCTGGTGCGGCCCGAGGTGTAGAAGAGGGCCTCGTCGGGCGAGCCGAGGGCCTTCAGCTCCTCGGCGACGATGTCGAAGGCACGGTCCCAGGAGACCGGTTCGTAGCGGTCGCCGCCCTCGGGCAGGTACATGGGGTGGGTGAGACGGCCCTGCTGGCCCAGCCAGTACCCGCTGCGGCCGGCCAGGTCGGTCACGGTGTGCGCGGCGAAGAACTCCGGGGTGACGCGGCGCAGGGTGGCTTCCTCGGCGACGGCTTTCGCGCCGTTCTCGCAGAACTCCGCGGCGTGCCGGTGCTCGGGCTCGGGCCAGGCGCAGCCGGGGCAGTCGAAGCCGTCCTTCTGGTTGACCCGCAGGAGGGTGAGCGCGGTGCGGCGGACGCCCATCTGCTGCTGTGCGATGCGCAGGGTGTGGCCGATGGCGGGCAGTCCGGCCGCGGCGTGCTTGGGCTCGGCGACCTGGGGCGCGTCCTGGACCGGATCACTCTTGGGCGGCTTGCTGGCCATGGCTGAGCCCCTTCGCTTGCACGTGTCTCTCCGCTTGCGCGTGGTGGGCGTGCGCAGCATTCACCTGCGTGTGTGCCACCTGTTCGATCCTCCCACGGGAGAGCGACAGCGGCGGTGCCAGGTCTCGGGCGCCACGGACGGCCCGCGTTGTCAGTGGCACGTGGCAGGATCGGGGTCGTGGCAGAAACAGCAGCGAAGCAGACCGAGAAGACCTCCGGCACGGGCCGCCCCCGGCTGATGCTCATGGACGGGCACTCGCTGGCGTACCGCGCGTTCTTCGCGCTGCCCGCGGAGAACTTCACGACCGCGACGGGACAGCCGACGAACGCGATCTACGGCTTCGCGTCGATGCTCGCCAACACGCTGCGCGACGAGGCGCCCACGCACTTCGCGGTGGCGTTCGACGTGTCCCGCAAGACCTGGCGCTCCGAGGAGTTCACGGAGTACAAGGCGAACCGGTCGAAGACGCCGGACGAGTTCAAGGGGCAGGTCGAGCTGATCGGCGAGCTGCTCGACGCGATGCACGCGGAGCGGTTCGCGGTCGACGGTTTCGAGGCGGACGACGTCATCGCCACCCTGGCCACGCAGGCCGAGGCCGAGGGCTTCGAGGTGCTGATCGTCACCGGCGACCGGGACTCCTTCCAGCTGGTCACCGAGAACACGACGGTGCTGTATCCGACGAAGGGCGTCTCCGAGCTGACCCGGTTCACTCCGGAGAAGGTCTTCGAGAAGTACGGGTTGACGCCGGCGCAGTACCCGGACTTCGCGGCGCTGCGCGGTGACCCGTCCGACAACCTGCCCGGTATTCCCGGGGTCGGTGAGAAGACGGCGGCGAAGTGGATCAACCAGTTCGGGTCGTTCGCGGACCTGGTCGAGCGGGTCGAGGAGGTCAAGGGGAAGGCCGGACAGAACCTGCGCGACCACCTGGACGCCGTCAAGCTCAACCGCCGGCTCACGGAGATGGTCCGGGACGTCGAACTCCCGAAGACGGTCACGGACCTGGGGCGTGCCGCGTACGACCGTACGGCGGTGGCGGTGGTCCTCGACACCCTGGAGATCCGGAACCCCTCACTGCGCGAGCGGCTGCTGGCCGTCGACCCGGGCGCCGAGGAGGCCGACGCGGGCCCGGTCGCCGAGGCCGGCGTCGAGGTGGACGGCACGGTGCTCGGCGCGGGCGAGCTGGCCCCCTGGCTCACCGAGCACGGCACGGAGGTCCTCGGCGTCGCCACGGTCGACACCTGGGCGCTGGGCAGTGGCTCGGTCGCCGAGATCGCGCTCGCCGCGGCCGGGGGAGCGGCGGCCTGGTTCGACCCGGCGGAGCTGGACGAGGCCGACGAGAACGCTTTCGCGGTCTGGCTGGCCGACGCGGACCGGCCCAAGGTGTTCCACGGCGTCAAGGGCGCGATGCGGGTCTTCGCGGAGCACGGCTGGACCGTGGCCGGGGTGAGCATGGACACGGCTCTTGCCGCGTACCTGGTCAAGCCGGGCCGGCGTTCCTTCGACCTGGACGCGCTGTCCCTGGAGTACCTCGGCCGTGAACTGGCGCCCGCCGCGACGGCGGACGGCCAGCTTGCCTTCGGCACGGACGAGGGCGCGGAGGCCGACTCCCTGATGGTGCAGGCCCGCACGATCGTCGACCTGGGCAAGGCGTTCGGTGAGCGCCTCCAGGAGGTCGGCGCGGCGGATCTGTTGCGGGACATGGAGCTGCCGACGTCGGCGCTGCTGGCCCGCATGGAGCGGCACGGCATCGCGGCGGACCGGGCCCACCTGGAAGCCATGGAGCAGATGTTCGCGAGCGCGGTGCAACAGGCGGTGAAGGAGGCGCACGCGGCGGTCGGCCACGAGTTCAACCTCGGCTCGCCCAAGCAGCTTCAGGAGGTCCTCTTCGGGGAGCTGGGCCTGCCGAAGACGAAGAAGACCAAGACGGGCTACACGACGGACGCGGACGCCCTGGCATGGCTGGCGACCCAGACGGACCACGAACTGCCAGTCATCATGCTCCGCCACCGCGAGCAGGCGAAGCTGCGTGTCACGGTCGAGGGCCTGATCAAGACGATCGCGGCGGACGGCCGTATCCACACCACGTTCAACCAGACGGTGGCAGCGACGGGCCGGCTGTCCTCCACGGACCCCAACCTCCAGAACATCCCGGTCCGTACGGACGAGGGCCGCGCGATCCGCCGCGGCTTCGTGGTCGGCGAGGGCTTCGAGTCGCTGATGACCGCGGACTACAGCCAGATCGAACTCCGGGTGATGGCCCATCTCTCGGAGGACGCGGGTCTGTTGGAGGCGTTCACGTCAGGGGAGGACCTGCACACCACGGTCGCCTCCCAGGTGTTCGCGGTCGACCGCGCCGCGGTGGACGCGGAGATGCGCCGCAAGATCAAGGCGATGTCGTACGGCCTGGCGTACGGTCTGTCGGCCTTCGGCCTGTCCGGGCAGCTGAACATCGACGCGGGCGAGGCACGCGGTCTGATGGACACGTACTTCGAACGGTTCGGCGGTGTACGGGACTATCTGCGCCGGGCTGTCGACGAGGCGAGGGCGACCGGCTACACGGAGACCCTCTTCGGCCGCCGCCGGTATCTCCCCGACCTGAACAGCGACAACCGCCAGCGGCGCGAGATGGCCGAGCGCATGGCCCTGAACGCCCCGATCCAGGGCACGGCGGCGGACATCGTCAAGATCGCCATGCTGAACGTGGGCCGGGCGCTGGAGGAGACGAAGCTCAAGTCCCGCATGCTGCTCCAGGTCCACGACGAAATCGTCCTGGAGATCGCCCCGGGTGAGCGTGAGGCCACGGAGGAACTGGTCCGCCGGGAGATGGCCGGCGCGGTGACTCTCCGGGCGCCGCTGGACGTGTCGGTGGGCTCGGGGCTCGACTGGGAGTCGGCGGCACACTAGCGCTCTGGCGCTCCGCTGGGTGGGCGGTTCGTTCGGGCGGGCGGGTTGTCTGCCTCGGGCCGGTGGGGCGGCTGGTTGCGTACGCAGCCTGCTGCGGGCCGGTGGGGGCTGGTCGCGCAGTTCCCCGCGCCCCTGTGGGGCGCGGGTGAGCCGCCTCGGCCGACCAGTCCCGGGCGGCCCCAGGGCCTCGCCCCGGCCTCCGCCGAGCCCGTCACCCGCGTGGCCCCCGCGAACACGCTTCCGCTGGGCGTGCCCGACAGGATGCGGGCATGGGTATACGCACGCTCATCCGCCGGACGGTCCCCACGCGCTCGCCTGTACCGGTGTTCGCGGCCGACGCGAGCACCGCCCGCGTTCCCGGCGGCAGCCTGGCCGTCGCACCCCTCGGATGCCGTGCGGACGCACTCCGCCGAGCCCTCACGCCGCCCGCCCGCAGTCGCCGTGCCCACCTCGGCCCGCGCTCCGGTCTACCGGTGTCCGGCCGTGCCCAGGCCTGGCGTCTCTGGGCCGGTCGTGGGCGGGAGTGGCTGCGCCGGCCGCTCGGCGGAGGTCAGCGAGAACCCGTGCGCCCTCCGGTCCGCCCACCGTCGTGATCCTCCGCGTTCCTCTCCGCAGGACCTTCTGTATGACCTACCGCGCAACCTTCGGTGCAGAGGTGGTGGACTTCCGGGGCACGCGTTCCCGTCCGCTCCCCGGACCGCCGGAACCTGACCCCCGCCGCGTACAGGACCAGCCCCGACAGCAGGCCCGCACCCGCTCCGAAGCACAGTGTCGGGATCACCTCCCACGGCCTTGCCGTCGCACCCCAGTACGCCCACCAGTGGACCACCCGCTGCACCGCCCCCGCCGCCGCGCAGCCGCCGATCACGGCGAAGGCCGGCCACCGGTCCCGTACCGACAGCACCGGTACGCCTGACGGCTCGCTCGCCCCGGTCCGCCGTAGCGCGTGATGCACGAACCCCGCGATGACCACCGCGGCCAGCGCCGAACTGCCGTACTGCAGGTACCAGTACAGAGGAGAGCCCCGCAGTTCGCTGTCCAGGACGGGGAACAGCCGTACCCCCCACCGGTCATGGTGCGTGAACGCGTCCCAGACGACATGGGTCAGGGCGCCGAAGGCAGCCGAGGCGTACCACCGGAGGATCAGGGACGGTGTCACCCGCGCGCGGGGCGTTCCGCAGCGCAGCAGGGTCGCCGTCCGGCCCTGCCGGGCGCGTGGCAGCAGGGCCACCAGTGGCTCGCGCAGGAGCACCCACAGGGCCACCAGCGCCCAGGCGACGACCACGTCGATCGTGAAGACGCCCGGGAAGGAGTGGGTGACCGCGCCGAACTCCATCGCCTGGGGCAGGACGCTCGCCGCGAAGTAGGTCAGATCAGGAGAGAAGGAGCCGGCGACGAGTACCGCCGGTATCAGTCGGCCGCGTCCGGTTCCATCGGCGCGTACGGCCGGCAGTACGGCCGCCGCGTGGCTGAGAGTGAACGGCAAGGAGGCTCCCTGGAGCGGATGTTGACGGGGGCGAACCATCCCGATGATCACCGTCGTCCAGTATGCGGGACGGCCGCAGGCTGCGGCGGACGGGTACGTGACGGTGGGAGGAGTGAGTGAAAAGCCGCGCGCGGGCCGCCCTGCTCCGTGGAACGCGACGAATCACAGTTGGCCAATCGGTGAATATCGGGCACGAACGGGTGTCCGCGCAACGCAAGTTGTCGTAGGGTCGCCTGGGTCGGCCTGCATGGGGAGCATGGTCGAACACGGAAGCGCAACGTAGGCGTAACGCACGAACAAGGCGTGTAATCGGGCGAAATGGCCGGTTTGCAGGGCTGACCGAATCGGTCGGGACTGGTCGAGGTCGGCCGGGATCAGACGAAAACAGGTGGAACAGGGCGACTTGTCGCCCGCGGGAGGGGTTCTCTGTATGGCGGCGTACATCGGCAGGAGGCTCCGCAAGGGGGCGGCGACGACCGCGGTGGCCGCACTCGCGGTCGCGGCTCTGTCCGCGTCCCAGGCACCGGGGGCGACGGTCGACGACCAGGGCAGACAGACCGCCAGCGACTCTCAGCCCACGTCCGAGGTGACGGCCGACGACAGTGCGAGCGCGACCGGCAACTCGCCGTACTACACGGACCTTCCACCGCTCCACAGCCCCAACCCCGGTCCGAGCTCCTCGCAGTCGTCGACCATAGGCACGCCGGTCTCGCTCGGTGAGGCCGAGGCCGGCATACCCGCGACCGTCCTCGACGCCTACAAGAAGGCCGAGGCGGCGCTCGGCACGGCCAAACCCGGCTGCAACCTGCCCTGGCAGCTCCTCGCGGCCATCGGCAAGGTCGAGTCCGGTCAGGCCCGCGGCGGCCAGGTCGACGCGAACGGCACCACGACCAGCCCCATCCTCGGCCCGCAGCTCGACGGCAACGGCTTCGCGCTCATCAAGGACACCGACAACGGCGCGTACGACGGCAACAGCAGCTACGACCAGGCCGTCGGGCCCATGCAGTTCATTCCGTCCACCTGGGCGTGGGCGGGCCGCGACGGCAACGGCGACGGCAAGGAAGACCCCAACAACGTCTACGACGCGGCCCTCGCCGCCGGTCACTACCTGTGCCGGTACGGCTGGGACCTGTCGACGCAGGCCGACCTCAACCGCGCGATCCTCAGCTACAACAACTCGACGGACTATCTGAACCTCGTCCTGTCGTGGCTGGAGTACTACCGCAAGGGCACCCACGAGGTCCCGGACGGCACGGGCACGGTGCCCGTCGGCCGCAGCAGCGACGGCAACTCCGGAGCGAGCCCCTCGACGCCGCCGGTCACGACGCCGAGCCCCAGCCCGAGCACACCGGGGACCAACACGCCGGGATCGAGCGCCCCGAACCCGACGAAGCCGGGTAAGCCCGCCACGCCGACCCCGACACCCGTGCCCACCCCCACGCCCACCGACACGGTGGACCACCTGGAGGACGCGGGTACCGCCAAGCTCACCGCGACGGCGGGCGACGCGTTCACCAAGAAGATCAGCACGCGCGCGGAGACCGTGGCCGGCCAGGCTGTCGGCAAGGTCAGGATCCGCTTCACGGTCGTCGGCGACACCGACGCCACCTTCACCGGCGGTGAGAACGTAGCCACCGTCGTCACCGACAGCACGGGAGTCGCGGTCGCACCCGCGCTCAAGGCGGGCGAGAAGGTGGGTGACTTCACGGTCCGCGCGGTCGTCGTCGGCCGTACGGTCAGCGCTCTCGACTACTCGGTCACCGTCACCGCCCGCGCCGCCGACACCCTCGCCCGCACCGGCACCACCGCGCTCACCTGCGTGGCGGGCGGTGAGTTCGTCGACCAGGTCGAGGTCAAGGCGACGTACGACGGCGCTGTCGCGGACGGTGTCGCGGCCACCGCGACCCTGGTCACCTCGGCCGACGACGCGACCGTGAACACCAAGGGCCCCTACTTCAAGGACGCGGACGGTAAGACGGTCCGCACCCTCACGGGTCTCGAAACGGACGCGAACGGCCTGCTCAAGCTGCCGAAGCTGTACGCGGACGACACCACCGGCACCTTCCTGCTCCGCATCACCACCACCGGCGGCGCCACCCTGACGGTCGAGCTGACGGTGACGGCGGCACCCACCGCGACCGAATCCGCAACGGAATCGACGGCTCCGACCGAGTCGGCCGGTCCCTCGGCCTCCAGCTCCCCGAGCCCGTAGGTCGTCATACGCGTCAATACGCAGGAAAGCGGCACCCCGTTCACAGCGAGGGGTGCCGCTTTCGTGTGTGCGAGCTGTTCTCATCTCGGGCGCCCGTTGCTACGGTGCCCCGACCTGACACCCCGTCAGCTGGATGTCGGCAGTCGAGGAGGCCCCGTATGCGTGCCCTGATCGCCGCCGCGACCGGCCTCGCCCTCGCGTTCGCGCTCGTCCTCGCGATCACGGCCCTGGGCCCTCCGGCGGGCACGACGTCCCCGAAGCCGCTGCTGACCACGGTCCCGTCACACCCCTAGCCGCCGCACCTCTCCGGGAGGGAGGCCGAGATGCGCCGAAAGTCCGGCCTGATCCTGCTCGCCCTCGCCGTGTTCTTCGCGGCGCTGTCCCCGCTGCTGCGCTGGTACGCCTTTCCGCGTCTCGCCAAGATCCCGGCGAACCAGTACACGACCATGGTCCTGGAGGCGAAGGACGCGACCCTTCTCGACTACGACTCGCTCTATGCCGTGAAGGTCCCCAAGGTCACCATCGTGCAGACCCTCAAGGGCAACGTCGAGGCCTCGGAGAAGATCGAGAAGACGGCGGGGCGGGACGTGGTCGTCTGGGACGGCCTCTCCTATGTCCAGGGGCCCGACGGGAAGATGGTCTCGAAGATCGCCGAGCGCTACATCTTCGACGCGCACACCCAGGAACCCGTCCACGCCACCGGCGAGATGGTCGACGGCGACCCGGTGAAACGGGAGGGCATCGAGTTCAAGTGGCCCTTCCTGACCGAGAAGCGGGACTACGAGTACTTCGACGCGCAGGCACGGATGACCGCCCCGATCCACTACAAGGGCACACAGAACTTCCGCGGCGTATCGGTCTACTACTTCGAGCAGACCATCCCGTGGACGAAGGTTCCCTTCCCCAAGGACCTGCCGATCAAGGGCGTCACGGCCGAGACGGTCGCCGCGACCGGGATGACCCGCTGGTACACCACGGTCCGCAAGTTCTGGGTGGAACCTGCCACCGGTGCGCCCGTCTACGGCGAGGAGATCCACCAGGAGGAACTGCGCGGAGGCACCCTCCTCGGGGGGCGCGAAAAGGTGACGGCCTTCGCCGGGCACGTGAAGATGCGCGAGGACTACATCGAATCGACGGTCGCCCTCGTCAAGTCCCAGCGCGTACTGGTCCTGCTGCTGACGTCGTACCTGCCCTGGGGTTTCCTGAGCCTGGGCATGCTCCTGCTGGCCCTCGCCCTCTACCTGGAGGCCCGCGGGCGCAGGCCGGCCGATCCCACCCCCGCACGAACCTCCGCACCCGAACCGGTCAACGCCTGAGCCGCGCGTTCGTGTGCCGCGTCGGCTCGGCGGTCGCCGGGTCCTCGGGCCACGGATGCTTCGGATACCGTCCGCGCAACTCGGCGCGTACGCCCTTGTAGCCGTCCTTCCAGAAGGAGGCGAGGTCGGCGGTGACGGCGGCGGGCCGTCCGGCGGGCGAGAGCAGATGAACGAGCACCGGCACACCGGCCACGGCGGGTGACTCCCGCAGGCCGAACATCTCCTGCAACTTCACTGCGAGCACGGGCCGTTCGGGATCGGAGTAGTCGATCCGGATCCTGGAACCGCTCGGCACCGCCAGCCGCTCGGGCGCCAGCTCGTCGAGGCGGCCGGCCTGCCCGGACGCCCACGGCATAAGCCGGTTGAGCGCCTGCCCCGCCTCGATCCGGCCCAGGTCGGCCCGCCGCCGCGCCCGGCTCAGCTCGGGCTCCAGCCACTCGTCCACGCGCGCGTGGAGGGCGTCCTCGGAGACGTCCGGCCAGGGAGCGCCCAGGTGCAGATGAAGAAACGTGAGCCGCTGCCGCAGCGTCCCGGCGTCCGCGGACCACCGCAACAGCCCGAGCCCCTCCTGCCGTAGCCCTTCGAGAAGAGCGTCACGTACGAGTCCGCGGTCGGGGTCCCGCAGTGGACGCACCGCCAGTTCTACCGCCCCGAGCCGCTCGACGCGCCGGGCGACGACGTCTCCGTCGGCCCAGCGGACCTCCTCGCCGGTGGAGTGCAGGGCGCCGGCCGCCGACCGCGCGGTGTCCTCGTCGACGGTGGCGGCCAGCCGTACGCGCGCGTGCCCGGACCCCACCGGCCGGTCCGCCACGGCGACCGCGATCCAGGACGCGCCCCGCAGTGCCGAACCGTCACCGGCCTCGGCCCGGGTACCGGACACCATCAGATACGAACCCCCCTGAGCCCTGGCGACCCGCTCGGGAAAGGCGAGCGCGGCGACGAGCCCGGCCGCGCGGTCGTCCCCGGCGGCCGGGGCGGAGCCCTTCGCGGGTTCGCGGGACACGGCGTCGGGCGCCGCCGAGCGCAGCCTGCGGGACTCCGTCCGCCAGCGGGCCGCGTACGCGTCGCTGCCTCGTCGGGCCGTACGCCAGGCCGCCGCGAGATCGTCGCCGTACTCCCGCGGCGGCTCCT
>NZ_JAAGLT010000019.1 GCF_010548275.1 Streptomyces sp. SID12488
GTTTACTACTTCAAAGGAACCTCAACCCACAGACAAAGCCTGTGAGCCGGGGTATCAACAAACTTGGCGTTGATTTTTGGCACGCTGTTGAGTTCTCAAGGAACGGACGCTTCCTTCGTACTCACCCTCTCGGGCTTTCCTCCGGGCAGTTTCCCTTCGGTCTTGCGTTACCGACTCTACCAGACCGTTTTTCGATCCGATTCCCTGTCAGCGGGATTGCCTTAAGCTTTCCGGCTTTCGCCCGTCTGCCTTTCGACATTCACTACGTTAGCCGCTTCCCTCGGTAACTCATAATCGAGTTCCGCGGGTTCGCAATTCGGTGTGCAGGCACACCGAAATCGCCCCCGCTGAGAGGGAGTCGAAGGTAGTGGGTTGGCCACTTCCGGCTGCAGGCGATCGCCGTACCCGGGTCAAGCGGCTCGGACTACACTACGTACCCCCCAAGGGCCCGTCAAGTTGAGCGGCGACGGGGCGCATGAGCTCGATAAGGGCTCACCGTTGGGTCGTTGGTGATCCAGAAGCGCCAGGGGTGGACACCCCCGTCGCCGGCGACACCGGTGCGTGGACCACTGCTCACCTGCTCGGAGCTGACCGGGGTGCCGGTCAGGACCGTGATCGGCGAGATCCCGGAGGCGCAGGCGTCCGTACCGTCGAGGGCCCTGTCGACGCCCAGGGCTGTGGCCAGGCGGGCCGGCCCTTTGGCCAGTTCTTTGTCGTTTCGGGCTGAAAGTCGACGTTTGCGGGCGAGTTCGGCGCCCTCGATGATCTCGCCGGCCCGCAGGAGAATCCCGCTCGCCACGCCCTCGGGGCCGCACACCAGGTTCATGCAGTGCCACATGCCGTAGGTGAAGTAGACGTACACATGTCCGGGCGGACCGAACATCACGCTGTTGCGGGGTGTGGGGCCTCGATAGGCGTGGGAGCCGGGGTCGTTCGCGCCGTCGTACGCCTCCACCTCTGTGAGGCGCAGTTCGATCGGACCGTCCGGGGTGGTGCGTACGAGGACGCGGCCCAACAGGTCGGGGGCGACCTCCAGTACCGGCCGGTCGAAGAACTCCCTGGGGAGGGGCGTACGGTCAGCGGGCGCGATCATGCCGTCCGAGCGTAATACAGGTGTGTCTCGGCGAACGGGGTGGCCAGGAAGCGTCCGCCTTGCCAGGGTGAGGACGGAACCGGCCACGGCCGGATCGCGTTTCTAAGGATCAAGGGATCGCAAGGATCGCTGGAGAAGGAGAGACATGGCGTTCAAGAAGCTGCTCGCGAGCCTGGGTGCCGGTGGGGCTTCGGTCGAGACGGTGTTGACAGAGGTCAACGTCGTTCCGGGCGGTGTCGTCCAGGGTGAGGTGCGGATCCAGGGCGGTTCCGTCAACCAGCAGATCGAAGGGCTGTCCGTCGGACTCCAGGCCAAGGTCGAGGTCGAGGGCGGCGATCAGGAGTACAAGCAGGACATCGAGTTCACGAAGGTGCGGCTGGGCGGTGCCTTCGAGGTTCAGGCCGGTGCCGTGCACGTCGTGCCGTTCGGGCTGGAGATCCCCTGGGAGACACCGGTCACGATGATCGACGGTCAGGCGCTGCGTGGGATGAACATCGGGGTGACCACCGAGCTGGCGATCGCACGTGCCGTCGACTCCGGTGACCTGGACCCCATCAACGTGCACCCGTTGCCCGCGCAGAAGGCGATCCTGGACGCCTTTCTCCAGTTGGGCTTCCGTTTCAAGAGTGCGGACCTGGAGCGCGGTCACGTTCGCGGTACGCGGCAGAAGCTTCCCTTCTACCAGGAGGTCGAGTTCTTCCCGCCGGCGCAGTACCGGGGCCTCAACCAGGTCGAGTTGACCTTCGTCGCCGACGAGCACTCGATGGACGTCGTCCTGGAGATGGACAAGAAGCCGGGTCTGTTCAGTGAGGGCAGCGACACCTTCCGGTCGTTCCAGGTGGGCCAGCACGACTACCAGGGCACTGACTGGGCCGCGTACCTGAACCAGTGGCTGGCCGAGGTCGGCAGCAAGCGCAGCTGGTTCTAGTAGCGTCCGAGACGGATACGGATCCGACTCATCCCACCAGGAGGTACCGAGGTGACCGAGTTCAAGAGGCCGCCGCTGCCGCACGACTTCCATCCTCCCGTGCCGTCGTTCACGGTCACTAGTGAGGATGTCGAGGCGGGGGCGACGCTCAAGGACGCTCAGGTCTACGCGTCCGGCAACACCTCGCCGCAGCTGCGGTGGGAGGGGTTCCCGGCGGAGACCAGGAGTTTCGCCGTGACCTGCTACGACCCCGACGCGCCTACGGGCAGCGGGTTCTGGCACTGGGTCGCCTTCGACATCCCGGCCTCGGTGACCGAGTTGGCGGCGGGTGCGGGCAGCGGCAAGTTCGAGGGGCTGCCCGAGGGTGTCGTCCAGGTGCGCAACGACTACGGCACACGGGACTTCGGCGGTGCGGCGCCGCCGGCCGGGGACGGTCCGCACCGCTATGTGTTCACGGTGTACGCCGTGGATCAGGAGAAGCTGGGTCCGGACGCGGACGCGTCGCCCGCGGTCGTCGGTTTCAATCTGCGGTTCCACGCGATCGCGCGCTCCCAACTCGTCGGTGAGTACGAGGTTCCCGCCGAAGACTGACGTTCATTGCACGTTTGCCCGCCTCTGGTCTTGGAAGTGATCAGAGGCGGGCATTTTTATTGCGTTGTCCATCTCGGCGTGCCCGGCCAGAGTTGATCCAAGCCCGCCATGCGGTGGGCCTGTGAGCAGAGGAGGTGGGCTGGATGCGGGACACGCTGGTACTGAACGCGAGCTTCGAGCCACTGTCGACGGTGACGTTGAACCGGGCCGTCGTTCTGGTGCTGCAGGACAAGGCTGTTGTCGAGCAGGCCCACCCCGAGATCCGTATGCGTGGAGCGGCGGTCGACATACCCGCGCCGCGTGTGATCAGGCTCTGCCGTTATGTCCGGGTGCCGTTCCGAAGACAAGCTCCGTGGTCGAGGCGGGGCGTGCTGGTCCGGGACCGGCACCGGTGCGCGTACTGCGGTCGTCGGGCGACGACCGTGGACCATGTGGTGCCGCGCGCGCAGGGTGGGCAGGACTCCTGGCTGAACACCGTCGCGTCGTGCGCGGAGGACAACCACCGTAAGGCGGCCCGGACTCCGGAACAGGCAGGGATGCCGCTGTTGCGGCTGCCGTTCGAGCCTTCGCCAGCGGACGCGATGCTGCTGTCCTTGGGGCAGGGGGAGTTCGACGCGCTGCCGGAGTGGTTGGTGCAGCCCGCGGCGTAGTTGGTGCGGGTGGGACCTTTCCGAGGTCCACTGGTAGTTCGCCTGCTGCGGGCTCGTTGTGGCTTGTCGCGCCCACGCGGCGGAGCCGCAAATCGACACAGCCCCGCGCCCCTTTGAGGCGCGGGGTTCCTCAAAGCCGTCAGTCTGTGATTGACGGCTTTTCTCGGCGTTCGGTGCCCCCGCCCTGATTGTCTCCGCCGCCCGAACCGCCGCCGAAGTTGAGGTTGCCCATGGCGCCGGACAGGCCCTTGAGTGCGTCGCCGATTTCGCTGGGGACGATCCAGAGCTTGTTGGCGTCGCCCTGGGCGATCTTCGGGAGCATCTGGAGGTACTGGTAGGCGAGGAGCTTCTGGTCCGGGTCACCGGCGTGGATGGCCTCGAAGACCGTACGGACGGCCTGGGCCTCGCCCTCGGCGCGCAGGGCGGCGGCCTTGGCCTCACCTTCGGCGCGCAGGATCGAGGACTGCTTCTCACCTTCCGCCGTGAGGATCTGGGACTGGCGGATACCTTCGGCGGTGAGGATCGCGGCGCGCTTGTCACGGTCGGCGCGCATCTGCTTCTCCATCGAGTCCTGGATGGAGGTCGGGGGCTCGATCGCCTTCAGCTCGACGCGGTTGACGCGGATGCCCCACTTGCCGGTGGCCTCGTCGAGGACTCCGCGCAGGGCCGCGTTGATCTCCTCGCGGGAGGTCAGGGTCCGCTCCAGGTCCATGCCACCGATGATGTTGCGGAGTGTGGTGACGGTGAGCTGCTCGATGGCCTGGATGTAGCTCGCGACCTCGTACGTCGCCGCCCGCGCGTCCGTCACCTGGTAGTAGATGACGGTGTCGATGTTGACGACCAGGTTGTCCTGGGTGATCACCGGCTGCGGCGGGAACGGCACGACCTGTTCGCGGAGGTCGATGCGGTTGCGGATGGTGTCGATGAACGGGACGACGATGTTCAGGCCCGCGTTGAGTGTCCGCGTGTAGCGGCCGAACCGTTCGACGATGGCGGCGCTGGCCTGTGGGATGACCTGGATGGTCTTGATCAGGGCGATGAAGACCAACACCACCAGAATGATCAGGACGATGATGATGGGTTCCATCGTGGATCCCCGTATCCCTTCTCCGCCTTGGCGCTTACGGAAAGATCGTATGCCTGTTGAAGATCTTGCTTGTTGAAGATCTTCATCGTGGAGTGTGACAGACCGTCGGCTGCCCCGTGGACGTTCCGTCCACTTACGCGTCGGGCGAGGTCACATGACGATCGCCGTGGCTCCCTCGATCTCGACGACGTCCACCTCCTGGCCTACTTCGTAAGCGAGTTGGGGGTCGAGGGCGCGGGCCGACCAGACCTCACCGGCGAGCTTGATCCGGCCGTCGGAGCCGTCGACGCGTTCCAGGACGACGGCCTGTTTGCCCTTCAACGCGTCGATTCCGGAAAGGAGTTGGGGCCGGTCGGCGCGGTGCCGGGTCGCGATGGGCCGTACGACGGCGATGAGCGCGGTCGACACGACGGCGAACACGAGCACCTGGACGACGATTCCGCCGCCCAGTCCGGCCGCGCCGGCAGCCGCCAGCGCGCCCACGGCGAGCATGCCCAGTTCCGGCATCGCGGTCACCACGAGCGGGATACCCAGCGCCACCGCGCCGACGAGCCACCACACCCACGCGTCGATGTCGTTCACATCGTCATGGTAGGTCCGCGGGCCTGGTCACCGACAGGGCGCCGATCAACTTGGCACAGGCTTCTTCCAGTTGTTCTACAAGGTGGTTCCCGCGAAACGGGGTGTGCCGTCAGGACATCGACAGACCCTGGGCGGTCCAGCGTTCGCCGACCTGCTCGACGACGAGGGGGAGGCCGAAGCACATCGACAGGTTGCGGGAGGTGAGTTCGAGCTCCAGGGGACCGGCGGCGAGCACCTTGCCCTGACGGATCATCAGGACGTGGGTGAAGCCCGGGGCGATCTCCTCGACATGGTGCGTGACCATGATCATGGAGGGTGCGATCGGGTCGCGAGCGAGCCGGCCGAGACGGCGTACGAGGTCCTCGCGACCACCGAGGTCGAGGCCTGCGGCGGGCTCGTCGAGGAGCAGCAGCTCGGGGTCGGTCATCAGGGCGCGGGCGATGAGGGTGCGCTTACGCTCGCCCTCGGAGAGGGTGCCGAAGCGACGTTCGAGGTAGTCGCTCATGCCGAGGCGGTCGAGGAAGGCGCGGGCGCGCTGTTCGTCGATGTCCTCGTACTCCTCCTGCCAGCCGGCCGTCATGCCGTACGCGGCGGTCAGCACCGTCTGGAGCACGGTCTGGCGCTTGGGCAGCTTGTCGGCCATGGCGATGCCTGCCATGCCGATGCGCGGGCGCAGGTCGAAGACGTCGACCTTGCCGAGGGTCTCGCCGAGGATGGTGGCGGTGCCGTGGCTGGGGAAGAGGTAGCTGGAAGCGAGGTTCAGGAGGGTTGTCTTCCCGGCGCCGTTCGGGCCGAGGATGACCCAGCGTTCGCCCTCTTTGACCGACCAGGAGACCTGGTCCACCAGAGCCCGGCCCTCGCGGACCACGGATACGTCCTCCAGCTCCAGAACATCGCTCATGAGCGGGTTGTCTCCCCTTGCAGTGTCGGCCAGTCTCGCGTTCGTGTGCGCCTGTGGGCGCAGCCCCCCACGAAATCTACGCCACTGGTCGGCCGGTCCCGCCCCTCGGTCGGTCCTTAGGGTGGGGGCATGCTTTCGGAACCACGCTCAGGACGACTGGCCGCATGGGGAAATGCCCTGTTGGCCGGACTTGTTTCGCCGGACGACGCGGTAGTGGCCATCGTCGGGGAGGACGCGGTGCACCGGGTCGAGGGGCTGCCCGGTGAGTCGGCGCCCGTCGGTCTCACGCTCGCGCTGGGACGGCTGCGGACGCTCGGTGCGTCCGGGCTGCGGATCGCGCTGCCCGCGCCGGGGCATCCGCTCGGGCTGAGCGGGCCCCCCGAGTTCAACGCGCGGGCGCTGGAAGCGGAGGAGGCGGTGATCTGCGAGGACGCCGCGCTGGGGCTGGTGCCGGAGGTGTACGAGGCCGGGCCGGCCGGGGACGTGCACATCGAGGTCGTCTGGCACTGCCTGCCGGTACGTGAGGCGCCGCCCGCCGACGTGCCGTCCCTCGGGGAGGCCGAGCGCGAGCTGGCGGAGGCACTGCGGGACGCGACGGCTGTGTTGTCGCAGCTGGACGTCGCCGGTTCCGGGCCGATCGCGGAGGCGGCGGTCGACGCGTACCGGGCGCGGGCGGAGCGGGGGCGCGAGGTGCTGGCGCCGGGGTATCCGCCTCGGGCGGTACGGGTGCTGGAGCTGGCGCAGCGGGTGGGGCTGCTGATCTCGGTGGCGTCCGAGAACGGGCCCGGCGGGGCGGTGAGCGCCTCGGAGATCGCGGCGCGGGCGGAGGCGTTGCGGCCGGTGGAGCGGACGGCCCGGCGGGCGCAGGTCGCGGCGTACAACTCCGTTGTGGAGGAGCGGGGGGTGCGGTGAGGTTTGTTGTGGGGTGCCGTGCGGTGCGGTTCGGCTGGGGTGGGCGTTGCTGGGGGCTGCGCCCCCAGACCCCCCTACGGCCCTGAACGGGCCTTGTCCTCAAACGCCGGACGGGCTGGATGGTGCAGGCCCGCGCTGAAGAGATACCGCCCCGCGCAAGCCAGAAGCCCCGCGAACCATCTGCTCGTTCGCGGGGCTCTCTGGTGTCGTGATGTCAGTCGTTCACGCCGTTGTTGCCGAAGGCCGGGTTCAGGAGGCCGATGACGTTGACGCTGTCGCCGACCACGTTGACCGGGACGTGCACGGGGACCTGGCCGAGGTTGCCCGACCCCACGCCGGGCGACTTCGCGGTCACACCGTGGGCACCCGCGTCGGCGACGGCGACGCCGGCAGCCGCGCCCGCGGCGGCACCGGCGATGGTGACGGCCACGGCGGCCTTCTTGGCGATGTTCATGGGAAACGTCCTCCTGCGGTTGCTTGGCGACCCGACCGCGGGTCGTGCGCTGCGCAACGCGGGAGAGGTACCGGGCGACACGGACTCCGAAGGCAGAGTGCCCGTTTGAGGCAATCCGCCGCGTCCGACCGGCCTCCCGGGCGTACCCGGGAGGCCGGAGGTCAGGACCTCAGCACCTCAGTGCTTCGGCGGCTCGGTCCTCAGTGGTTGAGGCCGAGGTTGCCGAAGGCGGGGTTCAGCACGCCGATGACGTTGACGCTGTTGCCCACCGCGTTCACCGGGATGTGCACCGGGGCCTGGATGAGGTTGCCCGAGACGACGCCCGGCGAGCCCACGGCCTGGCCGTTGGCGTGCGAGCCTTCCGTGGCCGAGGCGAAACCGGCACCGGCGGCGACCAGGCTGCCCGCCACCATCGTCACAGCAGCGGCCTTCTTCAGGTTCTTCATGTCTGAGCCCTCCCTTTGCGTTCACCGCGGCAGGTCGCCGCGGCACGCACTGAAGAACGCCGGAGATCCACGAAGGATGCGCCATCCGGGGGACATTCCCACGACGGTATGAATCTCAGCCCGGAAGGGAACGTTCCGAGTTGCCGGTCATCCGACCACACCATGACGTACCGCCCACAACGCCGCCTGTGTACGGTCCGCCAGATCGAGTTTCATCAGGATGTTCGAGACATGCGTCTTGACCGTCTTCTCGGACAGCACCAGGGCACGGGCTATCTCCCGGTTCGAGCGGCCGTCCGCGATCAGGGTCAGCACCTCCCGCTCCCGCTCGGTGAGCGAACCGCTCCTCCCCTGGCCCGAGTGCGTCTCCTCCTGGCTCAGTAGCGCATCAGCCACCTCGGGCTGGAGCAGGATGTGCCCGGCGTGCACGGAACGGATGGCGCCGGCGAGGGCGTCCGGGTCGATGTCCTTGTACACGTATCCGGCGGCGCCCGCACGCAGTGCGGGGACCACGGTGCGCTGCTCGGTGAAGCTCGTGACGATCAGCACGCGCGCGGGGTTGTCGAGTTCGCGGAGTCTGCGCAGTGCCTCGACGCCATCCATGCCCGGCATCTTGACGTCCATGAGGACGACGTCGGGTTTCAGTTCCTCCGCACGGTCGACTCCCTCGGCACCGTCCGACGCCTCGCCCACCACCTCGATGTCGTCCTGCACTTCGAGGAACGTGCGCAGGCCCCGGCGGACCACCTGGTGGTCGTCGACGAGCAGCACCCTGATCGCGTCAGCCACCGGGGACCTCCATCTCGATCGTGGTGCCCTTTCCGGGCGCCGATTCCACGTCCAGCCGGCCGCCGACCCCGCTCGCCCGGTCCCGCATGGAGACCAGGCCGAGGTGGCGTCCGGCGCTGCGGACAGCCGTCGGGTCGAAGCCACTGCCGTCATCGGTGACGCGCAGGGCGGCGCCCTGGCCGCGTTTCGCCAGGGTCACCTCCACGCGGGCTGCTCCGGAGTGCCGCAGCGCGTTGTGCAGGGCCTCCTGGGCGACCCGCAGCAGTGCCTCCTCCTGTGAGGCCGGCAGGGCGCGGACCCCGCGGCTGTCGAAGGTCACGCGCGCGGAGTGCGCGCGGTCGAGGACCTGGATGTGGGTACGGAGCGTGGCGATCAAACCGTCCTCGTCCAGGGCCGTGGGGCGCAGCTCCACGACCGCCGCGCGCAGTTCGTCGGCGGCCTCGGCGGCGAGCGCGGCCACCTGCTGCAGCTCGCCCTTGGCACGGGCTGGGTCGCGGTCCACGAGGGTGGCGGCGGCCTGGGCGGTCAGGCGCAGGGAGAACAGCTTCTGGCTGACCGCGTCGTGCAGTTCGTGGGCGAGGCGGGAGCGCTCCTCGGCGATGGTCAGTTCGCGGCTGCGCTCGTAGAGGCGGGCGTTGGTCAGGGCGATCGCCGCGTGCTGGGCCAGGATGGCGAGGAGGTCTTCGTCGTCCTCGGTGAAGCCGCAGCCGCCGAACGGTTTCGGACAGTTCTTGTTGGCCAGGAAAAGTGCCCCCAGCACCTCGTCGCCGTCCCGGATCGGCAGGCCCAGGAAGTCGGACATGTCGGGGTGGGCGGACGGCCAGCCCTCGAAGCGCGGGTCCTCGCGGACGTCCGCCAGGCGCTGGGGGCGGGCCTCGCGCAGCATCGCGGCGAGGATGCCGTGCTGGCGTGGCAGCGGGCCGATGGCCTTCCACTGGGCGTCGCTGACACCGTCGACCACGAACTGGGCGAAGCCGCCGTGGTCGTCCGGGACCCCCAGCGCCGCGTACTGCGCGTCGAGCAGCTCTCTGGCGGAGGCGACGATCGTCTTGAGGACGTCACGCACCTCCAGATGCCTGCTCATGGCCAGCAGCGCGGCGCTCACCGCGGCCAGGCCGGACCGTGGTCCTTGACTCATGCCCTCACGGTACCGGCGGGTGTGACAGTGCGTATCCGCCCTGTGGCGCCCCTGCCTGGTCCGAAGGACCTAGGGCGAAGGACCTCACGCATTGCGGCCCCTGGACGAGGCGGCCGGGACCGTTCCGTTCCTACGTTGGACGCACCGCCGATCATCGGCGGCCGAGGACGAGGGGACGAGCGTCATGCCGGTAGCGATCATCACAGGGGCTTCCAAGGGACTGGGGCGGGCACTGGCCTCGGCGCTCGCCCAACGGGGCTGGGATCTCGTACTTGACGCCAGGACCCCGGAGGTCCTGCATGCCACCGCCGAGGCGCTCGCCGCGCACGGCGTGCGGGTGGAGGCCCTTCCCGGTGATGTCACGGACGCGAGTCACCGTGCCGGGCTGGTGTCGGCGGCACGGAAGCTGGGCGGCGTCGATCTCCTGGTGAGCAACGCGAGCGCGTTGGGCGCCGAACCCCTCGTACGGCTGGAGGGGCTGCCCCTGGAGGGGTTGCGGCGGGCGCTGGAGGTGAACGTGGTGGCCGCGCTGGGCCTGGTCCAGGAGGCACTGCCGTCGCTGCGGGAGTCCGCGGCCGGAACGGTTATCGCCGTCAGTTCGGACGCGGCGGCGGAGGCGTACGAGACGTGGGGTGGCTACGGGGCGTCCAAGGCGGCCCTCGACCGGTTGGCGGCGGTGCTCGGGGAGGAGGAGCCGGGGGTGCGGGTCTGGGCGGTCGACCCCGGTGACATGGGGACGGACCTGTACGCGGCAGCCGTGCCTGACGATGCCGATCCACGTCCGGATCCCGGCAGTGTCGTGCCCGCCTTTCTGCGGCTGCTGGACGAGCGGCCCGCGAGTGGGCGGTACGCGGCGTTCTCCCTGTCGGAGGGGCGATGACACTCGCCGTACAGGTGCCGGAGGAGTTGTCGGCGCGGGTGCCGGCCGAGCAGCGGGGTCCAGGGCTGGACCGGGACGCCGTACGGCTGCTCGTGTCGCGGGGGACCGCGGTGTCGCATCACGGGTTCGACGAGCTGCCCCGGCAGCTGCGAGCCGGGGATCTGCTCGTCGTCAACACGTCGCCGACGCTGGCCGCCGCCATGGACGGGTGGATAGGGCACGCGCGCGTGGTGGTGCATTTCTCGACGCGCGGGGACGACGGGCGGTGGGCCGTCGAGCTGCGGGATCCAGACGGGACGGGCACCACGCGCGCGCGTGCGGGCGCCTCGGGGACGGCTGTGCGGCTGCCCGGGGGTGCTGGGCTGGTTCTCGAGGAACCGTTGAGCGTGTGCGCCACCCGGCTGTGGTGGGCCCGGGTGACCGGGCGGGTGCTGTCTCTTCTGCGGGGGCACGGGCGCCCCATTCGTTACTCCTATACGGAGCGCGATCAGCCGCTGTCCGTCTATCAGACGGTGTTCGCGCTGCCGTCCCGCGACGGGACGGGCAGCGCGGAGATGCCGAGTGCCGCGCGGCCGTTCACCGCGCGGCTGGTGGCGGAGCTGGTGAGCCGGGGTGTGCAGTTCGCGCCCGTCAGGCTGCACACGGGGGTCGCGTCGGCGGAGGCGCACGAGCCGCCGTATCCGGAGCGGTTCGCGGTGCCGGAGGCCTCGGCGCGGCTGATCAACGCCGTGCGGGCCGGGGACGGACGGGTCGTGGCGGTCGGTACGACGGCTGTACGGGCCGTGGAGTCCGCGGCGGGGCCGGACGGCGCGGTCCGGGCGGCCGAGGGATGGACCGACCTGGTGGTGACGCCCGAGCGTGGGGTGCGGGTCGTGGACGGGCTGCTGACGGGGCTGCACGAGCCGGAGGCGTCGCATCTGCTGATGCTGGAGGCGGTCGCGGGGCGGGCGGCTGTCGGCCGTGGGTACGAGGAGGCGCTGCGCGAGCGGTACCTGTGGCACGAGTTCGGGGACGTGCATCTCCTTCTTCCGGAGGAGGCTTGAGCCAGGCTCCTCACGCTGAGCATTGCTCCCGCAACTAATGGTGAGACGGGTGCTCGGCCGATGTGACCCCGCACATAGGACCCACATCACTTACTAGCGACCATAGGAGACAAACGTCCACCCGGTGAGCGGGAAAGACGCTCCGGTCTGTCCCGTTTTGCCCTTCCCGAGTCCACTACCCCTCGTAGTACGTCACACCTTTGCCACATCATTTTGCGGCCGCTAAGAATGGCAGCCGTCGCTCAGCGCCGCGGGTTCCGCCCGCGGCGTTTGTGCCGGAAGCACGCCTGTCCCCGGGCACCGAGCGACATCCGCGCTATTCGAAGAGGTCCATCCGCCATGTCCAAGAACACCGCCACTCCTGGTCATAGTCGTATGTCCGCCAGGACCCGCAGGCTCGCGATCGCCGGTGCCGCCACGCTCGCCTCCGCCGCCCTCGCGTTCACCCTTGCGCCGGGCAGCTCGCAGACCACCTCGGAGGCCACCTCCGCCGCCCCTGTGGTGTTCAGCCAGGAGCAGGTCAAGGACGTGAAGGCGAGCGTCACCGACCAGCTGGCCGGCGCGACCGTGAAGGCCGAGGCCGCCGCCGCGAAGAAGGCCGCCGACGCGGCTGCCGCCAAGAAGGCCGCGGCGAAGGCCGCCGCGAAGAAGAAGGCCGCGGCCAAGGCCGCGAAGGAGCGCAAGGCGAAGGAGGCCGCGAGCCGGTCCGCCAAGCGCGCCGCGCTCAAGAAGGCCGCCACGAAGACGTACGGCAACAACCTCGACGGCTGGATCCGCGAGGCCCTCGACATCATGGGGAACAAGGGCATCCCGGGCTCCTACAACGGCCTGTACCGCAACATCATGCGGGAGTCGACGGGCAACCCGAACGCCATCAACGGCTGGGACGTCAACGCCCAGAACGGCACCCCGTCGATCGGTCTGCTCCAGGTCATCCAGCCGACCTTCAACGCGTACCACGTCTCCGGTACGTCGACGAGCATCTACGACCCGGTCGCCAACATCACGGCCGCCGCCAACTACGCGGCCGACAAGTACGGCTCGATCGACAACGTCAACGGCGCGTACTGAGGCCTGCGCGGACCTCTGACTCGTACCCACAGGCGAAAAGGGCGGCACCCCCACCGGGGTGCCGCCCTTCACCGTCGTACGGCCTTGATCACTTGCGCATGACCTCGGGCTCGTGGCGGCGCAGGAAGCGGGCCACGAAGAAGCCGCAGACCACGCCGATGGCGATCAGGGCGACCATGTCGATGCCCCAGGCCATGGCCGTGTGGTCCCAGAGAGGGTCCGTGCTGCCGGGATCGTCGACGTTCGGGCTGATCTTGTTGAAGTCGAGCGTGGCGCCCGCGGCGGCGACCGCCCAGCGGGAGGGCATCAGGTACGAGAACTCGTTGACGCCGATGTTGCCGTGCAGGATGAACAGGCAGCCGGTGAACACGACCTGGATGATCGCGAACATGACGAGCAGCGGCATCGTCTTCTCGGAGGTCTTCACCAGCGAGGAGATGACCAGCCCGAACATCATCGACGAGAAGCCGAGCGCCATGATCGGGACGGAGAGTTCGAGCAGCACGAACTTGCCGAAGACCAGGCCCTCGTCCGGGATCGTGCGGCTGGAGAAACCGATCGCGCCGACCATGAGGCCCTGCAGGACCGTGATGAAGCCGAGGACGATCACCTTGGACATCAGATACGCGGAGCGCGACAGGCCGGTCGCACGCTCCCGTTCGTAGATGACCCGTTCCTTGATCAGCTCGCGGACGGAGTTGGCGGCGCCGGCGAAGCAGGCACCGACCGCGAGGATGAGGAGGACGGTGGTGGCCGTGCCGTTCGGGATGTTGAGGCCGTTCCTGCCCACCTTGCCCGGCAGCAGGGTCTTGTCCGGGTCGATGAGCAGGCTCACCGCGCCGAGCACCGCGGGCAGGATCACCGTCAGCGCCAGGAAGCCCTTGTCGGAGACGATGACCGTCACGTATCGCCGGATCAGGGTCATCAGCTGTGAGCCCCAGCCCTGCGGCTTGGGCGGGCGCATGGCCTGTGCGGCGGGCATGTCCACGGACTGCGGGGCGACGGCGTCGATGTCCGCGGCGTACATCTGGTAGTGCTGCGAGCCCTTCCAGCGGCCCGCCCAGTCGTAGTCGCGGTAGTTCTCGAAGGAGGAGAAGACGTCGGCCCAGGTGTCGTAGCCGAAGAAGTTCAGGGCCTCCTCGGGCGGGCCGAAGTAGGCGACCGAGCCGCCCGGCGCCATCACCAGGAGTTTGTCGCAGATCGCCAGTTCGGCCACGGAGTGCGTGACGACCAGGACCGTACGGCCGTCGTCGGCGAGGCCGCGCAGCAGCTGCATGACGTCACGGTCCATGCCCGGGTCGAGGCCGGAGGTCGGCTCGTCCAGGAAGATCAGCGACGGCTTGGTGAGCAGTTCCAGGGCCACCGAGACGCGCTTGCGCTGGCCGCCGGAGAGGGAGGTGACCTTCTTCTCCTTGTGGATGTCGAGCTTGAGCTCGCGCAGCACCTCGCCTATGCGGTGCTCGCGCTCCTCCGTCGTGGTGTCGGCGGGGAAGCGCAGTTTGGCCGCGTACTTGAGGGCCTTCTTGACGGTCAGTTCCTTGTGCAGGATGTCGTCCTGCGGGACCAGACCGATGCGCTGGCGCAGCTCGGCGAACTGCTTGTACAGGTTGCGGTTGTCGTAGAGGACGTCGCCCTGGTTGGCGGGCCGGTAGCCCGTGAGCGCCTTGAGGAGCGTCGACTTGCCGGAGCCGGACGGGCCGATGACCGCGATCAGCGACTTCTCCGGGACACCGAAGGAGACGTCCTTGAGGATCTGCTTGCCGCCGTCCACGGTGACCGTCAGATGGCGGGCCGAGAAGGAGATCTCGCCGGTGTCGACGAACTCCTCGAGGTGATCGCCGACCAGGCGGAACGTGGAGTGGCCGACGCCGACGATGTCGTTCGGGCCGAGCAGCGCGGTGCCGCCCTTGGCGATCGGCATGCCGTTGACGTACGTACCGTTGTGCGAGCCCAGGTCGTGGATCTCGAAGCGGCCGTCGGGCGTCGCGTGGAACTCCGCGTGGTTGCGGGAGACCTGGAGGTCGGAGACGACCAGTTCGTTCTCCAGGGCGCGGCCGATGCGCATCACCCGGCCGAGGTGGAGCTGGTGGAAGGTGGTCGGGCTGCGGTCGCCGTACACCGGCGGCGCCCCGGCGCTCTGAGGCGGTGCGGACGCGTGCTGGGGCCCCGGCCAGCTCTGTTCCGGCGCCTCGTGCTGGGGCGGCTGCGCCCAGGAGGGGCTCGCGCCCTGGGCCGCGAACGGCTGTTGCTTAGCCTCCGCCACCTGCGGCGTCGCGACCGAGGCGGCACTGCTGGAGAGGTTCAGACGCGGGCCGTCGGTCGCGTTGCCGAGATGGACGGCCGAGCCCGGCCCGATCTCCATCTGGTGGATCCGCTGCCCCTGCACGAAGGTGCCGTTGGTGCTGCCGTGGTCCTCGATGACCCAGCTCCGGCCGCCCCAGCTGATCGTGGCGTGCCGCCAGGAGACCCTGGCGTCGTCGAGCACGATGTCCCCCTGCGGATCACGCCCGAGGGCGTATGGCCTGGACGAATCGAGCGTCCAGGTCCGTTCGTTCAATTCCAGTACGAGTTCCGGCACTCCGCGCCCCACTGAGTTGTCCCCCGAAATTGCCCCAACACGGGGAGTCTAGGGATGTCGAACATCGGGGGGAACTATTTCAGGCTCAGCCCCCTGACCGAAAGTCGGGCCTTGCGGACGGGGCGTGGAAGCGGACAGCGACGCGCCGTTGACGGCGTGGAAACCGGCCCGGAGAGTGGTAATCCCACGCGAGGGGGACACGCGGGGTGGACCGCCGCCGCGCGGATCGGGGGCTGACGATGGGCATCGAGACCGCCGGGCAGGGCGGGAGGCTGCCGTGGGGAGACGTACTGCTCTCCGCGATCGCCTCTGTGAGCTGGGCGTTGATCGGAATGGCGGGCACCGCGGCGCTCGGTCTGCATCTGCTGGAGGCGGATTCCACGGCCTCGCTCGGGCCGATGACCGCGGCGGTTGTGGCACTTGGGGCGGGTGGTTCGGTCACACCGTCCGGTGACGTGTCGGCCTTCGGCCTGGAAGGGGCCCAGGCGGCGACCGCCGTCGAGATCACGCCACTGGGCGTCGGCCTGGTGGGCGCGGTGCTCCTGTCATGGTTCTTCCTACGCTCCCTGCGCGGGGCGGGAGTGGTGATCTCGCTGTCCGAACTCCTCACGCGCGCGGGCGCGGTGATCGCCCTTTTCGTGGCCACTCTGGGCGGGCTGGCCTGGGCGGGGCACGACCTCATCACCATCGACGGAGGCAGTCTGGGCCTCGACAGTCTGCCGGGCACGGGCGGCGGAGGTGACGGGGGCGGGGGCCTCGACGTCCCCGGGCTCGGCGACATCAGTGGTCTGCTGCCCGACCGGGTCGGCGACCTGATCGACGCGAAGGCGGCGGTCGGCTTCACCGTCGACACGCTCCCCACCCTGCTCGGGGGCCTGGTCTGGGCGGCCGGAGTCCTGACGATCGCCCTCCTGGCCTCCCGCCGCACTCCCCTGCCGCGCGGCTGGGAAGCGGTCCACCGTGTCGTACGGCCGGCGGTGTCCGCCCTGGTCACCGTGGCGCTGGTGGCGGTGGCGGCGGGGTTCGCGGCAGCCGCGTACGCGGCGATCGGCGACGCCCATCCCAAGCGCATCGCGGGCGCGGCGCTGCTCGGCGCCCCCAACGGGGTCTGGCTGGGTATCACGATCGGCCTGTTCGTCCCGTTCGACGGAAGTGCGTCCGGGGTGCTGGTGAACGTCCTCCCGGACCCCCTGGACCGCCTCCTCAGCTCGGCGGACGACCAGTCGGTCAGCCTGGGCAGACTGGCCGAGCTGGACAGCCGGGTGTGGCTGCTGGGAGTCGCGGCGGCCTTGATGATGCTGCTCGCGGGCATCCTGGCGGCGGCCCGGACACCGCTGGCCCGGGGTGTCGGCCCGGACGGCGTCGACGGGCGGGTACCCCTCGCCGTACGGGATCCGGGCGCCCTGCGTTTCGCCGGCCGGTGCGCGTTGCGGCTGGGGATGGTGACCGCGGTGGCGCTGCCGCTGTTCGCCTGGCTGGCGGAGGTGTCCGTGGACGCCTCGATCTCGGTCCTGGGCTTCGACGCGTTCGGCGCCGGAATCGAACTGCACGGACAACTCGTCGCGGCTCTGCTGCTGGGCGCGGTGTGGGGCGCGCTCGCGGGAGCCGCCGGCGCGCTGCTGGCGTACGTGAGCGGGGCGGCGGGGTGGCGGGCGGTGCCGTTGGCACTGGGTGACGCGTGGGCGGGTCCGGGCGGGGTGCCGACGGCTGTGGGGACGAGCGGGGTGCCGGGTGCGGCGGCCGAGGAGGCGCGGTACGGGGTTCACCCTGAGCAGGTCCCCGGACCAGGTCCGTATTCCGGCCCGTACACGCCCGGCTCGTCGTACCGGCCGCCCAACCGTGACACCAATCCGTATCTACGGCTGCCCGACGGGCGTGGGGAGCCCGAGGACGCGCGGCCGGCCGGGACGGGGCAGCCCTACGGGGGTGGCTGGGCGCCCGGTGCCCCGCGTACGGAGGCGTGGTCGCCCGACAGCAGCGGCGCGCCCGGGCGGGACATTTCCGGCGAGGGGAGCGGTCCGGGCGCGGGCCGCGGTGCGGGCGACCAGCAGGGCTCGGGTGAGGGGGGTGGTCCGAGTGAGGGAGAGCAGCCGCCCGAGAACATGTACGGCCTTCCCACCATGGCCAGGCCGCTCTCGCCGCCGCCGCGACGGCCCGGACAGCCCGGACGCCCCAGGGGGGGGTCGTCGGAATCCGTGCCGGAGAAACGGACCCCTCCCCCGCCCCCGCCGCCTCCTCCCCCGCCGCCACGCACCCCCAAGGGACGGCGCTGACCTGCTCGTAAGGTCTTCGCCACCCCCGCGAAACGTATTGTTCCCCGTCCGTCAGGCGGACCGCGTGCGCGGTAGGCACTGGGTGCCGGATACGGTGGAAACACCATGAACGCTACGCAGACCGCTGACGTACCCACCCTTCTCGTCAAAATCTTCGGCAAGGACAGGCCGGGCATCACCGCCGGTCTGTTCGACACGCTTGCCGCCTACTCCGTGGACGTCGTCGACATCGAGCAGGTCGTCACGCGTGGCCGCATGGTGCTGTGCGCGCTCGTGACGCAGCCGCCTGCCGGTATCGAAGGCGATCTGCGGTCCACCGTCCACAGCTGGGCGGAGTCCATGAAGATGCAGGCGGAGATCATCTCCGGGCTCGGTGACAACCGGCCGCGCGGGCTCGGGCGTTCGGTGGTGACCGTGCTCGGGCATCCGCTGACCGCCGAGTCGACCGCCGCGATCGCCGCGCGGATCACCAGGACCGGCGGCAACATCGACCGTATCTTCCGGCTCGCCAAGTACCCCGTGACGGCGGTCGAGTTCGCCGTCTCCGGGGTCGCGACCGAGCTGCTGCGCACCGCCCTGGTCACCGACGCGGCGGCACTCGGTGTCGATATCGCGGTCGTCGCGGCGGGGCTGCACCGGCGGGCTCAGCGGCTGGTCGTCATGGATGTGGACTCGACGCTCATCCAGGACGAGGTGATCGAGCTATTCGCCGCGCACGCGGGATGCGAGGACGAGGTCGCCAAGGTGACCGCCGCCGCGATGCGCGGGGAACTGGACTTCGAGCAGTCGCTGCACGCACGGGTGGCGCTGCTCAAGGGGCTCGACGCGTCGGTGGTGGACAAGGTGCGCAGCGAGGTCCGGCTCACGCCGGGGGCGCGCACGCTGATCCGTACGCTGAAGCGGCTCGGCTTCGAAGTGGGTGTCGTCTCGGGTGGGTTCACCCAGGTCACGGATGATCTGAAGGAGCGGCTCGGGCTGGACTTCGCCCAGGCCAACACGTTGGAGATCGTCGACGGGAAGCTGACGGGCAGGGTCGTCGGCGAGATCGTGGACCGGGCGGGCAAGGCCCGGCTGCTGCGGCGGTTCGCGGCGGAGGCCGGGGTGCCGCTGGATCAGACCGTGGCGATCGGTGACGGGGCGAACGACCTGGACATGCTGAACGCGGCGGGACTCGGCGTCGCCTTCAACGCCAAGCCGGTCGTGCGGGAGGCCGCGCACACGGCGGTGAACTTCCCCTTCCTGGACACCGTGCTGTATCTGCTGGGGGTCACTCGGGAAGAGGTCGAGGCGGCGGATACGCAGGAGTAGCCCGCTGGGAGTCTCGCGGGGCGGCGACTCTTCGGTGGGGTTTGTGCTTCGTCGCCGACGCCGATGTTGACGGTAGGCGGCAGACAGCAGGCGGCACATGCTGTGCCGCCTGCCGCCGACGGGACCTATTCCGTCGGTGCCCAGAAGTCGAGCAGCGTTGCCGTACCCGGTTCCAGGCCCTTCCAGGAGCCCGGGAAGGAGAGGGTCGCGAAGGCCGCCGCCGGGAAGCCCCGTTTGGTCAGCCTTGCGCGGGGGTCACCCTCGGACTCGCCGGCCAGGATGTCGGTGAGGGCCTGAACTCCTGGGTTGTGGCCGATCAGGACCACGTTCTGGGTGTCGTCCGGGGTTTCGTTGAGCAGGGCGATGAGCTCGCCGGGTGAGGCGTCGTAGATCCGCTCCTCGTAGACGGTCTTCGGCCGTTGCGGGAACTCCTGGACGGCGAGTTTCCAGGTCTCGCGGGTCCGGGCGGCTGTGGAGCAGAGAGCCAGGTCGAAAGCGATGCCGGTGTCTGCCAGCCTGCGCCCGGCGACGGCGGCGTCCTTGCGGCCCCGATCGGCGAGTGGCCGCTCGTGGTCGGCGACCTGGGGCCAGTCTGCTTTCGCATGCCGGAAGAGGACGATCCTGCGAGGTTCTGCGACGCTCATGGCACCCAGCTTCGCACGAAATACGCCATGGGGCGCAGGGAGTTGACGTGCGGCTCCGCAGGTGGGAATGAGGTGTTCCCGGCGCTCAACGCGTCACCAGGTCCCGTGCCCGCTCAAGGATGTGCGCGATGGCCGGGTCCCCCGTCGCAGCATGTGCGTCGGACGGGTTCAGCATCAGTACGAGCAGCGCGACGAACGCCAGAGTCGGCAGTGCCAGGGCCCACCACGGCAGCCGTATGTCGACTCCACGCGTGGTCGCCGGAAGGGGCCGGGAGTGCGTGGCCGACATGATGCCTCCGTGGGTCTTCGAGCCGTCCGTGGCCGGCATCTCGCGGCCACACCTCGAAGTTACGGAATCCCCGGCCCTCAACCCATCCGGTGATCCACCCACTTGACCCTGAGACCCGCCCCCTAGGGGTTGGTGGGGATACCCCCACCAACGGTCCTCACGGTGAGGCGATCGTCGCGATGACGGCGATGATCACGAAGATCGCGAAGAACGAGCCGAAGACGAGCAGCATCTTCTTCTGGCCGTTCTGGGGGTTCGGGTCGAGCACTGGCATATCGCCAGTCTCGCATCCGTCCCGCCCACCCGTACTCCCGGGGTGTCTGCGCCTGGCGGGGCGGGTCAGCGGGCCGCCGCCTCGTCCTCCACGGTGCGATCACGTCCCGCCAGTACGCCCACGACCATCTGCGGCAGCAGCAGGCCGGCCATCAGCGCGAGCGGCAGTCCCCAGCCACCGCTGTGCTGGTAGAGAACTCCGACGACGAGCGGTCCGGGGATGGAGATCAGATAGCCGGTGCTCTGGGCGAAGGCCGACAGCTGGGCGACGCCCGCGCCCGTTCTGGCCCGCATCCCGACCATCGTGAGGGCCAACGGGAAGGCGCAGTTGGCGATGCCGAGCAGTACGGCCCAGGCCCAGGCGCCGCCGGCCGGCGCGATGTACAGGCCCGCGTATCCGAGCAGTCCGCAGCAGCCGAGTACGACGACGATGGGCCCCTGGCGGGGCAGGCGCGTGGCGACGCGCGGGATGACGAAGGCGAGCGGCACTCCCATCGCCATGGTCACGGCCAGCAGCAGTCCGGCGGTGGCGGCCGGGACGCCCGCGTCCCGGAAGATCTGCGCCATCCAGCCCATGGTGACGTAGGCGGCGGTGGCCTGGAGCCCGAAGAACACGGCGAGCGCCCAGGCGGTACGGCTCCGGGTGATGCGCAGTACCCCGGCTCTCTCCCCTTCCCCCTTTCCCGTGGCGGACATCCCGCGCGCGGAGGGCGCCTCCCCCTTCGACCCGCCCGCGCCCCGTTCCCGTACCAGCGGGATCCACGGCACCACGGCCGCCGCCGCGAGAACCGCCCAGACGGCCAGTCCCGACCGCCAACTCCCGCCCAGCGCCTCGGTCATGGGCACGGTGATCGCCGCCGCGGCGGCGGTGCCGAGAGCGAGGGCCATTGAGTACAGGCCCGTCATGGAACCGACCCGGTCGGGGAACCAGCGTTTGACGACGACCGGCATCAGGACGTTGCTCACCGCGATACCCATGAGGGCGAGCGCGCTGGCGGCCAGGAAGCCGGCCGCGCTGCCCGTCCAGGGGCGGATCGCCAGGCCGGCGGCGATGGCGGCCATGCCCGCGCAGACGACCGCGCCGACGCCGAAGCGACGGGCCAGGCGCGGTGCCATGACGCCGAAGAGGGCGAAGCAGAACGGGGGTACGGAGGTGAGCACTCCGGCCGCGGTGCCGCTCATGCCGAGTCCGTCGCGCACTTCTTCGAGGAGGGCGCCGAGGCTGGTGATGGCGGGTCGGAGGTTGAGGGCGGACAGCACGATGCCGACGACGACCAGCCGCGTGACCCACGCGCGCGCGGGTGGTCCCACTGTCTCCTTCTCCGGCTCGGTCGAGCTGTGTACGGACAGGGCCGTGGACGCCGTCGTCCGGGTTTCGTCGCTCACCATGAAACCCAGCATAGAATCATAGGATGATTGGTTGTACTCCCCCGTGCGAAGATGTGCCATGCCGCCGCTGAGCCACCCCCGTCGATCGGCCCTGTCCGAGCAGGTCATCGCCGCACTGCGGAACCAGATCACCTCGGGCGAGTGGCCCGTCGGCTCGCGCATCCCGACCGAGCCCGAGCTGGTCGCGCAGCTCGGAGTGGCCCGGAACACTGTCCGGGAGGCGGTCCGGGCCCTCGCGCACAACGGGCTGCTGCACATCCGCCAGGGCTCGGGCACCTACGTAGCGGCGACCAGTGAGCTGGCCGGTGTGATGCACCGCCGGTTCGCCGACGCGGACCCCCGGCACATCGCCGAGCTGCGGTCCACGCTGGAGTCGGGCGCGGCCGAGCTGGCGGCCCTGCGGCGCACCGAACGCGACCTCAGGCAACTGGACGCGCTTCTGGGGCGCCGGGAGGAGGCCTGGGCGTCGGGCGACGCGGAGGCGTTCGTGACGGCCGACGCGAGCCTGCACATGGCGGTGGTGGCCGCGTCCCACAACGACGTGATGACGGCGATGTACGCGGACCTGGGCGAGGTGCTGCGGGACTGGCTGCGCGACGACGTGGGCGGGAAGCTGACTCCCCGGTCGTACGTGGACCACGCCCCGCTCGTCGAGGCGATCCGCGCGGGCGACTCGGCGGCTGCCGCCAGGGAGGCGGCGGGCTATCCGTTCGCGTGCCGGCTCAGGGCGTCCGCTTCTGGTGGCTGACCCACACGGAGCGGACCTCCTTCCAGCAGCGGCCGGTGAGCCGTACCGTCTGCGCGGGCCCGGCCTCGACCGATGAGCCGTCGCTGTCGAGGTCCCACCAGCGGTCGCACTCGATATGCAGACGTACGCGGTCGGCGGCCACGTAGGGGTTGTGGCAGTACGCGGTCACCTTGGAGCCGGTGACCCGGGTGTGGCAGGTGGAGCCGAAGGGCTCGGGCCGCTCCTGTTGTCGTCCCTCCACGCGTTGTCGTCCCTCCACGCGCGCGTGCGGAACGGCTTCGTACGGAAGGCCGGCTATGAGAGCGGCGGCGACGAGCAGCGGGGCGAAGCTGCGGGACAGGCGCACAAGGGGGAACCTCCTCGGCTGTGCCGGCGAGGGAACGCGAGGTGAACGCGTAATCCAGAGTGCCCAGTTACCTCTCTCCCCCGCCCGGCCGGATGAGCCGAACGGGTGACGGCGCACCGGCATACCGAAGGCCCGCGCCGGAACGGAACGCGGGCCCTCGAAATGTCGGCCGAGCCTGTGGCGGCAGCGGCAGCGGTCACGCGCCGATCGCGTGCAGCCCACCGTCCACGTGGATGATCTCGCCGGTGGTCTTCGGGAACCAGTCGCTCAGCAGGGCGACGATGCCGCGACCGGCCGGCTCCGGGTCCTTGAGGTCCCACTCCAGCGGGGAACGGTTGTCCCACACGGCGGCCAGGTCGCTGAAGCCCGGGATGGACTTGGCGGCCATCGAGGCGAGCGGGCCCGCGGAGATGAGATTGCAGCGGATGTTCTGCTTGCCCAGGTCGCGCGCCACGTAGCGGCTGGTGGCCTCCAGGGCGGCCTTGGCCGGGCCCATCCAGTCGTACTGCGGCCAGGCGTACTGAGCGTCGAAGGTGAGGCCGACGACCGAGCCGCCGTTCTGCATCAGCGGCAGGCAGGCCATGGTGAGCGACTTCAGGGAGTACGCCGAGACGTGCATGGCGGTGGCCACGGACTCGAACGGGGTGTTGAGGAAGTTGCCGCCCAGGGCGTCCTGCGGTGCGAAGCCGATGGAGTGGACGACGCCGTCGAGGCCGCCGAGCTCCTCGCCGACGAGGTCGGCCAGACGGCCCAGGTGCTCCTCGTTCGTGACGTCGAGCTCCAGGACCTTGGTGGGCTTGGGAAGCTTCTTGGCGATGCGCTCGGTCAGCGTGGGCCGCGGGAACGCGGTCAGGATGATCTCGGCGCCCTGCTCCTGGGCCAGTTTGGCGGCGTGGAAGGCGATGGACGACTCCATCAGCACACCGGAGATCAGGACGCGCTTGCCCTCGAGAATTCCGCTCATGGTGATCAGTGACCCATTCCCAGTCCGCCGTCAACGGGAATGACGGCTCCAGTGATGTACGAGGCGTCGTCCGAGGCGAGGAACCGCACCGTCGCGGCGATCTCCTCCGGCTGCGCGTACCGGCCGAGCGGCACCTGGGCGACGATGCCCTTGCGCTGCTCGTCGGTGAGGACCTTGGTCATGTCGGTGTCGACGAAACCGGGCGCGACCACGTTGAAGGTGATGTTGCGCGAGCCCAGCTCACGGGCGAGGGACCGGGCGAACCCGACGAGGCCGGCTTTGGAGGCGGCGTAGTTGGCCTGCCCCGGCGAGCCGTACAGCCCGACGACCGACGAGATCAGGACGACGCGGCCCTTCTTGGCGCGCAGCATGCCGCGGTTGGCACGCTTGACGACGCGGAAGGTGCCGGTCAGGTTGGTGTCGAGGACGGACGTGAAGTCCTCCTCGGACATACGCATCAGGAGCTGGTCCTTGGTGACACCGGCGTTGGCGACGAGGACCTCGACCGGGCCGTGCTCGGCCTCGATCTCCTTGTAGGCCTGCTCCACCTGCTCGGTGTCGGTGATGTCGCACTTGACGGCCAGGAAGCCTGCCGGCGGCTCACCGGAACGGTATGTGATGGCGACCTTGTCGCCGGCATCTGCGAACGCGCGGGCGATGGCGAGGCCGATGCCCCGGTTGCCTCCGGTGACGAGAACCGAGCGGCTCAACGGATCACCCTTTCGGTAGCGGTTCAGGACCTGTCCGAACACCCGGGTTGACAGGCTGCTTCCCCGAAAACCTATCGGTCCCCCCGCGCCCGCGGACAATCGGGCACCGACAGTGGCTCACCCCTGGTCCTGTCGGGTCTCTACAGTCGGCGTACGTGAAGAAGGGTTCGCCGGGCGGCGCCGACAGCTTCGGACGGACATGGTTTCTCGGCCTGAATCCGGTGGAAGCCGGGGTGTCGGTTCTGCATGATTCACTGCGGGACATACTCATCTCGCCAACGGTGACAAGGGGAGGCCGCTCGTGGCCCATGAAATCGATCCGTCGTTCCTCGCGTTGCCCTTGCGGGCCCTCGCCGACGCCGCCCTCGCACGCGCGCGTGCGCTCGGTGCCGAGCACGCGGACTTCCGGTTCGAGCGGGTGCGCAGCGCGTCCTGGCGGCTGCGGGACGCCAAGCCGTCCGGCACGTCGGACACCACGGACCTGGGGTACGCGGTGCGGGTGGTGCACGGCGGTACCTGGGGGTTCGCGTCGGGCGTGGACCTGAGCATGGACGCCGCCGCGAAGGTCGCCTCGCAGGCCGTGGCCATGGCGAAGCTGTCCGCCCAGGTGATCAAGGCCGCGGGGTCCGACGAACGCGTGGAACTGGCCGCCGAACCGGTGCACGCCGACAAGACGTGGGTCTCGTCGTACGAGATCGATCCGTTCACCGTGAGCGACGAGGAGAAGGCGGGCCTGCTGGCCGAGTGGAGTGCGCGGCTGCTCTCGGCGAACGGGGTCAACCATGTCGACGCCTCGCTGCTCACGGTGCACGAGAACAAGTTCTACGCCGACACCGCGGGGACCGTCACCACCCAGCAGCGGGTGCGCCTCCACCCGCAGTTCACCGCCGTCTCCGTCGACGAGTCGAGCGGCGAGTTCGACTCGATGCGGAGCATCGCGCCGCCCGTCGGACGCGGTTGGGAGTACCTCACGGGCCGGGGCTGGGACTGGGAGTCCGAGCTCGAACAGATCCCTGACCTGCTCGCCGAGAAGATGCGGGCGCCGAGCGTCGAGGCGGGGCTGTACGACCTGGTCGTCGACCCGTCCAACCTGTGGCTGACCATCCACGAGTCCATCGGCCACGCCACCGAGCTGGACCGGGCCCTCGGCTACGAGGCGGCGTACGCGGGCACATCCTTCGCGACCTTCGACCAGCTCGGCAAGCTCAGGTACGGCTCCGAGCTGATGAACGTCACCGGTGACCGCACCGCCGAACACGGCCTGGCGACCATCGGCTACGACGACGAGGGCGTCGCCGGTCAGTCGTGGGACCTGGTGAAGGACGGGACGCTGGTGGGCTATCAGCTGGACCGGCGGATCGCGAAGCTGACCGGGTTCGAGCGGTCCAACGGGTGCGCGTACGCCGACTCGCCCGGGCATGTGCCCGTGCAGCGCATGGCCAACGTGTCCTTGCAGCCGGACCCGGGCGGGCTGGCGACCGAGGACCTCATCGGCGGGGTCGACCGCGGGATCTATGTCGTCGGGGACCGGTCCTGGTCCATCGACATGCAGCGCTACAACTTCCAGTTCACCGGGCAGCGGTTCTTCAGGATCGAGAACGGCCGGATCACCGGGCAGCTGCGGGACGTGGCCTACCAGGCGACGACCACCGACTTCTGGGGCTCCATGGCGGCCGTCGGCGGTCCGCAGACGTACGTCCTGGGCGGGGCCTTCAACTGCGGCAAGGCCCAGCCAGGGCAGGTCGCGGCCGTGTCCCACGGGTGCCCGTCGGCCCTCTTCAAGGGCGTCAACATTCTCAACACCACGCAGGAGGCCGGTCGATGAGCGCTCGTTTGATCAAGCCGCACGAGATCGTCGAGCGGGCCCTCTCGCTGTCCCGGGCCGACGGGTGTGTCGTCATCGCCGACGAGGAGTCGACCGCCAATCTGCGCTGGGCGGGCAACGCCCTCACCACCAACGGGGTCACCCGCGGGCGCACGCTCACGGTCGTCGCCACCGTCGGCGGCAAGCAGGGCACGGCCTCCGGGGTGGTCTCCCGCGCCGCCGTCACCGCCGACGAGCTGGAGCCGCTCGTACGGGCCGCCGAGGCCGCCGCGCGCGGCGCCGGGCCCGCGGAGGACGCCCAGCCGCTGGTCGGGGGCGTACCGGAGTCCCCGGACTTCACGGACGCGCCCGCCGAGACCTCCTCCGCGGTGTTCGGCGACTTCGCGCCGGCGCTCGGTGAGGCCTTCGCACGCGCGCGTGCGGGCGGTCGGGAGCTGTACGGCTTCGCCAACCACGAGCTGGTGTCCAGCTATGTGGGTACGTCGACGGGGCTGCGCCTGCGCCATGACCAGCCCAACGGGACGCTGGAGCTGAACGCCAAGTCCCCGGACCGTACGCGCTCGGCGTGGGCCGGGCGCTCCACGCGGGACTTCAAGGACGTCGACCCGGCCGCTCTGGACGCGGAACTCGCCGTACGCCTCGGCTGGGCGGAGCGGCGGATCGAGCTGCCCGCCGGGCGGTACGAGACGCTGCTGCCGCCGACCGCGGTCGCGGACCTGCTGATCTACCAGTTGTGGTCGGCGTCCGCGCGGGACGCCGCCGAGGGGCGCACGGTGTTCTCCAAGCCGGGCGGCGGGACACGTATCGGCGAGCGGCTCACCGAGCTGCCGCTGACGCTGCGCAGCGACCCGAACGAGCCCGGCCTGGAGGCCTCCCCCTTCCTGCTCGCCCACTCCTCGGGCGACGACCAGTCGGTGTTCGACAACGGGTTGCCGCTGAGCGCCACGGAGTGGATCCGCGAGGGCGAACTGAACCGGCTGATCACCTCCCGGCACACCGCCGGGCTTACCGGCCTGCCCGTGTCCCCGGCGATCGGGAACATCGTCCTGGACGGGGGCGAGGACAAGTCCCTGGAGGAGATGGTCGCGAACACCGAGCGAGGTCTGCTGCTGACCTGCCTCTGGTACATCCGCGAGGTCGATCCGGCGACCCTGCTGCTGACCGGTCTGACCCGCGACGGGGTGTACCTCGTGGAGAACGGCGAGGTCAGCGGGGAGGTCAACAACTTCCGGTTCAACGAGTCGCCGGTGGACCTGCTCGGGCGTGCCGTCGAGGCGGGGCGTACGGAGAAGACGCTGCCCCGGGAGTGGAGCGACTGGTTCACCAGGGCCGCGATGCCCGCACTGCGGGTGCCGGACTTCAATATGAGCTCTGTCAGTCAGGGCGTATAACCTCGTTGCCGGTAGTCGCTCGGCTGCCGTAGAACTGAACGAAGACCATTCAAGGAGATACGAGAACCGTGACGGACATCGTCGACGAGCTGAAGTGGCGTGGGCTGTTCGCCCAGTCCACTGACGAGGACGCTTTGCGCAAGGCGCTCGCGGACGGTCCCGTCACGTTCTATTGCGGCTTCGACCCGACCGCGGCCAGTCTGCACGTCGGTCATCTGGTGCAGGTGCTCACCATGCGCCGCTTCCAGCAGGCGGGCCTGCGTCCGCTGGCCCTGGTCGGCGGGGCGACCGGCCAGATCGGCGACCCGCGTCCCACCGCGGAGCGCACGCTGAACGACCCGGAGACGGTCGCGAACTGGGTGAACCGGCTCCGCGCGCAGATCGAGCCGTTCCTGTCCTTCGAGGGCGAGAACGCCGCGGTGATGGTGAACAACCTGGACTGGACGGCCGGCCTGTCCGCCATCGAGTTCCTCCGGGACATCGGCAAGCACTTCCGCGTCAACAAGATGCTGACGAAGGACTCGGTCGCCCGTCGTCTGGAGTCCGACCAGGGCATCAGCTACACGGAGTTCAGCTACCAGCTCCTGCAGGGCATGGACTTCCTGGAGCTGTACCGGAGGTACGGCTGCACGCTCCAGCAGGGCGGCAGCGACCAGTGGGGCAACCTCACCGCCGGGCTCGACCTGATCCACCGGCTGGAGCCGGAAGCCTCCGCGCACGCGCTGGCGACGCCGCTGATGACGAAGGCGGACGGCACCAAGTTCGGCAAGACCGAGGGCGGCGCCATCTGGCTCGACCCGGAGATGACGACGCCGTACGCGTTCTACCAGTTCTGGCTGAATGTCGACGACCGGGACATCTCGGCGTACATGCGCATCCTGTCCTTCCAGTCCCCGGAGGAACTGGAGGCGATGGAGGCGCAGACCGCGGAGCGTCCGCAGGCGCGTGCCGCGCAGCGCGCGCTCGCCGAGGAGCTGACGACGCTGGTGCACGGCGCCGAGCAGACGGCCGCCGTGATCGCCGCGTCCAAGGCCCTCTTCGGCCAGGGCGAACTCGGTGAGCTGGACGAGCGGACGCTGAGCGCGGCCCTCTCCGAGGTGCCGCACATCCAGGTCGCCGAGGCGGGGCCGGTCGTCGACCTGTTCGCCGAGGTCGGACTGGTGGCCAGCAAGTCGGCCGCGCGGCGCACGGTGAAGGAGGGTGGTGCCTACGTGAACAACGTGAAGGTCACCGCCGAGGACGCGGTCCCCGCTAAGGAGGACCTGTTGCACGGGCGGTGGCTGGTCCTGCGCCGGGGCAAGAAGAACCTCGCAGCGGTCGAGGTCACCGGCTGACCGGACCGTGGGTGCTGCGCGCGCGTGTGAAGGGGGCGGCCCTGTTGACCGGGCCGCCCCCTTCACACGTACCGACAGGACCTGGAACTATGCCCGCTGTCTCTTGCCGCGCATCATCGAGTACGCCATGTCGCCCAGGAACACGATCACGACGGCCGCCGCGAGCTGGAGCGCGTGACGGCCCCAGTCGATGCCGCTCGTCTCGTCGATGCCGAGACCTCGTGCGATCGCGTTGCCGATGACGGCACCGATGATGCCGAAGATGGTCGTCAGCCAGAGCGGGCTGTGCTGCTTGCCCGGAATGATCGCCTTGGCCAGCAGACCCAGCACGAATCCCACGATGATCGCCCACAACCAGCCCATGGATGCCTCCTCGTACGGCTCTACGTGAGCATTACGCCCAGTGTCGGCCCGTTCGCGCTACGGCGCATGTCGGGGACCTCGGTACGCGGTAGGACTGAGACGGGTCACCCCGACGGAAGATGCCCCGCTCTCGTAGGCGACGCAGGCGCGGCGTAACGTGGAAGCGGTCCGGGCCTGGTTCCCCGACCGGGTTCGGCGTGGGGTACGGGCCGGGGCGTGTCCGATTCGGGTGGATGGTGGAACGTGATGCGGAAGCGGAGCAACAGCGGCGGCGCCGAGGTCTTCCGGATCACCGGGGCCCGGCAGGGGCTCGCGGACGATGTCCGTGCCAGACAGCGCCGGTACATCATCTCCATGTCCGTGCGCACGGTGGCGGTGGTCCTCGCGGCGGTGCTCTGGAACGTCGAACGGCACGTCGCGTTCGTGGCATTGGTGCTCGGCATGGTCCTGCCCTACATCTCCGTGGTGATCGCCAACGCGGGCCGGGAGAACGCGCCGGGGCTCCCCTCGACGTTCGTGACGGTTCCGGTGCGGCCGATGATCACGCCGCCGCGACCGGAAGAGGGCTTCGCGGAATCCGCGGCGGAGGACGCCGGGGGCGATCAGGGGGCCGCCGCGCGGGGCAATCCGCGCGAACGATCCTGACCAGAAGTCAGTGCGTACAGCGTCGCGAAGCTCAAGAAAAGCTCAGATCAATCATGAAGTTCCGGTGCCGGTCGGACGGTTCCCCGTGACATACTTCGTACGCGCTCCGCATCCCCCGTCGGAGCGACAGACCGACGCCGGGCAGCTCCCCCCGTGGCTGCTCGGCGTCGCCTTTTTGAGCCCTGTTTCCGCCGGGTTAGGGTCAGCAGATGATCGGCTCAGACCCTGATTCCCCCATCTGTTCCGCCAAGGCATGCCGGGCGGGCGCGGAGTGGGTGCTCGTCTGGAACAACCCGAAACTGCACACGCCCGAGCGGCGGAAGACGTGGCTGGCGTGCGAGGAGCATCGCGAGCACCTGTCGCAGTTTCTGGGGGTGCGTGGCTTCCTGAAGGACGTCGTGCGGCTGGAGGCCTGGGAGGCTCCGGACAGCTGAGCCCGCTTCAGCCCCCGATCGCCGACATCGGCCTGTCCGGCTGGATGAAGGACGGGTCGTCCAGGCCCGCGCCCGCCTTCTTGCCCCACATCGCCTCGCGCCAGATGCGGGCGATCTCCTCGTCGGAGGCGTCGGAGCGGAGGGCCGCTCGCAGATCCGTCTCCTCGCGGGCGAAGAGGCAGTTGCGGATCTGGCCGTCGGCCGTCAGGCGGGTGCGGTCGCAGGCGGCGCAGAACGGGCGGGTGACGGAGGCGATGACGCCGACACGGTGCGGGCCGCCGTCGACCAGCCAGCGCTCGGCGGGGGCCGAGCCGCGTTCGCCGGTGCCCTCCTCCGTCAGGTCGAAGCGGGTACGGAGGGAGGCGAGGATGTCACCGGCGGTGACCATGCCCTCGCGCTTCCAGCCGTGCTGGGCGTCCAAAGGCATCTGCTCGATGAAACGCAGCTCGTAGTCGTGCTCGACCGCCCAGGCGAGGAGTTCCGGGGCCTCGTCCTCGTTGAACCCCGGCATCAGGACCGCGTTGACCTTCACGGGGGTCAGGCCGGCCTCGCGGGCGGCTTCCAGGCCCGCGATGACGTCCTTGTGGCGGTCGCGGCGGGTAAGGGTCTTGAAGACGTCCGGGCGGAGGGTGTCCAGGGAGACGTTGACGCGGTCCAGGCCCGCCGCCTTCAGGGCGGTCGCCGTGCGGCCCAGGCCGATGCCGTTCGTCGTCAGGGACATCTGGGGGCGGGGGGCCAGGGCGGCGACCCGCTCCACGATGCCGACCAGGCCCGGGCGCAGCAGCGGCTCGCCGCCGGTGAAGCGGACCTCTTCGATGCCCAGGATGCGGACGGCTATGTCTATGAGGCGGACGATCTCGTCGTCCGTGAGCAGGTCCGGCTTGGCCAGCCACTGCAGGCCCTCCTCGGGCATGCAGTACGTGCACCGCAGGTTGCAGCGGTCGGTCAGCGAGACGCGCAGGTCGGTGGCGACTCGGCCGTAGGTGTCGATGAGCACGTGGGCCCCCTCCCTCGTAGCGGATCGCGTGGGTAAGAGTTTCTCCTGATACCTGCGAGCCTACGTGACCCCACCGACAACGCGGCCGGCCCGATGCCACAGAACGCGGCGTGGGGCCACCGTAGATCCCTACGGCGGCCCCACGCGGTGCCTGTGCCGGCGAACCGGCGAGCGAGCGCCTAGTGCGCTCCGGTGCCCGTGAGGGACCGCACCTCCAGCTCCGCGTACTTGCCGGTGTCGGGCTCCTCCTTGGAGAGGACGGTGCCGAGCCAGCCCATGACGAAGCCGAACGGGATGGAGATGATCCCGGGGTTCTTCAGCGGGAACCAGTGGAAGTCGACGCCCGGGAACATCGCCTTCGGGTCGCCGGACACGACTGGTGAGAACAGCACCAGGCCGACCGCCACGATCAGGCCGCCGTAGATCGACCACAGGGCGCCCTGGGTGGTGAACTTCTTCCAGAACAGGCTGTAGAGGATCGTCGGGAGATTGGCGGACGCGGCGACCGCGAACGCCAGCGCGACCAGGCCGGCCACGTTGAGGTCGCGGGCGAGGGCGCCCAGGGCGATGGAGATGATGCCGATGAAGACGGTGGCCCAGCGGACCGCCTTCATCTCCTCCTTCTCGGTGGCCTGCCCCTTGCGGATGACGTTGGCGTAGATGTCGTGCGCGAAGGACGACGACGAGGCCAGCGTGAGGCCGGCGACGACGGCGAGGATCGTCGCGAAGGCGACCGCCGAGATCGTCGCGAGCAGGACGGCACCCCAGGTCGAGTCGACGCCGCCGATGTGCAGGGCGAGCAGTGGCGCCGCCGTGTTGCCCGATGGGTTGGAGTCGGTGATCTCTTTCGGGTCGATCAGTGCCGCGGCTCCGAAGCCGAGCGCGATCGTCATCAGGTAGAAGCCACCGATGATGCCGATCGCCCAGTTCACGGACTTCCGGGCGGCCTTGGCCGTGGGCACCGTGTAGAAGCGGATCAGGATGTGCGGCAGACCGGCGGTGCCGAGGACCAGGGCGATGCCCAGGGAGATGAAGTCCAGCTTGGTGGTGCCGGTGGCGCCGTACTGGAGGCCGGGCTCGAGGAAGGCGTCGCCCTTGCCGCTGCGTTCAGCGGCGGTGCCGAGCAGATCGGAGATGTTGAAGTTGAACTTCAGCAGCACCAGGAACGTAATGAGGATCGTGCCGCTGATGAGCAGCACGGCCTTGACCATCTGGACCCAGGTGGTGCCCTTCATGCCGCCGATGGAGACGTACACGATCATCAGGACGCCGACGAGGGCGACGATGGCGACCTTGCCCGCGTCGGAGGTGATGCCGAGGAGGAGCGAGACGAGGACGCCCGCGCCGGCCATCTGGGCCAGCAGGTAGAAGATCGAGACGACGATCGTCGACGTACCGGCGGCCGTGCGGACCGGACGCTGGCGCATGCGGTAGGCGAGGACGTCACCCATGGTGTAGCGGCCCGAGTTGCGCAGCGGTTCGGCGACCAGGAGCAGGGCGACCAGCCAGGCGACGAGGAAGCCGATGGAGTACAGGAAGCCGTCGTACCCGAACAGGGCGATCGCGCCCGCGATGCCGAGGAAGGACGCGGCGGACATGTAGTCGCCGGAGACCGCGAGGCCGTTCTGGAAGGCGCTGAACTGGCGCCCGCCGGCGTAGAAGTCGGCGGCGCTCTTGGTCTGGCGGCCCGCCCAGACGGTGATGACGAGGGTCGCGACGACGAACACCGCGAACAGGGAGATGATCAGTGGCCGGTGCTCACTGGCCTCGCCTGCCGCGAGGACACTCTGCTGTACGGGGCTCATGCCTCGCCCTCCATCCGGGACTTGATCGCCTCACCCTTCGGGTCGAGGTTGGCGGCGGCGTGCCGCGCGTACCACCAGGCGATGAGGAACGTGGTGACGAACTGGGCGATGCCCAGGACGAAGGCGACATTGATGTGGCCGACGACCTTGGTGCCCATGAAGCCGCCCGCGTAGTTCGACAGCAGGACGTACAGCAGGTACCAGGCGATGAAGCCGACGGTCAGCGGGAAGGCGAAGGAGCGGTGGGCGCGGCGCAGCTCACCGAACTCGGCGCTCTGCTGGACCTCGACGTACTCCTCCGTGGTGGGGAGGCGGCGTTCTGTCTTCGAGGGGGGCGGTGCGTCGGTAGCCACGGAGTCTCCTCGCGTTGCGGGTGCGGTCACGTCGGTGGACGGGGGTGCGTGGTCGTTCGGGGACGGGGTGGGGCTGGGTACGGACATGTCTCTTCTCTGACCTCGCGGTGATCTGGATCACAGGTGGTCGGCTCGCGATGGTAGGGCCCCCACGCGTGATCCGACAGGGGGCCCGACGGTCCTCGTGCTCCCTGCACAAGGTCACGGCGCCACGCGAGGACCGGTTCAACTCGCCGCGTTTCTTTCCGAACTGATCTCCGGAAGTCATTGCTGGCCAGCGGCGATGCGGGATAGCTTCGCCCTGTACCAACCGTCATGTACCTGCAAAATCCGTGGTGCGGGCCGCGCGCCCGTGCCCGCCTTTTCGCGCGTACGTAACTGTTGTCCGTCCCTGCTACGCGCTTGCCCGGCAACCATCCTTGTCCGGGCGAGCCTCGTTTCCGGATGATGTGGAGAACCCATGGCTCATCTGCGCTCCAGACGCCGGCTCGCTCTCGCGGTGCCGGTCGTGCTGTCCCTGACCGCCTCCCTCGGCTTCCTGCCCGTGGCCGCGTCGGCCGCCGAACCGGCCGCCCCTGTCGCCCGGGCGGCGGACGGTCCGAACCTCGCGTATGTCGTCAACACCAAGAGCACCGACCGTCACACGATCGGGGCGGTCACGAAGGCGGTCTCCAAGGCCGGCGGCACCGTCGTGGTGACGTACAGGAAGATCGGCGTGATCGTCGTCCACTCCGCGAACCCCTCCTTCGGGGCGGAGATCCGCGCGGTGCGCGGTGTGAGGTCCGCGGGTGCCACCCGGACCACGCCGCTGGTCGCCGCCGGGACGACCGACGAGGGCGCGGCGGACTATCTGACGGCCGCCGAGGCAGCCAAGGTCAAGGCCGTGTCGGCCAGGACCCCCGAGAGCGAGCCCCTCGAAGCCGACCAGTGGGACCTGCGGTCGATCGGCGCCGACAAGGCCGCGAAGATCAACCCGGGCAGCCGCAAGGTCACCGTCGCCGTGATCGACACCGGCGTCGACGACACCCACCCCGACCTCGCCCCGAACTTCTCCGCGTCCCAGTCGGCGAACTGCGTCGGCGGCGTCGCGGACACCAGCGCGGGTGCCTGGCGCCCGTACACCGCCGAGGACTACCACGGCACCCATGTCGCCGGTGAGATCGCCGCCGCCCGCAACGGCATCGGTGTGGCCGGTGTAGCGCCCGGCGTCAAGGTCGCCGGCATCAAGGTGAGCGACCCGAACAACGGGCTCTTCTACCCGGAGAGCGTCGTGTGCGCCTTCGTGTTCGCCGCCGACCACGGCGTCGAGATCACGAACAACAGCTACTACGTTGATCCTTGGCTGTACAACTGCATGGGTGACCCCGACCAGCGGGCCATTGTCGACGCGGTCAACAGGGCGCAGCTGTACGCGACGAAGAAGGGCACCCTCAACCTGGCGTCGGCGGGCAACTCCAGCCACGACCTGGACTCCGACGCGATCGTCGACGACAGCAGCCCCGACGACTCGACGGCGGTCACCCGCACGATCGACCCGCACGAGTGCTTCGACGTACCGACCCAGCTCCCGGGTGTCGTCACGGTGAGCGCCACGGGTGTCGACAACGTCAAGTCGTACTACTCCACGTACGGCAACGGCGTCATCGACATCGCGGCGCCGGGCGGCGACCGCAAGTACCAGATACCGGACACGCCGTCGAAGAACGGCCGCATCCTGTCCACCATGCCGAACGGCGAGTACGCCTTCCTGCAGGGCACCTCGATGGCCTCGCCGCACGCCGCGGGCGTCGCCGCGCTGCTGAAGTCGAAGCACCCGAAGGCGACCCCGGCGCAGCTCCAGACGCTGCTCAAGGTCCAGGCGAACAACCCTGGCTGCCCCGCGTCGTACGACCAGGACGGTGACGGCACGCAGGACGCGGTGTGCGAGGGCGGCAAACGGGTCAACGGATTCTTCGGGTTCGGGATCGTCGACGCGCTGCGCGCGGTCAAGTGACCCGCACGTTCTGCCGAGTTTCCCGCACGATCCGCACGTCCCACGAACGAAGCAACTGGAGACCCTTATGACAGCGCCTCACCCGCGCTCCCGTCGCGCCGTGGCGATCCCGGTCGGGATGGTCATGGCGACGGCGTTCGCCTTCCTGCCGAACATCCAGGCCGTCGCGGCCGACGCCGACGTCACCACCGGTGCCTCCGCCGTCGCAGCCGACGCGACCTCGCTCAGCTATGTCGTCAACGTGTTCCCCGGGTTCGGCGCTCCCCCGTACGTGAAGAAGGCCATCGCCAAGGCCGGCGGCACGATCGTGACGTCGTACGACCGGATAGGCGTGATCGTCGTCCACTCGGCGAACCCCGACTTCGCGAAGGTCGTCCGCAAGGTGCCGGGCGTGCAGTCGGCCGGCAACACGCGCAACGCGCCGCTGCCCGCGCAGTCGACCACCGACGAGGGCGCCCCGAAGGTGCTCTCCGCGGCGGAGGTCGCGAGCGCCACCGCCGCCGCCACCGCGGGCCAGGACCCGCTGGAGCCGTTGCAGTGGGACCTGCCCGCCATCAAGGCGGACAAGGCGCACGAGAAGTCCCTCGGCAGCTCCAAGGTGACCGTCGCCGTGATCGACACCGGCGTCGACGACACCCACCCCGACATCGCGCCGAACTTCGACCGCGCCGCCTCCGTCAACTGTGTGACGGGCAAGCCCGACACCACCGACGGGGCCTGGCGGCCGACCACGGGCGAGAGCCCGCACGGCACGCACGTGGCCGGCGAGATAGCCGCCGCCAAGAACGGCGTCGGCGTCACGGGCGTCGCACCCGGCGTGAAGGTGTCCGGCATCAAGGTGTCGACCACGGCCGGCTACTTCTACACGGAGGCCGTCGTCTGCGGCTTCGTGTGGGCCGCCGAGCACGGCGTGGACGTCACCAACAACAGCTATTACACGGATCCCTGGTATTTCAACTGCAAGAACGACCCGGACCAGAAGGCCCTGGTCGACGCCATCACGCGGGCCACGCAGTACGCGGAGCACAAGGGTGTCGTCAACGTCGCGGCGGCCGGCAACGAGAACTACGACCTCGCCGCCGACGAGATCACCGACCCGGTCTCCCCCAACGACGCGACGCCCTCGGACCGGGTCATCGACCCGTCCAAGTGCTATGACATCCCGACCCAGCTCCCGGGCGTGGTGACGGTCGCCTCGACCGGCGCCAAGGGCATCAAGTCGTCCTTCTCCAACCACGGGCTCGGCGTCATCGACATAGCAGCCCCCGGCGGCGACTCGACCCGCTATCAGACCCCGGCCCCGCCGGCCACCAGCGGCCTGATCCTCGGCCCGCTGCCCGGCGGCACCTGGGGCTACATGGCCGGTACGTCGATGGCGTCCCCGCACGTCGCCGGTGTGGCCGCCCTGATCAAGTCGACGCACCCGCACGCGTCGGCCGCTCTGGTGAAGGCGCTCCTGTACGCCGAGGCGGACGCCACGCCGTGCACGGACCCGTACGACATCAATGGTGACGGCAAGGTCGACGCGGTGTGCGAGGGCCGGAAGAACTACAACGGCTTCTACGGCCACGGCATCGCGGACGCGCTGGACGCGGTGACGAAGTAGCTCTCTTCGGTACCGATCCACTTCGGTATTGATCCTCTTCGGCGGGCCGGGCAGCGTTGAGCTGTCCGGCCCGTTGTATTGATCCAGTACATATATTGATCCAGTACACACGGCATAGTGACCGTATGACTGTGTTGAGCACGGAGTACACCTGGGCCGCACTGGGCGGCGATCCCGCGCTCGCCGCCCGGGTCTCGACCGTCGTACGCACCGGTGTGCTCGCATCACGGCTTCCGGTACGGGAGCTGGCGCGGGCCTGCGTCGGATCCTGCGCGCTGGCCGCCGCGGAACTGGGCGCCCTCCGGGCCGGGCTGCCGGAGGTGCCCGGGGTCCGCGTGGACGACGGCGCGCTCGCCACGGCCCTCGTCAGCGAGCGGCATCTGCTGATCGGCGGACGTGCACCGGTCGCTTTCGCGCCCCTGTCGCGCTTCTGGCGGACGGCGGACGGCTGGGTGCGCACGCACGCCAACTACCCGCACCACCGGGCACGCCTCCTCGCGGCCCTGGGCACGTCCGAGGACCCGGTGTCCGTCGCCGCCGCGTTCGCCGAACGCTCCGCCGCGGAGGCCGAGGAGACCGTGTACGCGGCCGGTGGCCTCGCCGTCGCGCTGCGTACGGCGAAGGAGTGGGCCGCGCACGAGCAGGGCGCGGCGGTCGCCGCGCGCCCTGTGGTCGAACGCGGCCGTCTGGACTCGGCACCCGCGCGCGTGCTCGCGCCGATCGGCACCGGTCCCCTGCTGCCCGCCGCCGGAGTCCGGGTCCTGGACCTGACCCGGGTCATCGCGGGCCCCGTCGCCACCCGCACGCTCGCCCTGCTCGGCGCGGACGTCCTGCGTGTGGACGCGCCCCGGCTGCCCGAACTCCCCGACCAGCACGCCGACACGGGCTTCGGGAAGCGGTCGGCGGTGCTGGATCTGGCGGCCGACCGGCGTGCCTTCGAGGAACTCCTCGCCGGCGCGGACGTCGTCGTCACCGGGTACCGGCCCGGCGCACTGGACCGGTACGGAATGTCGCCGGAGGCGCTGGCCGAGCGCAGGCCCGGGGTGGTCGTGGCTCAGTTGTCGGCGTGGGGCGCGTACGGGCCCTGGGGTGAGCGGCGGGGCTTCGACAGCCTGGTGCAGGTCGCCACGGGCATCGCGGCGATCGAGGGGTCGGTGGCGGAGCCGGGTGCGCTGCCCGCGCAGGCACTCGACCACGGCACGGGATATCTGCTGGCGGCGGGGGTGCTGCGGGCGCTGAGCGACCAGGTGCGGGAGGGTGGCAGCCGGTTCGTGCGGCTGGCGCTGGCCCGGACGGCGGGGTGGCTGTCGAGCGGGGCGGAGCGTGGGCGGGAGACTCCTGTGGACGGCGCCGCGTACGACGGGCCGGAGGCGTGGCTCGCCGAGCGGGACAGCGCGCTGGGGCGGCTGCGGTACGCGCTGCCGCCGATCTCCTTCACGGGCGGGCCCGTCGACTGGGTGCGGCCTCCCGGGGTTTGGGGTGCGGATCGACCGCAATGGGTGTATTGAGATAGACACGGCGTGGGCCCTTGGGGAGGGGCGCCGGGGTGAGTCGCCGGGGACGTACCGACGGCTGGTGAGGATCTTGGGGTGGGCTTGATACGACCGACAGACGGAACGTCCGACGAGAGCGGGCCCGTGAGAACGCCCGGTGCCGGGCACCCTGACAACGGACGACCTGGACTCGGGCAACCCGGTATCGGACGGGCCGTCGCCCTGCTCCTGCTGGTGGCGTCGGCCGCGCTGATTCCGCTGCTCGGCCCGTCCATCGCGCTGGACGGCACCGGGGAGGCCGCCGCGCCCGGCGTGGGCGGGATCGCGCTGCTGCGGACGGTGCTGTTCGCCGCGCTGTGCGTTCCGGTGGGCGAGCTTTTCGTGCGCAGGCTGGCCGGGAGGCTGCCCGGGGCGCCGCCGGAGCGGGCCCGGAGTTGGGCGCCTTACGCGGCCGGTGCCGGTTTCGTCGCCGCGCTGGGACTGGCCTCGGTGGTGTCGACCGGCAACCTCGTACCGCACAGCCTGGCCGCGATCGACGTCGGCGGCCTGTACGAGTCCCGGGACGGCAAGCTCGCGCTGCTGGAGGTCAACGGGTTCGCCGCGGCGGGCCTGTGCGCCCTGTCGGCCCGTCCGGCCATGCAGGTCTGGCCGTTGTGCGCGGTGGCTGTGGCGGAGGCGCTGCGGGCCCATCCGGCGCCGGAGACCGGTCCGCTGACCGGCTCGGCGCTGACGTTCGTCCATCTCACGTGCGCGGCGCTGTGGGTGGGCGGACTGCTGTACGTACTGCGGACGTTGCCCCTCTGGGGGGCTGCCCGGGACGCGCGCGTGGCGTTGCTGGGCCTCTACGCGCGCGTGGCGGCCCCTCTGCTCGCCCTGATCACCGCCACCGGCATCTGGAGCACGCTGCGCCGGATGCCGCCGGGCACGGTCCTGGACCAGCTGACGTCGACGGCGTACGGCCGCACCCTGCTCGCCAAGGTGATCGTCGTGGTCGCCGTCGCCGTGCTCGCCCTGTGGTCGCGGCTGCGGCTGAGCCGGGCGGCCGACCCGCTGACGGCCTGCGCCCCGGCACGCGCGGAGGTCGTCGCGCTGGGGCTGGTGGTCGCCGTGTCGGGGCTGCTCACCGCGCTGCCGGTGCCGATCCGCTGGACGTGACGGGTGAGGGCGTCGCGGTCCGCACCGCCTCGAGTACACCGCCGGTCAGGAGCCACTGGGCCGCGACGTACGTGAGCATGATCCAGAAGTCGGGCCGGGGCAGCTGGGGCAGGTCCGCGACGCCGGTCGCGATGAGCGTGTCGGAGAGCAGGAAGAGCGCACCGCCCACGCCGGCGCGGAGCCCGAGTGCGGTGGCCCGGTAGGCCATCGCGGTCAGCAGGAGGCTGTAACCGGCGACGGGGACGCGGAGTTCGGCGGGGAGGCCGGGCCAGAGGGCCGCGAGAGTGCCGGCCAGGGCCAGGGCGTAGACCCCCGCGAGCCGGATGCGTGCGCCGCGCGCGCGTGGGGCGCCCTTCGCGCTGCGGTCCCCTTTGCCGTACCTCCTGAAGAGGGCGAGGTAACAGACGTGACCGGCCGCGAAGGAGGCCATGCCTGCCAGGAACGCCGGGTCGACGTCGGAGAGGAGCAGGACGTCGCCGGCCCAGCCGAGGAGGAGTGCGACGGGGAGGAGGCGCGGGGTGCCGCGCAGAAGGGCGTGGGCGGCGAGGAGGGGCATCAGAAGGGGCTTGGCGAGGGCGTGCCCGGTGTCGGAGCCGAACGCGAGGGCGGTCAGGTCGACGGCCGCCGTGAGGGCGAAGACGGCGAGGAGAACCCGGGCCGGCCTCACGCGACGACGGTCTCTTCGGCCGGCTCCTGGCGCAGGCGCGCGGGCTGCCAGCCGGGCCCCCGGAACACCCGTCCGGCGCGCTCACGCCAACTGCCCGCCGCCTTGATGTCCTTGACGATCGCGACGTACTCATGGGTGGCGACCTTGACCGGGTTGAACGTGTTGATGTTCTTCGTCAACCCGTAGACAGGCCGTTCGGTCTCGGCGACGAACGAGCCGAAGAGCCGGTCCCAGACGATGAGGATTCCGCCGAAGTTGCGGTCCAGGTAGCCGCCTTGCGATGCGTGGTGGACGCGGTGGTGGGAGGGCGTGTTGAAGACGTACTCGAACCACCGGGGCATGCGGTCGATCCGCTCGGTGTGGATCCAGAACTGGTACACGAGGTTCGCGGAGGAGCAGAAGGCGAGCGCGGCCGGGTGCACACCGAGGGCGACGAGAGGGACGTAGAACGGCCAGACAGTGAGCGTCGTCCACGGCTGGCGCAGAGCCGTCGTCAGGTTGAAGCTGCGGCTGGAGTGGTGCACGACATGGCAGGCCCAGAGGATGCGGACGACGTGGTGGCCGCGGTGCGACCAGTAGTAGAAGAAGTCCTGCGCGAGCAGCATGAGCGGGACGGTCCACCACAGGACGGGGACGCGGAGCGGGGTGAGTTCGTAAACCGCCGTGTAGACGGCGAGGATCGGGATCTTCCAGAGGAAGTCGAAGGCCAGGCTCCCGAGTCCCATCCCGACACTGGTCGCGGCGTCCTTGGTCTCGTACCCGGCGGCGTTCTCGTCGGGGTGGATCCGGACACTGATCATCTCGATGACGGTGAGCAGCACGAAGGCAGGTATCGACCAGGCCACGACGTCGGGCAGATTGGGCATGACTGCACGTTAGGGCGGCTCGCAGGTGGCGCATAGACGTTGTTACTGACAAGTATTCAGGGCGGTACGCGCTTGCTTGTTGGTGGGCTCCACCAACGGGTGCGCGACGGACTGTCAGTCGCGGCCCGTATTCTCTGGGACCATGCTCGAAGACCTGACGCCCACGCCGTCCCCCGCCCCGTGGCCGACCGCATATCCCCAGGGATACGCGGTCGTTGACGTCGAGACGACCGGTCTGTCCCGGGACGACCGGATAATCTCCGCCGCCGTCTACCGGCTGGACGCGCGCGGTGAGGTCGAGGACCACTGGTACACGACGGTCAACCCGGAGCGGGATCCGGGGCCGGTGTGGATCCACGGGCTGACGGGTGACGCCCTGGAGGGCGCCCCGCTCTTCGTGGACATCGCCGAGGAGTTCGCGTCCCGGCTCGCCGACCGCGTGCTCGTCGCGCACAACGCCGTCTTCGACTGGTCGATGATCGCCCGGGAGTACGCGCGCGCGGAGCGCGAGGCGCCGGTGCGTCAGCGGCTGTGCACCATCGCGCTGTCCAAGGAGCTGGGGCTGCCGCTGCCCAACCACAAGCTGGAGACACTCGCTGCGCACTTCGGGGTGGTCCAGCAGCGGGCCCACCACGCGCTGGACGACGCGCGGGTGCTCGCCGAGGCGTTCCGGCCCAGTCTGCACGCGGCGGCCCGGGGTGGCGTACGGCTGCCGCTGCTGGAGTGCCGGGCGCTGACGGAGTGGTCGTCGCCGGCGACCGGCGCCACCCGGCCGCAGATCGGGCGGCAGGCCTCCGGTGGTTACGGAGGCTCCGGGGGCTACCAGCCGACCAGTTGGCGGCCGTCCCGCAAGCGGCCCGCGTGTCCGTACCCCAACCCGGGGCGGTACGAGGACGGCAAACCGCTCAGGCAGGGCATGCGGGTGGCGTTCTCCGGGGACACCTCGGTCGAGCGCGACCTGCTGGAGGACCGGGCCGTCGAGGCAGGGCTGCATGTCGCGACGAGCCTGTCCCGGCTGACCAGCCTGCTCGTCACCAACGACCCCGACTCCATGACCTCGAAGGTGGTCAAGGCCCAGCAGTTCGGCACACCGGTCGTCGACGAGGCGGCCTTCGGGCAGCTGCTGCGGGACGTGGAACCCGCGGCAGGTGTGTGACCGTCACGACCGTACGGACGGGTGATTGGCGCCCGACTCGCCCGGCGCCATCCCGCTCGGGCGCCACCGACGGCCCACCCTGTGGCGCATGGCCAGTTGTGAAGTCTGCGGGAACAATTACGGGATGACCTTCGAGGTGCACGCGCAGGGGTCGGTGCACGTCTTCGACTGCTTCGCCTGCGCGATCCACCGGATGGCGCCCATCTGCGAGCACTGCCGGGTCCAGATCATCGGGCAGGGCGTCGAGGCCGAGGGCCACTGGTACTGCGGGGCGCACTGCGCACGCGCGGAGGGGAGGGTGGGGATCATCGACAGGGTCTGAGGAGGCCTGCGAGGGCCCGAGCGGGTCCTCGTCCGAGTCCGTACCCCCCTGATTGCACCCCACGGGCGAGTTGTACCGTCAGTGGGGTGTACCGCTTCCTCTTGTCCCGGCAGTGGGTGATCCTCACGCTGGTCGCCCTCGTCCTCATCCCCACGATGATCAGGCTGGGCATCTGGCAGATGCACCGCTACGAAGAGCGCAGCACCCGCAACCAGCTGGTCGCCGACGCGCTGTCCGCCGAGCCGGTGCCGGTGGAGAAGCTGACCTCCCCAGGACACACCGTCACCACCGGCGAGCGCTACCACACCGTCAGCGCGAAGGGTCGCTTCGACACCGACGACGAGGTCGTCGTCCGCCGGCGTACCAACTCCGACGACGAGGTCGGCTACCACGTTCTGACCCCCTTCGTCCTCGACGACGGCAAGGTCCTGCTGGTCAACCGGGGCTGGATCCCCTCGGACGGGCCGAGCCAGACCGCGTTCCCCACTATCCCGGCGCCCCCGAAGGGCGAGATCACCGTCACCGGCCGCCTGATGCCCGCCGAGACGACCGCGGCGAGTGGCATCAAGGACCTCAAAGGGCTGCCGGACCGGCAGGTCATGCTGATCAACAGCGAGCAGGAGGCCCGGCGGCTCGGCACCGAGGTGCTTGGCGGCTACATCGTGCTGACGACGCCCGAACCGAAGGGCAGCACCCCTGAGCTGCTGGGCCGACCCGGCGACGAGAACGCCGCGCTGAACTACGCCTACGCCATCCAGTGGTGGCTGTTCTCCGCGGGTGTCCCCCTGGGCTGGGTGATCCTCGTGCGCCGCGAGCGCCGGGACCGGGCGGAGGCCGAGGCGGCGGCGCGGGAGGCACAGAATTCGCCGGACGCCGAGCCCGCCGCCGTGTGACGCGACCGGCCGTGTGACGTAACCGGGGATTCTCGGCGGTGACAGGACGATCTCGCCCGAATGCCGGGGCCCCACAGCGGGAACCTGCACGTCGTGCACCCCCATAAGAATGACCGTATCCCCCGTATCCCCCGTATCGAGGACTACGCCCTCGTCGGCGACCACCAGACCGCCGCGCTCGTCGGCATGAACGGTTCCGTAGACTGGCTCTGTCTGCCCCGCTTCGACTCGGCCGCCTGTTTCGCCGCGCTGCTCGGCGACGAGCGCAACGGGCACTGGCGGATCGCCCCGGAGGGCGCCGATCGCTGCACCCGGCGCGCCTACCGGCCCGGCACCCTCGTCCTCGACACCGAGTGGGAGACCGACGAGGGCGCGGTACGCGTCACCGACCTGATGCCCCAGCGCGACCGCTCCCCCGATCTCGTACGGATCGTCGAGGGCGTACGCGGTGAGGTGACCGTCCGCAGCACGCTGCGGCTGCGGTTCGACTACGGGTCGGTCGTACCGTGGATGCGCCGGGTCAACGGGCACCGGGTGGCCGTCGCGGGGCCGGACTCGGTGTGGCTGCGCACCGACGAGGGGGTGCGCACCTGGGGCCGGGACTTCACCACGTACTCGGAGTTCACCGTCGCCGAGGGCGAGCGGGTCGCGTTCGTGCTGACCTGGCATCCCTCGCACGAGCCGCATCCTCCGTTCGTCGACCCGTACGAGGCGCTGGACACGGCCGTCTCGGACTGGCAGGACTGGTCGGCGCGCTGTACCTACGACGGGCCACACCGGGACGCCGTCGTGCGCTCGCTGATCACCCTGAAGGCGCTGACGTACGCGCCGACCGGCGGCATCGTGGCCGCCCCCACCACCTCGCTCCCCGAAGAGCTGGGCGGTGTGCGCAACTGGGACTACCGCTACTGCTGGCTGCGCGACTCCACGCTCACCCTGAACGCCCTGCTGTCGGCGGGCTACCACGAGGAGGCCGAGAGCTGGCGCGACTGGCTGCTGCGGGCGGTCGCGGGCGACCCGGCTGACCTCCAGATCATGTACGGGCTCGCCGGTGAGCGCCGGCTGCCCGAGTTCGAGCTGGACTGGCTGCCCGGCTTCGCGGGCTCGGCCCCGGTGCGGATCGGCAACGCGGCCGTACGGCAGCTCCAGCTCGACGTGTACGGCGAGGTGATCGACTCGCTGGCGCTGGCCCGGCGTTCGGGGCTGCCGTCGAAGCCGCACATGTGGCGGGTGCAGGTCGCGCTGATGGAGTTCCTCCGGACGGCGTGGCGGCAGCCCGACGAGGGGCTGTGGGAGGTGCGCGGCCCGCGCCGGCACTTCGTGCACTCGAAGGTGATGGCCTGGGTGGCCGCGGACCGCGCGGTGCGTCAGCTCGAACTCAACCCGAAGCTCAGCGGCGGCGACCTCGAAGGCTGGCGGGCCATGCGCGACGAGGTGCACCAGGAGGTGTGCGAACGCGGGTACGACCCGGAGCGGAACACGTTCACGCAGTTCTACGGCTCCCGCGAACTCGACGCCGCCGTGCTGCTCCTGCCCCGCGTCGGCTTCCTGCCCGCGGACGACCCAAGGATCGTCGGCACCATCGACGCCGTCAGTGAGGAACTGGGGAACAACGGCTTCGTACGCCGCTACAGCACGGACGGTCCCGTGGTCGACGGGCTGCCCGGTGACGAGGGTGTGTTCCTGGCCTGCTCGTTCTGGCTGGCGGACGCCCTGCACATGATCGGCCGTACGAAGGAGGCACGCGCGCTCTTCGAACGCCTGGTCGGCGTCACCAACGACGTGGGGCTCCTCGCGGAGGAGTACGACCCGGTCGCCGACCGCCAGCTCGGCAACTTCCCCCAGGCGTTCAGCCACATCGGCCTCGTCAACACAGCCCTCGCCCTGTACGGCGACGAGCAGGCAGGATAGGGACCATGGATCTTGGACTGAAGGACCGGGTGTACGTCGTCACCGGAGCCACCCGTGGGCTGGGCAACGCCGCCGCGCGTGAACTCGTCGCCGACGGCGCGAAGGTGGTCATCACGGGGCGGGACGAGAAGACGGTCGCGGAGGCCGCGGCCGAACTGGGCCCGGGTGCGGTGGGCGTTGCCGCTGACAACTCCGACCCGGAGATCGCGCAGCGGCTCGTCGCGGCGGCCCGCGAGCACTTCGGGCGCTTCAACGGCATCCTCATCAGCGTGGGCGGGCCGGCGCCCGGGTTCGTCGCCGACAACACGGACGAGCAGTGGCGGGCCGCGTTCGACTCGGTGTTCCTGGGCGCGGTACGGCTGGCCCGTACGGCGGTGTCGGAGCTGGAGGCGGGCGGGGTCGTCGGGTTCGTGCTGTCCGGGTCGGTGCATGAGCCGATTCCGGGGCTGACCATCTCCAACGGCCTGCGGCCGGGGCTCGCCGGGTTCGCCAAGTCCCTCGCGGACGAGGTGGGGCCGCGCGGGATCCGGGTGGTGGGGTTGCTGCCGGCGCGCATCGACACGGATCGCGTGCGCGAGCTGGACGGGCTGTCCGCGGATCCCGGGGCGACCCGGGTCGCCAACGAGTCGCGGATTCCGCTGCGGCGATATGGCAGGCCGGAGGAGTTCGGGCGTACGGCGGCGTTTCTGCTGTCGCCTGCGGCGAGCTATCTGACGGGGGTCATGGTGCCTGTCGACGGGGGGATGCGGCACGGGTTCTGAGCTTCTTCCTCCTCGTCCGGCCTCGCCCGGGTTTGGGCCCGTGTCGCTGCCCGAAAGGATGAAGATCCCGGTGGAGCGGCGTGTCGCGGACGGTGGGACCGGCACGCTTCGACTTCCGGAGGCGGGCACGGGGATCAGGGGGCTTATGTGGAACGGCGACAGGAACGAACTCCGTTACACCACCGGACGCGCTACCTGTTCGACAGGACACTGGCCCGCAGCACCACAACCCTGCTCGGCTGGCTCGCCCTGTGCTGCCTGGCGATCGTCGTCCCCGTCAGCGCCCTGCTGGTGTGGACGGACCCCGCCGCCCCGCACTCCCTGTCCGGCCGGCTCACCCAGGTATGGCGCACCAGCGCGGAGACCCTGCGCCTCGGCGCCGCGACCGGCGCACCCCTGCGCATGCTGCTGTCCGTACTGCTCGGCCTGATCGCCCTGCTGTGCGTGTCGACGGTCGTCGGAGTCGTCACCACCGGCCTGGGAGACCGGCTCACGGAACTGAGACGAGGGCGCTCCCGGATCCTGGAACACGACCACACGGTGGTCCTCGGCTGGTCCGACCAGGTCTTCCCCCTGGTCGCCGAGCTGATCGCCGCACGCCCCGTCGGCGTCCGGCATGTGATCACCGTCCTCGCGGACCGGGACCCGGCCGTCATGGAAACGGCCCTCACCACCGCTCTGGGAGCCGCCGTCGGCGTCCGCCTGGAATGCCGCACCGGATCGCCGACCGACCCCGACGCCCTGGCCCTGGTCACCCCGGGCACGGCACGGACGGTGACGGTACTGCCCGTCGAGGACACCGACGGCGACCTGACGGTCGTACGGACCCTGCTGGCACTGCGCACCCTGGTCCACGCCGAGAACGGCCCGCGCGTGGTGGCCGCCGTATGCGACGGGCGCTATCTGCCGGCCGCGCGGCTCGCCGCCGGACCGCGCGGCACCGTCCTGGAGACCGACCGGACCACCGCGCGGCTGCTTCTCCAGTCCGCCGGGCACCCGGGGATGCCGTCGGTGCTGCGCGACCTGCTGGACTTCTCCGGAGCCGAGTTCCACGTCAGCGACATCCCGCAGGCAGCGGGACTGTCCTTCGAGGACGTGGCGCTGCGCCTGGAGGCGTCCTGCGTGGTGGGACTCCTGCGGGCGGACGGCCCTCCGCTGCTCACTCCGGCGCCGGGGACCGTGCTGGAACCGGGGGACCGGCTGGTGACCGTCGCCCACGACGACAGCCCCGTCCCGCTCACCGACTCCCGCGCGCGGGTCGACACCACGGCCATGGCACCACCCCGCCCACGGCCCGGCCCTCCCGCACGGCTGCTGCTCCTGGGATGGAACCGCCGGGCCCCGCTGATCGTGGACATCCTCCGCCGGACCGCCCGGCCGGGCTCCGTCCTCGACGTGGTCACCGCCGCGGACGCCGTCCCCCCACCGGACTGGACCCCGGGCCTCGAAGACCCCTCGGCGCTGCGCCTCGCGCACCGAACCGGTGACCCGGCCGCCCCCGAGACCCTCGGCGGCCTCGACCTCCGCGCCTACGACAGTGTCATCGCCCTCGGAGCGGACCAGGAGACCTGTCCCGAACGGTCCGACGACCGGACGCTGCTGAGCATGCTGACCCTCCGGTCCTGGGAGGAGAGGACACACCGGGTACTGCCCGTCGTGGCCGAGATGCGCGACCACCGCAGCCGGAGGGTCGCCCCGCTCGGCCGCGCGTCCGACGTCGTCCTTCGCGGAGAACTCACCGCCCTGCTGATGGCACAGATCGTGCACAACCCCGAACTGGCCGCCGTGTTCGAGGAGATCTTCGCCGTGCGCGGCGGAGCACTCGCCCTGCGCACAGCCGACCACTATGTGCTGCCCGACCGGGAAGCCTCCTTCGCCACCGTGGTCGCGGCAGCGCTGGGACGCGGCGAATGCGCGATCGGCTACCGCGTCCACGACCCGCACACGCTCCGCCCCCACGACAGCGTGCAGCTGTGCCCCACCAAGTCCCTACGGCGCGTCTGGAACGCCGAGGACGAGGTCCTGGTGCTGACAACGGGGCGAGGCGGGCCCGACAGCCCCGACGTCAGCCGGTGCACGCTGCCCGGCACGCGACCCGAACACCGGGAAGGAGACTCGCCGCCGAGCGTGCCTCAGGCCGATGTGTCTCCCTGAGCACCGCTAAGCACCTCTTCCCCTTGTTCATCTTGTACTGAGCATTTGACACAAGATCCCGGCCCGGGCATCTTGTATCCACTGCTTGATACAAGACGATCCGGGGGGATCTCCATATGCTCGACACCGTTCCAATTCAGTCCCGGTTCCTCGACCACGCCGAGTACTACGCCCGCTGGTCCGGTCTGGCCATCGGCATCGTGGTCGCACAGCAGTTGATCGCGATGCACAGCGGCGACATCGCGATGCCCCTCGTGTTCGCCATCACGGCTTTCGGCCTGTGTGCGGTGGGCGGTGTCCTGCTCGGCGACGCCCTGACCCTGCGTCCCCAGGAAGCGGTGCGCACCGCGAGTCTCGCCCCGCGCCTGGTCCGGGACCAGGTACCGCCCCGGATGGCGCCCCTGCTTCTTCTGCAGGCAGCGTCCCTCGTCACCCTGCTGGTGATCGGTGCGGTCACGGCCTCCTCCGACCCCGACCGGACAGTCAGAGCGGGGCATGTCCTCACCATCACCTGCGAAGGGCTGCGCACATCCCTCGGGCCCTGGCCCGGCCTGTACTACAGCGGCCCGATGTTCGCCGCCCTCGCCGTCGGCACCCCCGTCTGTGTCTGGGCCCTGCGCCGTATCGCCCACGGCCCGGGCGACGACCAGCAGCGCCGCGACCGCGCGTGGGCGATCACCGGAGCCTGGGGGCTACTGGTGTCGACCCAGGTGCTGCTCGTCGTGGTGATGATCTTCGTCGCGCTCACCGAGAAGGCCTGCGCCGGCCCGCTGGGCGCCGCCACCATAGTGGCGCTCTGCCCCCTGGGCCTTCTTGGCCTGTTCACCTTCGGATGGTCGCTGGTCACGGTGGTGGCGCCCCGGGCGGTCGACGACGAGACCGCCGAGGACGGGGTCCTCGACGATGAGTGACCCCGCCGTCCGCGTCGACACCACCAGCCAGGTACCGCCGTACGAGCAGATCCGCGCCCAGTTGGCCGCGCTGATCCGCACCGGCCGCCTGGCCGAGGGTGAGCGCCTGCCGACCGTGCGCCAGCTCGCCGTCGACCTCGATCTGGCGCCGGGCACCGTGGCCCGGGCCTACCACGAGCTGGAGGCCGCCGGACTCATCCGCACCCGCCGTGGCGCGGGCACCCGGGTCGCTGCGCTCCCGTCCGGGCCGCACCCGCTCGATACCAACCAACTCACCACTCTGGCCCGCGATTTCACCTCCGCGGCGCGAGCGATCGGCGCCGGCACCGAGGACATCCTGACCGCCGTCCGCGACGCCCTGGGCCCGGGGCCCGCCTCCTCGTCGGCCATCACCGGCAGCGGAGCGGGTGGCCCCAAGACCGCCAGCGTCGGCGCAGGCCACCGGAGCGAGGCACCGGCCTGATCGGCTCTGGAGGCGATCTCTAGCCGACCAGACGGCGGCGCCATTCCAGGGGGCTGACGGTGATGGCCCGGTCGGGGTCACGGTCCCAGTCGGCCTGGAGACCGGCCGCTGCCAGGGCGGCCACGACCTCGTGTCCGATGGCCGCGGTGGTCTCGGACGAGCCGTCGAAACCTCCGTAGAGGAGTGTCAGTCCGTGGCCGGCCGCGGCGGAGTCCGTGCACTGGGAGTGGAAGTAGACGAAGCCACGGGCGTCGGTCCCGCCTTCGGCGCCGATCTCGGACCGGCCGCAGCCGCGGCAGCAGGTGAAGTTCTCGCGGGCGGTGATACCGGCCTCCCGCAGGGCGGTGAACGCGCGGGTGAGTCGTTCCGGGTCTGTCTCGCCCTTCCATTCGGCCTGCTCCGCGACGCGCTCCAGCCACATCCGGTCGGCCAGCGCCGCCGCCTGCTCACGCGACACGGGCCGACGGTCCGCGGTGACCAGGTACTCCTCGGCGAGCTCCGCCAGTTCGGCACGGTCCGCGTAGCCGCCGACCAGCGCCTCACGGACGCGCTTCGCCAAGTCCCCGCGCTCGCCCTCGTCCAGGTCGAGCGGCGGCACCTCGCGGGTGGGGCCCATGTCCACCGGCGACCAGGCCGGATCATTGCGCCACCCGGACTCTTGCCGGGCCCAGCCGGTCATCGCCCCGATCACGCCTTCGGGACCGTCGACCAGCACCTGGAAGTGCCGGTCGGCGGTACCGTCGCGGTGCTCCAGCGTGTAGTCCCCGCCGGCCTCGTGCCAGACCTGGGCGAAGACGTCGGGCAGGTCGGGTATCCGCTGGACCACCAGGAACCGGTCACCGGCACCGCCGATCCGCCGCACCAGCCCGGCCAGTTCCTCCGCGGACACACGGACGTGCCGCTCCCCGTTCTCCGTCTTCACCACGATCTCGAGCATGCCCAGACTCTGACACGCCCCACTGACAACGGACCTCCCGGGAGCCGCGGCTCAGCTCACCCTTTCCGCCGAGTGCTTCGCGCCCCGCAGACCCACCTCGGTCGGCAGCGACTTGAGGCCCGCCGAGTCGCGGGCGTTGGCCAACGCCTCCGTCGTGAGACGGGCTACCGCCTCGCCCGGGGCCGCGTGCGGCTGCAGGAGGAGTTGGATCCGGGCCTCGGGGGCTGTACGGCGGCCTGACAGGGTGACATGGGCTCGTTGCACGCCCTCCAGACGGGCCGCCTCTCCCGCGATCGCGTTCTCCATGGCCCGGCCTCGCAGCAGAGCGCCCTCCCCGTCGCCCGTGTCGACCAGCACCTCGGTGAGGCGGCGTCGGCGGAGCACGGCGGCCAGCCACCACAGGGACAGGAGGACCAGCGCGGCCAGGACGGCGAGTACCGCCGGCCACCACCAGCCCGCGTCCCGGTAGTGGGTCCGTTCGGCGTTGCTCAGCAGTACGTCGTGGCGGTCGTCGTGGATCCACCACGTCGGCCATCGGCTGCCGAGCCCCACGGCCAGGACCGAGCCGCCGATGACGATCAGGCCCAGGCCCGTGAGCCCCAGCAGTACGCGGTTGACGATGCGCGGCATCCGTCCTCACCCCTTCCGGCCGGCGCGGGCAACGCGCACCGACAGGGCCGGCGGCCGGGACAGGCCGAGGCTCCTGATCGCGTCGGTGAGCACGTCGTCCAGGTCGGCCCGTACGTCGTCGAGTTCGCGGAAGTGGGACACCGCGCGGATGTCGGCCCTGGTACGGGTCATCCGGACCCGAACCGACTGGATGCCGGACACCTCAACAGCCCGGTCGCGCAGCACCATCGCGGCGGCGGCTCGGTGCAGGCCCGCCCGGACGTCGGCGTGGGTGCGCCGCATCGGCAGGACGCCGCGCAGGCCGGGGGTGACGGCGAGGACGAGCAGCCAGACGCCGAGGACCACGGCGATGCCGGCGCCGACCAGGACCCAGGTGTCGTCGAGAGGGCGCTGCGCGAGCTGCCTTGCCAGCGACCTGCGCCAGCTCATGGCGGAGCGGTTGGCGCGTACGGCGGTGATGTCGTAGAGGAAGGCGCCCGCGCCGAAGAGGAGCAGCAGCGCGAGGATGGCCGCGGGGATCCGGCGCGCCGACCAGAAGCGGTGGCCGGGGGCGTCGTACGTGTCGTCGAGCGTGGGCAGTGGGTCGTGGACGGGGGCGGCCGAGGATCGCCCCGGTCCCGTGGTGTCGTTCTCCGCGTCTTTCGTTTTCTCCAGTACTGGCAGTCGTTGGGTGTTCCCGGAGCCGTCGAAGTCCTGGGGCTCACTCATCGCGTCCTCCCCTGTGCCTTCCCTGGTGCCGCAGCGTGCGGCGGTGTCAGGTGCAGCCGCTCGATCTCCACAGCGACCTCCGGCACATCCATTCCCGCCAGCCCGTGTACCCGCGAAGTGACCCGATCACGCACGGTCGCGCACTGGCCACCGATATCGGAGGGATAAGGGAGTTCGAGGCTCACGCGGACGCGGGCCCTGTCGTGGTGGACGACGACCGTGGCGTGCGGAGGGACCGCGTCCGGGGGCAGCTCGGCCAGCGCCTCGCGGGCCGCCTGCGCGGCGATCTTCGCGACGACCCGGTCGGCGATCCGGGTGGCGCCGCGATCGCCCGGCGGCACGGCCCCCGGTGCCCTGCCGGGCGTACGGGTCTGTCCAGACCGCTCCTCACCGGACTGCTCCTCGACCACGGGACGTCAGCGCCGTCGGTCGTCGCGGGTGCGGAAGAAGTCGCCCAGGTCCAGGTCGCCCTCCAGGAACCGGCCGACGACGAAGCCGAGGGCACCCAGGGCCGCCACCAGGAGGAACGCGCCGAAGCCGCCGAAGTACCCGGCGAATCCCAGCGCCATTCCGGCGATCATGCCGATCACGGCGATGCTCATGCTGCCCTGCCTTCCCGGTCCTTTTCCGGTCCCATTCCGATGCCCCGAATCCGTCACTGCAGCCGGGGTTCGGGTTCTTCTTCCTCTTCCTCGGGCAGCTTGACGTCCGTCACCGCGATGTTGACCTCGACGACCTCCAGGCCGGTCATGCGCTCGACGGCCGCGATGACGTTCTCGCGCACGGCCCGGGCGACGTCGCCGATCGAGACGCCGTACTCGACGACGATCTCCAGGTCGAGGGCCGTCTGCACCTCACCGACCTCGGCCTTCACGCCGCGGCTGACGGACTTCGAGGCACCGCCCGGCACCCGGTCACGGACCACGCCGAAGGTCCGGGACAGGCCGCTGCCCATGGCGTGCACGCCGAGGACGTCACGGGCGGCGAGCCCGGCGATCTTCTCGACGACTCCGTCGGCGATCGTGGTGCGCCCCCGGCCGGCGGGGTCGCCACCGCCGCGTCTGGTGACGTTCGTCTTCAGGAGCGGGTCGGCCGACGGGTCGTCGCCCTCGTTCCCGGGCTGCTCTGGCCTGTTCCGCCGGGTCATGTCGGTCATCGCCGTACATCCCTTTCGGTCGTCCTCCACGGCCCACAGTAGGCGGGGTCGGGCGAACGCGCGCCGGGGATGCGGCAGGCAGGCGAAACGGGCGTCGGCGACCGCGCCCTGAGCCGCCGTGCCGCTCGGTTCGAGCGGCGGACAGGTGCGCCACAGACGAAAACCAGGGGCCGCCGCCCACCGACAGCGGCCCCTCATGAGCGGGTGCGGGCGGGGGTCAGTCGCCGACGCCCGCCAGGTCCCGCAGTCGGCGGGCCTGGGCGGCGCGTTCCGCGGTGCGCTGTTCGTCGTACGTCCGGCCCTGGACGCCGCGCAGCAGCGCCTTCGTCTCGACGAGGGCGTCGCGGGGCGCGGCGAGCAGCGCGGCCGACAGTTCGCGTACGGCGTCGTCGAGCCGCTCGGCGGGCACGGCGATGTTGGCGAGGCCCGTGTTCACGGCCTCCTCGGCCTGGACGAAGCGGCCGGTCGCGCAGATCTCCAGCGCGCGGGCGTAGCCGACGAGGCCGACGAGCGGATGGGTGCCCGTCAGGTCGGGGACGAGGCCCAGGCTGGTCTCGCGCATGGCGAACTGCACGTCGTCGGCGACGACGCGCAGGTCACAGGCGAGGGCGAGCTGGAAGCCCGCGCCGACGGCGTGTCCCTGGACGGCGGCGATGGACACGAGGTCGCTGCGCCGCCACCAGGTGAAGCCCTCCTGGTACTCGGCGATGGTGCCGTCCAGGGTGGCGTCGTCGCTGCGCGCGAGCTCGATGAACGACGGCTCGCCGTCGAACCCCTCGGGCGTGAACGCCTGTCGGTCGAGTCCGGCCGAGAACGACCTGCCCTCGGCGCGCAGCACGACGACACGCACGGTGCCCGGCAGCAGCCGGCCCGCTTCGGCCAGCGCCCGCCACAGAGCGGGGCTCTGCGCGTTGCGCTTGGCGGCGTTGGTCAGCGTCACCGTGGCGACCGCGTCGTCGACGGTGAGTCGTACGCCGTCCTTGTCGAGTACGGGAACCTCGGGACCTTGACCAACAACGTCCTGGTCGAACGAAGCCATGGGGCGCCTCCGATGAGTGCGGTCGGATCAGATGCGTGCCCCTTACGGGACGCACCTAAGTGACTGCACAGTAACCACCCGGCCGGTCAGCAGACCGACCGGGTGGTCACCATCGAAACCGACGAGTCGTCGGGGATCAGGCCGAAGTGGCCTTCTTGCCCCGTGTCGCCCCGCCCCGGCCACGGAGCGTGACGCCCGACTCGCTGAGCATCCGGTGTACGAAGCCATACGAGCGACCGGTTTCTTCGGCCAGCGCTCGAATGCTCGCACCGGAGTCGTACTTCTTCTTCAGGTCTGCCGCGAGCTTGTCGCGCGCGGCGCCGGTTACCCGGCTGCCCTTCTTCAGAGTCTCGGCCACCCGTGCCTCCTCGTGCGGAAGTGCGCTCTGGTCCTCTCATGATCACCCCTCGAGCGCCTCATGGCCACCCATTCGGCAAGGTCCGTGCGACAAGGTTTTGACGACAGGAGCGTGTCCCCACAAGTGGAATCACTGATTCCGCACAGGCTTGTCCGTACGGCCGAACGAGTTGTTCCGCGAAGTGCCTGGTCAGGAACGCGCGACGGCCGGGCCCTTGTCGACGAAGGGCCCGGCCGCGAAATGAATGTAGGACACACCTCGGTATGAGGAGATCTCACTCAGATGATGGATCACGGATCGGCCGAATGATCCAGAGGAAGTGGATCAGCGATTCGATCAAGCGACCATGAGCACCGAAGAGCCTCAGGCGAGGGCCACCAGGTCCGCGTAGTCGGCTCCCCACAGGTCCTCGACGCCGTCCGGCAGCAGGATGATCCGCTCCGGCTGGAGCGCGTGCACGGCGCCCTCGTCGTGGGTGACGAGGACGACGGCGCCCTTGTACGTGCGCAGCGCGCCGAGGATCTCCTCGCGGCTGGCCGGGTCGAGGTTGTTCGTCGGCTCGTCGAGGAGCAGCACGTTCGCGGAGGAGACCACGAGGGTCGCGAGCGCGAGGCGGGTCTTCTCGCCGCCGGAGAGGACGCCGGCGGGCTTGTCGACGTCGTCGCCGGAGAACAGGAACGAGCCGAGCGTCTTGCGCACCTCGACCAGGTCCAGGTCGGGGTTGGCGGAGCGCATGTTCTCCAGGACCGAGCGCTCGGGGTCGAGGGTCTCGTGCTCCTGCGCGTAGTAGCCGAGCTTGAGGCCGTGGCCCTCGATGACCTCTCCGGTGTCGGGCTTCTCGGCGCCGCCGAGCAGCCGCAGGAGGGTCGTCTTGCCGGCGCCGTTCAGGCCGAGGATGACGACGCGGGAGCCCTTGTCGATGGCCAGGTCGACGTCGGTGAAGATCTCCAGGGAGCCGTACGACTTCGACAGGCCCTCCGCCATGAGCGGGGTCTTGCCGCAGGGCGCGGGCTCCGGGAAACGCAGCTTGGCGACCTTGTCGGAGACCCGTACCGCGTCGAGCCCGGCGAGCAGCCGGTCGGCGCGCTTGGCCATGTTCTGCGCGGCGACCGTCTTGGTGGCCTTGGCCCGCATCTTGTCGGCCTGCGCGTTCAGCGCGGCGGCCTTCTTCTCGGCGTTCTGGCGCTCGCGCTTGCGGCGCTTCTCGTCGGCCTCGCGCTGCTGCTGGTAGAGCTTCCAGCCCATGTTGTAGACGTCGATCTGGGCCCGGTTGGCGTCCAGGTAGAACACCTTGTTGACGACCGTCTCGACCAGGTCGACGTCGTGGGAGATCACGATGAAGCCACCGCGGTAGGTCTTCAGGTAGTCGCGCAGCCAGACGATGGAGTCCGCGTCGAGGTGGTTGGTCGGCTCGTCGAGCAGCAGGGTGTCCGCGTCCGAGAACAGGATGCGGGCCAGCTCGATACGGCGGCGCTGACCGCCGGAGAGCGTGTGCAGGGGCTGGCCGAGCACCCGGTCGGGCAGATTGAGCGCCGCGGCGATGGTGGCAGCCTCAGCCTCCGCGGAGTAGCCGCCCTTGGTGAGGAACTCAGTCTCCTGGCGCTCGTACTGCCGCATGGCCTTCTCGCGTGTGGCACCCGAGCCGTTGGCGATGCGCTGCTCGTTCTCGCGCATCTTGCGGATCAGGGTGTCCAGGCCGCGGGCGGAGAGGATACGGTCACTCGCCAGCACGTCCAGGTCGCCGGTGCGGGGGTCCTGGGGGAGGTAGCCGACCTCGCCGGAGCGGGCGATCTGGCCCGCCGCGGGGATGCCCTCACCCGCGAGGACCTTGGTGAGCGTCGTCTTGCCGGCGCCGTTGCGGCCGACCAGGCCGATGCGGTCGCCCTTGGTGATTCGGAAGGTGGCGGACTCGATGAGGACACGGGCACCGGCGCGCAGCTCGATACCGGAGGCGGAGATCACGGACAGACTCCAGGCGGGGGTTGTTGGCAAGGTGGGCGGCTGAGGACGTTCCCGCCGTCTAATGCGCGAGGAGAATGGCCATGGGGCAAGTCTAACGGGGTCGTGCAAGCACTTTCCCTGCGTGCTGGTGTTCGAGACGGGTCCCCCGTTCGGACCTCCGTCCGACGCCGCAGCTCAGGCGGCGTATCAGGATGACGCCATGCAGTTCGACGACGACGCCGATCTCGACACCTCCGAGGTGCAGGACGTACGCGGCAGCCGGGTCCCGGGTGGCAGGGCGACCGTCGGGGGTGGCATCGGCGTCCTGCTCGCGCTCCTTCTGGGGCTGTTCTTCGGTGTCGGCCCCGATCAGCTGGGCCTGTCCTCAGGCGGCGACGGGCCCACGGCGACCGCCTCCTCCCTCGCACAGGTGCAGCAGACCTGCCGTACCGGCCGGGACGCGAACACCAGGGACGACTGCCGCATCGTGGCGGTGGTCAACAGCGTCCAGGACTTCTGGGACGCGGAGTTCACGCGCGGCCCGGACACGTACACCCGGTCGCCGACCGTGGTCTTCAGCGAGCGGGTGGCCACCGCCTGCGGCACGGCGACCTCGGCGGTGGGCCCGTTCTACTGTCCCGGCGACCGCAAGGTCTATCTTGACCTGGGCTTCTTCGACGAGCTGCGGACGACGTTCGGCACCGACGGCGGCCCGTTCGCACAGGCGTACGTGGTGGCGCACGAGTACGGGCACCACGTCCAGGACCTCATGGGCACCCTGGGCAGGTCCCAGGACGGCCGTACGGGCGCGAAGAGCAACGCGGTACGGGTGGAGCTCCAGGCCGACTGCTACGCGGGCGTGTGGGCCCACCACGCGACCACGACGAACGACGAGTCGACAGGCCGCCCGCTGATCACCAGCCTCACGGACGCCGACATCCGGGACGGCCTGGACGCGGCGGCGGCCGTGGGCGACGACCGCATCCAGGAGCGCTTCCAGGGCCGGGTGACACCGGAGACATGGACCCACGGGTCGGCGAAGCAGCGTCAGCAGTGGTTCCGCGAGGGGTACCACACGGGGGACACCGCCCGCTGCGACACGTTCCGCTGAGCGGGGCGGGACGGGACGGGAGCGGGACTGCCTTGCCAGGGCGTTGTCAGTGGCCGGTGCAAGACTGGGCGCAGGCCGTTTTTTTCCGGTTTCCGGTTTCCGGTTTCCGGTTGTCCGGTCTCCGGTTTTCCGACAGCGGGACCCAGGGAGTGTGATGGGCATGGCAGGCACGGGCGGCGGGCGTCCCAGCGTCTACCCGACACTGGTGTACGCGGACGCGAAAGCGGCGATCCGGCAGCTCACGGAGGCTTTCGGCTTCACCGAGGCGTCGGTGTACGAGGGGGAGGACGGCTCGGTGCTGCACGCCGAGCTGGTGCAGGGCAACGGCGCGGTGATGCTCGGCTCGAAAGGCCGTGGCGGTGTCTTCGACACGGCGATGAAGGACGCGGGCCCGTGCGGGGTGTACGTCGTCGTGGACGACGTCGACGCACACCACCTGCAGGCCGTGGAGCACGGCGCGGACATCCTGATGCCCCCGACGGACCAGGAATACGGCTCGCGCGACTACATGGCACGCGACATCGAGGGCAACATCTGGAGCTTCGGCACATACGCGCCCGAGATACAGGCCTGACCTTCTCCATCCGCCCCGGGCAGAGCCTGGCTGCCCGCCCTAGTTGCCTCCGGTGTGCACCTGGAAGGCGGCGCGGCGTACGGCCTTGGCGAGGGCCGGGTCGGGGTGGGCGGCGGCGAGGGCGACCAGGACCTGGACGGTGCGGGGGTGGCCGACCGCGCGCACCTCGTCGAGGAGCGCGGGGATGGTCGGCTGCACCGCGGACTCCAGATGGCGCACGAGCAGGGGCGCCTCGCCGTGGTCGGCGACGGCCGCGGCGGTGTCGACCCACATCCAGGTGGCCTCCTCGCGGGTGAGCACCTCGTAGGCGTCCTCGGGGTCGATCCCGTCGTGCTCGGCCAGCCACAGCAGGGCGTAAGGCCGCAGCGGGGTCTTCTCCGTCACGGCGCGCACCTCGGGCTCGGCGGCGCCGCCGACCACCCGGAGTGCCTCGAAGGCGAGACCGCGCAGCAGGGCGTCCTCACCGCGGGCGGCGACGACTAGCTCGGCGACCGCGCTGCCGACGGGGCGGGCGGCGAGCCAGGCCCGGTACTCGGCGCGGGCCGCGTTGGGACGCAGCTGGGAGCAGCCGCGCAGCATGTCCTCGGCGTTCTGCTCGATGTTGCCGGCCGGGCTCTGCGCGGCGACGCAGATCTGCTCCAGCTTGACCCACACCGCCCAGCTGCCGAGCGGGGTGAGCGTGGCGTGGCCGTCGCCGTAGGTGAGGGCGCCGACGGAGGCCAGGGCGTGCAGCGCCCAGTCGAGGAGGGGAGCGAGCGGGGTGTCCTCGACGGAAGTCGCCTCGGGCTGCTGCGACACCGGCTCGGGCTGGGGGCCGTAGGGGATCTCGCAGCGCTCGGTGCGCAGTTCCGTGACCCGCTGCTCCAGGAGGTCCAGGAGCTGCTCCATGGGGACGGGCCCCGCGGACAGTTGGAGGAAGGAGAGCACCTGGGGCATCGCGGAGACGACCTCGGCGACGGCGGCGGGCTCGTGGTCCGCCTCCTCCGGGTGGGCGATCGACCAGGCGTCGAAGAGCGCGACCCAGCCGCGCAGCACGGCGCTGTCGTCGCGGTTCCAGGCGCGCAGGCGCCAGCCGGGGCGCGCGATGTCGCCGTGCACCTCGACGAGTCCGGCGAGCCGGGCGGTGTCCCAGTCGTGGCGGACCTGATCCGGACTCAGCCCCAGTTCGGAGGCGGCCCGTTCGGCGGTGGCGTCGGACAGGGCGCCCCTGCCGTCGGAGGACCCTCCGTCATGGCCGGGCCGCAGGGAGGGGTCCGCCCAGCGGGCCACGCGGGCCGCGCCGGCCAGACCGGAGCGGGCCATTCTGGCCAGTTCCGCCGGGGCCGGTGTCCCCTCGGGCGGACGCGGGGCGGGGCGGCGCGAGCGCCGCTGGTTCATCGCTCGTGGGGCGGCGGCCAGGGGTCGCGGGCGGACAAGTCGAAGCCTGGAGTCGCGCGGGATACGGGACGTCACGGGTGCAGTCTTCCGGTTGACGGTCCGAAAACCCAAACGGAATGCCACGGCGGGCCACAGGGCCGGCCGAGGGAGGGGGCTCGGGTAGGGGTTCAGGGGGGTGTTCTAGCCAGTGGTCCAGGCTTGAACGGAAGGGGGTGTGCAGTACGGCGGTGCGTGGGCAAAGGGCTGCGGACCAGGCGTTATACCCGGTGGACGCCGGCCGGGGCCGTCGACCGCCGGGCGGCCGGGTCGCCTACATCAGGGGGGTCAGGAAGCGGCGCAGGGTTTCCTCGTACGTCGCCGGGTCCGCGTTCCACATCGCGCCGTGCGGAGCGTCCTGGACCTGGTGCAGCGTGATCAGGTCGGGCCTGCGAGCCGCGAGCCGGCGGGAGGGACCCCACGGGGCGATCGTGTCGGCGGGCCCGTGGAGGATCAGGGCCGGCACGGTGAGCCGGGCGGGGCCGGCGGCTTGGGCGGCGGGTCCCTCGGAGCCACCGTGCAGCCCGGTGCGGCCCTGGGCGGCCCGCACGGCCAGCGGAAGCAGCGCGCCCGGGGTGCGGCGGGCCGTGGCGAGGGCGCGCAAGGTGGTCTCCCAGCTGAGCACCGGCGAGTCCAGGACCAGCCCGGAGACCCGGTCGCGCAGCGCGGAGCGGGCGGCGGCCCGAAGTGCCATGGTGGCGCCGGTGGACCAGCCGTACAGGACGACGCGCTCGGCGCCGTGGCTCAGGGCGTACCGGATCGCCGCGTCGAGGTCGCGCCACTCGGTCTCGCCGAGGTGGCCGAGGCCGTCCTGGGGCCGGGGAGCACCGGGATCGCCCCGGTAGGCGAGGTCGAGGACCGGCAACCGCCGGCGATGCAGGAACGGCAGCACGTTCAGGGCGTGCTCGCGGGTGGCGCCGAGGCCGTGCACGGTGATCACCCAGGTGGTGCGGGCCCCGGGTACGAACCACGCGGGCAGGGCGCCGAGCTCGCCGGGGATCTCGATGTCGAGGTGGTCGAGTCCGAGAGCGGTGCCGGGGTCGCCGACGTGCACGTTCGGGGTGAGCCAGACCTTGTCGCGGGGTTCCAGGGTGCCGTGGGTGACCCGTTCGAGGCGGCGTACGACGGTGTCCGCGGAGTGGGTCGCGTGGTCCAGGACGGGACCGACGACCGCGTGGGTTCCGTCACCGGCGAGGCCGTAGGTGCCGGGGCGCTGGGAGGCCAGGGCGCGCGTGAGCACGACCCGGCCCGCGGCGGTGGAGTGCACGGTGAGCAGCGGTTCGGTGGGCAGGGGCCTGCCCGGGGGCACCTTGAGGGCGGCGTCGCTGGCGTAGCGGCCGGCGGCGACACTGGCGGCGCCTGCTGCCAGGGCTGCGGTGACGGCAGCGGCCGTCGCGGTGACTGGACGCACGGACCCAGTCTCCGTGCGGAGCGCTCCGACGGCCAGTGGGAGAAGCGGGCGAACGGGGTGAGAGTGAGGCCGCTCCCCCGCTACTGCCCCCGCTGCCCGTACCCCTTGAGCCGTTCCGCCGCCTCTCCCACCTGTTCCTCCGACAGGAGCGTCGGGGACAGTCCGGGCAGGGAGGACGCCGTCAGCCAGACGCGGCACATCCACTCCAGCTGGGCGGTGCGGTCGTACGCCTGGTCGAGGGTGGCGCCGTGGGCGAGCGTGCCGTGGTTCTGGAGGAGGCAGGCGGCGCGATCGGCCAGGGCCCGGAGCACGTTCTCGGCCAACTCCTCCGTGCCGTATGTCGCGTACGGGGCGACTCGGACGGGGCCGCCGAGGTCGCCCGCCATGTAGTGGATCAGCGGCAGCTCCCGCACGAGTGTCGAGACGGCGGTCGCGTGGACGGCGTGGGTGTGCACGATGGCGCGGGCGTCGGTGGCGCGGTAGACGGCGAGATGCATGGGCAGTTCGCTCGTCGGGGTCAGGGTGCCGAGAACCTGGCGGCCGGTCAGGTCGACGCCGACGATGTCGCCGGGGGTGAGCCGGTCGTACGGCACGCCGGACGGTGTGACCAGGACGGTGTCCCCGACACGCACGGAGACGTTGCCGGAGGTGCCGACCACCAGGCCGTCGGCCACCGTGCGGCGGGCCGTCGCGACGAGCCCGGCCCAGGCTCGCGCCGTCTCGTCGGACCCGGCGTGCCCAAGTGCCGTACCCGCCCCCCGCACGTCGTCCCGCACGTCGCTTTCGTCCCGTCGCCGCTCAGCCATGCCCCGATCCTGCCAGGCGCGGTCCCGGGCCGACGCCGGGCGAGGGCACTGGAGGGGGCAACTCCAGGGACGGTAAGGGCGCGTAAGCGCGTACATCGGCGCGTGTGCGCGCTTTGGCCGGGGAACGCAGGAAATCGGTTGATCTTCCAGTAGCCTCCTGGAGATTTGTCACGCGCGCAGCAATTCCGGGGGACGCATGGCCCGTGATCACCGACCCTTACCTCGATCCTTCCGCCGCCGTTCCCGCGCTCTCGCGGCCACCGCGGCGGCGATCACCATCGGAGGGACCGTCCTGACGGAGGTCCCGGTCTCGGCGGCGGGCGAACCGAAGGGGCACGATGTCTCGTCGCACCAGAAGGACGTCGACTGGCGGTCCGCGAAGGCGAAGGGCGCCACTTTCGTATACATCAAGGCGACCGAGTCCCACACCTACCGCAGTCCGTACTTCAGTCGGCAGTACGACGGTTCACGCGCCGCCGGCCTGATCCGCGGGGCCTACCACTTCGCCCTGCCGGACAAGTCGTCCGGCATCACCCAGGCCCGGTTCTTCGTACGCAACGGCGGGGCCTGGCGTGCGGACGGGTGGACGCTGCCGCCCGCGCTCGACGTCGAGTACAACCCGTACGGCAAGAAGAAGTGCTACGGCCTCGACAAGGCGGAGATGGCCGGCTGGATCACGGCCTTCAGTGACGAGGTCGACCGGCTGACCGGCCGCCGTCCGGTCATCTACACGACCGCCCACTGGTGGAACACCTGCACGAACAGCAGCAGCGCCTTCACCTCGAAGCACGCACTGTGGCTGGCCCGCTACGACGCGTCCGACCCAGGGACCCTGCCGTCCGGCGGCTGGAAGTTCTGGACGTTCTGGCAGTACGACAACAGCGGCTCACTGCCGGGCGACCAGAACCTCTTCAACGGGTCGTCGGCCCAGCTCAAACGGTTCGCGAAGGGGTGACGAGGGCGGGCGCCGCCCGCCCTGCGACTCCAGGGGAACGGCGCTCCGTTTTCGGTCACCCGGCATCCCCCACCAGTTCACCTTCCGTTCATCCAGGTTACCTACGGTCCAAGAGCCAATACCGTACGGAAGAAATCTGGGTAAATGGAAAGCTTCTCGCTGATCCTCGCGATCGTGGTCGTCACCGCGCTTGCGTTCGATTTCACGAACGGTTTCCACGACACCGCCAACGCGATGGCCACCACCATCTCGACCGGTGCGCTCAAGCCCAAGGTCGCGGTCGCCATGTCGGCCGTGCTCAACCTCGTGGGCGCCTTCCTTTCCGTCGAGGTGGCCAACACGATCTCCAAGGGCCTCGTGGACGAGAGCGGTATCCGTCCCGAGGTGATCTTCGCCGCGCTGGTCGGGGCGATCCTCTGGAACCTGCTGACCTGGCTGGTCGGGCTGCCGTCCAGTTCCTCGCACGCCCTGATGGGCGGTCTGATCGGCGCGACCATCGCCTCGGCGGGCACGGGCGCCGTCCACGGCGACGTGCTGGTGACGAAGGTGCTGATCCCGGCGATCGCCGCCCCGCTGGTGGCGGGCATGGCGGCCATGCTGGCCACCCGGCTGTCGTACACGCTCGGCGCCAAGCGGGCCGAGGGCAAGGCGGCGGAGAAGGGCTTCCGGGTCGGCCAGATCGCCTCCGCGGGCCTGGTGTCGCTGGCCCATGGCACGAACGACGCGCAGAAGACGATGGGCATCATCACCCTCGCCCTGGTCGCCGGCGGCGCCGTCTCCCCCGACTCCGATCCCCCGGTGTGGGTCATCCTCTCCGCGGGCATGGCCATCGCGCTCGGTACCTACCTGGGCGGCTGGCGCATCATCCGTACGATGGGCAAGGGCCTGACCGACCTCCAGCCGCAGCAGGGCTTCGCCGCCCAGACCAGCGCGGCGACGGTCATCCTGGCCTCCTCCCACCTCGGTTTCTCCCTCTCCACCACGCACTCGGTGTCGGGCTCGGTGATGGGCGCGGGCCTCGGCCGCAAGGGCGGCGTGGTCCGCTGGTCGACGGCGACCCGGATGTTCGTGGCCTGGGGGCTGACGCTGCCCGCCGCGGCCCTGGTCGGCGCGCTGGCGGAGTACGTCACCGGCTTCGGCGACTGGGGCACGGCTCTGGTGGCCGTCTTCCTCATCACGTCGAGTGCGGCGATCTGGGTCGTGTCGCGCCGCGAGGTGATCGACCACACGAACGTCAACCACGTCGAGGGCGAGCCCTCCGGGGACGCTGGGAGCGCCGAACCCGCGGGCATCGTCACGACCGCCATCGCCGCTGTGACCCCGCCGCCGGCGGGCACCATCGCCGACGATCTGACGGCGACCATCCCGACCCCGGCCGAGGTCACGGCCAAGCCGTCGGCCACGGCCCTCTGAGTCCGGCTCCCGGTACCAGGGCCTGTCGTAGCGAGAAGCAGAAGGAAGCAACATGAAGATCGACTGGGCAGCCCTCGGCTCCGTCTTCGGCGTCAGCCTCGTCATCACCGTGGCCATGGTGGGCGTGTTCACCCTCGGTATCGTCGGACTCTCGCGCCGCGAACGGGCGGTCGCGCAGGGCGAGTCGGCGGGTCTGGCCGTCACCGGCGCGTACGCGTGCTTCGCCGCCTGCACGGCAGTGGTGGCGTACGGGATCTATCTGATCGTGGCCTGATCCGGCCGGACACCCGGACACCTCCTCGTCGCCCGCTCCGACCGTGGCCGCCCTACCGGTGGTCACGGTCGGGGCGGGCGTTTTTCGTCGCCCCGATCCGGTCGTGGTGTGGGGCTCAGCACAGTCCTCCTTTCCAGGTCAACGGCAAGTTGACGGGTGTTCCGGGCCCGTGGTGGACTGCCGGAGCCATGTACGGCGGCAGAAGAGGAAGCCGGTGCGAATCCGGCGCGGTCCCGCCACTGTCACCGGGGTAGGTAACCCCGGGAGCCAGGAACTCTTGCCGCCGGTCTCGTCGAACCAGGGCGTGGACACCCTGAGTGAGGACATATCGCCATGTTCGGCTGCCGTTCGAGGTACAGCACCAGGTCGCTGCCCAACCCCACGGCCGGCTGAGCCGGTGCGTGCCGATCGCGTCTTCGCGTACGGCGCCACCGCCGGACTCCTCGGTGATCTGATCCTGGGCGATCCTCGCCGCGGGCATCCGGTCGCCGTGTTCGGGCGGGCCGCCGGCGCCGTCGAGCGGATGCTGTGGCGGGACCACCGGGGGTGGGGCGCGCTGCACACCGCCGTGTGTGTGGGAGGCGCCGTCTCCCTCGCCGCGGCGGCCGGTCGTGTCGTACGTCCGTCCCGTGCCGCTTCCGTCGCGCTCACCGCCACCGCGACCTGGGCCGTCGTCGGCGGTACCTCCCTCGGCCGGGAGGCACGGGCCGTCGGCTGGTACCTGGAGACCGGGGACATCGAGGGGGCACGGAAGCGACTGCCCCACCTCTGCGGACGCGATCCGCAGGCCCTCGACTCCGACGGGATCGCACGGGCCGTCGTCGAGTCCGTCGCCGAGAACACCTCCGACGCCGTGGTGGGCGCGCTGGTCTGGGGCGCCCTGGGCGGGGTGCCCGGACTGGTCGGGTTCCGGGCCGTCAACACCCTTGACGCGATGGTCGGGCACAGGTCGCAGCGGTACCGGCGGTACGGATGGGCCTCCGCGCGGCTCGACGACCTCGCCGGGTGGCCGGGGGCGCGGCTGACCGCCGTACTCGCCGCCGTCGCCGGCGGTGATCCGCGCGGGGCCATCGGGGCCTGGCGCGCCGATGCCGGACGCCATCCCAGTCCCAACGCCGGGCCCGTGGAGGCCTCGTTCGCGGGGGCGCTGGGGGTTCGGCTCGGCGGGACGCTGTCCTACGGGGGGCGGGTCGAGCATCGGCCCGTGCTCAACGGGGAGTCCGGGCGGGCCGTCGCCGTCCCCGACGTCGAACGGGCCGTACGGCTGTCGCGGCGCGTCACCTGGCTGGCCCTCGGTGTCAGTGTCGCCGGGCGGCTTCTCGCGAACGCGAGCATGAACAGACGCATGAACGGGCGCATGAACACGAAGGGGCGTACCTCATGAGTGGCGGGAGCCTCGGTGGTGGGCTGCTCGTCGCCGGGACCACCTCCGACGCCGGTAAGAGTGTCGTCACCGCCGGGATCTGCCGGTGGCTGGTGCGGCAGGGGGTCAAGGTCGCGCCGTTCAAGGCGCAGAACATGTCCCTCAACTCCTTCGTCACACGCGCAGGCGCCGAGATCGGGCGGGCGCAGGCCATGCAGGCGCAGGCGTGCCGGATCGAGCCGACGGCGCTCATGAACCCCGTACTGCTGAAGCCGGGGGGCGACCAGAGCAGTCAGGTCGTGCTCATGGGGAAGCCGGTGGGCGAGATGAGTGCGCGTGGGTATCACGGGGGGCGGCAGCAGCGACTTCTCGGGACCGTGCTGGAGTGCCTCGCCGAACTGCGGGGCACGTATGACGCGGTGATCTGTGAGGGGGCGGGTTCTCCCGCCGAGATCAATCTCCGGCGGACCGACATCGTGAACATGGGGATCGCCCGCAATGCCGGGCTCCCGGTGCTCGTCGTCGGTGACATCGACCGTGGCGGGGTCTTCGCCTCCTTCTTCGGGACGGTCGCCCTGCTGTCCCCCGAGGACCAGGCGCTCGTCGCCGGGTTCCTCGTCAACAAGTTCCGCGGGGATGTCAGCCTGCTGGAGCCGGGGCTCGACATGCTGCTCGGGCTCACCGGGCGGCCGACCTACGGCGTGCTGCCCTTCCGGCACGGGCTGGGCATCGACGAGGAGGACGGGCTGCGGGTGTCGCTGCGCGGCACGGTCCGGGAGTCGAACGTCGCGCCCCCGGTCGGGGAGGACGTGCTGCGCGTCGCCGTGTGCGCCGTCCCGCTGATGTCCAACTTCACCGACGTCGACGCGCTCGCCGCCGAACCGGGCGTCGTGGTGCGGTTCGTGGACCGCCCGGAGGAGCTGGCCGACGCCGACCTCGTCGTCATCCCCGGGACGCGGGGAACCGTGAAGGCGCTGGCGTGGCTGCGTGAGCGCGGGCTCGCGGACGCCATCATGCGCCGGGCAGCCGAGGGGCGGCCCGTGATCGGCATCTGCGGTGGCTTCCAGGTTCTCGGCGAGCACATCGAGGACGACGTCGAGAGCCGACAGGGCCATGTCGAAGGGCTCGGGGTCCTTCCCGTAAGGGTGCGGTTCGCCCGCGAGAAGACCCTCACAAGGCCGGTCGGGGAAGCCTTCGGCGAACAGGTCGAGGGGTACGAGATCCATCACGGGGTCGCCGAAGTCCTGGGTGGGGAGACCTTCCTGGACGGGTGCCGGGTCGGGAGCGTCTGGGGTACGCACTGGCACGGCTCGCTCGAGTCCGACGGGTTCCGGCGGGCGTTCCTGCGCGAGGTGGCCGCCGCCGCGGGCCGCCGCTTCGTACCGGCCGCCGACACCTCCTTCGCCGGGTTGCGCGAGGAACAGCTCGACCTGCTCGGCGATCTCGTCGAACAGCACGCGGACACCGACGCGCTCTGGCGGCTCATCGAGTCGGGCGCGCCGCAAGGACTGCCTTTCATTCCACCGGGAGCGCCCGCATGAGCACAGTGTTGTTGTTGTCGACCGCCGACACGGACCTGCTGGCGGCCCGGGCCGCTTCCGGTGCCTCGTACCGGATCGGCAATCCGACCCGGGTGGATGTCACGGAGGAACTGCCCGCGCTCGTCGAGGGCGCGGACATCGCCGTCGTACGGCTGCTGGGCGGCAAGCGGGCCTGGGAGGACGGGCTCGCCTATCTCAAGACGTCCGGTGTGCCCACCGTGCTGCTCGGCGGGGAGACGGTTCCCGACGCCGAGTTGATGGCCGAGTCGTCGGTGCCCGCCGGGGTGGTCGCGGAGGCGCTGCGCTATCTCGTCGAGGGCGGGCCCGCCAACCTCGTGGAGATGGCGCGGTTCCTGTCCGACACCGTGCTGCTGACCGGTGAGGGGTTCGACGAGCCGCAGAAGATGCCCGAGTACGGGGTGCACGGCTCGTACGCGCGGGAGAGCGGCCGTCCGACCATCGGGGTGCTCTTCTACCGGGCCCACGAGCTCAGCGGCAACACCGGGTTCGTCGACACACTGTGCGACGCGATCGAGGCCCGGGGCGCCAACGCCCTTCCCGTGTACTGCGGTTCACTGCGCGGGGCGGACGCGGGTCTGTACGAGCTGCTCGCCGGTGCCGATGCCCTGGTCGCCACCGTTCTCGCCGCCGGCGGTACGCACGCCTCGGAGGCCTCGGCCGGCGGTGACGAGGAGGCCTGGGACATCGGGGCGCTCGCCGACCTCGACGTCCCTGTGCTGCAGGGGCTTTGCCTCACGTCGTCGAGCGCCACCTGGGACGCGTCCGACGCCGCCCTCTCCCCCATGGACGCGGCGATGCAGGTCGCGATCCCCGAGTTCGACGGCCGGCTGATCACCGTCCCCTTCTCCTTCAAGGAGGACGGCCCCGGTGGCGTGCCTGTGTACCTCGCCGACCCCGAGCGGGCCGCGCGCGTCGCCGGAATCGCCGTACGGCACGCCCGGTTGAAGTACAAGCCGAACGCCGACAAGAAGCTCGCGCTCGTCTTCACCGCCTACCCGACCAAGCACTCCCGTGTCGGCAACGCGGTGGGCCTGGACACGCCCGCGTCGGCGGTACGGGTGCTGGACGCGCTGCGCGCCGCAGGCTACTCCCTCACCGAATACCCGGACAACGGGGACGAGTTGATCCACCGGCTCATCGCGGCCGGCGGGCACGACGTGGAGTGGCTGACGGAGGACCAGCTGGCCGCCGCGCCCGCGCGGGTGCCGCTGGCCGACTATCAGGCGTGGTTCGACAAGCTGGACGGTGGGCTGCGGGACGGGATGCTGGAGACGTGGGGCGAGCCTCCGGGCAACCTGTACGTCGACGGGGACGACATCGTCCTGGCCTCCCTGCAGTTCGGGAACGTCGTCGTGATGATCCAGCCGCCGCGCGGCTTCGGCGAGAACCCGATCGCGATCTACCACGACCCGGACATGCCGCCGTCCCACCACTACATGGCTGCCTACAGGTGGCTGGAGTCCTCGTTCGGCGCGGACGCGATCGTCCACATGGGCAAGCACGGCACCATGGAATGGCTGCCCGGCAAGGGACTTGGCCTGAGCAAGGGGTGCGGGCCGGACGCCGTGCTCGGTGAACTCCCCCTCGTCTACCCCTTCATCGTCAACGACCCCGGCGAGGGCACCCAGGCCAAGCGGCGCGGGCACGCCACGGTCGTCGACCACCTCGTACCGCCGATGGCGCGCGCGGACACGTACGGCGACCTGGCGAAGCTGGAGCAGCTCCTCGACGAGTACGCGCTTGTCTCCGACCTTGACCCGACGAAGGCGCCGGCGGTGCGCGCGCAGATCTGGACGCTGGTCAAGGCGGCCGAGCTGCATCACGACCTGCATGTGGACGACCAGCCGGACGACGACGCGTTCGACTCGTTCGTCATGCACATCGACGGCTATCTGTGCGAGATCAAGGACGTACAGATCCGCGACGGGCTGCACATTCTCGGCGGCGGCCCGGAGGCCGAACCGCGGGTGAACCTCGTCCTGGCGGTGCTGCGCGCCTCACAGGTGTGGGGCGGTACGGCGAACGCGCTGCCGGGTCTGCGGGCCTGTCTCGCCGAGCACTTCGGGCTGGTCGAGAAGGAGTTGCTGGCCGAGCCAGGGGCTCCGGTGAAGCTCGCGGTCGAGCTGACGGATCTCGTCGACGGGCCGGCTCGTTCGGCTGCCGACGCGATCGATCTGCTGGAGCAGCTGTGCCGGCGGCTCGCGGAGGGCATGGAGGAGCGGGCGTGGGAGGTCGCGACCGTTCCTGGTCTGGTGCGAGACGTGCTCGGGCTCGAACTTCCGGCCGCCGTCGCGGTGTTGGAGTTCGCCTGCCGTGAGGTGGTGCCCCGGCTGGCCCGTACGACGGACGAGATCACCCACATCCTCAAGGCACTCGACGGCGGTTTCGTCCCGGCGGGGCCTTCGGGTTCGCCCACGCGCGGACTCGTCAACGTCCTTCCGACCGGCCGCAACTTCTACTCCGTAGACCCCAAGGCCATTCCGTCCAGGCTGAGTTGGGAGGTCGGACAGGCGCTCGCCGACTCGCTCGTGCAGCGGTACGTGACCGACAACGGCGAGTATCCGACGTCCGTCGGTCTGACGGTCTGGGGCACGTCGGCCATGCGGACACAGGGCGACGACATCGCCGAGATCCTGGCGCTGCTGGGCTGCCGTCCGGTGTGGGACGACGCGTCGAGGCGGGTGACCGGGTTCGAGGTGGTGCCGGTGGCTGAGCTGGGGCGGCCTCGTATCGACGTCACGGTCCGTATCTCCGGGTTCTTCCGGGACGCGTTCCCGCACGTGGTCGGGCTGATCGACGACGCGGTGCGGGCGGTCGCGGAGCTTGAGGAACCGGCCGAGTCCAACTATGTGCGGGCGCATGTGGACGCGGATACGGCGGAGCACGGGGATCGGCGGCGGGCCACTGCGCGGATCTTCGGGTCGAAGCCGGGGGCTTACGGGGCTGGGCTGCTGCCGCTGATCGACGCGCGGAATTGGCGCAGCGACGCCGACTTGGCCGAGGTGTACGCCGTGTGGGGCGGTTACGCGTACGGGCGCGGGCTGGACGGGCGGGCGGCCCGGGGGGACATGGAGACGGCGTTCCGGCGGATCGCGGTGGCGGCGAAGAACGTCGACACGCGCGAGCATGATCTTGTCGACGCCGACGACTACTTCCAGTACCACGGCGGCATGGTCGCGATGGTGCGGCATCTGACGGGGGCGAGCCCCGAGGCGTACGTCGGGGACTCCGCGACTCCCGACCAGGTGAAGACCCGGACGCTGGGCGAGGAGACGCACCGCGTGTTCCGGGCCCGGGTGGTCAACCCGCGCTGGATGGCCGCGATGCGGCGACACGGCTACAAGGGCGCGTTCGAGATGGCCGCGACGGTGGACTACCTCTTCGGGTACGACGCCACGGCCGGGGTCGTGGACGACTGGATGTACGAGAAGCTCAGCGCCGAGTACGTCTTCGACCCCGAGAACCGGGACTTCATGAAGAAGTCCAACCCGTGGGCGTTGCGCGGGATCACGGAACGGTTGCTGGAAGCCGCCGACCGTGGGTTGTGGGCCGAGCCGGACGCCGACACCATCGAGCGGCTGCGCGCGACCTACCTGGAGCTCGAAGGCGATCTGGAGGGCGACGACAAGTGAGTACCCCCTTTCCGTTCACGGCCGTCGTCGGCCAGGAGGACCTGCGGCTCGCGCTGCTGCTGAACGCCGTCTCGCCTGCGGTGGGCGGTGTGCTGGTGCGTGGCGAGAAGGGCACCGCCAAGTCCACTGCCGTGCGTGCCCTTTCGGTGCTGCTGCCCGCGGTCGATGTTGTCGCCGGGTGCCGGTTCTCGTGTGATCCCGGGGCGCCCGATCCGGCCTGCCCTGACGGGCCGCACGAGGCCGGGGCCCACGAGTCCCGGGCCGCCCGGATGGTCGAGCTGCCCGTCGGTGCGTCCGAGGACCGTCTTGTCGGTGCCCTCGACATCGAGCGGGCGCTCGCGGAGGGCGTGAAGGCGTTCGAGCCGGGGCTGCTCGCCGACGCGCATCGCGGGATTCTGTACGTCGACGAGGTCAACCTGCTGCACGACCACCTCGTCGACCTGCTGCTGGACGCGGCTGCGATGGGCGCCTCCTACGTCGAACGTGAAGGTGTCTCCGTACGGCATGCGGCGAAGTTCCTGCTTGTCGGGACCATGAACCCGGAGGAGGGTGAGCTTCGGCCGCAGCTGCTCGACCGGTTCGGGCTGACCGTCGAGGTCGCGGCCTCGCGGGAGCCCGATCAGCGGGTGGAGGTCGTGCGGCGGCGGCTGGCGTACGACGACGATCCCGCCGGGTTCGCCGCGCGGTGGGCCGACGAGGAGTCCGCCGTACGGGCCCGGATCGTGGCAGCGCGGGAGCTGTTGCCGTCCGTGCGGCTGGGCGACGGGGCGCTGCGGCAGATCGCCGCCACCTGCGCCGCCTTCGAGGTGGACGGGATGCGCGCCGACATCGTGATGGCGCGGACGGCGGTCGCGCTGGCCGCCTGGGACGGCCGTACCGACGTGCTCGCGGAGGATGTCCGGCAGGCCGCGCTGCTCGCGCTGCCTCATCGGCGGCGGCGGAATCCCTTTGACGCGCCCGGACTTGACGAGAACAAGCTCGACGAGACGTTGGAGGAGTTCGGCGGGCAGGGGTCGGGGGCGGACGGTGAGGACGAGGATCCTGACCCTGATCCCGATCCTGGGTCGGACGGGCCCGGGGGTGGCGGTGGTCAGGCCCCGGAGTCCGACGACGGTCCGCAGGGGGACGACGCCGGTGCGCGGCCCGAGGCCGGGGAAGGCGGGGAGCCGCAGCCCTCGGGGGCAGGTTCCGGCGAGCAGCAGCCCGTGCGGGCCGGTGAGCCCTTTCGTACCAAGGTGCTGAGCGTTCCCGGTGTGGGTGAGGGTGCCGCCGGACGGCGGTCGCGGGCGCGTACCGAGCGGGGGCGGACGACGGGGTCCCGGCGGCCTCAAGGGGCGCTCACCAAGCTGCACCTGGCAGCCACCGTGCAGGCCGCCGCGCCGCATCAGTTGGCGCGGGGGCGGGTCGGGCGTGGGCTGGTGGTGCGGCGGGACGATCTGCGGCAGGCGACGAGGGAGGGGCGCGAGGGGAATCTCGTGCTGTTCGTCGTCGATGCCTCGGGGTCGATGGCGGCCCGGCAGCGGATGAGTGCCGTCAAGGGCGCTGTGCTGTCGTTGCTGCTCGATGCCTATCAGCGGCGGGACAAGGTGGGGCTCGTGACGTTCCGGGGGACGGCGGGCGATGTCGCTCTGCCGCCGACCTCGTCCGTGGACGCGGCGGCCGTTCGGCTGGAGTCGCTGCCGACCGGTGGGCGTACGCCGATCGCGGCGGGGCTGCTGAAGGCGCACGACGTGCTCCGGGTGGAGCGGATGCGGGATCCGGCCCGGCGTGCGCTGGTGGTGGTCGTGACCGACGGGCGGGCCACGGGTGGCCCGGACCCGGTCGCGCTGGCCGGGCGAGCGGCTCGTCTGTTCGCTGCCGAGGGGGTCGCTTCCGTGGTCGTGGACTGTGAGTCCGGGCCGGTACGGCTGGGACTCGCCGGGCAGCTCGCGGGTGAGCTCGGGGGTACGGCGGTGACGCTCGACGAGTTGCGGGCGGACTCCATCGCCGGTCTGGTGAGGGATGTGCAGGGGACTTCGAGGAGGGCCGCGTAATGCCGCAGGGACAGCCGAGTGTCGTACCGGACGACGGTCTGACGACCAGGCAGCGGCGTAACCGGCCGCTTGTCGTCGTGCACACCGGGATCGGGAAGGGCAAGTCGACCGCCGCTTTCGGGCTCGCTCTGCGCGCCTGGAACCAGGGGTGGCCCATCGGGGTGTTCCAGTTCGTCAAGTCGGCGAAGTGGAAGGTGGGCGAGGAGAACGCGCTCCGGGTGCTCGGGGCCAGCGGTGAGGGCGGCACCGTCGACTGGCACAAGATGGGCGAGGGCTGGTCCTGGGTCCAGCGCGACGAGCAGCTCGACAACGAGGACAAGGCCCGGGAGGGCTGGGAGCAGGTCAAGCGGGATCTCGCCGCCGAGACGTACAAGCTGTACGTGCTGGACGAGTTCGCCTATCCCATGCACTGGGGATGGGTCGACGTCGACGAGGTCGTCGCTGTGCTGCGGGAGCGGCCCGGGAATCAGCATGTGGTGATCACCGGGCGCAACGCCCCGGAGAAGCTGGTGGAGTTCGCGGATCTGGTGACGGACATGTCCAAGGTCAAGCATCCGATGGACACCGGGCAGAAGGGCCAGCGGGGGATCGAGTGGTGACATCTGTGCCCCGGCTGGTCATCGCCGCGCCCTCCTCGGGCAGCGGCAAGACCACCGTTGCCACGGGGTTGATGGCCGCGTTCGCCGCGCGGGGGCTTGCCGTGTCTCCGCACAAGGTGGGGCCGGACTACATCGATCCCGGGTATCACGCGCTCGCCACCGGGCGGGTGGGGCGGAATCTCGACGCGTACATGTGCGGGCCCGAGCTGGTCGGGCCGTTGTTCGTGCACGGGGCGCGCGGGTGTGACATCGCCGTGGTCGAGGGCGTCATGGGGCTGTACGACGGGGCCGCGGGCGAGGGTGAGCTCGCGTCCACGGCTCAGGTGGCCAAGTTGCTGCGGGCGCCGGTGGTGCTGGTGGTGGACGCGTCTTCGCAGTCCCGGTCGGTGGCGGCCCTCGTGCACGGGTTCGTGTCGTGGGATCCCGAGGTGCGGGTCGGGGGCGTGATCCTCAACAAGGTCGCGTCGGACCGGCACGAGGAGATGCTGCGGGAGGCGTTGGAGTCGGTGGGGGTGCCTGTGGTCGGGGTGCTTCGGCGGGCTCCGCAGGTGGATGTGCCTTCTCGGCATCTGGGGTTGGTGCCGGTTGCCGAGCGGCAGGGGGAGGCGGTGGCGGCTGTTGCGGCCATGGCCGCGCAGGTTTCTGAAGGGTGCGATCTCGAGGCGCTGTGGGGGTTGGCGCGGGGGGCCGGTGACTTGGCGTGTGTGGGGTGGGATGCAGGTGAGGCCTTGTTTTCCTCGCCCCCGCCGCCCCTTCCCGTCCCGTCCTTGGGGGCTGCCGCCCCCAGACCCCCGCTGTCGGCCCTGAAGGGGCCTCGTCCTCAAACGCCGGACGGGCCGGGGGTGCCGGGCGGTGCCTCAGAAGTGATTGTTGCTGTCGCCGGCGGAGCCGCGTTCACCTTTTCCTATGCCGAGCATGTCGAGTTGTTGCGGGCCGCCGGGGCCGAGGTTGTTGTGTTCGATCCGCTTCGGGACGAGCAACTGCCCGACGGGACACGCGGGTTGGTCATCGGGGGTGGGTTTCCCGAGGTGTTCGGGGCCGAGTTGTCCGCCAATGAGCCGCTGCGCAAGTCCGTCGCCGCTCTTGCCGGGAGTGGTGCGCCCGTTGCCGCCGAGTGTGCCGGGTTGCTGTATCTGGGCCGGGAGTTGGACGGGCGGCCCATGTGCGGGGTGCTCGATGCCGGTGCCCGGATGAGTGATCGGCTCACCCTCGGCTATCGGGACGCCGTGGCCGTGAGTGACAGTTCGCTCGCGGTGGCCGGTACCCGGATGCGGGGGCACGAGTTTCACCGGACCGTCGTCGAGCCCGGGGCGGGTGCTTCTTCCGCCTGGGGTGTGCGGGGTGCGGAGCGGCGGGTCGAGGGGTTTGTACAGCGCGGTGTGCACGCGAGCTATCTGCACACGCACTGGGCGTCGGCGCCCGGTGTCGCCCGTCGGTTCGTGGAGAGGTGCCTGACGTCATGAGCAGCGAGAGCGGTGTGAGCGGTACGGGAATCAGCAGGCTTGTCGGTGTGGGGGTCGGGCCCGGTGATCCCGAACTCGTGACCGTCAAGGGCGTCAACGCGTTGCGCGGCGCCGATGTCGTCGTCGTGCCCGTGATGGACACCCTTGAGCGGGGGCGTGCCGAGGCCACCGTGCTGCACTACGTGGACGCCGAGAAGATCGTCCGGGTCGTCTTCGCGCTCAACGAGCGGTCCGACCATGGTCGGCGTGAGGCCGCCTGGGATGCCGCCGGTGCTCGGGTCGCGGAGTTGCTCGGCGCGCATTCCGTCGTGGCCTTCGCGACCATCGGCGACCCCAACGTGTACTCGACGTTCACCTATCTCGCCCACACGATCGGGCAGCTGGTGCCGTCCGTCGTCATCGAGACCGTGCCCGGTATCACCGCGATGCAGGACTTGGCGGCGCGGTCGGGGGCCGTGCTCACCGAGGGGACCGAGCCGCTCACCCTCGTGCCCGTGACCGCGGGGGCGGCTGTGCTCAAGGAGGCGCTCAACGGGCCGGGCACCGTCGTGGCGTACAAGTTCGGGCGGCAGGCCCAGGAGGTCGCCGAGGCGTTGCGGGAGAGCGGGCGGATCGGCGACGCGGTGTGGGGGTCGGCACTGGGGCTGGACGGCGAGTCCATCCGGCCCGCCGACGAACTCGACGGTGAGCCGCTCCCGTACCTCTCCACGCTCATCGCGCCCGCGCCACGCGACGGCGGCAGGGGCGGCAAGTTGTGAACCACCGCCTCGACGGCACATGCTCGGGCTCAGCCCGACAGGCCCACCACCAGCCAGATGAACGCGGCGCCCGCGATCGTGCACAGCACCGTCGAGTGGGTGGGGTGTTCGTGGTGGGCCTCGGGGAGGATCTCGGCGGCGGCGAGGTAGAGCAGTACGCCGGCAAAGAGGCCGAGATAGCCGCCGAGCGCCTGTTCGGGGATCGTGAAGAACAGGGTCGAGGCCGCGCCCACGACCGGTGCCACCGCGTCGGCGAACAGCATGGCCAGGGCCTTACGGCGGGCGTTTCCGTACAGACTCGTGATCGTGTACGTGTTGAAGCCGTCGGCGAAGTCGTGGGCGATCACCGCGAGCGCGACCGCGAGGCCCATACCGCCGCCCACCTGGAAGGCGGCGCCGATCGCGACGCCGTCCATCGCGCTGTGGCCGACCATCGCGGCGGCGGCCGTCAGGCCGACCTGGGGCGTCCGGCCGCCGTGCTCGCCGGTCCCCTCGGTGGCACCGTGCGAGGCCTGTCGTACGGCGAGCAGACGTTCCACCAGATGGGCCAGCAGGAAACCGGCGACGAACAGCAGCAGCGCGGCCGGTACGCCGAACACCTCCTGGCCCGCCGCGTGCAGCGCCTCGGGCAGCAGGTCGAGGCCGACCACGCCCAGCATCAGGCCGCCGGCCAGGCCCAGGACGAGATGGCGGCGGTCGGTCACACGCAGTGCCGTCCAGCCGCCGGCCAGCGTCATCAGGAACGCGCCGAGCGCGACGAAGACCGCCATGTGCCCTTGCTATCCGATCAACCCGCCTTCGCGCACCTCCACACCCACCCGCACACTTACTGACGTTTTCGACGTTTTCGACATTCCGCACGAGAGGATCTCGCCCCATGGCTCCCACGGCCGACGTTTCGACCGGCGCTCCCACCGGCAAGGTGACGTTCGTCGGTGCCGGCCCCGGCGCCGCCGATCTGCTGACCTTCCGCGCCGCCCGCGCCATCGCCGACGCCGATGTTGTGATTTGGGCGGCCAGCCTCGTACAGGAGGCCGTGCTCGAACATGCGCGCGAGGGGGCGGAGATCCTCGACTCGGCGACGATGTCGCTGGAGGACGTCGTCGCCGTGTACGAGCGTGCCGTGCGCGAGGGCCTGCGCGTGGCCCGTATCCACTCCGGCGATCCCGCGCTCTGGGGCGGCACCCAGGAGCAGGTCGACCGGTGTGCCGAGATCGGGATCGAGACCGAGATCGTGCCCGGTGTCTCCTCCTTCTCCGCGGTCGCCGCCATTGCCCAGCGCGAGCTGACCATCCCCGAGGTCGCGCAGTCCGTGATCCTCACCCGGCTGGGCGGTGGCAAGACACCGATGCCTCCGGGTGAGGAGGTGCGGGAGTTCGCGCGGCACGGGACCACCATGGCGATCTTCCTGTCCGCCGCCCGCAGCGGGCAGCTCGTACGGGAGCTGCTGGAGGGCGGTTATCCGACGTCCACGGCGGTCGTCATCGCCTATCAGGCGACCTGGCCCGAGGAGTTGGTCGTGCGGTGCACGATCGAGACGCTGGAGGAGACGGTGAAGGAGCACAAGCTGTGGAAGCACACCTTGTTCCTGATCGGCCCGGCCCTCGACGCCAGCGGCACCCGCTCGCACCTCTACCACCCCGGCCACTTCCACGGCTTCCGCAAGGCCGACCCGGCGGCCCGCCGGGCGCTGCGCGAGCGAGGGGCGAGTACGTGATCACCGTCATCGGTACGGGGACGGGGGCGCCGCTTCCGCCGGACGCCACGGCCGCCGTCGCCGGGGCCGAGCTGGTCGTGGGCGCCCGGCGGCATCTGGCATCGGTGTCGGCATCGGTGGCGGAGGGGGCCGAGCAGGTTGTCCTGGGGGCGCTCGCTCCGGCGCTCGACATCATCGAGGAGTACGTCGGGAAGGAACGGCCCGTTGTCGTGCTCGCCTCGGGTGATCCGGGGTTCTTCGGGATCGTGCGGGCGCTGGCCGAGCGGTTCGGGGCCGGGCGGCTCGATGTCCGGCCTGGGGTGTCCTCCGTCGCCGCCGCGTTCGCCCGGAGCGGGCTGACCTGGGACGACGCGGTGGTGGTCAGCGCGCACGGGCGTGAGTTGCGTACGGCGGTCAACGTGTGCCGGGCGCGGCCCAAGGTGGCGGTGCTGACCGGGCCGGGTGCCGGGCCCGCCGAACTCGGCTCGGCCCTGGTCGGCGGTCCGGCACGCGTCCTGGTTGTCGCGGCGTCGTTGGGCGATCCGGAACTCGAACGCGTCGAGCGGGTCACGCCTGCCGAGGCGGCTGCGCGGGACTGGGGCGACGCGGTGAGTGTGGTGCTGTGTCTGGACGAGGCGCGGGTTGTCGCGCCCGTCGGTGTCACGGTCGCCGGTGCTGCCGCTAATGCCGGGCCCGCTCAATGGGCCCTGGACGAGCGGGAGTTCACCCACCGCGACTCGATGATCACCAAGTTCGAGGTACGGGCCCTGGCGCTGGCCCGGCTCGGGCCGCGCCTCGGTGACCTGGTCTGGGACATCGGCGCCGGCTCTGGTTCCGTGGCCGTGGAGTGCGCGCGGCTCGGGGCAGCCGTGGTCGCCGTCGAGAAGACGTCGGACGGGGCGGAGCGGGTGCGGGCGAACGCCGCCGCGCACGGTGTCGATGTGCGAGTGGTGGAGGGGAGCGCACCCGATGACCTGCCCTCGCTGTCCGAACTCGAACTCGACGAGCCCGACGCCGTGTTCATCGGTGGGGGCGGGCGCGAGCTGCCCGCGATCGTCACCTCGTGTGCGCGGCGGGCCCGGCGGACGGTGGTGGTCGCGATGGCCGCCCTCGACCGGGTACCGGCCGTGCGTACGGCGCTCATCGGTGCCGGACTCGACTGCGACGGCGTCCTGCTGCAGTCGTCCCGGCTCGCACCACTGCCGGGTGAGGTGACCCGCCTCGCCGCGACCAATCCCGTTTTCCTGCTGTGGGGCACGCGTCCCGTCGCAGATCCCGTAGTAGATACCGACAGACATACCGGTAGAGAAGGAGTTCCTCTGTGATCGGCCTGATTTCCGCGACGGCGGCGGGCGCGGCGGCGCGTGACCGGCTTGCCGCCGCCTGGCCCGACCGTACGCGTGTGTACGAGGGGCCGGTCGCCGACGCCGTCCGGCGCGCGTTCGGAGAGTGTTCGCAGCTCGTGTGCTTCCTGGCCACGGGAGCGGTCGTACGGCTGGTCGCGCCGCTGCTGGCCGACAAGGCGTCCGATCCCGGTGTGGTGTGCGTCGACGAGGGCGGACGGTTCGCCGTGTCGCTGGTCGGCGGGCACGGCGGCGGGGCCAATGAACTCGCCCGTGCGGTCGGGCGGTTGCTGGGCGCGGAGCCGGTGGTGACCACCGCGACGGACGCCGTGGGAGTACCGGGGCTCGACACTCTCGGGTTGCCCGTCGAGGGCGATGTCGCGGGGGTCTCGCGGGCGCTGCTCGACGGTGAACCCGTCGCGCTGGAGCTGGAGTCGGTCTGGCCGCTGCCCGCGCTGCCGCCCAATGTGCTGCCGTCCGGTGTCGGGAGCGCGGTGCCGGGCGCCGGGCCGACGATCCGGGTGACCGACCGGCTGGTCGACGGTGACGGTGACAGCCCGGGTGTGGGTGCGGGTGTGGTCGTGTTGCGGCCGCCGTCCCTCGTCGTGGGTGTGGGCGCCTCCAAAGGGGCACCGGTCGACGAGGTACTCGGGCTGGTCGAGGGGGCGTTGGCGGACGCGAGGCTCTCGGTGGCCTCCGTCGCCGCGCTGGCCACCGTCGACGCGAAGGCGGGCGAGCCGGGGATCGTCGGGGCCGCCGAGCGGCTCGGGGTGCCCGTGGTGACGTACTCCGCCGACGAGTTGGCCGGGGTCGAGGTGCCGAACCCCTCCGCCGCGCCGCTCGCCGCCGTCGGCACGCCCTCCGTGGCGGAGGCTGCCGCGCTGCTCGGCGGGGGCGAACTCCTCGTACCCAAGAGGAAGTCGGAGCGCGCGGACGGAGCGCCGGCCATGGCGACCTGTGCCGTCGTACGGCGGCCGGGGCGTGGGCGGCTCGCGGTCGTGGGGCTCGGGCCGGGGGCGCGGGATCTGCTGACGCCGCGTGCCGAGGCGGAGTTGCGGCGGGCGTCCGTGCTGGTCGGGCTCGATCAGTACGTCGACCAGATCCGTGATCTGCTGCGGCCCGGCACCCGGATCCTGGAGTCGGGGCTCGGCGCCGAGGAGGAGCGGGCGCGAACGGCGGTCGCCGAGGCCCGGAAGGGGCAGGCGGTCGCGCTGATCGGCAGCGGGGACGCTGGCGTGTACGCGATGGCGTCGCCCGCGCTCGCCGAGGCGTCCGACGACATCGACGTGATCGGGGTGCCGGGCGTCACGGCCGCCCTCGCCGCCGGCGCGATTCTCGGGGCGCCGCTCGGCCACGACCACGTGTCCATCAGCCTCTCCGACCTGCACACGCCGTGGCACATCATCGAGCGGCGGGTGCTGGCGGCGGCCGAGGCGGACATCGTCGTGACGTTCTACAATCCGCGCAGCCGGGGCCGTGACTGGCAGCTGCCCAAGGCGCTCGCCATCCTCGGCGCGCACCGGGAGCCGACGACGCCCGTGGGTGTCGTACGGAACGCGTCACGGCCCGACGAGTCCAGCCGCGTCACGACGCTGACCGGCCTCGACCCGGCGACGGTCGACATGATGACCGTCGTGACCGTCGGCAACACCGCGACCCGGACCATCGCGGGCCGGATGGTCACGCCTCGCGGGTATCGCTGGCAGGACACGGCACGATGAGCACCACCCGTCCGGCGCCGCTGCCCGGCTCCCTTCTCAACACCCTTTCGCTTCATCCCACTTCACCGTCCGAGGAGACATCGTGACCACCCCGCCGCCCGCCCTGCTCATCGCCGGCCACGGCACCCGGGACGAGGCCGGGGCCGAGGCGTTCCGTGACTTCGTACGGGAGTTGGGGCGCCGCAACCCCGAACTGCCCGTCGCCGGCGGCTTCATCGAGTTGTCGCCGCCGCCGCTGGGCGACGCCGTGACCGAGCTGGTGGAGCGGGGGGTACGGAGGTTCGCCGCCGTTCCGCTGATGCTGGTGTCCGCCGGGCACGCCAAGGGGGACATCCCGGCGGCCCTGTCCCGGGAGAGGGAGCGGCACCCGGGGATCTCCTACACGTACGGGCGTCCGCTGGGTCCGCACCCGGCGCTGCTCGCGGTGCTGGAGCGGCGGTTGGAGGAGGCGCTGGGCGGTGGGGACAGGGTGCGTACGCCCGCCGACCGGGCCGACGTGACCGTGCTGCTGGTCGGGCGCGGCTCCACCGACCCGGACGCCAACGCCGAGGTGCTCAAGGCGGCGCGGCTGCTGTGGGAGGGGCGCGGGTACGCCGGTGTGGAGACGGCGTTCGTGTCGCTGGCGGCGCCGGATGTGCCGTCGGGGCTCGACCGGTGCGTGAAACTGGGTGCGCGGCGGATCGTCGTCCTGCCCTACTTCCTGTTCACCGGGATTCTGCCGGACCGGGTGCGGCAGCAGACGGAGGGCTGGGCCGCCGCCCACCCGGACGTCGAGGTGCGGTCCGCCGACGTCATCGGTCCGGAGCCGGAGTTGCTCGACCTGGTGATGGAGCGGTACCGGGAGGCTGTGCAGGGCGATCTGCGGATGAACTGCGACTCGTGCGTGTACCGGATCGCGCTGCCCGGCTTCGAGGACAAGGTCGGAATGCCTCAGCAGCCGCACTTCCATCCGGACGACGACGGCGTCCACGATGGTCACCATCATGGACATCACTCACACGGGCACTCGCACTCACATGCGCACTGACTCAGACACCGACGGGCATGACCTTCGGCATCACGGGGACGCCGAAGTGCGCGACGACGGCGCCAAGTTGATCGACCTCGCCGTGAACGTCCGGGCCGACGCTCCCCCGGCGTGGCTGCGCGAGCACATCGCCGGGTCGCTCGGCGGGCTCGCCGCGTATCCCGACGGGCGGGCCGCGCGGGCCGCGGTGGCGGCCCGGCACGGGGTGCCGGTGGAACGGGTGCTGCTCACCGCCGGGGCCGCGGAGGCCTTCGTGCTGCTGGCGCGCGCCCTGCGGGTACGCCGGCCGGTGGTCGTGCACCCGCAGTTCACGGAGCCGGAGGCGGCACTGCGGGATGCCGGGCACAGTGTGGACCGGGTGCTGCTGCGGGCTGCGGACGGGTTCCGGCTGGACCCGGCGCTCGTGCCCGACGACGCCGACCTGGTGGTGGTCGGCAACCCGACGAACCCCACGTCGATCCTGCATCCGGCGGCGGTCATCGCCCGGCTCGCCCGTCCTGGGCGGACGTTGGTGGTCGACGAGGCGTTCATGGACGCGGTGCCCGGTGAGCGGGAGGCGTTGGCCGGGCGTACGGACGTGCCCGGGCTCGTGGTGCTGCGGAGCCTGACGAAGACGTGGGGGCTGGCAGGGCTGCGGATCGGATACGTGCTGGGGGCGCCGGAGACGGTCGCGGAGCTGGAGCGGGCGCAGCCGTTGTGGCCGGTGTCCACGCCGGCGCTGGCCGCGGCGCAGGTGTGTGTGTCCGGGCCGGCGCTGGCGGAGGCGGAGGAGGGGGCGCGGCGTATCGCCGCGGACCGGGCTCATCTGGTCGCCGGGCTCGACGAGTTCGGGTCCGACGGGGTGCGGGTGGTGACTCCGGCGGAGGGGCCGTTCGTGCTGGTACGGGTGGAGCGGGCTGTTGCGGTGCGGGGGCATCTGCGGACGCTGGGGTATGCGGTGCGCCGCGGGGACACGTTTCCCGGGTTGGGGGAGGAGTGGTTGCGGGTGGCCGTGCGGGATCGGGTGACGGTGAACGGGTTTCTGCAGGCGTTCGATCGGGCGGTGACGCTCGCCGGACGGTGAGTTTCTTCGCCCCCGCCGCCCCTACCCGTCCCGTCCTTCTGGGGCTCCGCCCCAGACCCCGCTCCTCAAACGCCGGAGGGGCTGGAGAAGCCGGCCGGGGCTTGATCTTTCAGCCCGTCCGGCGTTTGAGGACGAGGCCGTTCAGGCCGAAGCGGGGGTCTGGGGGCGGCAGCCCCCAGGGACGGGACGGGTAGGGGCGGCGGGGGCGAGAAGACCCCCCCTGCGTCAGCTCTTGCCTCGGCGGGCCAGCGCGACCGCTCCTCCGCCCGCCACCAGCAGGACGGCCGCCCCGCCCATGAGGTACGGCGTCATCGAGCTGCTCCCCGTCTCCGCGAGCCCCGCCTCGGCCGGAGCCCCCTGCGGCTTCACCTCCGGTGCCGGTTTCGTCGGGGCCGGCGGAGCCGCCTGTACCGCCGGTGCCTCGCACGTCGCCTTCGCCAGCGTCACCGTGCCCTCGACCTCCGCCACGTTGAGGTCCAACGGGTTGACGGACACCGTGAGTTCGAGCGCGGTCGCGGCCGCCGTACGGGTCGTCGTCTCCGTCTGTGACAGGTCGAGGCGCACCTCGCCGACTCCCGGCACCTTCACCTCGACGGGGCCGCTCGGCGTCAGCGTCACCTTCTTCCCGAGAGCCGTCACCGAACCCAGGAGGTTCGAGGAGGCGACCGGCTTCGCCCCCGCGACGCAGGTCGCCTTCGACGTGACCTGCTCGACCTCGATCAGCGACAGGAGCGGAAGCCCCGGTACATGGAGCTTGGCGTGCGCGAGTTTCGTGGACGCCTCCGCCTTTCCGTCCGACACCGCCGCCTTCGCCTCCGCGACCTCAGCACCGAGCACGGTGAACGGCTTTCCGCCGTCCACACCGTCCAACGTGGCTGTCAGCGCCGTCTGTTGGGCGCTCTGCGGCGCCTGGACCTCGTTCAGCGCGACCGCGAGCGGGACGTTCACGCTCTTGTTGAGGAGGGACACGTTCAGCCCGGTGCGGAGGACTACCGCGCTTGCGCGGCCCTGGTCCTCCGTCGCGTGGGCCAGGGCCGCTGGACCGGCGGCCACCAGGGCCGTGGCTGCCGCGACGGTGGCCAGACGGCGTGCGGGCATGCGGAAGTTGGTGGCGTTCACGGTTGGGGACCCCTCGGAAGAGACACGCTTGGGACCCGGTAAGAATTACGTACAGGCAGTCAACGGTCAGCGATCTGACAGGACTTCACTCATACGTGGGGTTTCCGCGCAGATCTTCGAATCCCACGGCACGGATGTTCACTGCATTCACCCGGGTCACGCGGTCACGCGGGTCACGCGGGTCACCCTACGACCCGCCCGTTCAGCACCACCCGCGACGGCGCCCCCAACACCCTTACGTCCGCCCGCGGATCGCTCTCGTACACCACCAGGTCCGCCGCCGCCCCCTCCGCGAGACCGGGCCGCCCCAGCCACTCCCGCGCACCCCATGTCGTCGCCGACAGCGCCTCGACCGGCGGGATACCGGCCTTGGTCAGCTCGGCCACCTCCGCCGCGACCAGCCCGTGCGGCAACGTGCCCCCCGCGTCCGTGCCGACGTACACCGGGATCCCCGCGTCGTACGCGGACCGCACCGTGTCGTAGCGCCGTTCGTGCAGGCGGCGCATGTGGGCCGACCAGGTGGGGAACTTGGCGTCGCCGGATGCCGCCAGGTCCGGGAACGTCGCGATGTTCACCAGGGTCGGGACGATCGCGACCCCGCGCGCGGCGAACAGCGGGATCGTGTCCTCGGTCAGGCCCGTCGCATGCTCGACGCAGTCGATGCCCGCCTCGACCAGGTCCCGCAGGGAGTCCTCCGCGAAGCAGTGGGCCGTGACCCGCGCGCCCAGGCGGTGGGCCTCCGCGATCGCCGCCTCCACCTCCTCGCGCGGCCAGCAGGCGGAGAGGTCGCCGGTGCCGCGGTCCAGCCAGTCGCCCACCAGCTTCACCCAGCCGTCGCCGCGCCTGGCCTCCTGGGCGACGTACGCCACCAGGTCGTCCGGCTCGATCTCGTGCGCGAAGCCCCGGATGTAGCGGCGGGTACGGGCGATGTGCCGGCCCGCCCTGATGATCTTCGGGAGGTCTTCACGGGCGTCGGTCCAGCGAGTGTCGGACGGTGAGCCGGCATCCCGGATGAGGAGCGTGCCCGCGTCCCGGTCCGTCAGCGCCTGCTTCTCGGCAGTGTCCTGCGGCACCGTTCCGTCCGGTCCCAGGCCCACATGGCAGTGCGCGTCGACCAGACCGGGCAGCGCCCAGCCCTCCACCGTGCGGATGTCACGGGCGCCGGGCGGACGGTCGTACGTGATCCGGCCGCCGACCACCCACAGCTCGTCGCGGATCTCCTCCGGGCCGACCAGCACCCGCCCCTTCACCCGCAGCACCGCCTGATCGCTCATGACGGCACTTTAGTTGGGCCCCGTCGGCTTCTTCCCCTCCGCCTGTGCCGACTCCGCCTGTGCCGACTCCTCCTCCACCTCCGCCATCGCGGGGTCCAGCAGGCGGGAGAGGAAGTGGCGGGTGCGTTCGTGCGCCGGGTTGGTGATGACCCGGGCCGGGGTGCCCTCCTCGACGATCACTCCGCCGTCCATGAAGACGACCCGGTCGGCGACCTCCCGGGCGAACGTCATCTCGTGCGTGACGACCATCATCGTCATGCCCTCGTTCGCCAGCCTGCGCATCACCGCCAGTACGTCCCCCACCAGCTCGGGGTCGAGTGCCGACGTCGGCTCGTCGAAGAGCATGACCTCCGGGCCCATCGCCAACGCCCTCGCGATGGCGACCCGTTGCTGCTGGCCGCCGGAGAGTGACGACGGATACGCGTCCGCCTTCTCCGAGAGGCCCACCCGCTCCAGGTTCTCCGCGGCCACCAGCGCCGCCTGAGCCTTGTCCCGCTTCAGTACCCGGCGTTGCGGCAGCGTCAGGTTCTGCGTCACCGTCAGATGCGGGAAGAGGTTGAACTGCTGGAAGACCATGCCGATACGGCGGCGGACCTCGTCGATGTCGACGTCCGGGTGTGTGACCTCCGTACCGCCGACGAAGACCTGGCCCTTCGTCGGCTCCTCCAGCAGGTTCACACAGCGCAGCAGGGTCGACTTGCCGGACCCGGACGGGCCGATCACGCACACGACCTCGCCCTGCCCGATCTCCAGGTCGATGCCACGCAGCACCTCGTTGTCGCCGAACGACTTGTACAGGTCCCGGACTTCGATCTCCGGCACAGTCGCGTCCTTGATACCGCTGATACCGTCGCTCACTTCGTCGCCTCCCCCGCCTTGGTCTCCAGCCGTCGTACGACGAAGCCCAGCGGCACCGTCACCAGCAGATAGCACAGACCCGCCACCAGGATCGGTGTGGAGTTGGCGGTCTGGCTGGCCAGGTCACGGCCGTACTTGGCCAGTTCGCGTTCGTCCAGGGTGACGCCGAGGAACAGCACCAGCGAGGAGTCCTTGAACAGGAGCACCAACTCGTTGGTCAGCGGCGGGATCACGATACGGAACGCCTGCGGGATGATGATCGAGACCATGGCCCGCGCATGCGAGAAGCCCAGTGAACGGGCCGCCTCCATCTGGCCCTTGGGCACCGCCTGGATGCCCGCGCGGATCGTCTCCGCCATGTACGCCGCCGACACCAGGCCGAGTGCCAGCGCCACCTTGCCGTACGTCCCGCCCGGGATCTCCGTGCCGGGGAAGGCGAGTGGCACCGCCACGCCCACGAAGATGAAGATCAGCAGGGCGGGCAGACCACGGAAGATCTCGATGTAGACGCCCGCGACCCAGCGGTAGGGGCCCACCGGTGACAGCCGCATCAGGGCGATCACCATCCCCAGCACCAGACCGAAGACAAAGCCCGACAGGGTGTAGAGGACGGTGTTCTTGAGGGCCAGCGTGATGATCTCCGGGAACATCTGCTCGGCCAGGTCCGCCTGCGCGAACTGGTTCTTCAGCCGGGCCCAGTCGGCCGACACCGCCAGGGCGACGACTGCCGCGACGAACAGCGCGTACTGGGCGCCACGGGACAGCGCGCGTTTCTGAGTGCGGCTCAGCCCCTGCTTGCGGGGCTGTACCTGCTTCGCGGAGGCGTCGGTCATGACGCGGACGGAGCTGCCGCGGACTCGTCGTACGGGCCGATCCACTTCTCGTACAGCTTCTTGTACGTGCCGTCGGCCTTCGCGTCGGTGATCACCTTGTTGAGGGCGGCGAGCAGCTTGGTGTTGCCCTTCTTCACCGTGAAGCCGTACTGCTCACCGGTGTTGAGGTTGTCCACCACCTTGAAGGCGTCTGCGTTGGCCGGGGTCTTCAGCCAGCCCTGGACGACCGGGTAGTCGATGATCACGGCCTCGACCTGGCCGGTGCGCAGGCCGTTGAGGACGGCGTCGGAGGACTCGAAGGAGATCGGGTCGAGGTCCTTGCCCTTGGCGTAGTCCTCACCGGTCGTCTGTGCCTGGGCGCCGACCTTCTTGCCCTTGAGGCCGGCGAAGGAGGTGATGCCGCTCTTCTTGTCGACGAGGACGGCCTGCGTCGCGGCGAAGTACGGGTCGGAGAAGTCGACGTTCTTCTTGCGCTCCTCGGTGATGGTCATGCCGGCCGCGCCGAGGTCGCACTGGTCCGCGTTGAGGAAGGCGCCCGTCTTGAAGTTCTCGAAGGGCGTGTCGAGGATCTCCTGCTTCACACCGAGGTTCTTGGCGGCGAGATCCACGAGAGACACGTCGAAGCCCTGCACCTTGCCGTCGATCTCCGACTGGAAGGGCGGGTAGGGGAGGTGGGTGCAGACGGTGAGCTGACCGCCCTTGACGAGTTCGACCCCGCCGGCGGCGGTCTTCGAGGCGCCGCCTCCGTCGTCGTCCGAGGAGCAGCCGGCCACGAGCAGGAGCCCGGCCGTCGCGGTGGTGGCGGCCAGCATGCGGGACCGTCGTCCGAGGACCGTGTTCAAGGGGACCTCCTGTGGGGGGACTGTGGGTTCTGATTATAAGGAGACGTTTGACCATCTCAAATCATTACTATGGTCGTGGCGCCGCGTGACCTGCGCTTTCGAGGGCGCGCAGCCTCGCGGTTAGTCTCGACTCGACTCCCCTACCCCGCGATCCGAAGAGAGCACCACCGTGACCACGCACCCCTTCCTGGACCTGGCGCCACTGACCCCCGCTCGCTTCGCGTCGATCGAGGACCGCGTGGCGCGGCTGCTCTCCACCGAGCAGGACGTCGTGATCATGCAGGGCGAGGCGCTGCTGCCCCTGGAAGGCGCTATCAGGGGGACCGCGGGCCCGGGTACGACGGCCCTCAACGTCGTCACGGGCCCCTACGGGCAGACGTTCGGCGACTGGCTGCGGGACTGCGGAGCCACGGTCGTCGACCTTGTGGTGCCCTTCCACTCGGCGGTCACGCCCGCGCAGATCCGGGCGGCGTTCGCCGAGCACCCGGAGATCGACTTCGTCTCGCTGGTGCACGCGGAGGCGGCGACCGGCAACACCAACCCGGTCGCGGAGATCGGCGAGGCGGTACGGGAACACGGCGCCCTCTTCTACCTCGACGCCGTCGCGTCGGTCGGTGCCGAGCCGGTGCTGCCGGACGCGTGGGGTGTCGACCTGTGCGTGATCGGGGCGCAGAAGGCGATGGGCGGGCCGGCCGGGGTGTCGGCGGTGTCGGTGAGCGAGCGCGCGTGGGCGCGGATGGCGGCGAATCCGGGGGCGCCCCGGCGGTCGTACCTCTCACTGCTGGACTGGAAGGAGCGGTGGATCGACGGCGGCCGACGCGCGCTCCTGCACGCTCCCGCCCAGTTGGAGATGCTCGCGCTGGAGGCGTGCGTCGAGCGGATCGAGGCGGCGGGGCTCGACACGGTGATCGCCCGGCACAGGGCAGCGGCGGCGGCCACCCGGGCGGGGGCGCTCGCGCTGGGCGGCGGCCTTGAGCCGTATGTGTACGAGGCCGAGGACGCGGCGCCGGTCGCCACGACCCTGCGGGCACCCTCCGGGGTCGTCGCGTCGGAGCTGGTGGCGAGCGCGCTGGCCACCGATCCGGCGCTGCCGCTGGCGGCGGGCGGGGGCGCGCTGGCCAAGGAGATGATCCGGGTCAACCACTACGGGGCGGACGCGACGCCGGAGACGGTGCTCGGGAGTCTGGCCGCGCTGGGCGCGGCGCTGGCGGACCGGGGGCTGATGGTGGACGTCGAAGAGGCTCTGCGGCACGCGGTCGCGAATTTCTCGTGAATGCGCGCTAAAATTGGGTAATCAAATTGCAGGAAATCACGGATAGCCTCCCGTTCACTCTCCTGCCCGCTTTCCTTCGACCTAAACGCAAATGTTTTGCGAACAATTCGAGTGAATTGCATGGTTGTGACGCACTCAACAATGCGCCCGCTTTGTCTGATTATTTACTGGACATAGCGGGCGTTCTCGCGCTCCCGGAATAACACATTCCGCACCCGCACGGAACCCCGATCCACGATGCATTTTTGATTTTCTCTCGGTAAGTTCCATTTGCATGAGCGCAGCACGGACAGACCTGCAAATAGACCGCCCGGCGATTGCCGACGGGGCGGCGCTGTGGCGGATCGCCCGGGACTCGAAGGTTCTCGATCTCAACTCGTCGTACAGCTATCTGCTGTGGTGCCGGGACTTCGCCGCCACCTCGGCCGTCGTCCGGGACTCCGCCGGGCACCCGGTCGGCTTCGTCACCGGGTATGTCCGACCGGACCGGCCGGGCACCCTGCTCATCTGGCAGGTGGCCGTCGACGCCGACCACCAGGGGCGCGGACTCGCCGCCGCGCTGCTCGACGGGCTGACCCGGCGGGTCGGCGCCGAGCAGGGGCTCACCTCCGTCGAGACCACCATCGCCCCCGGCAACACCGCCTCGGAGCGGCTGTTCACCTCGTTCGCGCAGCGCCATGGCGCCACCGTCGAGCGCGAGGTGCTGTTCGACACGGGCCAGTTCCCGGGCGACCCGCACGACTCGCACGACCCCGAGGTCCTGTACCGCATCGGCCCTCTCTCCGAACTTGGCGGCCTTTCCGGGCTCTCCGGCTGATCTCGCCCCCCACTTTTCAAGGAGTTCACCGACATGACCATCACCCAGCCCGACCTGAGCGTCTTCGAGACCGTCGAGTCCGAGGTGCGCAGCTACTGCCGCAGCTGGCCCGCCGTGTTCGACCGTGCGCAGGGCAGCCGTATGTACGACGAGGACGGGCACGCCTACCTCGACTTCTTCGCGGGCGCCGGATCACTCAACTACGGCCACAACAACCCCGTACTCAAACGGGCGTTGATCGACTATCTGGAGCGGGACGGCGTCACGCACGGGCTCGACATGTCGACCTCCGCGAAACGCACGTTCCTGGAGTCGTTCCAGGAGCTGGTACTGCGGCCCCGCGACCTGCCGTACAAGGTCATGTTCCCGGGCCCGACGGGCACCAACGCCGTCGAGGCGGCGCTGAAGCTGGCGCGGAAGGTGAAGGGGCGGGAGGCCATCGTGTCCTTCACCAACGCCTTCCACGGTATGTCCCTCGGGTCGCTCGCCGTGACCGGCAACGCCTTCAAGCGGGCCGGCGCGGGCGTTCCGCTGGTGCACGGCACACCGATGCCGTTCGACAACTACTTCGAGGGGACCGTCCCCGACTTCCTGTGGTTCGAGCGGCTGTTGGAGGACCAGGGCTCCGGTCTCAACAAGCCGGCCGCCGTGATCGTGGAGACCGTGCAGGGCGAGGGCGGCATCAACGTGGCGCGCCCCGAGTGGCTGCGGGCGCTGGCCGACCTGTGCGTACGGCAGGACATGCTGCTGATCGTCGACGACATCCAGATGGGCTGCGGGCGCACCGGCGCCTTCTTCTCCTTCGAGGAGGCAGGCGTCGTACCCGACATCGTCACCGTGTCGAAGTCCATCAGCGGTTACGGACTCCCCATGTCCCTCTGCCTGTTCAAGCCCGAGCTGGACATCTGGGAGCCGGGCGAGCACAACGGCACGTTCCGCGGCAACAACCCGGCGTTCGTGACGGCCACCGCCACGCTGGAGACGTACTGGTCCGACGGTGCCGCCATGGAGAAGCAGACACGCACCCGTGGCGAGCAGGTCGAGGAGGCGCTGATCTCGATCACCGAGGAGAACCTCGCCGACGTGAAGGAGTACCGGGGCCGGGGGCTGGTGTGGGGCCTGGAGTTCCACGAGAAGGCGCGCGCTGGGCGGGTGGCGCGGCGGGCCTTCGAACTCGGGCTGCTCATCGAGACGTCCGGCCCGGAGAGCGAGGTCGTGAAGCTGCTGCCGGCGCTCACCATCACGCCCGAGGAGCTGGACGAGGGCCTGCGGATCGTGGCCCGTGCCGTACGCGAGACCGTCTGAACATCTGCCTGCATTCCTGAACGTCTGAATTCCTGAGCGTCTGAACCATTTGAGGAAGGGGTTGTTGAGCGCTGTGATCGTCCGTTCGTTCAAGGACATCGAAGGCACCGACCGGCATGTGAGGGCGGCGTCCGGTACCTGGGAGAGCAAACGCATCGTCCTCGCCAAGGAGCGGGTCGGCTTCTCGCTCCACGAGACCGTCCTCTACGCGGGCACGAAGACGTCGATGTGGTACGCGAACCACGTCGAGGCCGTCGTGTGCGTCGCGGGCGAGGCCCTGCTGACCGACGACGAGACCGGGCGGACCTACACGATCACCCCGGGCACCATGTACCTCCTCGACGGACACGAGCGGCACACCATGCGGATCAAGGAGGACTTCCGCTGCCTGTGCGTCTTCAACCCGCCCGTGACCGGCCGCGAGGACCACGACGAGAACGGCGTCTATCCCCTGCTGACGGAACCCGACCCCGACTTCGACTCCGGCTTCGACTCCGAGGAGGTCTGACACCCATGTCACCCACGTCAACCGCATCCACTCTCACCGACCTGTACCCCACCCGTGGCGCCGCCGAGGTGTCCGCCCCCCGTCAGGACCCGGTCCTCTGGGGCGCGCCGGACACGCCCGGGCCGTTCACCGCGGACGACCTCATGGCGTACGAGCGTTATGGTTTCCGGGCGCTCGACCGGCTTCTCGACGATGACGAAGTCGCGCTCTACCGAGCCGAGTTGGAGCGGCTGATCGCCGATCCGTCCGTCCGGGCCGACGAGCGGTCGATCGTCGAGCCGAAGTCGAAGGAGATCCGGTCGGTCTTCGAGGTGCACCGGATCAGCGAGGTGTTCGCCCGGCTCGTGCGGGACGAGCGGGTCGTCGGGCGGGCCCGGCAGCTCCTCGGCTCCGACGTGTACGTCCACCAGTCGCGGATCAACGTCAAGCCCGGATTCGGGGCGGGCGGCTTCTACTGGCACTCCGACTTCGAGACCTGGCACGCCGAGGACGGTCTGCCGAACATGCGGACGGTGTCCGTCTCGATCGCGCTGACCGAGAACCTCGACACCAACGGCGGCCTCATGATCATGCCGGGCTCGCACCGCACGTTCCTCGGCTGTGCGGGGGCGACGCCCGAGGACAACTACAGGAAGTCGCTCCAGATGCAGGACGCCGGCACCCCGTCCGACGAGGCGCTGGCCTCGCTCGCCGACGAGCACGGCATCAAGTTGTTCACGGGCAGGGCGGGTTCGGCGACCTGGTTCGACTGCAACTGCATGCACGGCTCCGGCGACAACATCACGCCGTACCCGCGCAGCAACGTCTTCATCGTGTTCAACAGCGTCGACAACCAGGCAGTGGAGCCGTTCGCGGCATCGGTGCGCAGGCCGGAGTTCATCGGGGCGCGGGACTTCACGCCGGTGAGGTGAACGCCCGGCCTCAGAGCCACGGCAGTGAGGCCGGGCGCTCCCGGGGGTCTCGCGCCGGCGGTTCAGCCGGAGAGGACGTCCAGGAGCCGGTCGACGTCCGAAGGCGTGTTGTAGAAGTGGAAGGCCGCGCGCAGATTTCCGGCCCGGTCGGAGACCTCGACCCCGGCTCGGCTCAACTCGGCCTGCCGGTGCCCGAGTTGCGGGACGGACACGATGGCTGAGCCGGGTGCGGGTACGGGCTGGTGTCCCAGCCGGTCGAGCCCTGCGCGGAAGCGGTCGGCGAGCGCGAGGTCATGGGCGAGTACGGTGTCCACGCCCAACTCCTCGATCAGGGCGAGCGAGTGGCGGGCACCGGCGTAGGAGAACAGGCTCGGGCTTTCGTCGAACCGCCGTGCGGAGTGGGCGAGTTCGCGCACCGGGCCGTAGCAGCTGTCCCAGGGCACCTCCCCCGCGACCCAGCCCGCGAACACCGGCGTCAGCCCGCCCAGATCCTCGGGTACCACGAGGAAGGCCACGCCTCGCGGGCAGACGAGCCATTTGAAGGCGACGGAGGCGACGTAGTCGTAGGCGTCCGCGTCGACGGGCAGCCAGCCGGTGGCCTGGGACGCGTCGATGTACGTACGGGCCCCGTGCTCGCGGGCGGCCTCACGCAGCGCGAGCAGGTCGACGATGCGTCCGTCGGCGGACTGGGCCGCGCTGACGGCGACGAGGGCGGTGCCGGGCCGGACGGATTCGGGGATCCGCTCCAGCGGCACGGTCCGTACCTTCAGGTCCCCGCGTACGTGGAACGGGTTGAGGACGGAGGTGAAGTCGTCCTCCGCGGTGAGGACTTCGGCGCCGGCGGGCAGCGAGGCGGCGATCAGCCCGCTGTAGACGGCGACGGAGCCGCCAGCCGCGACCCTGCGGTCGGAGACCCCGACGAGCCGCGCGAAGGCGGATCGTGTGGCCTCCACGTCGGCGAACATGTCCTGCGGTCGGCCGTCGGCCACGGACTGTACGGCGTCGCGCATGGCGGCCACCGCGCGGGCCGGGAGGAGCCCGGTGCTCGCGGTGTTCAGATAGGTGCTCTTCGGAGCGAACTCGGCACGGACGAGGTCGCGGAGGTTCTCGGATGTCGAGGCTTTCGCGGAGGTCTCCATGGGACCACTCTGCGGCCCGAAGATCCCCTCGTCCATTGCCGATTTCTGCACGGCATCACGAAGGACTGCTTATGGATATGCCCTGAGCTGCGGTTTCCTTCGCTGAGCTACTTCTGGGGTACGGCACACCCGTCGGGACCGCAGACCTCGGCGCTGTCGCCCTCCGCCTGGATGACCTTGAGGGGAGCGGGCCGCTCGCCCCATGCCTGGGTGAGCGCCTGGGCGAAGGCCTCGACGGGCTGGGCGCCGGAGACGCCGTACTTCCGGTCGAGGACGAAGAACGGCACGCCGTTCGCGCCCAGTTCGGCGGCCTCACGCTCGTCGGCGCGCACGGCGTCGGCGTACGCGTCCGGGTCGGCGAGTACGCCCCGGGCGTCGGCGGCCTCGAGGCCGGCGGCGACGGCCAGCTCCACGAGCCGCTCGTCGTCACCGAAGACGGACTGCTCCTCGGCGAAGTTCGCCCGGTAGAAGAGCTGGATCAGCTCGTCCTGGCGTCCCTTGTCCTTCGCGAGGTGGAGCAGCCGGTGCATGTCGAAGGTGTTGCCGTTGTCACGGTCCCGGGTGCGGTACGCGAGCCCCTCGGCGGCGGCCTGCGCCCCCAGGTTCTCCTCGCCGGCCTGCGCCTGCGCCTCGCTCATGCCGTACTTCTTGGTGAGCATCTTGAGGACGGGCTGGATGTCGCCCTTGGCGAGCCCCGGGTCCAGCTCGAACGACCGGTGCACCACCTCGACACCGTCCCGGTGCGGGAAGGCGTCCAGCGCCTTCTCGAAGCGGGCCTTGCCGACGTAGCACCACGGGCAGGCGATGTCGCTCCAGATCTCGACGCGCATGTCTTCGGCTCTCTCCAGGTCGAACGGGTACAGGGTGGTACGGGGCCGTACGGAATTACATGAACGTTCAAACGGCTGGTTTCATTCCGTACCGCAGAAAGAGATGGTGATCGCCCTCGGCGGGCGGGTTCGCCGGGTCCGGGACCCAGCCCAGACGGCGGTAGAAGGCCTGGGCGCGCTGGTTGTCGACGTGTACGTCCAGGGTGGCTGCCAGCAGTCCGTCGGCCCGCCACCGCTCGACGCAGGCGGCATGCAGGTCGGTGCCGATCCGGGCCCGCCAGAGGTCGGGGTCGACGTGGAACTGGAAGAGCTTGACCGTGTCCGCGGGGGCGCCCTCGGCCCTGCGGAAGGAGGCGACGCCGATGATGCGGTCCTGCTCGACGACGCACAGGACATGCGCGTCGGGGCGCTCGATGCTGGTCAGCCAGGAGCCGACCCAGTCGCGGTCGGCGTCCGGCAGGCCGCCCGGGTAGTACGTGGCCCGTGCGCGCAGATGCAGCTCCGTGACGGCGGCGGCCTCTGCGGGCAGCGCGGGCCGTATCACCCGGCTTCCGGTCCTGTGGTCGTTGATCATGTGGTCATTGATCATGCACCGGAAGACGTGGCGGGTTGCCGGAACGGTTCCGGCTCAGCTGCCGTCCCTCAGGTCCTTCGGCCACTCCGGGCGGAACTCGATGTGGTCGTACGTCACCACGCACCCCTCCCCCATCGGCGACTGGGTCATGAAGCCGACCAGGGCCGCGTCGGCCTCCTTCTCGTCGCCCAGGGTGAACAGGCGGACGAAGGTCCACTTCACACCGTCGCGCGAGGCGTGGAAGGCGAAGGCACGGCCGGTGCGGCTGATCCGGAGCCAGACCGAACTGCCGTCCACTGTGAAGGAGTTGGCGTCGTCAGAGTGTCCCCGGGTGACCACCGTGCAGACGGTGGGCACATCCGGGGAGTACTCCAGGCAGAGCTTGGCCCAGGCGTGCTCGCCGACATGGACGTAGAGCACCCCGGCGTCGAAGGCCGCCCCGAACCCGACGGTGACCCGGGCGACCAGCTGGAACTCCCCCTCCGGGGCGCCCAGCAGGCGCGGCGCGTCGGCGGCGGGGTCCAACGCCTCCCCGGTGGGCGGCACGAACCGGTCCTGCCGGGGCCCGGCCCACCCGGTGAGCACCCCGTCCTCGAAGGACCAGTGCCCATCGGGACCATACGTACGGAGGGGGAAAGGCAGTGGGGAAAGCTCCAAGTCCATTGCCTGATTATCACAGGTCCAGATGGGCGGGCCCCGATAGGGGCGCGGGGAACTGCGCGACAAGCCACAACGGACCCGCAGCCGCGAAAATCCACCGCACCCCAACGACGCTAGCGCTCCAGGCGACCATTGAATCGCCGAGGCAGCCCCAGCTCGTTCTCGTCCCGCAACTCGACCGGCAGCAGCGCGGCCGGAGCGTTCTGATAAGCCACCGGCCGCAGCCACCGCTCGATAGCCGTCCCACCGACCGAAGTCGACGTCGATGTCGTGGCCGGGTACGGCCCCCCGTGCTGCTGGGCCGCGGCCACAGCGACCCCGGTCGGCCACGCGTTCACCAGCACGCGTCCGGCCAGCGGCGTCAGCTCGGCCAGGATCTCGGCCCCACGCCCCTCCCCCGCGGCTTCCTCCGCCGAGAGGTGGACCGTCGCCGTCAGGTTGCCCGGCAACCGCGCGAGAACGGCGTTCGCCTCGGCGTCGTCCGCGTAGCGGGCCACCACGGTGACCGGCCCGAAGCACTCCTCCAGGAGCAGGTCGTACGCCCCCTCCGTCGCCAGCTTCTCGGCAGCCACCGTGAGGAACCCCGCGCTGACCGTGTGCTCGCCGCCCGCGCCCGGCGTCACCGGGGTCTCGACATCGGGCAGCTCGGCGCGCTCGGCGACCCCGGCGACGAAGTTGTCGCGCATCCGGTGGTCCAGGAGGACACCGGACGCGGTGTCGCTGACCGCGTCCGTCAGGGACTTCAGCAGTCGGTCGCCCGCCGCGCCGGACGGCGCCAGCACCAGGCCGGGCTTCACGCAGAACTGGCCGACGCCCAGTGTCATGGAGCCCGCGAGCCCCGTACCGATCGCCTCGGCGCGCTCGTTGGCCGCCGCCTCCGTGATCACCACGGGGTTCAGCGAGCCCAGCTCGCCGTGGAACGGGATCGGGACCGGACGGGCCGCCGCCGCGTCGAAGAGGGCCCGGCCGCCTCGTACGGAACCGGTGAAACCGGCCGCCGTGACCAGCGGGTGCTTGACCAGCTCGACGCCCGCCTCGAAGCCGTGGACCAGGCCGACGACACCCCCGGGGATGTCGTGGAGGGCCGCGGCCCGGCGCAGGACGGACGCGACCAGCTCGGACAGGCCCGGGTGGTCCGGGTGCGCCTTGACGACCACCGGGCAGCCGGCCGCGAGCGCGCTCGCGGTGTCGCCGCCGGGGACCGAGAAGGCGAAGGGGAAGTTGGAGGCCGAGTAGACGGCCACGACGCCCAGCGGCACCTTGTAGCGCCGCAGGTCCGGGATCGGCGGGGTCGCGGTGTCGTCGGGGTGGTTGATGACGACGTCGAGGTAGGCGCCCTCGTCGACGATGTCCGCGAAGGCCCGCAGCTGGTAGCAGGTGCGGGCGAGTTCACCGGTCAGCCGGACCGGGCCGAGCGCGGTCTCCGCGTCGGCCACCTCGACGAGCTGTTCCTTGGCCGCTTCGAGCTGCTCGGCGGCGCTGCGCAGGAAGGCCGCGCGGACCGTGCGGTCCACGAGGGCCGGGCGGGCGGCGTGCGCGGCGCGGACGGTGGTGTCCACCTCCTGGGCCGTGGCCTCGACAGCGACCTGCTCCCGCTGCTTCCCGGTACGGGGGTCGACACTCCAGACTGGTGCTGCTGCCACCGGGGGTCCCTCCAAATTGTGGTGCCATTTGTGATGCGAATTTCCTGCGTCATCCACCAGGTGCGTTCGATATGCTGAACACCGTCTCTGATGATGAATATGCTGTTGGAGACTATTTCCCGTCGAACGAAGGGGTCAAGGGCGATGTCGGCAGCCGAGACAGGCGGCGGGGCGCAGGTCAAGTCCGCGGTACGGACCGTTGAACTGCTGGAATACTTCGCCGGACGTCCCGGCATGCACTCCCTGGCAGTGGTCCAGGAGGCTGTCGGTTACCCCAAGTCCAGTCTCTACATGCTCCTGCGCACGCTTGTCGACCTCGGCTGGGTCGAGACGGACGCCACGGGCACGCGGTACGGCATCGGCGTACGGGCCCTGCTGGTCGGCACCTCGTACATCGACGGCGACGAGGTGGTCGCGGTGGCCCGCCCGACCCTCGACCGGCTCTCCGACGACACGACGGAGACCATCCACCTGGCCCGGCTCGACGGCACGAACGTCGTCTATCTCGCCACCCGCCAGTCGCAGCACTACCTGCGCCCCTTCACCCGGGTCGGCCGCCGGCTGCCCGCCCACTCGACCTCCCTCGGCAAGGCGCTGCTGGCCACCCACACCGACGAGCAGGTCCGCAAACTGCTCCCGGAGACGCTGCCCGCGCTGACCGAGCACACGATCACCGACCGGGAGAAGCTCATCGAGGAGCTCCACCTGGTGCGCGAGCAGGGCTTCGCGGTGGACCGCGAGGAGAACACGCTGGGGCTGCGCTGTTTCGGCGTGGCGGTCCCCTACCGCACCCCCGCGCGGGACGCGATCAGCTGCTCGGTGCCCGTCGCGCGGCTCACCCCGGCCCATGAACAGATGGTCAAGGACGCCCTGTTCGACGCACGCGACCGGCTGACGCTGGCCACCCGGAGGCTCTGAACGATGCGCTACTCGCCTTCCCTGGACGTCGTGCTCCGCGAGATCCACGACAGTGACCTGCCGGTCTTCTTCCGGCTGACCAACGACCCCGAGTCCCTGCGGATGGCCGCGTTCACGGCGGCGGACCCGACCGACCGGGATGCCTTCGACGCCCACTGGGAGCGGATCCGCGCCGCGCCGGACGTTCTGAACCGCACGGTCCTCGTCGACGGTGACGTGGTGGGCAGCGCGGCGGTGTACGGCGAGCCGGGCGACCGCGAGGTGACGTACTGGATCGACCGCGCCTACTGGGGGCGCGGTATCGCGACGGCCGCCCTGCGCGCGCTGGTCGCCGAGGCCGCGGAGCGCCCCCTGCACGCGCGTGCCGCCGCCGACAACGCGGGCTCGCTGCGGGTCCTGGAGAAGTGCGGTTTCCGCGTGTCCGGGCACGACCGGGGGTTCGCGCAGGCGCGCGGCGCGGAGATCGACGAGGTCCTGCTGACGCTGGAGGCCTGACCGCCGTACGTAAGGCGGCGCGTGCGGCGGATGCTGCTGCAATGTGCCCCTTACAGCCTCCTGCTTTTCCTGAATGTGCCATGAGAAATCGGGCGAGGGGGAACGTTCCGCTCGTCGTCGGTCGTCTTCAGACGGGATGAACAAGACGATCAGGCGAGCTTCCGTCTTCTCGCTGCTGCTCGTGCTCTCTCTGCTGGTCAGGGCGACATGGGTGCAGTTCTACGACGGTCAGGCGCTCGCGGACGACAGTGACAACCGGCGGAACGCGATCGCGTTGTACGCGAACCCGCTCGGGAACATCATCGTGGCCGGTGAGTCGGTCACCGGCTCGAAGGAGACGAGCAGCGGGGATCTCAGGTACCAGCGGACGTACACGGACGGCAAGCTCTACGCCGCCGTGACCGGATACAGCACGCCGTTGTTCGCGCCTACGCAGCTGGAGGGCATCTACAAGGACGTGCTCGACGGCTCGGACAGCAGACTCACGACCGTCATGGACACGGTCACCAGGGAGCATGCCGCCCCGGGGAACGTGATCACGACGATCGACCCCGACGTGCAGAAGGCGGCTTACGCGGCGCTCGGCGACAAGAAGGGCGCGGCCGTCGCGATCGACCCGAAGACCGGCAGGATCCTCGCCATGGTGTCGACTCCGTCGTACGACCCGTCGACCATCACCGGCGCGAGCGACGGCACCGCCTGGACCAAGCTCAACGAGGACGCCGACAAACCGTTGGTCAACCGGGCGCTACGGCAACCGCTGCCGCCGGGTTCGACGTTCAAGCTGGTGGTCGCCGCGGCGGCCCTGGAGGACGGGCTGTACGGATCGGTGGACGACCGTACGGACAGCCCGGACCCCTACCCACTGCCGGGTACGACCCGTGAGCTGACGAACGAGAACCCGAACGCGCCCTGTGAGAACGCGACGATCCGGGTCGCGCTGCAGTACTCCTGCAACAACGTGTTCGGGAAGATGGCCGTCGACCTCGGGCAGGACAAGGTCAGGGCGATGGCGGAGAAGTTCGGCTTCAACGACGAGAAGCAGGACGTGCCGGTGCGGGCCTACCCGAGCGTGTACCCGGCGGACATGGAGAAGTCACAGACCGCCCTGACGGGCATCGGGCAGTTCGATGTCACGGCGACGCCGCTGCAGATGGCCATGGTGTCCGCCGCGATAGCCGACGGCGGCAAGCTGGTCTCGCCGCACATGATGTCGCAGGTCACGAACGCCGACGGGGATGTGCTGCAGGACTACGACAACGAGGCGTCGACGAAGGAGGTTGTCAGCTCCAGGACGGCCGAGCAGTTGCAGTCCGCCATGCAGACGGTTGTCTCCGACGGTACGGGGACGAACGCGCAGGTGGCTGGGGCCACGGTGGGGGGTAAGACGGGGACGGCTCAGCACGGTGAGAACAACAGCCAGACGCCTTATGCCTGGTTCACGTCCTATGCGAAGTCCGACTCCAACGGGAAGGAGGTCGCCGTGACTGTGCTGGTCGAGCAGTCGGGGGCGGCTCGGTCCGAGGTGAGTGGGAATGGACTTGCTGCGCCCGTTGCCAAGGCGATGATGGTTGCTGCGCTGGCTGGGTGAGTTCTTCGGCTGCGGCGCCGTCGTGGTTTTTCGCGCCCACGCGGCGGAGCCGCAAATAGACAGAGCCCCGCGCCCCTATTCAAGGGCGCGGGGGTACCTGCACCCCTGCTCTACTTCGTACCGAAGAGCTGCTGAACGGGATCGATCGCGAAGTAGATCAGGAACAGTGCGCTCGTGCCCCACAGGAGCCAGTGGACCTCCTTCGCCTTGCCGAGGACCGTCTTGATGAGGACGTAGGCCAGGAAGCCGGCCCCGATGCCGTTGGTGATGGAGTACGTGAACGGCATCACGGCGATCGTCAGGAACGCGGGGATGGCAATCTCGTACTTGTCCCAGTCGATGTGCTTGACCTGGGTCATCATCAGGAAGCCCACCGCGACCAGGGCGGGTGCGGCGGCCTGCATCGGGACGATCGTCAGGATCGGCGTGAAGAAGAGCGCGCAGGCGAACAGGCCGCCGGTGACCAGGTTGGCGAAGCCGGTGCGCGCGCCCTCGCCGACGCCCGCCGCCGACTCGATGAACGAGGTCGCCGAGGACGAGGAGCTCGCGCCGCCCGCCACCGCCGCCGCGCCGTCGATGAGCAGCACGCGGCCGAGGTTGGGGACCTTGCCGTCCTCGTCGAGGAGGCCTGCCTCGGCGCTGATGCCGACGACCGTGCCCATGGTGTCGAAGAAGTCCGACAGGACCAGGGTGAAGATCAGCAGGACGACGGTGATCACCGTGGTCTCGCCGAACGCGCCGAACAGGCTGAAGTGGCCGAGCAGTCCGAAGTCGGGGGTGTCCGCGATCTTGTCGGGCCAGGCCGGCGTGGTCAGGCCCCAGCTCTTGACGTCGGCGACCGAGTTGATGATCAGCGCGAGGAACGTCATCGTGACGATGCTGATCAGGATCGCGCCCTTCACCTTGCGCGCGATCAGCCCGATGGTCAGCAGGACGCCGAGACAGAACACCAGGACGGGCCAACCGCTGAGTGCGCCGGTGCCGCCGAGCTGCACCGGGACAGTGGTGTTCGCGGCGTCCGGGATACGGCTGACGAAACCGGCGTCGACGAAACCGATGAAGGCGATGAACAGGCCGATGCCCACGCCGATCGCCGCCTTGAGCGGCCCCGGGATGGCGTGCATGATCGCTTCTCTGAGGCCGGTCACCACAAGGACGCAGATCAGCAGGCCCTCCAGGACGACCAGGCCCATCGCGTCGTCCCAGCTCATCAGCGGGGCGATCTGGAAGGCGACCACCGCGTTGAGGCCGAGGCCCGCGGCGAGGGCGAGCGGGAGGTTGCCGCCGACGCCCATGATGATCGTCATCACCGCGGCCACCAGGGCGGTGGCGGTGACGAGCTGGACGTTGTCGAGCTGGTGACCGAACTTGTCCTTGGCGCTGCCCAGGATGATGGGATTCAGGACAAGGATGTAGGCCATCGTGAAGAACGTGGCGAAACCGCCGCGCACCTCACGGGCGAAGGTGGATCCCCGCTCGGAGATCTTGAAGAAGCCGTCGACGCTGTTCGCCGCGGGAGGCGCGGCGTTCGGCCGGTCAGCCACCTTCTGTGGGTCGGACATTGCGGTTACTCCTCGTTGCCTGGTTGATCGGTGTGCGGATGCAGGCTGGATTGTTCCTGCGTTGAACCGTTCTCAGGTTTTCTCCGTGTTACGGAATCAGGATCGGCCTGCCGTACGACCCTCGAAGAGCCGTACCCACGCCTGATACTCTCTCGGCTCTCGCGCCAAACGATCACCATCCCTTCACCGGCGCACCACGGCGGCCGTATACGCAGACGCCCGGTTTCGGCCGTCAGACACCGCCGGCCTGGGAAAACTCAGTGAAACTAAGGGGGAGAGGTCGCCCGTGGGCACTGTGGTCGACGACGCAGCCTCCGTGGAGTTCCATGCCTTCTTCGAGCGGCACTACGCCGAACTCGCGCGCCTGGCCCACCTGCTGACGGGCGAGGCGGACGCCGCCGACGACCTGGCGGCGGACGCGCTGCTCGCACTGTGGCACCGCTGGGACCGGGTGCGGGCCGCCGATCATCCGGCCGCGTACGCGCGCGGTGTGGTCGCCAATCTGGCCAAGACCCGTATCCGCAGCGCGGTCCGGGAGCGCCGGAGGATCACCCTGTTCTGGTCGCAGCGGGACGAGAAGACGGAGAATCCCGACATACCTGGCGTCATAGATGTCCAGGAGGCCCTGCGCAGACTGCCGTTCCGCAAGCGGGCGTGTGTGGTGCTCCGGCACGCCTTCGATCTCTCGGAGAAGGACACGGCGCTCGCGCTGGGCGTTACTGTCGGTACGGTCAAAAGCCAGACGTCCAAGGGAATGGCCGAACTGCAGCGGCTCCTTGGCACCGACGAGGCCCCGCTTCGAGTGCGTACCCCTGTGCGCACCACCGGCGGAGCGGGAGGGACGAACCGATGAGGACGCCGCACGACGAGCTGCGCGCCGGGCTGCACGAGGCGGCCGAGGCGTACGAGCCCGACCGCGCGCGCATCCTCGCGCGGGTCGAGCGCGGCATGGCCGCCGGTCCCGAGGAGAAGCGCTCCCGGCGCCGGGCGACGCGTCCGCCGCTGCTGGCCTGGGCTCGGGTCGCGGGTGCCACCGCCGCCGTCTCCGGGATTCTCGCGATGGGCGGGTACGCGCTGGCCTCCGTGGTGAAGGGCGACGAGACCCCGGCCGATCCGACCGTCTCGGTCTCGCCGTTGCCGACCCCGTCGCCGGACGCGACCAGCAGGGCACCGATCCAGCCGGTCCCGGACCCGTCGGGCGGCGGCAACACCCAGGCCCACAAGCCGAGCTCGACGCCGACTCCCACCCCGACGCCGAAGGCCTCGAACACGGCGGCGGCACCGGCCGCGAAGGGCACCGAGGACGGACCCCTGTGGTCGGACGGCTCGATCGATCCGCACAGCAACGACTTCTGGGCGCAGAGCGACGTCACCATCAAGACGACCAAGCAACTCACCGCACTCACGGTCGAGTTGAAGGTCGCCGACACCGGCGGGGTCACCTCCACGGGCGCCTGGCGATCGCCTCCGGAGGACGACTTCGACCTGACGGTCGCCGAGCGCGACGGCTTCCTGGTCTACACGTGGGTCCTCAAGGAGGGCCGCACGGTCCAGCCGGGCGAGTGGGTCTTCGCGGGCCAGTACAACCACACGCGCGGCGGCCGGGACGCGAAGGACGACACGTACAAGGTGACGGCGGAAGCGACGGGCGAACAGCTCGCCGTGAAGGGCGACTTCGCAGGCCAGGACGACACCGACAAGTCCGACGACGGCGATTCGTGAAGCGGTAGCGGCACCTCGTAAAGAATTTCCGCAGACCCGGCAACCCTTTCCGCGTGGGTGGCGACCAGGAGACGAACACTTCTCCTCGCCACCAAGGAACACGGTTCATGACCGCACGAGTCGAACAGCGCGTCCGCCACCGCCGCCGGGTCATCGGACGGCGGGGCAGCGAGGCCGCGGCGTCGAAGATCACGGTGCCGGGCACGTACGACGGCAGTCTGAGGAAGTTCTTCGGCAGCGGCGCGGTCCTCCAGAACGTGGTCATCGGCAACAGCAAAAGCGAGGAACCGACCGAAATCGGCAGCGGTACAGACGGAACCACCCGCGACTTCTCGCCATCTGACATCACGTACAAGTAAGTGATCCTTCAAGCACGACGGAGCCGGCAGCCGTGAGCACGCACAAGAGAAACCTCAGTCGCCGCAGGTTGCTGGCCGCTTCCGCCGTGGGAGTGGCCGGGACGGGCGCGGCGGTGGTGGCCGGCAGCAGCTTGCTGTCGTCCGCGTCGGCGGCTACTTTCGGCCACACCGACGACGGCTCCAACTTCGTGATCAACACGGGGGCCTCGCTCGTCTTCAAGGTCTCCAAGAAGACCGGCGACCTCACCTCCCTGGTCTACCGGGGCAAGGAGTACGAGGGCTACGGCGGCCGGCACTCGCACGTCGAGTCGGGGCTCGGGGCGTCCACGGTGACCGTCAGGCAGTCCGGCTCGACGATCCTGGTGAAGGTCGTGCACGGGGCGATCACCCAGTGGTACGCGGCGCGCAGCGGCCAGAACAACGTCTACCTGTGGACGAACAAGGCGGACGCGTCCTTCACGGCGACCCGCTTCCTCGTCCGCCTCAAGCCGGGGATGTTCCCGAACGAGGGGCCGGACTCCTGGATCGAGGCCTCCGACAAGATCATCGAGGCCGGGGACGTCTGGAAGCGCGGTGACGGCACCACGCACTCCAAGCACTACTCGGGCAAGCGGGTCATCGACTACGACCACATCGGCTTCACCACCGGCTCGGCCGGTCTGTGGATCGTGCGCTCCAACCACGAGAAGGCGTCCGGCGGCCCCTTCTACCGCTCGCTGCTGCGCCACTCGAACGACAAGGGCGCGGGACTGTACGAGATCCTGCACTACAACGAGGCCCAGACGGAGCCGGAACGTTTCGGCTTGCAGGGTCCGTACGTCCTCGCCTTCACAGACGGTGGCGCCCCCTCCCCCTCCCTCGCCGCCGCCCGTCTCGACACCTCCTGGGTGGACGGGCTCGGCATCACGGGCTGGGTCGGCGCGGCCGGGCGCGGCAAGGTGGCCGGCGTCGGCATCAAAGGGATGGACGCGAAGTACCCGTACACCGTGGGCTTCGCGAACGCGGCTGCCCAGTACTGGGCGAAGGCCGCTTCCGGCACCGGCGCCTTCTCCTGCAAGGGGATGCTGCCGGGGACGTACACGCTGACCGTGTACAAGGGTGAGCTGGCCGTGCACACCGCTTCGGTGACGGTGAAGGCGGGCGGCGCGACCGCGCTGAACAGCATCACCGTGACCGGCGACCCGTCCACCGCGAAGACGGTCTGGCGGCTCGGGGACTGGGACGGCACACCCGGCGAGTTCAAGAACGCCAAGCTGATGACGTACGCGCATCCGTCGGACGGCCGCGCGGCGAAGTGGACGGGGAACGTCACCATCGGCAGCGGCTCGCAGGCAGCGTCGGCGGACTTCCCGGCCTACATGTGGAGCGGCGTCAACGACGGCATCCTCGTGTACTTCAAGCTGACCGCCGCCCAGGCCGCCGCCGCGCACACCCTGCGCATCGGCGTGACGGACGCCTTCGCGGGCGGGCGCCCGCGCGTCACGGTCAACGACTGGGTGTCGGCCGTCCCCGCGGCATCCGTTCAGCCTTCGACGCGCTCCCTCACCACAGGGTCATATCGGGGGAACAACCGCACGATCAATTACAGCGTCCCCAGTAGTGCGTGGAAGACGGACACGAGTCAGTACAACGTACTGAAGATCAACATCGTCAGTGGTTCGAGCGGCGCGGCGTTCCTCAGCCCGGGCACCTCGTTCGACTGCCTGGATCTGCTGGCCTGAGCCCCCCCTCGGCCAGTCAGAGAGCCCCCTGCCGGTGACGACCGGCAGGGGGCTCGTTCTTCTCACGGGTACGTCAGTTCATGGTCGACCCGATGACCGTCGAGGCCACCGCCAGGAACGTGGTCGCCGGCAGCGAGCCGTTCGGCTGACGGGCGCCGTACGCCGTGGTCGCGTCCTTCGACTTCAGCGCCGGAGTCGGGATGCCGCTGTCCCAGTTGTTGGCGGCCGAGACGGTGGACGGGCCCAGCTTGGACAGGCTGCCCTTGTTGCTCACCGCGAGGTTCCTCGCGAGGCGGGCCTTGCCGGTGGCGAAGTAGAAGCCGGACCGGGCGTTGGCGTAGGCGGTGTTGCGGTTGAGCAGGATCGCGCCGGTGTTGGAGTTCTCCGTGAACCCGTGCAGATTGTTGTCCCAGGCCGCGTTGTTGTTGACGACATGCGCGACCGAGGCTCCGCCGCCGCCCAGCTTGAAGCCGTTGCCGTTGCCCTCGAACGCCGAGTCGTTCCAGCGGTTCTTGCCGTTGCCGAAGGCCCAGGTGTGCTCGATGGTGACGGGGGTGGAGAACTGCCAGAGGTCGAGCCCGTCGTCCGCGTTGTCGTAGAGGCGCGCTCCGGTGATCCTGTTGCCGGTGCCGGAGCCGAACTTGATGGCGAGGCCGTCGGCGTTCTGACCGTGGCCGGCGGAGTCGTAGTTGAGGTAACTGTCCAGGTTCTGCACGAGGTTGTCGCTGGTGCCGTCGCCGCGCAGGGTGAAGCCGGAGTCGCCGTTGCGGGCGGTGACGAGGTTCCTGAAGATCCCGCCGACGGACGAGGTGACGACGAAGCCCTGGGCCGGGGAGTTCTGGAAGGTGAGGTTCTGGACCGTCCAGTGGTCGCCGTAGATCCCGGCCAGCCAGGACCCGGCGGGCAGCTTGGAACCGTCGATCCGCACTTTCTCGTTGCCGTACGCCTGGAGCGTGATCCGGGCCGAACTGGTGCCGCTCGCCGTCGACTTGAGGGTGGCCGTCGGGTAGTACGTGCCGGCGCGCACCTGGATGACACTGCCGGCCGACGCGTTCCTCACGGCGGACTCCAGCTGGGCGGTGCTGGAGACGGTGACCGTGGTGCCGGCGGCGCTCGCTCCGTCGGGCGAGAGGCCGAGATAGACGCCGCCCGCACCCGAGGAGAGGGCCACCGCGGCGGCGATGGAGAGGGTGCGGTTTCTGCGGTGACGGCCGGTGCCGATACGCACGGGGCGTTCCTTTCCTCGGGGCTGGGACCGTGTTCGTTCCCTGAGAGACAAGCCGGGCTGCGGCCCCGATGAGGTGAGGCCGCAGCCCGGCTCCGCTGTCTTGTTGCCGCCCGGCCGGAAAGGGTTGCCGTGGTGCGTACGACCGCGATCGAACTGGTGAGGGGGTGACGGTCAGCTGACGAAGTACGTCGGGTTCGGGAACTTGTACGTCTTGTCGGCGTAGCCGCCGTCGAGGTCCGAGTACTGGTCCCCGAAGTTGGCGATGACGTCGTACCCGAGGTCCTCGATGTGCTTGCGGGTGCCGGACTTGTACTGCACGGTCGTGCAGGTCCAGGCGGCGGCCGTGGCGCAGGCGCTCAGGTAGGCGGGCGGGTTGGCCGCGTCCTTGAGGAACATGTGGGCGGCGTCGAGGTTGATGTCGGCGCCCACCTTCTTCAGGTTCGCGACGGCCGCGGCACGCTGCGACTCCTTCAGCCCGGAGTTGTAGAACACCTCGACGCCCTTGGCCTTGGCGTAGGCGACCAGCTCGGGTGTGCCGAGGACGGCGGGGCGGTCGGCCTTGGCCACGTAGTCGGCCCAAGTGGTGGAGTTGTACGTGTAGTTGGTCTTCTTCTCGTAGTCGAGGGAGAGCAGCAGAGTGTCGTCGATGTCGAAGACGACAGCGGGCTTCCTGCCCTTGTGCAGCTCCTTGCGCGCCGTCTTGTCGATGTACTTCTTCGCCGCCGACTCGATCTGCGCCAGGTCCTTGGCGTACTGGCTGCTCGTCGAGGCCTGGTACACGCCGTTGGCGTCGGGCGTGGTGCCGTAGTAGGTGTCGATGTCCTTGACCAGGAGCCCGATGTTGTAGGGCTCGTGGGTGGAGTTCGCCGTGGACTGGTGGGCGGTGGCCGCACCGGTGCCGTACAGCGCGGCGCCCGCTACGGCACAGGCGACGGTGAGCGTCGCGAAACGGAATGGCTTATGCATGACAGGTTTCTACGCGCGTCACCCTCGTGGTTGCCAGACCTTTTGCCTGATCTATATCAAGTCCATAGAGGACGAGAACCAGCCATCGGGGAGTGAGGGGTGCGGCAACGACACCGCACCCCTCGGCCCATCTCGCGGCTCGACCCGGCAGGCGGTCAGTTCATCGTCGACCCGATCGTGCTGCTGCCCGTGGTCAGGAACGCGGTCGCGGGCAACGTCCCGTCCGTGGCACGGGAGTTGAACGTGGTCGACGCGTTGGTGGACACGAAGGACGGGGTCGGGATCCCCGAGTCCCAGTTGTTGCCGGACGAGGTGACCGACGAGCCCCTGCTCACCGACCCGGAACTGTTGCTGACGGCCAGGTTCTTGCCAAGCTTGGCCGCGCCGGTGGCGAAGTAGTAGCCCCACTTGGCGTTGGCGTAGGCGGTGGTGCGGTTGATGACGATGGCGCCCTTGTTGCTGTTCTCGGTGAAGCCGTTGCCCGCGTTGTCCCAGGCGGCCGAGTTGTTGATGACATGGGCCACGGTCTCGCCGTCGCCGCCCAGCTTGTAGCCGTTGCCGTCACCCGCGAACGCCGAGTCGGACCAGCGGTTCCTGCCGTTGCCCATCGCCCAGGTGTGCTCGACGGTGACCGGCGACGAGAAGGACCAGAAGTCCAGCCCGTCGTCCGAGTTGTTGTAGAGGCGGGCGCCGGTGATGAGGTTGCCGGTGCCGGAGCCGAACTTCACGGCGATCCCGTCGGCGTTCTCGCCATGGTTGGCGGGGTCGTAGTTGCCGTACGAGTCGATGTTCCTGACCGTGTTGTTGGTGGTGCTGTCGCCGGTGAGCGTGAAGCCGGAGTCGCCGCCGTTGATGGTCTTGATGTTGCTCCACACCGTCCAGGCACAGGACTGGCATACGACGGCACTGTCCGGCGAGTTCTGGAACGTGATGTTGGAGACGGTCCAGTAGTCGGCGGTCAGCTTGAAGATCCAGTCGCCGTCGGGCAGGTTCGACCCGTCGATCCTGACCGTCTCCGAGCCGTACGGCTGGAGGTGGATGCGGCTGGCGGACGTGCCGTTGGCCGTCGACTGGAGGGTGGCCGTCGGGTAGTACGTCCCGGCGCGCACCTGGATGACGGTGCCGGCGGTTGCGCTGGACAGCGCGCTGCTCAGCTGGGCGGAGGTGGAGACGACCACGGTCGCGGCCTGGGCGGGGGTGGGGAGTACCGCGAGACCGGCACCGGCGGTGGTGACGGCGAGAGCGGCGAGCGAGCTCTTCAGACGAGTGACACGGGTGGTGCGGGTACTACGAGTGATACGACGCATGACGTGCGGGTCCTTTCGTCGTAACGGGGAAGGGAAGTTGGGGCGGAGGGTCGAGGAGAGCGGTCAGGGCATGGGCTGCTGGACAGCGCGCAGCCATACGGATCAGTCGTCCTGGACAGGCACGGTCACCTCACGGACACCAGTCCCCGAGATACGTCCGCCGCGTATGCTCGCCGGCCTCCGCCACCGTGAGCTGCGGCCGGTTCTCCGGCACCGAGATCACCGCGCCGGGGCCGGAGTTGCCGTACTCGCGAAAGCGCATGGTCTGCCAGGGGTAGGCCTCACGCATGTTGATGTACGGGGTCACCGCGTCGATGCCCGGGCCCAGCCAGGTGTCCCGAACCACCAACGAAGGCCAGGCGGTTGTCTCGTAGGACGGCACCCAGGGCCGGGCGATCCGGTACGCGCCGTCCTCCGCGCCCGAGGTCACCAGTCCGCGCACGGCCAGGAAGCCGTACGGGTTGGCGCGGGCCGTGGCGGGCGCGAAGACCATGCCCTCGGGCTTGAAGGCGACGTCCCGGTCGAGGGTGTGGAAGTGGCAGCGCTCGAAGACGGCCCGCGCCCGCCCGAAGACGAAGTCGACATCCCCTTCGATGTAGCAGTCGCGGTAGTAGTGCCGGTCGAAGGCGTCCAGTGCCGTCGTGTCCGCGAACAGGGTGTCCTGGTGGGCGAGGAACCGGACCCGGGTGAACTGCGACCGGTCCCCAGTGACGTACGCGGCGACGGCCTGTGTCCCGGTGATCTCGGGGTGGTCGGCGCGCAGCCAGTCGTTGGCGAGGGTCAGGTCGCGTACGGTCAGGCCGGGCGCCGCCGAGGTGAGGGTGGCGGAGCCGGCGGTGCCGTAGGTACCCGAACCGTCGGGTTTCCGGGTGCCGTTGGCGTTGTCGTAGACGATGACGGTGTCGCGCGGGTCGCGGGTTGCGCCGCGGATCGTCAACTCGGCTGCCTGGGCAGGGATGTTGACGACTTCGCGGTACGTCCCCGGGTGCACGACGATCGTCCGGCCGGTGCCGCCCGTCGCGACCGCCTCGTCCACGGCGGCCTGGACGGAGCCGCCCGGACGGACATGCAGGACCCGGCGGGCGCCGGACGCGAACGCGGGAGCCGTGCCGGTGGCGATCAGGCCGCCGGCCAACCCGGTGAGCAGTGTGCGTCGGCGCATCTCAGCACCACCGTCCGCGCCACGGCGTCCAGTCGCCGAGGTATTCCTCGCGGGTCGCCGACTCGGCTTCGGTGGCCGTGAGTTGGGGGCGGTTCTCGGCGACGGCGATCCGGGCTCCCGGGCCCGTGTTCCGGTACTCGGCGAACCGCTGGCTCTGCCACGGGTAGGTGTCCGACATGTTGGTGTAGGGCGCGACCGCGTCGATGCCCGGGCCGAGGTGGGTGTCCCGGACGGTGAGCATCGGACGGGCCGTGGTGTCGGAACTGGGCACCCAGGGGCGGGCCAACTTGTAGGCGGCGTCCGGGGCTTCACTGGTGACGCGGCTGCCGGTCACCAGGTGGCCGCGGGGATTGGTACCCACGGTGGAGGGTGCGAAGACGAAGCCGTAGGGGGCGCCCGCGAGGTCGGCACGGTTCAGGGTGCGGAAGTGGCAGCGCTCGTACACAGCGGTGGCCCGGCCGAAGACGAAGTCGACGTCCCCTTCGGCGTAGCAGTGCGCGAAGTACTGCCGGGCGTACGCCTCACGGCTCATCGAGTCGGCGTACAGGGTGTCCTGGTGGCCGAGGAACCGGCAGTGGTGGAACGCCGCACGGTCGCCCTGCACCTTGATGGCGACGGCCTGGGTCCCCGCGATCTCGGGGTGGTCGGCGCGCAGCCAGTCGTTGGCGAAGGTGATCCAGCGGGCCGTGAAGTCGGCTGCCTGCACGAGGGTGGTGGCGGAGCCGGTGGTGCCGTAGGTGCCGCCCCCGGGCTTCGGGGTGCCGGCGGCGTTGTCGTACACGATGACGACGTCGCGCGGGTTCTCGGAGGCGCCGATCAGGGTCAGTTCCGTACGGGTGGCCGTGACGGCGACGGTCTCGCGGTAGACACCCGGCGCGATGACCAGCGTGTATCCGGTGCCGCCGACGGCGGTCACGGCGGCCTGGACAGTAGCGAAGTCGCCGGTGCCGGCCGTGTCGACGTACAGGGTCTGTTCGGTCAGGCGGCGGGACGGGGAGCCGTAGCGGCCGAAGCGGGTCCGGCCGGCCGCGCGGGCGGGGGCCGCGAGCCCCAGGGCCAGTGCGGCCCCGGTGCTCGCGACGACGAACGACCTTCTGTTGAAAGGGAGTTCGCGACTGTCCATGATCAGCAGACCTTGCCCGCGCCCGCACCGCGGCTGACGACGTACGGCACGGCGCGCGGCGAGTCGACCTTCGTTCGGAGGGTTGGCGTCCAGCCGGCGCCCGACTGGAGCGTCTCCTCGGGGACCTCCGCGTTGTGGACGGCGATCAGGTCGGTCAGGCGGCCGTTGACGTGGTTGTTCACGGCGGTGAGCGGGGACTCCTTCCACTTCTTCAGCACCTTGCCGACGCTCGCGCCGGTCGGCAGCGAGATGGCGTTGTCGCTGGCGTACAGCTGCGAGGAGATGCCGACACCGAAGATGTAGTAGTCGGACTTCTGCGCCTCACCCACCACGTAGTGGTTGTTGTAGACGTCGACCTGTCCGAAGCGCACGCGCGGCGAGCGCTGCAGGATCCCGTCGAACTCGTTGTGGTGCATGGTGACCTTGAGCTTGCCCGCGTCCGTCGAGGCGGTGCTGTCGCTGTTCCCGATCAGCATGTTCTTGTCGTGGTCCTTGAACGAGTTCCAGGACATGGTCACGTAGTTGGCGCCGCGCACGATGTCGGTGAGCCCGTCGTGCTGCTGGAAGACCTTGCCGAAGTAGCTCGGGCGCTCGCTGTCGGGGTAGCGGCCGTCGGTGAGCGTGTTGTGGTCGATCCACACGTGGTCGGTGCCGTAGACGACCACGGCGTCGTACTCGGAGTTCCAGTTGCCGGTGTTGTTGTCGTCGGTCGGGTCCCACTTCGGGAAGCAGTCGAGCGGGGCCTCGATGGTGAGGTTGCGCAGGATGACGTTCGAGACGGCCTTGATCTGGAGGCTGCCGCCGAGGATGCCGGAGTTCCTGCCGACGCCGACGATGGTGGTGTTGCTCGGGATGTTGGCCTTGATCTCCGTGTCCTGGTTGGCGGCGGAGGCGACTCGCGCGTCCTCCTGCGGACCGCTGGCGACCTTGTCGTTGCCCCAGACGGCCGGGTCGTAGTCCTTGAGGTACTGCTGGAGGTCGTACCCCCCGGCGACGAAGGCCTCGCAGCCCTCGGACACGGCCTCGATCATGCCCTTGACTCTGATGATCTTGGGTGCGCTGCCGCCGTCCTGCAGCGCGGCCTTGAACTGCGCCCAGGTGGTGACGGTGTAGACGTGGTCGGCGGTGGCGGCCGAACCGCCGGTCGTGCCGCCCGCGTCGGATGCCCAGCCGTCACCGGCGGCGAGGGTCTGACGGCCGAGGTCACGGGCCGGAGCGGCGGCCTGGGCGGCGGGGCCGGTGACCGTCAGGACGAGGGCGGTGCAGCCGAGCAGGACGGCGGCCTTAACGATGGCATGATCATGACATGCACGAGCGTTCATGGTGCGGCTCTCCTTCTGGAGGAACAGGGCTGGGCGGACTTCGGGGGAAAGCGGCTATGCGGCGGCCGGCGGCCAGGTGATCCAGGACTCCGGGATCACGTCGTCGAGGCGGCGCACATCCCGGCGCGCCAGCACCCGGCGTCGCAGCAGCCCGGCGGCGACGAGCCGGGCCACGGCGATGGCACCGGGCGGATTGAAGTGCGTGTTGTCCTGCTCGGTGGCGGTCCAGTTGAAGTACTTCTTCGTCTCCTCGACCCCCAACTCCTGCCAGAGCGCGATCGACAGGGCCTGGATGTCGAGCAGCGCCACGCGCTCCTCCTCGGCGAGCGCACGCATCGCCGCCGGGTAGTCGCCGTGGGTCGCCACCGCGTTGCCGCTCGTGTCGAACTTTCTCCGCTCGACGGAGGTGGCGAGCACCGGCCGGGCACCCCGGGCCCGCGCACCGTCGACATACAGCCGCAGATGGTCCTGGTACGTCGTCCAGGGCTCGGTGTAGCGGACGGGGTCGGCGCTCTTCTCGTCGTTGTGCCCGAACTGGATGAGAAGGAGGTCACCGGGGGCGATCACCTCGAGAATGGCGTCAAGACGCCCTTCGTCGAAGAAACTCTTGGAACTACGCCCGTTCACCGCATGATTGGAAACTTCCAGCCCCTTCCCGAGAAAGAAGGGAAGCGCCATTCCCCACCCGGTCTCCGGGGCGGCGTCAGCGTATTTCTGGGCGGCGGTGGAATCACCGGCGATGTAGAGGGTGCGAGAACGGCGACCGGAATGCGCCGTGGCGCTCCCGGAGGATGCGGCGACAAGAGGAACAGCGGCAATAGCCGCCGCGGTCACTTGTCTACGGCTAAGAGACACGACGTTGTGCCTTTCCAGAGGGGTTGAGGCCCCGCGCCCCTGCTTTCTGGCCTTTAGGGGCGCGGGGAACTGCGCGACAAGCCACGGCGAACCCGCAGCCCAAGAACCGACCTAGCCCGCCTGCTCATTCCACTCAGCCTGCGCAGCGTTCAACTGCTCGGCCAGCGTGTCCAGGAATTCCTTCGCACTCATCTTCCCGAGCAGCACCTTCTGGTAATTGGGCTCGTTGTCCGCCTTGGAAAGGGTGTTCCAGTCAGGCAGGTAGTACGGCAGCTGCACGATCTTGGTGTCGGCCCCGTTCAGCGCCTCCGCGGCCAGCTTCGTCGGCTCGGCCTTCTGGATCCACTCGTCGTTCGCGGCCTCGGTGTTCGCCGGTATCTGCCCTGCGGACTTGTTGTACTTGGAGTTCTCCGCGCGCGAGACGGCGAACTCGACGAACTTCCAGGCGGCCGTCTTGTTCTTGCTGGACTTGAAGACGCTCAGCCCGTCCACCGGGTTGGAGATCTGCACCCGGCTGCCGTCGTCCTGGGTCGGGCTGGGGATGCCCCGGAACTTGTCGGCGCCCAGTGCCTTGAGGTGATCCTGATAGGAGCCGAGATTGTGGCTCAGCATCCCGATGTCACCGCTGTCCCACTGGGCGACCATCTTGGCGAAGTCGTTGTTGACGTCGGCCGACGGAGTGTCCTTCTTGTACAGGGCGACGTACTTCTCCAGGGCCGCCACCATCTTCGGGTCGTTGACGGTGGTCTTGTCGCCGTTCCAGAACGAGCTGATGCCTGACTGGCTGTACGCCGCGTCCAGGGCCGGCGCGATGGAGCCCTCTCCGCCGCGGATGGTGAAACCGAACTCGTTCTTGCCCTTGTTCGTGAGCTTGTCGGCGGCTTCGTAGAACTTCGTCCAGGTGGTCGGGGCGTCCAGGCCGGCCTTCTCGAACAGGTCGGTGCGGTACCACAGAGTGCCGTTGTTGGACGAGGTCGGGATCTGGAACAGGCTCTTACCGCCGCCCGCCGCCCGGCTGCTTTCCACCAGGTTCTGGCTCAACTTGCCGTTCAGCGCGCTCTCCTTGAGCCGGCTGTCCAGCGGCTCCAGTGCGCCCTGGACCGCGACCCCGGCGAGCATCGCTGTGCCCACCCCGCCGACGTCGGGCAGGCCACCGCCCTGGATGGCGGTGTCGTACTTCGACTGAGCACTCGCGGCGGGGATGCCGACGTACTTGACCTTGATGTTCGGGTTCGCCTTCTCGAAGTCCGCGATGATCTCCTTCCAGATGTCGGTGCGGACACCACCGTTGTTGTCCCAGAAGGTGATCTCGCCCTTGCCCGAGCCCTCGTTGCCCTTGTCCCCGGCCGCTCCGCTGCCGTCGTCGCCGCAGGCGGTGGCGGTCAGGGCGAGAACGGAACCGAGGGCCACGGCGATGGCCGCGCGCCTGCTTCTGCGGATGCTGATCTTCATTGGTCGGCACTCTCTCTTCTGGATCAATCGGAGACTATGAAGTTGTGGGGGGGTCAGCGGCGGGCGTGCGGGGCCCAGCCGTCCGTACCGTTCAGGTAGTCGGCGACGGTGTGCACGGCCGCGTCGGCGTCGCTCGACTGCGGGCGGTCGGCGGTCACTTCGGCACCCGGCCCGTAGGTCCGGTACTCGGCGAAGCGCGCGTCCCTCCATGAGAAGCCGCTCATGTCGGTCCATGGCGAGGTCTTGATCGCAGCGGGCAACTCGGTTTCCCGGAACAGGACTTGGGCCACGGCGTTCGGCTCGCCGCCCGGGTGCCAGGGCCGTCCGAGGTGGAAGGAGCCGGCAGGCGCGTCGCTCACGACCTTGGAGCGGGTGATCAGGAAGCCGTACGGATTGCCCGTCCAGGTCGAAGCGGCGGTGATGTAGCCGTTGTTGGTGGTGGATCCGCGGCTCAGCGCGCGGATCACCGACCGCTCGATGACGGTCGTCGCCCGCCCGTAGATGAAGTCGACGTCGCCCTCGATGTACGAGTCGCGGACGTAGACGCGGCTGATCAGGTCCAGCTTGGGGCTGTCGGTCATCAGGGTGTCCTGGTTGCCCAGGAAGGCGGTGTTCTCGAAGACGATCCGGTCGCCGGTCGTCTTCATCGCGAGCGCCTGCTCGCCCTTCAGCTCGACCGCGGCCTCGTCGAAGTCGTTGCTGAAGGTGAGGTTGCGAGCGGTGACGTCGTTCGCGGCGATCCGGACGGTCGCGCTGCCCGTCGAACCGCCGTACTCGGCGGGCGTGTTGTGGACGATGACGGTGTCGGAGCGGTTCCGGCCGGTCCCCTGGAGCAGGATGTGCGCCTTGCCGGCCGGGATGAAGACCTTCTCGCGGTAGGTGCCCGGCGCGACGGCGATGGTCACCGGGCCGGCGTTACCGGCGGGCACGGCGTCGACGGCGGCCTGAACGGTCGGATAGTCGGCGGGGACATGGAGCGTCACCGCGGCGCCGATCCGCTGCTGCGGCCCGGAGAAGCGCTTGACCAGCGCGGGTACGGCGGCGGCCGGGTCCAGCCGGTAGGGGTAGAAGTCGCGGGGCTCGAAGGCGGTGCCCCACGTGTCCGTCCGCCCGCTGACGTTCCTCAGGATCGACCCACGCTGCACCAACTCGGCGGTGGCGTCGGCCTGGTAGGGATGCTGGACACCGTCGTAGTAGCTGTTCTCGATGACCATCCTGGTCCTGCCGCGCGACCAGTTCCCGTACGTCCAGACGGGGTCGCCGTCGGCGACCTGTGCCGCCACGTAGTTGTTGTAGAGGTGCGCGTAGGCGCAGTTGTCGGCGGAGGGGTTGCGCTGCTTCGTGCCGGTGAACCAGTTGTGGTCGATGGTGATCTGGGTGAGCACGTTGGGCGTCCAGCCGATCCCGAACGCCTTGTTGTGGTTGGTGAACTGATTGCTGGACACGGTGATGTACTGGCTGTCCTTGCGGATGTCGAGCAGTCCGTCGCCCATGTGCGTGAAGCGGTTGTGGTCGATCCAGACGTGGTCGACGGTGTCCATCTGGATGGCGTCGAAGTCGGTCGTCTTGCCGTCCCAGTCGCCCTCGACGTACGAGTCACGGATCGTCAGGTTGCGGATGATCACGTTGCTGGTGCCCGGGTTGAGGTGCAGCTCCCCGTGGACGATCTCGCCGGTGTCGTCGACGCCGATGAGCGTCTTGTTCGAGGTGACGACGACATCCGATCCGAAGGGCGCCACGTCGATCGAACCCGCGACCCGGATGACGTACGGCTCCTCGGCCGCCGCGTACTTCACCAGCGAGGCCTGGTCGGTGACCGTGACGACCTTGCCGCCCGCTCCGCCGGAGGTGCCGCCGGCGAGCGAGGCGAAGCCATGGGCCCGGTCGGTCCAGCGGGGGGCCGCCGTGGTCGTGCCCTTGGTCGCGGAGGCAGCGGCCGTCGCTTCACCGGCCGCCCCGAGGGCCAGAGCGGCCACCAGGGCCACAACGGTCGCCAGGGTTCTGCCGACGGCGACTGGGCCACCGGCAGCCGGTAAGCGCTTGCTAGGGAAGTGCGTCATTGCGGCTCCCAACAGGCATACGAATAAAATGAGTTACGGAGAAACGACTCTGAACTGCGTGAACGTGGCCGCGCCTGCGTGTCCCCCGCCGAAGGGCGCGAGCGCGAAGAGGCCGAGCAGGGCGCCGACCCAGCGCCAGGGGGTGGCGGCGAACACCGGCCCGGACGACTCCCAGCCGTCCCCGGCACCGAGGTCGTACGCGAACCGGCAGCGCGCCCCCGCCCCGACCGCGATCCGCAGCCGGACCCGTCCCCCGGGAGCCACCCGCGGCTGACCGGCGTCCCGCTCCCGGTCGGCGACGGACTCCGCGAACCGATGGACGAGCCGGACCGTACCGTCGACCGCCCGCTCCAGGCCGATCCAGCCGAAGGAGTCGCCCAGCACGGCGAGCCCGGCCCGAGCCCCCGGCTCCTCACTGTCGAGCCGCAGCTCCACCTCGACCACGCATTCGATGCCGGGCAGCCGCTGGGTGAGGACGTTCGGGAGCTTCCGCAGGTCATGGGCGTCGCTACTGCGTACGCAGCTCAGCCGTAGCCCGTCCCCCGAGTGCTGGGTGGCCCAGCCGTCCTGAGGGTTGGCCGTCCACTGCCACTGACGGCCGTACCGTCCACCGGGGAAGTCGTCGTCGGTGGCGGGCACGGCGGGCGGCTGCACCGGCAGATCGGGCTTGCGGTGTACGGCGACGGGGGTGCCTGCGTCGCCCATGACGGGCCAGCCGTCCGCACCCGCTGCCCCTTGCGTCTCCTCCGTCCCCTCCGCTCCGCCCCAGCTCATCGGCTGGAGGTGCACGACACGGCCGTACGGGCCGCGCTGCTGGAAGTGGAGGAACCAGTCCTCGCCTGCCGACGTGCGTACCCAGCCGCCCTGGTGGGGCCCGTTGACGTCGGTGTCCCCCTGCTCCAGGACGATCCGCTCCTCGTACGGCCCGAAGAAGTCACGGGAGCGGAAGGCGCCCTGCCAGCCGGTCTCCACTCCCCCGGCGGGCGCCAGGATCCAGAACCAGCCGTCGTGCCGGTAGAGCTTCGGGCCCTCAAGGGTGAACCAGCCGGGGATGCGGTCGCCGTCGACGATCACCTTGCCCTCGTCCAGAAGTCCCGTGCCCTCGGGGTGCATCCGGTGGCCGGTGAGCCGGTTCTTGATGCCCGACCGGGACTTGGCCCAGGCGTGCACGAGATACGCCTCGCCGGTCTCCTCGTCCCACAGCGGGCACGCGTCGATGAGTCCCTTGCCCTCCTTCACCAGGTGCGGACTGGTCCAATGGCCGCGTATCGCCGGGGAGTTGATCTGGAAGATGCCGTGGTCGGGGTCGCCCCAGAAGATCCAGAACCGGTCGTCGTGATGCCGGAGCGAGGGCGCCCAGACACCGCAGTCGTGGCGCGGGACCCTGAACTCGGCCGCCGGCCGCAGGCGTTCGAGGGCATGGCCGACGAGGGTCCAGTTGACGAGGTCCCGGGAGTGCAGGAGAGGCAGACCGGGCGCCCGGCCGAAGCTGGACGCGGTGAGGTAGAAGTCGTCGCCGACGCGGACGACGTCCGGGTCGGACCAGTCGGCGTTCAGGACCGGGTTGCGGTAGGTCCCGTCGCCGAGATCTGCACCGGTGATCACGCGCTCACCGCCTTCCGTACGAGAGCCGCGGCCTCGCCCCGGTCGAGGCGCCCGTCGGCGACGACGGTGACGATCCGGCGGACGACGGTCTCACCCGCGTCGATCGGCAGCCGCTCGTCGAACGCGAGCGACGAGCCGACCCCCGGGTACTCCTCGGCCCGGACGAACCACGGGTCGCGGCGCGTCTGTTCGGTGGCGCCGGCGAAGACGAGCGTCCAGTTGCCGCCGGCCAGGGCGAGCCAGTCGGCGCGGGTGCCGTGGACCGCCGACTCGCCCTCGGTGGCGGCCGTGAAGACGTCGGGAGTGCCCGCCTCCTTGCGCGCCCGCCAGAAGAAGCCGCCGTACGCCGCGCCGGGGCGGCCGTTGGTGGCCGGGCTGCCGATGGACAGGGGGGCGTCGGTGATGTTGGTGAGGGAGAAGGTGAAGTCCAACGCCCAGGCGGAGCTGGTGAGTTCGATGGCGGCGACCGTTCGGCGCTCGCGCAGCAGCTCAGCCCCGCCGACCATCCAGCGCAGTTCCTCGACGAAGCCGTCGGGGTCGCGGAGCTGGTAGGCGCTGTGCCGCTGGGAGCCGTGGTTGTCCAGCTCGGTCGGCCCCTGGTCCCGTACATAGGTGCGCCCGCCCCAGAAGTTGTTCCCCTCGACGTCGGGTATGGCGACACCGACGCCGAGGTGGTGGGTGTGGTCGGCGGGGCTGAGCTCGGTGACAGCGGTGCCGGCCAACGTGGTGACGGGGTGCAGATACGGTCGGGGCGCGTGGCGGAGCGGCAGCTCCGGCCGGCCGGTGTAGCGGCCGACCGGGCGGCCCGCGACCCGCAGGACCAGCGACTCGTTGGGCATCTGGTTCTGGTTCATCAGGTGCTCACCTCTTTCGGGAGCGCCCAGGAGGCGCCCAGCTCGGAGTAGAGGGAGAGGGTGTCGGCGGCGGCAGCGACAAGGCCGTCGATGCCGGGAACCACTCGGCGGGGGGTTCCTCCAGGCGCGAACTCCCAAGCTTCCGACGGGAGTTCAGCCGGGTCGGGGGCCTGCCGGATCGCCTCGACGACCCGCATGAACGCGCCGGTCACATCGGGCACGACCAGCAGTTCGGCGCCCTCGGTGAGGTGGTCGACGAGGTTCTCCAGCAGGTCGGTGCGGTCGTACTCGTACTCCTCCGGGCCGTGTCCGGAGCGCTGGAGGAGCACACGGTCCTGCTTGTACCAGAAGGTGATCCGGCCGCTGGTGCCGTGCACGAGAACGTACGGGTCGTCCGGGTGTTCGGCGCACAGGGTGGCGGCGACGGTGACGGGGACGCCGTTCGCCGTGCTGACGCGGACGCACGAGGTGTCGTCGGACTCGATGTCGTTGGCGCGCAGCAGCTCGGTCTCGATGCCGGTGACGTCCTCGGCGCGGGTGCTGCCGGCGAGGGCGAGTCCGGTGGCGACGGCGTGCGCGAGCGGGTTGGTGAGGGCGCCGTCGATGACGTCCACGCCGTTCAGCCTGCGCTTGCCCGCCCAGGGCGCGCGCCGGTAGTACGCCTCGTCGCGCGCCCACGCGCCCGCCCCGCCGACGCCGGTCACCGTGCCGATGGCGCCCTCGGAGATCAGTTCCCGGATCGCGGGCAGGGCGTGCGAGCCCAGCGACTGGAACCCGATCTGGCAGGCGACCCCGGCCGCCTCGACCCCGTCGGCCATCCGGCGGAACTCCGCGTACGAGGGCGCCGGCGGCTTCTCCAGCAGCAGGTGCACGCCCTTGGCTGCGGCGATGAGCGCGAGGTCGGTGTGGGTGGGGATCGGCGTGCAGATCACGGCGATGGCGGCGCCGGTGGAGTCGAGGAGCGCGCCGAAGTCGGCGGACTGCTCGGGAGTACCGAGGCCGTCCAACTCCTCGTCGGCCAGCGGGGTCAGCTCGCAGACACCCGCCAGCCGTACGAGCCCCTTGTCCTGGAGTCGGCGGATGTTCGCCAGGTGCCAGTGGCCGTGGCCACGCGCTCCCGCGAGAACTACCGGAACCGGCGTGACCAGCGACGAAGTGGCCGTCGGTGTGGCCGTCAATGCGGTCGTCGGTGTCGTGTTCATGTGAGCCTCCCTGCGCCCGCGCCGCGTGCCACCTCTCGGTCGGCCGTGTCGGCGCTGTCGATCTTTGTGTGCAGGGTAGGCGTCCAGCCGACGTCGGCCGTGAGGTCGCGCTCGCTGCCCGAGTTGTAGGCGTTGTAGATGGTCAGAAGATCGACGGGGAAGCCGTTGAAGAGGGTGCCGGTCTGGTGCAGGGCGGTGCCGTTCCAGCTCTTGACCAGGTCGGCGGCCTCGACGTGCCCGGGGGTGGTGAAGGCGTTGTTCTCGGCGTACACGGCGGACTCGGTGGAGACGCCGAGCGAGTAGCGGTAGTCGTCGCCGTGGTCGACCAGGTAGCGGTTGTTGTAGACGTGCACCTGTCCGAAGCGGACGCGCGGGGCGCGCTGGGTCACCGAGCGGAACTCGTTGTGGTGCAGGGTGACGCGGAGCTTCCCGCGGTCGCCGGTGGCCGTGTCGCCGCTGCCGATGAGCATCGCCTTGTCGTGGTCGGCGAACCGGCTCCAGGAGACGGTGACCAGGTCGGAGCCGTTGGTGATGTCCAACAGGCCGTCGTGGCGCAGGTAGTTGCGGGCGAAGTAGGTGGGCTCGTCGGCGTCCGGGTGGCCCTTGTCCGAGGCGGTGACGTGGTCGACCCACACATGGGTGGCGCCGTTCAGCCAGATCGTGTCGTACGCCGTCTTCCAGTCGCCCAGGCCACCGGAGTTGGGCTGCCAGACGGGGAAGCAGTCGTAGGCGTCGCGGAGTTCGAGGTTGCGGACGATCACGTTGTCCGCGTTCCTGATCTGGAGGCTCGCGCCCTTGAGGACGGCGCCCGAACCGAGCCCGAGGATCGTCGTGTTGGACCCGACGGGCAGCACGATCCGCTCGGCCTGCCGGGCCGCCGCGATCTGCCGGGCCTCTTCCTGCACCCCGCTCGGCTTGGCGGAACCCCAGGTGCGGGGGTCGTACGCGGCCAGGTATTTCCGCACCGTGTAGCCGGTCCCGGACGCGTAGTCACCACACCCCAAGCGCCCATCGTCATCAGCGGTGTTGGCATCAATGGCCCCCGCGATGCGGATGATCTTCGGGGTGGCGCTGCCGCCGTCGAGGGCGCGGACGAGTTCGGCTTGGCTGCGTACGGTGAACACGTGGGCGTCGTCCGCCGCCGCGCCGCCGGTGGTGCCTCCGTCGGCGGCGGCCCAGCCGTCGTTCGCGGGCAGGGTGTCGCGGCTGATGTCACGGGCGTCGGCACCGGCCGGGGTGCTCAGTACGGCACCCAACAGGCCTATCGTGGCGCTGACTTGAAGAAGGCGCCTCATCCCTTCACCGCCCCCGCGCTGAAGCCGGTGATCAGCCACTTCTGGATGAAGGCGAAGACGATCACCACGGGTACAGCGGCGATGATGCCGCCCGCCGCGAGGGCGCCCAGATCGACGCTGTCCGCACTCATCAGGGTGTTGAGGCCGACCGGGATGGTCTGCTTGCCCTGGTCGCTGAGGAACATCAGGGCGAACAGGAAGTGGTTCCAGGAGTGCACGAAGGCGAAGGAGCCGACGGCGATCAACCCGGGCCGCAGCAGAGGCAGTACGACGATACGGAACGCGGTGAAACGGTTGCAGCCGTCGACCCAGGCGGCCTCTTCCAGGGTGTACGGCACGTTCTTGATGAATCCGCTGATGAGGATCATCGACAGCGGGAGCTGGAAGACCGTCTCGGCGATGATGACCGCGCCCAGCGAGTTGATCATCTGCAGCTGGGCGAAGATCTGGAACAGCGGCACCAGCAGCAGGGCGCCCGGCACGAACTGGGAGCAGAGCAGGGCCAGCATGAAGGCGCGCTTGACCTTGAAGTCGAAGCGGGCCAGGGCGTAACCGCCGGCCAGCGCGACGAGCGTCGTCATCACCAGCGTGGCGAGGCCGACGAGGATGCTGTTCTCGAAGTACGTGCCGAAGGATCGCTCGGTCCACACCTTGTCGAAGTGGTCGAGGGTCATCGGCCAGGGGAGCAGGGAGGTCGAACCGGCCGGGCGCAGCGCGAAGAGGAGGATCCAGTAGAAGGGGATGAGGGTGAAGACGAGGTAGATCCCGAGGGGGAGGTAGATCTGCCAGCGCGGGGCCTCGTCCCAGGCGCGTCGCTGCTTCCTGGTCGGGCGCGGCGGCTCGGGAACGTCGTCCACGGGCGTGGGCGCGATCAAGGTGGCTTCCTTGGTGATCACTTGCTCTCCCCTCCGAACTTGCTGAGCCGCAGGTAGACGATCGAGAAGAAGAGCAGGATCACGAACGCGACCGTGGTGAGGGCCGACGCGTAACCGAAGTTGTGGGCGTCGACGCTGGTGTTGGCGATGTAGAGCGGGAGTGTCGTGGTCTCGCCGGCCGGTCCGCCGCCCGTGAGGGTGTAGAGGAGGTCGACGTTGTTGAACTCCCAGACCGCGCGCAGCAGCGTGGACAGGACGATGGCGTCCTTGAGGTGCGGCAGCGTGATGTGCCAGAACTGCTTGAACCGGCTGGCTCCGTCGACCTCGGCGGCCTCGTACAGGTCCTTCGAGACGGACTGGAGGTCGGCCAGGATGAGGATCGCGAAGAAGGGCACGCCTCGCCACAGATCGGCGACGATCGCCGCCGGGAACACGGTGGAGGTGTCCGACAGCCAGCTCGTCCCGTAGGTGCCAATGCCCGCGTCGGCGAGGTAACGGGTGATGCCCGTCTGGGAGTTGTAGAGCAGCACCCAGATCGCCGAGGTGAGTACGCCCGAGACGGCCCAGGGCGAGAAGACCAGGGCGCGGCCGATCGACCGACCCACGAAGGTCTGGTTGACGATCAGCGCGAGCGCCAGACCGAACATCAGCTGCAGGCCGACCTCGACGACGACCCACTTGCCGCTGAAGACCAGCGTGTCCCAGAACTGGGGGTCGTCGGTGAAGGCGTGCGTGAAGTTGTCGAAGCCCGCGAAGCCGTTGCGCCACGGCTTGGTGGGGTTGAAGTGCTGCAGGCTGTAGTAGAAGACGCTGATGACCGGGTAGGCGATGAAGCCCACCATGAGCAGGGCGGCCGGTGCGATCAGCAGATAGGGGAGCCTTCGCGGCGTCGCCGAGGCACGCCGCCGCCGGGGAGGCGCGGGCGGTTTCGCCACGACTGCGGCTTGGGCCATGACTGTTCTCCGTTCTCGGTACGTCGTGCGTGCGTCGCGCTGGAAGCGCTTTCTCCCTGCGCAGGGTTGTGCGTGGTTGATCCGGTTGTGCGTTGTGCGATGTCGTGTTGCCGTTGCCGCGGTCAGCCCGCGTACGGGTCGCGCACCTTGCCCGGCCTCGCCAGGAACTCGAAGTCGCAGCCGGTGTCGGCCTGCGTGATCTGCTCGTTGTAGAGCGCGCCGTAACCGCGCTCGTACCGTTCGGCCGGCGGCGTCCACTCCGCCCGCCTGCGCGCCAACTCGTCGTCGTCCACGTTGAGTTGAAGCGACCGTCCCTCGACGTCGAGGGTGATGGAGTCCCCGGTGCGGACGAGTGCGAGCGGTCCGCCGACGTGTGACTCGGGGGCCACGTGCAGCACGCACGTGCCGTAACTGGTCCCGCTCATCCGGGCGTCGGAGATCCGCACCATGTCCCGTACGCCCTGCTTGAGCAGGTGGTCGGGGATGGGCAGCATTCCGTACTCGGGCATGCCCGGGCCGCCCTTGGGGCCGGAGCCGCGCAGCACCAGAACCGTGTCGGCGGTGATGGCCAACTCCGGGTCGTTGATGGTGCGTTGCATGGTCCGGTAGTCGTCGAAGACGACCGCTCGCCCGGTGTGCTTGAGCAGCTGTGGCTCGGCGGCGATGTGCTTGATGACCGCGCCGTCCGGACAGAGGTTGCCGCGCAGGACGGCGACCCCGCCCTCGTTCGCGACCGGCTTGTCGCGCGGGCGGATGACGTCGTCGTTGTGCACCTGCGCGCCGTCGAGCTGCTCGCGCATGCTGTCGTACGACACCGTCGGCCGGTCCAGGTGCAGCAGATCGGTGATCCGGGAGAGGAATCCGGGCAGGCCCCCGGCGAAGTGGAAGTCCTCCATCAGGTACGTCTGTCCACCCGGCCGTACGTTGGCCAGCACCGGTACGGTCCGCGCGATGCGGTCGAAGTCGTCGAGGGTGAGTCGGACGCCGGCCCGGCCCGCCATGGCGATCAGATGGATCACGGCGTTGGTGGAGCCGCCGAGACCGAGGACGGTCGTGACCGCGTCGGTGAAGGCGTCGGCAGTGAGGATGTCGCACAACTTGCGGTCCTGGTGGACCAGTTCGACGATCCTGAGGCCCGAAGCGGCGGCCATCCGGTCGTGCCCGGAGTCGACGGCGGGGATGCTGGACGCTCCCGGCACGGTCACGCCGAGGGCCTCGGCGGCGGCGGTGAGCGTGGACGCCGTACCCATGGTCATGCAGTGCCCGGGGGAACGGGCGAGCCCGCTCTCCAGCTCCGTCATCTCGCAGTCGCCGATGAGCCCGGCGCGCTTGTCGTCCCAGTACTTCCACATGTCGGTGCCGGAGCCGAGGATCTCGTTGCGCCAGTGCCCGGGCAGCATCGGCCCGGCGGGCACGAAGACGGTCGGCAGATCGACGGACGCAGCGCCCATCAGCAGGGCGGGCGTGGACTTGTCGCAGCCGCCCATCAGGACGGCCCCGTCGACCGGGTACGAGCGCAGCAGCTCCTCCGTCTCCATGGCGAGGAGGTTGCGGTAGAGCATCGGGGTCGGCTTCTGGAAGGTCTCACTGAGGGTGGAGACCGGGAACTCCAGGGGGAATCCGCCCGCCTGCCACACGCCCCGCTTGACGGCCTGCGCCCGGTCACGGAGGTGCACATGACAGGGGTTGATGTCCGACCAGGTGTTGAGGATCGCGATGACGGGCTTGCCGAGGTGCTCCTCGGGGAGGTAGCCGAGCTGGCGGGTGCGGGCCCGGTGGCTGAAGGAACGCAGCCCGTCGGTCCCGTACCACTGATGGCTCCTGAGCTCCTCCGGCGCTTTTCGTGCCTGGCCGGGCTTCATATGGACCACCCGGCGGCTATCTCGGCGACCTCGGCGCGTTCACCCTCGGGCAGCGCGCGGCTCGGCGGGCGGACATCGCGGCGGCACAGCCCGAGGGAGGCAAGGGCCTCCTTGACGACGGTCACGTTGTTCGCGGAGGCGTTGGCACCGCGCAGCTCCTCGAAGCGGCGGATCTGCTCCCAGACCTTCATGGCTCCCGGGTAGTCCCCCGATCGAAGCGCTTCGATCATGTTCAGCGAGACGGCCGGGGCGACGTTCACCAGGCCGGAGGTGAACCCGGTGGCGCCGGCCGAGAAGTAGGAGGGGGCATAGGGCTCGGCGAGCCCGGCCACCCACACGAAGCGTTCGAGGCCGGCGTCCCGCGCGAACGCGGCGAAACGGGCGGCGTCCGGGACGGCGTACTTCACACCGATGACGTTCGGGCAGACGTCGGCGAGTTCGGCGAGCCTGAGGCCGCTCAGCGAGGCGTTGCGGATGTACGGGACGACCCCGAGGTCGGGCACGGCCTCGGCGATGGCCCGGTGGTAGTCGACCCAGCCGCCCTCCGAGACGTACGGGTGGATGGGCTGATGGACCATCACCATCGCGGCCCCGCTGTCCTGAGCGTGCCGGGCGGCTGCCACGGCGGTCGGGACGTCGTGCCCGACACCCACGAGGATCACGGCCCGGTCGCCGACCTCGTCGACGGTCAACTCGGTGACGAGGCGCCGCTCTTCGGGGGTCAGGGTGTAGAACTCGCCCGTGTTGCCGTTCGGGGTGAGGGTGGTGATGCCACCGTCGACAAGTCGGCGCAACAGGGCCCGGTGGGCGGACTGGTCGACGGTGCCGTCCTCGGCGAACGGGGTCACCGGGATCGCCACCACGTCGGCCAGGGCCGCCCGTTGGGCCTCGAACGCCACGCCGCTCATTCCTGACCGCCCTCTCCCTGGACCTCGGACTCCCCTGCGGGGTAAGCCCGTTGCACGAACGACTCGATGTGCGCGTGCAGGGCTCGCGCCGCACCGTCCGAGTCCCCGGCGAGGGCGAGCCGCAGGATCTCCCGGTGCTCGTCCGCCTCCCGCTCCCAGGAGGGGTTGGCCGCCCAGGCGACGGCGGAGACAAGGGCGGCCTGGTCGCGCACCTCGTCGAGCATCCGGCCGAGCAGCGGATTGCCGCACCTGACGTACAGCGAGCGGTGGAACTCCCGGTTGGCCAGGGAGCGTTCGGCGGTGTCGGTCGCCTCGTCGGCCCTGGTGAGCGCATCCCGGGCGGCGTCGAGCGAGGCGCCTCTGCGCACGGACCGCTTGAGGGCCTCCGGCTCCAGCAGCAGCCGCACGTCGTAGACCTCGCGCGCCATGTCCGCGTCCACCATGCGCACCGTGACGCCCTTGTACTGGTTCATCACGACGAGCCCGGTGCCGGCCAGCGTCTTGAGCGCCTCGCGCACCGGGGTCTTCGACACCCCGAACTGTGCGGCGATCTCGGTCTCGACCAGGGCCTGACCCGGCGTCAACTGCCCGGTGAGGATGCGGTGTTTGATGCCCTCCAGCACGAACAGCGTGCGGGACGGGATCGGCGTGGGCACAGAGGTCATGCGTGCCTCTCGGAAGCTTGACGGACCGGATCCACCGGATCAGATCTCGCGTATCGGATCTCACATATCGCGTCTCATATATGACGTACGAAGTACGACGGCTTGAAGGTAGGAGGGGTGCCGTGTTTCGTCAACGCTTCCGACAAAGAAAGTAAAGAAGACGCATGATGCGGAGGCCGTCGCGTGAGTCAGATGAGCTTCGTGGTGCCTTCGTACGCGGTGTCGGTGGGCCCGCCGAAGACGGCGGCGGCACGGTCGGTGGCCGCGTCGGGAGTGAGCGTGGGCCCGACGTGCGTGACGAGCAGCGAAGCGGCCCCCTTCGCGTACGCGCCGGCGTCCTCCGGCGTCAGATGCACCTGTTCGCCATCGCCATCACCATGCCGGTCGATGTCGGCCTCGCACAGGAACAGGTCGGCGCCCCGTGCGAGTTCGCCTAGCGCGTCACAGGGTCCGGTGTCCCCGGAGTACGCGAGAACCTTCCCCTGCGACTCGGCACGCAGTCCGTACGCCTCCATGCCGTGGGAGACGGCACGGGTCGTGAGGCGCAGGTTCCAGTGTCGGACGGTGTGGCCGTCGTACAGCGGCCTGAAGTCGAGGATTCCGCTCAGGAAGCCGAGGTTGGGCTGCCCGAAGAACCCCGCGATCCGGCGCGCGCACTCACGCGGCGCGTAGACGGGGATCGGCGCCGGCGGGGTCAGCCCGCCGTACGCGAACCCGTACACGGCGGCGAGCAGATCGGCGTTGTGATCGGCGTGCAGATGGGAGATCCAGATCGCGGTGAGCCGTGCGGGATCGGTGTGCCTCTGCAACTCAGCGAACGTTCCGGGCCCGGCGTCCACCCACACCTCCGCGCCGCCGCCGCGCACCAGATAGCCGGAGCAGGGGCGTCCCGGCTCCGGATGCGGAGAGGCGGTGCCGAGGACGGTGAGGCTCAGGGGCATGCGGGGAGCGTACGGGGCGGTGCGCTCCCCGCGGGGCTGCTCGCCCTTCTTTCCACCTACCCGCTCGTTCATCGCGTCCGGGCACGGAGCCTCCGTGAAAACCCGTTGGCGGGCCACGGCGGCCACTGCTACCTTGCCGGTGGCCGTGCGAGAGAACGAGGAGGTGGTACCCGTGAACACAGTATCGACATGGGTGCTCTCCTCCGGGGTCACGGTCGGGCGATAGGTCGTCCGGGAGCGCCGTTCACGCGCACTCCCGAAAGGCACGACCATGCGATTCACTTCCGAACAGCGTCTCGACGACGGCGTCCTCGAACGCGAATTCACCCTCGGCGACATCCCCGGCACCCTGTGGACTCCCAACTCTGCCGGCTCTTCCGGGGCCGCACCGGCCCCGCTGATCCTGATGGCCCACAACAACGGCCTGCCCAGGAGGGAAGCCCGGCTGGTGGCCCGGGCCCGGCACTCCGCGGCGCACGGCTACGCGGTGGCCTCCATCGACACCCCCGGGTGCGGTGACCGGCCCCGTTCCGCCGCCGACGAACAGGCCCGAGCCGACCTCCGCCGGGCAATGCAGGCCGGCGAGCCGGTCGACGAGATCTTCGAGTCCCTCGTCGGCCCGCTGGTCGAAAAGGCGGTCCCGGAATGGCGGACCACCCTGGACGCCCTCCTTGCGCTGCCCGAGATCGGCGGCCCGGTCGGCTACACGAGCTGGACCGCCCTCGGCATCCGGCTGGCGGCGGTCGAGCCGCGCATCGTCGCCGCCGGTTTCTTCGCCGGGGGTTACGTGCCCCGCGCCCAGCGCGAGGAGGCCCGGCAGGTCACCATCCCGCTGCTGTTCCTGCTGCAGTGGGACGACGAAGGCAACCCCAGGCAGCGGGCCCTGGACCTGTTCGACGCCTTCGGCAGCAAGGAGAAGACGCTGCACGCCAACCTGGGCGGACACACCGGTACCCCGTGGTTCGAGGCTGAGGACGGGAGCCGGTTCTTCGGCCGACACCTGAAGTGAGGCCGGGCCGCCGCTCATCGAGGACGGGTCCCGGCCCACCCCGATGAGCGGCGGCCGGCAGCGCACCACCGCCCCGATCGCGGCGGTATCGGCCATCGGCGGTACCGGCCCGGTCGGGGCGCGGCGGGGGCGGGGGCCGAACCAAGGCACCTTACCGATCCCGACCCCCACCCCTTAGCCCCACGATGACCAGGCATGACGACTCGAAACCGGTCCGCGATGCGCGTCCTCCGGGACCGCGACGCCGGCCTCTACCTCACCGGGGTCGTGATCTCCGGCTTCGGTACGTCGGCCCTGTGGCTGGCGTCCGGGATCTGGGTCAAGGATCTCACCGGCTCCGACGGCCTGGCCGCGCTCTGTCTGTTCGCGATGTGGGCGCCGAGCCTGGCGGGTCCGCTGCTGGGCACGCTCGCCGACCGCACCCGCCGAAAACCGCTCCTGATCCGGACGAACCTGGCCCTGGCGGCACTGTTGCCTGCCCTGTTCGCGGTCGACTCCGCGGGCCGCGTGTGGATCCTCTTCGCCGTCCTGCTGGTGTACGGCGCGGCGGGCGTCGTCCATGACGCGGCCGAGGCTGCACTCATCGCCTCGGCTGTCGACAAGTCTCTTCTGGGCGACTTCAACGGCCTGCGCATGACGGCGAACGAGAGCATGAAACTGATCGCCCCGCTGGCCGGCGCCGGCCTCTACGCGGCGTACGGCGGCCCGTTCGTGGCCCTCCTGGACGCCGTCACGTTCGTCCTCGCCACGCTCCTGTACGCCTGTCTGCGCGTCCACGAGAGCCCCCCGCCGCCCCCGAAGACCAGCTGGCGCACCCGGACCGCAGAGGGCGCCGCCTACCTGTGGCGGCACGAACGGCTGCGCCCGCTCGTCCTGGCGGGCGGCACGACGATGCTCCTGTCGGGCCTGAGCGCCGCCACCCTCTACGCCGTCATCGAGGGGCTCGGCCACTCACCCGCGTACGCCGGTCCGCTGTACGTCCTCCAGGGCGTCGGCTCGGTGGCGGTCGGCCTGGCCTCGGGCCCGCTGCTGCGCCGTCTCGGAGAGCGCGGGTTCGCGGCGTACGGCATCGCCCTGACCGGCGCCGCCATGGCCCTGCGGGCGGTCCCGGCCGACCTCGCGGTCCTCGGCTCCGCCGTGGCCGCCGGGACGGGCCTGCCGTGCGTCCTGATCGCGGGCCTCACCGCCGTACAGCGGGAGACCCCGCAGGAAATGCTCGGCCGTACCGCCGCGACCGCCAACACCCTGTTGTTCGCGCCCACGGCGATCGGGCTGGCCGTGGGCGCGGCGCTGATCGAACCCGTCGGCCACCAGGTGCTTCTCGTCGGCTGCGCCCTCGCTCTGCTGCTGACCGCGCTCCCGCTGTCTCAGCGCCGGGCCAGCGCGTCCCGTACGGAGTCCAGGTCGGCGTCCGACGCCAACCCGGCGTGATAGAGCCGCAGTTCGGTGGCCCCGAGCCCGGCCGCGCGCTCCGCGTCCGCCGCGAGGGTGCCCGGCCTGCCGCCCATCCCCGAGACCACGACGAAGTTGGCGGCCAGGACACCCCCCTTCCGCTCCACCTCCGCGAACGGCGTCAGCAGGCCCGCCCCGCCCGCGCACGGCACGACCACACCGTCCGCGACGGACAGGATGTGCGCGGGGTCCACACCCGCGTTGGCGCCGACGTGGTACGAGACGGGGTCGGCGTGCAGCAGTACCTGGAAGCCGGCCGGGGCCGCCGCCCGCACGGCCGCGACGGCCGCCTCCTGGAGCGTGCGTGCCGTTTCCTCGCGCCACGCGCACGCGCGGGCCGCCTTCTCGTCACCGAGGGACTTCTCGACCCCGGCCCAGCCCCCGTGATCCGGCTCGCCCCGCCAGAGCGGCTCCAGCGCGGCGCGTACGGCCGCCGCCAGCTCGTCGGGGTCGAGACCCTGGCCGCCGTACCCGGCCCGGCAGGACGGGCAGAAGCACAGGGCCATCAGATACTGGCCGGCCTCGCCGAGACCGATGGCGCCGGTCTTGTCGTGGGCGTGCAGATGCGCGAGCCCGTACCAGCCGAGGGACTCCAGTTCCGTACCGCGCGCCCCGGGCCGTACGGCGGCCTCGACGGCGAGATCGACGAGGTACGCGCGCGTGGCGGGCTGCGCGATGCAGGGCGCCCACGGGTAACGGTCCCCGTAGGCGTTGACCACTGAGGTGTCCGGACGGTCGGCACCCAGGCGGGAGTTGTGCGCGAGGACGACCCAGGTGTGCACGTCGAGGCCCGCCTCGGCGAGGGCGCCGGCGGCCTCTCCGTACGCGTCCCCGGGGGCCCAGGCCCCGGCGGCGTACGGGCGCAGTTCGCGGCCCGCCCAGCGCCCGTCCGTGGGGTCGGTGGGGTACAGCACGGCCGCGTGCTCGGCGGTGACGATGCGGTGACGCGGGTGACGGGGGGTCAACGCGCGCGTGGAGTGGTACGCGGAGGCGAGGGTCACCTGTTCCACGCCGAGCGCGGCGATCCGGCGGGCGGCGTAGGGGTCGCCGTTGACGTCCCAGGGATAGACGAACGCGGACGCCTTCACACGCTCTCCCCGAACTCGGAACCGACAACAACCGCGGACTCGGGCTCGGCGTCCAGCAGCGCGTGGCCGCGCTCGACGAGCCGCACGAGCTGCTTGACATGGTCCTCGGTCGGCTCGTGCAGCGGCGGCCGGACCTCCCCGACGTCGAGCCCCGCGTGCCGTACGCCGGCCTTGACGAGCGAGACGGCGTACCCGCGCCCCTGCGCCCGCAGCTCGACGAACGGCCGGTAGAAGCCGTCCAGGAGCCGGTTCGCGGTCACGTCGTCACCGGTGTTGAGCGCCTTGTGGAAGGCGAGCGCGATCTCGGGCGCGAAGCAGAAGACGGCCGACGAGTAGAGGGTCACGCCGATGCCCCGGTAGGCGAGCCCGGTCAGCTCGGCGGTCGGCAGCCCGTTGAAGTACAGGAAGTCGCCGGGATGCTCGGAGCGTACGGCGCTCACGATCCGCTGCATCAGGTCCAGGTCGCCGAGCCCGTCCTTGAGCCCGATGATCCCCTCGGTGCGCGCCAGCCCGACGACGGTCTCGGGCGTGAACACGGCGTTGTCGCGCTGGTAGACGATGACCGGCAGAGCGGTGGCCGCAGCGAGCTCCCGGTAGTGGCGCAGCAGCCCCTCCTGCCCGGCCACGACCAGATACGGCGGCATGGCGAGCAGCCCGTCGGCCCCGGCCTCCTCGGCGAGACGCGCGTAGCGCACGGCGAGCGCGGTGCCGTATCCGGCGCCCGCGACGACGGGCACGCGCCCGGCCGTCTCCTCCACCGCCGCCCGTACGCAGTCCTGGAACTCCTCGGGCGTCAGCGCGTGGAACTCCCCGGTGCCGCAGCACGCGAAGACGGCCGCGGCCCCCGCATCCACGCCCTGGCGCACATGCGTGCGGAAGACGTCGAGGTCGAGCGAGCCGTCGGGGCCGTACGCGGTGACCGGGAAGAACAGCGGACCGCTCGGGACGGTGAGCCGGGCGGCAAGGGCGGCGGTGAGAGGGGCTGGCGTCACGGGCTCTCCCTGGCATGCACTCGTGCACGCTTCTGATTAGCGTCTACATTTCTGAACACTTTCACGCTAAGGGCCCTCCACGGGGCGGGTCAAGCCGACCGGCAGCCAACTACGGGGCAGAATCCGCAGCTCTGCGTCACACTTGACGACACCGGTCACCCCTCCATAGCGTGTCCATGAATGTGAATGCCGTACACACATGCGACTTTCCTCTCAAGAGACCCGTCCAGGAGCCCCAAGGAGACCCGAGGATGCCCGCTCCCCGCACCGTTCTGCTCACCGGCGCCGCCGGCGGACTCGGCACCCTGATGCGGGACCTGCTCCCGTCCTACGGCTACGAACTGCGCCTGTTCGACCTGCTCCCCATCGAGGGCGAACCCGACGCGATCACCGCGGACCTCACCGACAGCGCGGCGCTGCGCGAGGCCGTGCGGGGCGTCGACGCGGTCATCCATCTCGCCGGCATCTCGCTGGAATCGTCTTTCGAGAAGATCCTCAGGGCGAACATCGAGGGCACGTACAACCTGTACGAGGCGGCCCGCCAGGAGGGGGTGGGACGCATCGTCTTCGCCTCCTCGAACCACGCGGTGGGCTTCACCCCCCGCCCCCAGGGCGCCGATCCCCTGATCCCGGTCGACACCCCGCGCCGCCCGGACACCTTCTACGGCCTCTCCAAGTCCTTCGGCGAGGACCTCGCCCAGCTCTACTGGGACAGGCACGGCCTGGAGACCGTCTCCGTCCGCATCGGCTCCTGCTTCCCCGAGCCGACCAGCGTGCGCATGCTTTCGCTGTGGATGAGCCCCGCCGACGGCGCCCGCCTCCTCCACGCGGCCCTGACCGCCGAGGAGGTCGGCCACACCGTCGTCTACGGCTCCTCCGCCAACACACGCCTGTGGTGGGACCTGAGCACCGCGCGGGCGCTCGGCTACGCACCGCAGGACGACTCCGAGCCGTACGCCGAGAAGCTGATCGCCGAGCAGGGCGACCTCGACCCGGAGAACGTGGCCCACGCCCACCTGGGCGGCCACTTCGTGAACGACCCGCCGATCTGGCCGTACTGAGCGCACTTCGGAGGCGGGCGGGCACCGAACGGGCCGCCCGCCACCCTGTTCGGGCACACGAAGACCCCGCTGCCGCGCCCCTGGAATGGGCGCGGCAGCGCCCTTCCAGGGGCGCGGGGAACTGCGCGACCAGCCACATCGTGCCCGCGGCCACCACCCGACAGCACCCACCGAGCTCGTAGGTCCCACCCGAACCCCGACAGGCCCGAACGGGCACACCCGGGCACTATCACCCCCGTAACAGACCTGGTCACCATCCCGCGCCCGCTGTAGAACTTGCCCCACAGGGCCCGAACGGGCAACGCGGCAGGAAGCGGGCGACGACATGGCCAACACCGCCGAAGACCGCCAGCGGCACATCGTGCGCGCCGCCCGCGCCACCGGCTCGGTCGACGTGACCACGCTCGCCGCTGATCTGGGCGTGGCCAAGGAGACCGTACGGCGCGATCTGCGCGCCCTGGAGGACCACGGCCTGGTCCGCCGCACCCACGGCGGCGCCTATCCCGTGGAGAGCGCCGGTTTCGAGACGACGCTCGCCTTCCGCGCCACCAGCCATGTGCCCGAGAAGCGCCGGATCGCCGCCGCGGCGGCGGAACTGCTCGGGGACGCCGAGACGGTCTTCGTCGACGAGGGTTTCACCCCACAGCTCATCGCCGAGGCACTGCCCAGGGACCGGCCGCTGACCGTGGTCACCGCGTCCCTGCCCGTCGCGGGCACGCTCGCCGAGGCCGAGAACACCTCGGTCCTGCTGCTCGGCGGCCGGGTCCGCCCCGGCACCCTCGCGACGGTCGACCACTGGACGACGAAGATGCTGGCCGGCTTCGTCCTCGACCTGGCCTACATCGGCGCCAACGGCATCTCCCGCGAACACGGCCTGACCACGCCCGACCCCGCCGTCAGCGAGGTCAAGGCACAGGCGATCCGGGCCTCGCGTCACACGGTGTTCGCGGGCGTGCACACCAAGTTCGGGGCGGTCAGCTTCTGCCGGTTCGCCGACATCGGCGACCTGGACACGATCGTCACGAGCACCCTGCTGCCCACGGCGGAAGCACACCGCTACTCGCTGCGCGGCCCACAGGTCATCCGAGTCTGAGACCGAGACCGAGACCGAATCCGAGACCGAAACCGAGACCCCAACCCACCCGCCTCACCCACCTCGCACCCCCTACCGGCACCCCCACACCCCACGCACGCCCGTTATGCCCCCATACCTCCAGGAGCGATCCATGCGAACCCCGAGCCGACGGAGGCCGCGAGCCACACTCGCCCTGGCCGCCGCAGGGACGCTGCTCGCCCCGCTGCTCTCCGGCTGCTGGGCCGGAGCGGGCGGGTCCGGTTCCGGCGGCGACGCCGTCAACGTCCTGATGGTGAACAACCCGCAGATGGTCGAGCTGCAGAAGCTCACCGCGGCCCACTTCACCAAGGAGACCGGCATCAAGGTCAACTTCACCGTCCTGCCCGAGAACGACGTCCGCGACAAGATCAGCCAGGACTTCGCCAACCAGGCGGGCCAGTACGACGTGGCGACCCTCTCCAACTACGAGATACCGATCTACGCCCGCAACGGCTGGCTGCACGAGATGAACACGTACGTCGCGAAGGACGGCTCGTACGACGAACAGGACGTCCTCACCCCGATGCGCGTGTCCCTCACCGGCGACGACGGGAAGCTGTACGGCCAGCCCTTCTACGGCGAGTCGTCCTTCCTGATGTACCGCAAGGACGTGTTCGACGCGAAGGGCCTCACCATGCCCCCGCACCCCACCTGGACCCAGGTCGCCGACCTGGCGGCGAAGGCCGACGGCGCCGAGCCGGGCATGAAGGGCATCTGTCTGCGCGGACTACCGGGCTGGGGCGAGGTCATGGCGCCGCTCACCACCGTGGTGAACACCTTCGGCGGCACCTGGTTCGACAAGAACTGGAAGGCAAGGCTCGACTCCCCCGAATGGCAGCGGGCCGTGACGTTCTACGTCGACCTGGTCCGCGACCACGGCGAGTCCGGCGCCCCCCAGTCGGGCTTCGCCGAGTGCCTCAACAACATCACCCAGGGCAAGGTCGCCATGTGGTACGACGCCACGTCCGCGGCCGGCTCCCTGGAGTCGGCGAACTCCCCGGTCAAGGGCAAGATCGGCTACGTACCCGCCCCCGTCGAGAAGACGGAGTCCTCCGGCTGGCTCTACACCTGGGCCTGGGGCATCCAGAAGGCCTCCCGCAACCCCGACGACGCCTGGAAGTTCGTGTCCTGGGCGTCGAGCAAGCAGTACGAGCAACTGGTCGGCGACGAGATCGGCTGGTCCAACGTCCCGGCGGGCAAACGCGCGTCGACGTACGAGAACCCCGCCTACCGCCAAGAGGCCGCCGCCTTCCAGGAGATGACGAAGGAGGCCATCGAGGGCGCCCGCCCGGACGACCCCGGAGTACAGCCGCGCCCGGCACCCGGCATCCAGTTCGTCGGCATCCCCGAGTTCACCGATCTCGGTACCAGGGTCTCGCAGGAGATCAGCGCGGCCATCGCCGGACGTCAGTCCGTCGAGTCGGCCCTGAGGAAGTCCCAGAAGCTGGCAGAGGAGATCTCCGAGGAGTACGAGGGCCGATGACCGCGACCACGACAGCCGCCGCACCATCCGTCCGCGCCGAGAAGCGCCCCTCGAACCGCATGCGCGCCTGGGCCACCCGGGCCCCGCTGCTCCCCGCCCTGATCTTCATGATCGCCGTGACCCAACTCCCGTTCGTGGCCACACTGGTGATCTCGTTCTTCGACTGGAACGCGCTCTACCCGAACGCCCGCCGCTTCACGGGCTTCGCCAACTACACGGAGGTCCTGACCGACGCCGACCTGCGTCACTCCGTATGGACGACGGTCCTGCTCACGGCGGCGGTGGTGCTGGCCAGCCTGGTCCTGGGCCTGGCCCTGGCGCTCCTCCTGGACCGCAGGTTCCGGGGCAGGGGCATCGTCCGCACCCTCCTCATCGCCCCCTTCCTGGTGGTCCCGGTGGCGGCGGCCCTCCTCTGGAAGCACGTGCTCTACAACCCCGAATACGGCCTGTTCAACGGCCTGTTGCACTACGTGGGAGGCCCCCAGCCGGACTGGATCTCCAACACCCCGCTGCTCGCGGTGGAGGCCTCGCTGGTCTGGCAGTGGACGCCGTTCATGATGCTGATCCTGCTGGCGGGACTGCAGAGCCGCGACCAGCAGCAGATGGAGGCCGCCCGGGTGGACGGCGCGAGCGACTGGCAGATCTTCCGGTATCTGACGCTCCCCCACCTGCGCCGCTACCTCGAACTCGGCGCGTTGCTGGGCTCGATCTACATCGTCCAGAACTTCGACGCGGTCTTCACGATCACGTCGGGCGGCCTGGGCACGGCGAACCTCCCCTACACCGTCTACCAGAGCTTCTACCAGGCCCATGAGAACGGTCTGGCCTCCGCCGCCGGCGTCCTGGTGGTCATCGGCTCGATCATCATCGCGACCTTCGCCCTGCGCGTGGTCTCGTCCCTGTTCCGCGAGGAGGCGTCCCGAGCATGAGCGCCACGGCAGAAACGGCAGTACGCGTGCATCCCCGCCGGACCCGAGGAGCGGGCCTGGGTCTGCTGGCCTGGCTGGCGGGCATCCTCTTCTTCCTCCCGATCGCGTGGATGGCCCTGACGTCCTTCCACTCGGAGGAGAACGCGGCGACCAATCCCCCGTCCTTCGGCGCCGCGCTGACCCTCGACGGCTACCGCGAGTTCTTCGGCACGGGAGGCGGCGCGAGCCCCTGGCCGTCCCTGATCAACTCGACGGTGGCGTCGTTGGTGTCGACCCTGTGCGTCCTGCTGCTGGCCTTCCCGGCGGCGTACGCCCTCTCCATCCGCCCGGTGAAGAAGTGGACGGACGTCCTGTTCTTCTTCCTGTCGACGAAGATGCTGCCGGTGGTGGCGGGCCTGCTCCCGATCTACCTGTTCGCGAAGAACACGGGCATGCTGGACAACATCTGGCTGCTGGTCATCCTCTACACCTCCATGAACCTGCCGATCGCGGTGTGGATGATGCAGTCGTTCCTCTCCGAGGTCCCGGTGGCGATCATCGAGGCGGCCCAGATCGACGGCGCGAGGCTGCCGACGATCCTGGCCCGGGTGATCGCCCCGATCGCGCTCCCCGGCATCGCGGCAACGGCCCTGATCTGCTTCATCTTCAGCTGGAACGAGCTGCTGTTCGCGCGAGTGCTGACGGGTGTGGTCGCGGAGACGGCTCCCGTCTTCCTGACCGGCTTCATCACCAGCCAGGGCCTGTTCCTGGCGAAGGTGTGCGCCGCGTCGCTCGTCATCTCCCTGCCGGTGCTCGCCGCGGGATTCGCCGCCCAGGACAAACTGGTCCAGGGCCTGTCACTGGGAGCCGTGAAGTGAAGGCAGCCGTCATCGAGTCCGCCGGCAAGGCCGTCGTCGTGGAGGTCCCGGACCCGACACCCGGCCCCCGAGAGGTCGTCGTCGAGGTCGCGGCCTGCGGCCTGTGCGGCACCGACCTGCACATCCTCCAGGGTGAGTTCGCCCCCACGTTGCCGATCGTGCCGGGGCACGAGTTCGCGGGCGAGGTGGTGGGCGTGGGTACGGCGGTCACGGAACTGGCGACAGGCGACCGCGTGGCCGTGGACCCCTCCCTCTACTGCCACGAGTGCCGCTACTGCCGCACGGGCCACAACAACCTCTGCGAACGCTGGGCGGCGATCGGCGTGACCACGGCGGGCGGCGCGGCACAGTACGCGGTGGCCCCGGTCGCGAACTGCGTACGTCTGCCGGACCACATCCGCACCCAGGACGCGGCGCTGGTGGAGCCGCTGTCGTGCGCGGTACGGGGGTACGACGTGCTCCAGTCCCGCCTGGGCGCCCACGTCCTGATCTACGGCTCGGGAACGATGGGCCTGATGATGCTGGAGCTGGCCAAGCGGACAGGCGCGGCGAGTGTCGACGTGGTGGACATCAACGCGCAGCGCCTGTCGACGGCCCAGTTGCTCGGGGTGACGGGGTCGGCGACGAGCGCGGACGAACTGGAGCGTCCGCAGGGCTGGGACGTGGTGGTGGACGCGACGGGCAACGCGGCGGCGATCCAGGACGGCCTGGACCGAGTCGCGAAGGCGGGCACGTTCCTCCAGTTCGGCGTGGCGGACTACGCGACCCGGGTCACGATCGACCCGTACCGCATCTACAACCAGGAGATCACCATCACGGGTTCGATGGCGGTACTGCACAGCTTCGAACGGGCGGCGGAGCTGTTCGCGGCGGGTGTCCTGGACCCGGAGATCTTCATCAGCGACCGCCTGCCACTGGCCCAGTACCCCCAGGCCCTGGACCAGTTCGCCGCAGGGATGGGCCGAAAGATAGTTGTGGTGCCGTAGTTCACCTTCTCGGTACCGACCGGCCCCCTCCAGCCCGTCCGGCGTTTGAGGACGAGGCCCCTTCAGGGCCGAAGCGGGGGTCTGGGGGCGGCAGCCCCCAGGGATGGGACGGGTAGGGGCGGCGGGGGCGAAAACCCTTGGGCGGAACCCACCCCACCCGCCTACCATCCCCCCATGCCCCGCCCCACCGGCTTCGCCTACACCCACCACCCCGACGGCACAGTCAAGATCACACACGGCACCCACCCCGCCACCACCCTCCGCGGCCCGAGAGCCACCGAGTTCCTCGCGGAAGTGGAATCCGGCGACCCCCAGCTGGTCATGGCCCGCTGGACCGGCAATTACAAGCGCGGCAACGAGCGAACGGCCCGCAATCACCCCCGCAACCGGCACTGAACCAATTCACCGCAAGGTAAGGGAACGGCAAAGCGGGTCCGCTCGTTCTCCGGTCATGACAGCTATGACCCCCGGCTCGAACATCCCTCTCCCCGTCGCCCGAGTGACGGTGGACGTCGCTGCCCCGGTGCGGCTCGACGTATCGAGCCTGCTGCTCACCGCCGACGGCAAAGTGCGCTCCGACGACGACTTCATCTTCTACAACCAGCCGACCGGCCCGGGTGTGACATACCGCTCCGGCGGCGGCACCACCCCCGACTCGATCACGGTCGACACCGCCGCCGTCCCCCCGGGCATCGAGAAGATCGTCGTCACGGCGAGCCCGGACGCCGCGGGCCAGACCTTCCAGGGCATCGAACCGACGGCCACGATCCGCAACGCGGACGACAACTCCGTACTGGCGACGTTCACCCCGCCCCAGCTCGGTTCGGAAACGGCCCTGGTCATCGTCGAGGTCTACGTCCGCAACGGCGCCTGGAAGGCCCGCGCGGTGGGCCAGGGCTACGCGAACGGCCTGTCCGGCATCGCCACGGACTTCGGCGTGAGCGTGGAGGAACCGACACCGGCACCGGCCGCGACACCGGCCGCGCAGCCGACCCCGGTCCAGCCCCCCGCGCCCCCGGCGGCACCGCCCGCCCCGGTCGGGTCGTTCTCCGCTCCCCCCGCCGCCGCACCCCCGGCTCCCCCCGCCCCGACCCTCGGCGCCGGAAAGATCAACCTCGACAAGGGCCGCGTAAGCCTCCAGAAGAACCAGACAGTCTCCCTGGTCAAGGGCGGCCGGCCGCTGCTCTCCCAGGTCAAGATGGGTCTCGGCTGGGAGCCGGCGTACCGGGGCAAGGACATCGACCTGGACGCCTCGGTCATCGCGTACGGCCCGCAGCGCAACCACATCGACAGCTGCTACTTCGGCAAGCTCTCCATCGTGAACGGCGCGATCAAGCACTCCGGCGACAACCTCACGGGCGAGGGCGGGGGCGACGACGAGGTCATCGTGGTCGACCTGGGCCGTCTCCCCCAGGAGGTCACCGGTCTGGTCTTCACGGTCAACTCCTTCTCCGGGCAGAAGTTCACCGAGGTGGCGAAGGCGTACTGCCGACTCCTGGACGCGGCGACGGGCGAGGAACTGGTCCGCTTCGACCTGACCAGCGCCGAACCGCAGACGGGCGTGATGATGGCGAAGATGATCAAGCAGTTCTCGGGCGAGTGGGAGATGACGGCGATCGGCGACTTCGTCAAGTCCCGCACGGTCAGGGGAATGGTGAAGCCGGCCGCCCAGACGCTGTAACCACGCACAGCCGCACGACCCCCACCGAGCCACCCGAGCCCACCCACCGAAGCGGACCGTGGAGCAACACCGCTACCCCGTCACCCCGTTCCACCGTCAAGCCGTCACCTTGGCGACGAACGCGGCGACGTTCCCCACGGTCCGCCGGATCTTCTCCTCCAGAGTGATCGTCTCGTGGAGGCGTGAACCGGCGCCCGCGTCCTTCCTGCCCCGCACATACAGCGAGCAGCAGAGGTCGCCGCATATGTACGCGCCCACCGAGTTGCCCTGTTTCCCGGACTTCCCCGCCTTCGGCGCGACCATCAGGGCCACGCCTCCGGTGTGGGACGTCAGGCACATCGAGCACATGCTGCGCCGGGTCTGCCCGAAGGCGGGCGCGGAACTGCGCAGCGCGAGGCCGGTCACACGGCCGTCCAGCTCGGTGACGAGGTAGGCGCGGTCAGGGGCCTGGGCGTCGCGCCAGCCCAGGTAGTCCAGGTCCTCCCAGGGCCGGTCGGCCAGGTCACGCGGCACGGACAGGCGCTGCGCCTCGCCCTTGGTGCAGTTCACGAACGCGGCACGGATCTCTTGCTCAGTCAGCGGCTCCATAACGGCAGGCTAATTTGCCTAAATCCTTTAGGCAAATCTATATTCGCCTTAGCCAAACAGGAGGAGGGTCATGGCACGCGTCGGACTCACCGCGGATCGCCTGACCAGAGCCGGAGCGGAACTCGCCGACGAGGTCGGCTTCGACCAGGTGACCGCCTCGGAGCTCGCCCGGCGGTTCGACGTCAAGGTCGCGAGTCTGTACTCGCACGTCAAGAACACCCATGACCTCAGGACCAGGATCGCCCTGCTCTCCCTGGAGGAACTCGCCGACCGGGCCGCCGACGCCGTGGCTGGACGGGCAGGCAAGGACGCCCTGACCGCCTTCGCGAACGTCTACCGCGACTACGGCCGGGAACACCCCGGCCGCGCCGCCGCCACCCGGATGAGGCTCGACCCCGAGACGGCAGCCGCCAGTGCGGGCGTCCGCCACGCCCAGATGACGCGGGCCATCCTGCGGGGCTACGAGCTGACGGAGCCCGACCAGACGCACGCGGTCCGTCTTCTGGGCAGCGTCTTCCACGGTTACACCAGCCTGGAATCGTCAGGCGGCTTCAGTCACAGCGCCCCCGACTCGGAGGAGAGCTGGACCCGGATCCTGGACGCCCTCGACGCCCTGCTGCGCAACTGGCCGACCCTGCCCACCCGTTGACCGACAGGCCGAGGACTGACATGCGCACCGAGCCCGAGTGGACGACCCCGCACATCACCACGCACATCACCGCGGACCTCGTACGCGGAGCCCTCGACCTGGAACACACCCCGCACGGCGTACTCCCCCACCGCCTGCCCGCCCGGGCCCGCGCCCAGTGCACGGACCCCCAGCTCGCCGCGGCGGAATCCCAGCCCTCCGGCGTACGGCTGGTCTTCCGCACCCGGGCGACCTCCGTCGAGCTGGACGCGCTGCCCACCAGACGGGTCTATGTGGGCGCCCCACCCCGCCCGGACGGCGTGTACGACCTCCTCGTCGACGGCCGACTGACCGCCCAGTCCACGGTGACCGGGGGCGGCAGCACACTGACCGTCGACATGACCGCCGGCACCGCCACGCACGAACCCGGCCCGCCCGGCACCGTCCGCTTCACGGGCCTGCCGGACCACATGAAGAGCATCGAGATCTGGCTCCCCCACAACGAGACCACCGAGCTCGTCGCCCTGCGCACCGACGCCCCCGTCGAACCGGTACCCGCAGGCGACCGTGGCCGCAAGGTCTGGCTGCACCACGGCAGTTCGATCAGCCACGGCTCCGACGCCGCGAGCCCCACCGTCATCTGGCCCGCCCTCGCCGCGGCCCTCGGCGGCGTGGAACTGATCAACCTGGGCCTGGCCGGCAGCGCCCTGCTCGACCCGTTCACCGCCCGCGCGATGCGCGACACCCCCGCCGACCTGATCAGCGTCAAGATCGGCATCAACCTGGTCAACACCGATCTGATGCGTCTGCGCGCCTTCGGCCCGGCCGTCCACGGCTTCCTCGACACCATCCGCGAGGGCCACCCGACCGCACCGCTCCTGCTCGTCTCGCCCCTCTACTGCCCGATGCACGAGGACACCCCGGGCCCCACCGCCCTGGATCTCTCCACGATCGGTGCCGGTGAAGTGCGCTTCCAGCCCATGGGCGACCCCGCCGAACGCGCCGCGGGCAAACTGACGCTCAACGTCATCCGGGAGGAACTGTCCCGCATCGTGAAGCAGCGGTCGGCGGACGATCCGAACCTCCATCACCTCGACGGCCGCGCCCTGTACGGGGAGTCCGACTTCGCCGAACTCCCCCTGCCCGACCAGCTCCACCCGGACGCAGCCACCCACCGCCGCATAGGCGAACGCTTCGCGGAACTCGCCTTCACCGCACCGGAACCACTCTTCCCGAACCCGCAGGCCTAGAACAGCGCGCTGTACGCGTTCAGCGCGGGCTGCCCGCCCAGGTGCGCGTACAGCACGGTGGAGTCCCGCCCGATCTCGCCCCGCGCCACCAGATCGACCATCCCGGCCATCGACTTCCCCTCGTACACGGGATCGGTGACCATCCCCTCCGTACGGGCGGCGAGCCGCATCGCGTCCAGGGTGGCGTCGTCGGGGATCCCGTACGTGCCCGCGTGGTAGCGCTCGTCCAGCTCGACGTCCGCCTGCGTCAACTCCCTTTTTACCCCGATGAGTTGGCCGGTGTTGTGGGCGATCCGCGCGATCTGTTCCTTCGTCCGGGCGGGCGCCGCCGACGCGTCGATGCCGAGCACGCGCCGCGCACGGCCGCCCGTCTCCTCCAGCGCCGCGAACCCGGCGACCATGCCGGCCTGGGTCGACCCGGTCACCGAGCACACCACCACGGTGTCGAAGAAGACCCCCAACTCCCTTTCCTGCTGGGCGACTTCGTACGCCCAACCGGCGAACCCGAGGCCGCCGAGCGGATGGTCGGAGGCGCCCGCCGGAATCGCGTACGGCTTACCGCCCCCTTCCTCCACCTCCCGCAGCGCCAGTTCCCAGCTCTCCTTGAACCCGATACCGAACCCGGCGCGCACCAACCGCACATCGGCTCCGGCGAGCCGGCTGATCAGGATGTTGCCGACCTTGTCGTAGACGGAGTCGGGCCACTCCACCCAACTCTCCTGCACGAGAACGCACTTGAGCCCGGCGCGGGCGGCACAGGCGGCGACCTGACGGGTGTGGTTGGACTGCACACCACCGATCGACACGAGCGTGTCGCAGCCCTGGGCGAGCGCGTCGGCGACGAGGTACTCCAGCTTGCGGGTCTTGTTGCCGCCGTACGCGACACCGGAGTTGCAGTCCTCCCGCTTGGCCCAGAGGGCGGCACCGCCGAGATGCGCGGTGAGCCGCTCCAGGGGGTGCACGGGCGAGGGCCCGAAGAGGAGGGGGTAACGCTCGTACGAGTCAAGGGACATGGGTCCTCCGTGGGTCGGGATCAGTCGCTGTCGGCAAGCTCGGCGAGCCCACGCCAGATCTCCGCGGTGACACGGACCGCCTCGTCCACGTCTCCGGCCGCGCAGGCATCGAGGAGCCGCTCGTGCAGGCCTGCCGAACGACAGTTGCCGCCCTCGCTGAAGCGTCGTCGCTCCAGCCGGCGGATGAGCGGTGTGTAGCGCGCGGCGGTGGCGGCAGCCGCGCGATTGCCGCTGACCCGGACGAGGACGTCGTGCAGTTGGTCGTCGGCGCGCAGGGCGGACTCCACGTCACCGGCCCGGACGGCCGCCGCGAACCGCTCGTTGGCCGTGCGCATCGCCTCCACGTCCGCGGCGAACAGCCGGGGTACGGCGACCCGGGTGACCAGCTCATGCATGGCCCCGACCACGGCCGCCGCGTCCCGCACGTCGGCGGCCACGACCGGCGTCACCTTCGTGTAGCTCTGGGGCTTGCTCTCCAGCAGCCCCTCGTCGACAAGCCGCGCGAACGCCTCCCGCACCGGCGCCCGGGACAGCCCGAGCCGCTCGGCGAGCTCGGCATCACGCACCACCGCACCGGGTTCGATCTCGCCGGAGACGATGGCGTCGCGGATCGCTTCGTACGCGCGATCCCTGAGCAGGGTCCGGGGGACGGGTCGTATCGCTTCCACAACTGAAATGTTAGATGTCAGAGAGGCGGGCGCACAAGGGTGCGCTGAGCGCGCGGACAAAAGTGTGGCCCGCACCGAAGTACGGGCCACACCCCACTCATCTCACTCGACTCGGCTCGACTCTGATCAGCTCAGCCTGCCCACGGCCAGTCCGAGTCGAGCGCACCCTCCAGCAGCGGAATCATCCGGAAGGCCGCGTCCGAGAGACCGCCGAACGTGTGCCGGTTGCCCGTGCCCGACGGGCCGTGGCCCGCCCGGTAACCGGCGAGGTTCCAGGTGTAGACCGGTACGTCGGCCGGCACCTGCTCGGTCGGGTCGCCGTGCACGCTGTGCGTGTACTGCTCGTCCGTGACGATCAGGACCCGGTCGTGCCCGCGGTAGTGGCGCCGGACCGCCTCGGTGGTGTCGGTGCCGCCCAGGTCGCCGAAGCGGTCCAGGATCTTCAGCACCGACTCGCCCTCGCGGAACGGCACCCGGTTGCTCGACGTACCGAACTCGACCAGATCCGCGTCCGCCGCCCGCAGTGCGAGCGCCGAGCCGAAGATCGCCGCCGCGTCGGCCCGGCTGAGTTCCGAACGGTCGGACAGCCGGGAGTAGAACATCGAGCCCGAGCGGTCGACGAGGACGAGCGTCCGCCCGCCCAGGGCCGGCACATTGGCCAGCGAGTGCCCGAGCGCCTGCTCCAGCGGGTACGACCAGCGCAGCGAGGGCGCGTGCCGGTAGGCGGCGAGGTACCGGAAGGGGAACTGTCGCGAGCGCGCGACCTCGGCCGGGTCGCTGATCTTCGTTGCGACCCGCACCGCGACCTCGTCACTCACCCCCGCCTCGTCGAAGTTCCGCAGGTTGCGCACCAGTGCCATCGCGCCCATGGACGGAATCACCGCCTCCCAGGCCGCCTTGTCCATCGGCCCCTGCAGCCAGCCCGCCAGCGCCTCCCAGGTGATCCCCGCGTCCGCGAGCCGCTCGGCGCCGCGCGCTCCGGTCACGACCTTGCGCCGCTTGGCCGGCCGCAGCGCCATCAGGTCACGGTGTGCGGCGAGCACGGGCAGCGACTTGGGGACGACGGCCGTGTCCGGGTTGTGGCGCCGGTCCAGCGCGTACTGGAACAGCTCGCCCTGCCACGGCTTGTCCGGGTCCGGCGCCGCGTGCACGAGGTTGAGGATGTCGCCGAAGCGGTAGCCCTTGGACGCGGTGTCGTACTTCAGCAGCGACTTGCCGCTGTAGAGCCGTCGTACGGCGTCGGCGATGCCACGCTTGACGGGCTTGGGCACGTTTCGGCCGTACCGGGAGGTCCAGTAGGCGAGCAGTTCGCCGGGCTCGTCCGGGCGGCGCAGTACGGAGTCGATGACCTGGCGGTTGGTGGGGCCGTCGGTGGCGTTCGCGTCGAGGCGCGCCTTCACGTACTCGGCGGCACCCACGATGGCGGCCGTACGGAGGTTGCCCTCGCCGCGCAGCCAGCCGAGCAGGCCGGCCGTCCACGCCGGGTCGGTGACGGCGAGCCGGCGTACGAGCGCGGCGAACCGGTCGTCCCGGTCCTCGCCGCTCTCGTAGAAGGTCTTCTGCGCGACGAAGTTGGCGATCGACAGCAGGAACAGTTCCGAGCGCTCGTCCCGCTCACGGCCGCGGCCACCCTGGTACGTACGGAGCACTCGCCCCGTCGAGGTGACCCGCGAGGTGGGCTGCGCCTTGGCGGCCTTGGTGTTGAATCGCGCCATGATGAATTTCCCCCCATTCGCCAGCACTTCGTGCGTGGAACGGTTTTATGGAGGGAGGCGCAGCAAATGGAGGGTGCCCGAGGTCGAAATCGGCGACGGTCGCTTATAAACTGGCGCGTCTTCCGTTCCGCCACACCGACCCGAGGTCGATGACGGGATTCGAACCCGCATGAGGAGTTACCCCCACCAGTTCCCGAAGTATCCGCTGCCTTCGCACCGGGCACCCACCATTTGCTGCGCCTCCCGAGATCGAATCGCGCACCGGGAGGTGCATGAAGTTCTGGGTGTCCAGAGATCGAAGCCGGCGGAACCGACGTAGGCGCTCTAACCCCTGAGCTACACCGGCGTGTTGTACCGGTGACGGGACTCGAACCCGCGGCCGCCCCATTATGAGTGGAAGTAGGTCCTGCCTTCGCACCTGGACGTTCATCACTCTAGGAGGCGTACCGCGGGACGAGCGACCCAATTAATCAGCCGCGCTTCTGCCTCTTCCAGGGTCCCGTGATCGCCAGCATGATCCCCGGCGTCTGAATGTTCGCGTACAGCGTCTTCCCGTCGGGTGAGAAGGTCACGCCGGTGAACTCGCTGTATTCGGGCGCCTCTTCGGTGCCGGCGTTGAGTTCGTTGCGGGCGATCGGGTAGGTGCGCCCGCTGTCCGTCGCGCCGAACAGGTGCTGGACGCCTTCGCCGTCCTCGGCGATGACCAGGCCGCCGTACGGGGAGACGGTGATGTTGTCGGGGCCGTCGAAGGCGCCGTCGGCCGACGGGTCGGGGTTCACGCCCAGCAGGACCTTCAGGGTGAGGGTGCGGCGCTTGGGGTCGTAGAACCAGACCTGGCCGTCGTGCTGGACGGGGCTCTCGGAGCGGGCGTACGAGGAGACGAGGTAGGTGCCGCCGTCGCCCCACCACATGCCTTCGAGCTTGCGGGCCCGGGTGATCTCCCCGGCGCCGAACTGCTTGCGCACGTCGACGGTTTTGGCGTCGCGGTCGGGTACGTCGACCCAGTCGACGCCGTACACCGTGCCGATCTTCGTGGCGCGGGAGAGGTCGTCGACGAACTTGCCCGCGGAGTCGAAGCACTTGGGCGCCTGGAGGGTGCCCGCAGTGTCGGAGAGGGTGCGGAAGTTGCCGTGGCCGTGGTGGCAGTGCTGCGGCGGGGTCCAGCGGTAGAGGAGGCCGTTGGGGGACGCGGCGTCCTCGGTGAGGTAGGCGTCGCCCCGCTTGGGGTCGATGACGACGGCCTCGTGGTTGTAACGCCCGAAGAACTTCAGGGGCTTGGGGTTCCGGTTGGCGCGCTTGTCGCTGGGGTCGACCTCGAAGACGTAACCGTGGTCCTTGGTCATGCCGTTGACGCCGGCGCGGTCGGAGTTCTCCTCGCAGGTGAGCCAGGTACCCCAAGGGGTGCTGCCGCCCGCGCAGTTGGTGGAGGTGCCCGCGATGCCCACCCACTCGGCGACGCGACCGTCGGGGCGCACCTCGACGACCGTGCAGCCGCCGGACGCGGCGGGGTCGTAGACGAGACCCTCGGTGAGCGGCACCGGGTACGTCCAGTCGGCCCGCGGGCCCTTCAGCTCGTGGTTGTTGACCAGGAGGGTGGTGCCGCGCGGGCCCGCGAATGCGGCAGTGCCGTCATGGTTGGACGGGGTGATCTCGCCGGAGTCCAGTTTGGTCTTCCCACTGTGGGTGATCACGCGGTACGAGAATCCGGCGGGGAGTGCCAGCAGCCCCTTGGGGTCGGGCAGGAGCGGGCCGTAGCCGACTCCGTGGTGCCCGTGCCGGTCCGTCGCCTCCCCGGCCGCGTCCCCGGTCTCGGTGGACGCGAGGGCGTTCGGCGCGGTGGCGAGGGCGCCGACGGTGCCGGACAGCGCGACCCCGGCCGAGGTGATGGCGGACTGTCTGCCGAAGTCCCTGCGGGTGAGCGACATGATGTCTCCTGTGACGGGGGGCGTGCCAAGGCAGTGGAGGGCGGCGCACTCGGTTCGCCGCCACCGTCCCGCCCCCGCCTGAACACAAGTTGAACGGGGAGCGACTTCACGGACCCCGCTTCAGCCAAATCACCCCGCCCCCAAGGCCGCTGCCTCGAGGCTGCTGCCCCGAAGGGGCAGCACCGAAGGGGCGCGGGGAACTGCGCGACCAGCCACAACGCACCCGCAGCCGGGAGCCGACCCGCAGCACCCCTACGGAATCCGCACCGCTCACCCCCCTTGCTGCGACCGCGCCTTGAACGCAGCCTTCCGCGCCTCCTTGGCCACCCGCTTGTCCGGGTGCAGCCGTCCCATCGCCTCCAGCACGTCCGGCGTCGCCGGATGGTCCACGCGCCAGGCCGCCTCGAAGAAGCCGCCGTGCTGCTGCGCGAGTCCCTCGACCAGTCCGCGCAGTTCCGCCGAGTTGCCCTCGGCCGCCAGCTGGGCGGCCACCGTGTCGATGGTCAGCCAGAACACCATCGCCTCGGACGGGGCCGGCACGTCCGGCGCGCCGTACTCGCTGAGCCAGACACGGGCGAGGCCGCCCAGTTCGGCGTCGTCGAGGACCTCGCGCAGCGCGGGCTCGGCCTCGCCGCCGACGAGGGACAGGGCCTGCTGGCAGTGCAGCCGCCGCAGTGGCGCTCCGGCGTCACCACCCCGGGCCGCCGCCAGCAACTCCCTTGCTGCGGCGAGGGGTTCGCGGCGCGTCAGCCACTGTTCGGTCTCGGCCCGCGCGGCGGTCGCGGGGAAGGCCGCCATACCGTCGAGCAGTGCGTCCGCGCCCTTGTCGGCGAGGTCTCCGACGGCCGGCGCCTCGAAACCGGACTCCAGCAGCCGCGCCCGTACGCCGTACAGGCCGAGCGGGGTGAGCCGCACCATGCCGTAGCGGGAGACGTCGGTCTCGTCGCCCGTCGGCGCACCTTTCTCGGCGGGGTCGTCGGTGTCCGCCATGAGCGCCTCGTCGACGGGCCGGTAGGCGACGAGCCCGACGGGTTCGAGCAGCCTGAACTGGTCGTCGAGGCGCATCATCATGTCCGAGACCTGCTCCAGGACGTCGTTGGTGGGCTCGCCCATGTCGCTCGGTACGACCATGGACGCGGCCAGCGCCGGCAGCGGTACCGGGATGTCGGCGGGGCCGCCCTCACTGACGCTCAGCAGGTACAGGTTGGCGAGCACACCGTCGAGGAAGTCGGCCTCCGCGTCGGGGTCCCAGTCCAGCCGGGAGAAGTCGACCTCGCCGCTCTCGCCCATGGAGTCGACGAGGTCGTCGAGGTCGGGCACGCTCGCGTCGGCGAGGACGGTCTCCAGCGCCCCGAGCCACACCCCGAGCACCTCGTGCGGCGCCCCGGAGGTGAGCAGGGCCAGATCCTCGCCCACCGTGACAGTGCCCTCGTCCTCGTCGACGACCTCGACGAGCCCGGTGTCCACAGCGATCCGCCAGGCCTCACTGGCGTAGGCGAGCGCGTCCTCGACACTCACGTCACCCGCATTCACGTCACCCACGCCCGCGCCGTCGCCGTCGCCGTCGATCAGCCCCAGCGCCCGAGCCGCCGCCGGGAGTTGCTCCTCGACGAGTACGCCCCCGGTCTCGACCCGGGTGTCCGGACCGGCCCAGCGGGCGAGGCGGGCGGCGCGGGAGACCAGCGGGGCGGCGAGCGCGTCCCGCGCCAACTCCGCTTCGGAGTGCAGTCGCACCGGCGGCAGGGGGGAGCTGTCTGACATCGGCTGTTTTCTCCTCAGGCGCCCGAAAGGCCGTACGGCGGCACCCGGTAAGCGTCCGGAGTCCGACGACGGCGTCTGACGACCGTACGACGTTGCGTTGAAGGCCGTACGACTCAACCGCTCAGCCTAGACGGATTTGGCACCATGCCACCCGGTTCATGTACCTGTCAGGGGCGACAGATGGCTGAAACCTTGACAAGTGGCCTGACCAGGCAGGAGATTGACGCGCGTAGAAGTGGAGGGGACGCCGATTCACCGCATCCCCTCGCCTTCCACCGTGCTCCATCGTGTTCACTGTTCTCCCAAGCCGGGCGTTCACTGCCGATCGCCTGGTGCCGAACCTTCGGCGCGGAGCCTTCCGTGCCGAGTGTTCACCGGATGTCTACGCGCGTCGCCAGTCGCCCAGCGGGTCGCGTTCCCCCCATGGCACCACCCTTATCACTTTCGTCCCGGCACCCATGTTTGTCCCCGGAGGGATCCCGTTGCCGAGCAAGTCTTCTGCGCGTCTTGCCGCGCTCACTGTCGCCGCTGTCTGTTCCACGGTCGCCACCATGGTCGTGGTCCCGTCGGCCGCACACGCCGACACAGTGCACATTCATGACATCCAGGGCACCACGCGCCTGTCCCCGCTCGCGGGCCAGAAGGTCACGGACGTGGCGGGAATCGTCACCGGCGTCCGTACCTACGGTTCGTCGCGCGGTTTCTGGATCCAGGACACGGCCCCGGACGCCGACCCGGCCACCAGCGAGGGCGTCTTCGTCTTCACCAGCACCAAGCCGACCGTCGCGGTCGGCGACTCGGTCACCGTCACCGGCACCGTCTCGGAGTTCGTGCCCGGCGGCACCTCGACCGGCAACCAGACGGTGACGGAGATCGTCAAGCCGACGATCACCGTCGTCTCCAGCGGTAACGCGGTCCCGGCCCCGGTCGTCGTCGACGCCCGGTCCGTACCGGCCGCCTACACCCCGGCCGGCGACACCGCCGCGAGCGGTTCGGTCAACGCGCTGACGCTGCGACCCAAGAAGTACGCCCTGGACTACTACGAGTCCCTCGAGGGCATGAACGTCCAGGTCAAGAACGCCCGCGTGGTCACCGCCACCGACCCGTACACCGAGCTGTGGGTCACGGTGAAGCCGAACGAGAACGACAACCGGCGTGGCGGCACGGTGTACAACGCGTACACCTCGCAGAACACCGGCCGGCTCCAGATCCAGTCCCTGGGCGCGGTCGCCGACTTCCCGACCGCGAACGTCGGCGACAGCCTCAAGGGCGCCACGACCGGCCCGCTGGACTACAACCAGTTCGGTGGCTACACGCTCGTCGCCAACGAGCTCGGCACCCTGAAGCAGGGCGGCCTCAAGCGCGAGACGACCCGCAAGCAGTCGCGGAACGAGCTCGCGGTGGCGACGTACAACGTCGAGAACCTCGACCCGTCGGACGGCACCTTCGCCGCGCACGCCGCCGCGATCGTGAACAACCTGCAGTCGCCCGACATCCTGTCCCTGGAGGAGATCCAGGACAACAACGGCGCGACGAAGGACGGTACGGTCGCCGCCGACAAGACGGTCAAGAAGCTGATCGACGCGATCGTGGCGGCGGGCGGCCCGGCGTACGACTGGCGCTCCATCAACCCGGTCGACCTCGCGGACGGCGGCGAGCCCGGCGGCAACATCCGTCAGGTGTTCCTGTTCAACCCGGCGCGGGTCTCCTTCACCGACCGGCCGGGCGGCGACGCCACGACCGCCGTCGGCGTCACCAAGGACCACGGCAAGGCGGCCCTGACGCTCTCGCCGGGCCGAATAGACCCGGCGAACGCGGCCTGGACGAACAGCCGCAAGCCGCTCGCGGGCGAGTTCGTCTTCCGCGGCAAGACCGTCATCCTGATCGCCAACCACTTCGCCTCGAAGGGCGGCGACCAGGGTCTCACCTCGCAGTTCCAGCCGCCGGCGCGCAGCTCGGAGACCCAGCGTCACCTCCAGGCGACCGCGGTGAACACGTTCGTCAAGGACATCCTGAAGGTCCAGAAGAACGCGGACGTGATCACGCTCGGCGACATCAACGACTTCGATTTCTCCGGCACCGCCAAGCTGCTGGAGAACGGCCACGCGCTGTGGTCGGCGATCAAGTCGCTGCCGAAGCGCGAGCGTTACACCTACGACTACCAGGGCAACAGCCAGGTCCTGGACCAGATCCTGATCAGCCCGTCGATCAGGCGCGGCCGCAACTTCGACTACGACTCCGTGCACATCAACTCGGAGTTCAACGACCAGATCAGCGACCACGACCCGCAGGTGCTGCGGTACCAGCCGTAACCCCTGACCGCTGGTTCCGGTAGTCGTACACGGCCGCTCAGGACTGGCTGAACACGCCGTTCAGCCAGTCCTGCCAGGCGGTCTCGCACTCCTTGATCTCGGAGATCTCGGCACCCGGCGTGAAGTCGTGCAGGGAGACACCCACCGGGTAACCCCAGTGGTTGCGCCCGAAGAAACGGGTGAGGCCCCGGTCCGTGCGCAGCCCGATGAAGTACGGGTTGCGGAAGTCGACCACCGCCTCGAACTCGTCGGGCCCCCGGACCGTCACTCGCGCCCCGACAGCCACGTCCTCCCCTACCCCGAGCGCCCGCCCGACGACAGCCAGGGCGTCGGCGGCCTTGGACGCCTCGGGCCCGTCGAAGGTGGCGAAGGCGACCGGGCGGGGCGCGAAGTGGGTCAGGTACTCGCGCAGAGTGTGCAGATAGAAGTCGGTGTGCCGGGCGGCGCCGTCGTACTGGTTGTCCCAGTCGTCGACGAAGATGCCGCTGTGCACGTAACGCACCCACGCCCGGCGGCCCTCGTCGCGCGGTTCGACGGTGTAGTCGAGCTGGTTGAGGGTCTGCTCGGAGATGCCCTCGACGTCCTCGACACGGTTGGTGTAGCGGTGCGGCGGGTCCCAGGCGATGACCTTGGATCCGAAGGGCCCCTTGCCGCCGACCCGCGGCTCAGGGGGCTCCATCGGCCACAGATAGCCTCCGGTCCCAGTGGTGATCGCCTCCCAGACCTCCGCCGGACTGGCGTCGACCTCGAACTCACGCGCGATCTCGAATTCCCTGGAAACTTCCTTGGACATGGCGCTCACTCCTGGATTTCCGTAGTGCCCGTGGTGCCGGTGATGTCTGGGGTGCTTGTGATGGCTTCAGTACTCGCCGTACTCGAAGCCGGTTCGCCGGGCTGAGGTTTGACCGTCGGGTGCACGGCCACGACGATGCGGTGATCGCGCCCGCCCTCGACACCGGGCGAGTCGTACTTGCGCAGCAACGCGCTGACGCCCGCCGTCAACTCCTCGATGAACGCGGCCCGGTCGCCGGCGGAGGCGAACCGCACCTCGCCGTCGAGCGCGTAGGTGGCGAGCCGCTTACGGGCCCGGGTGGCGCCGGTGATCAGCGTGCCGACGTCTCGCACCAACCGCGCCCCGACCGCCAGCAGCCAGCGCGCGGAGAGCTGGTCCCGGAAACGGTCGGGATCGGGCTGTACGGCGGCCAGTGCAAGCGGTGAGATGACGTACGACGCGGCGGTCGCCCGCATCAGACGCTCGGTGACGTTGCCCTTGCGGCGCTCCCCGGCCAGCTCGACCAGGCCGTGCCGCTCCAGCGCCTTGAGGTGGTAGTTCACCTTCTGCCGGGGCAGTCCGACCTTGCCGGCCAGCATGGCGGCCGACGCGGGCCCGGCGGCCAGCTCGGCGAGCAGCCGGCCCCGTATGGGGTCCAGCGAGACGGCGGCAGCCGCCGGGTCCTCGATCACGGTGACGTCCAGCATGGCTCCACCGTCTCACCGAACACATTTTTTGTCCAGGGGAGAAAAGTATTCGGCGAACGAGGCTCCGGCGAAGCCGACCAGATCATTCAGCCCGGTTCACTCGGGGATCACTGGGGGATCACTGGGCGATCACTCAGGGACGAGTCCGAGGACGTACGAGTACTGACTGCCGGTGATCGACTTCACCCCGGGATACGTCCGTACGCGCTCCCACTCCGCACCGGCCGCCACCTCGGCACCCTCCACCGGCTCGGCGATGGCCGCCTCGTAGGACTCCGGGCTCTCCCACTCGGCGTAGTTCAGGACGTGGGTGCCGTCCTGGCTGAGGTGGAAGTGGGCGGAGATGAGCCCGCGGTCACCCTCCGCCGACCGGGCGAGGGCGGCGAGCACCAGGTCGACCCACTCGCGCCGCCGCTCCGCTGCCCCCTCCTCGCAGTCGATCCGGACGGTCACGACGAGCCCGGGAACGCGCACGTCCCCGGCGGCCCGCTCATGGCTGCGGTACCGCCGGTACCGGTCGAGGGCGACCCGTTCGATCCCCGGTACGGCGGTGTCGATCTCGTCGACGCGCGCCTGCCGCTGGGTCTTGAGAAACGCCTCGTAGTCCTGCTCGCGGGCCCACTGGGAGTGATGGAGCAGAGTGGTCCCGTCCTGACCGGCGTAGACGAAGTAGCCGAGCCCTCCCCCCACCGGCCAGGCCTGACGCTCCCAGGTCGCGGCGATCGCGTCGACCGTCTCCCGCTGCCGCTCGGGTGTGCCGACCCGCCAGGTACTGAAGAAGGGCGCTTCGACGTCAGGGCGGGTGAGGTCGGGGTATGTGTCGGTACGACGGGTCATGGCGGCCTCCGTTGATCGGCGTCGATGGGGTACGCCGACCAGCCTCCGACCTCGACTGTGGTTGAGGTCAAGCCCTACCGGAGGCCAACTCCCCCACCTGACAGGTCCGTTGCCAGGACCCCTTCTTCAGGGAGTTGAACGCCATCACCCCAACACTCCAACCCGGAAGCATCACTTACGAATACCAGGTACAAGAATTAAGTGGAGCTTCACCAACACCTTGCCGAGACTACTCGCATGACAACACCACCCGCGCCGCCCTCTCCCCCCTTCGGCCGCGCCCTGTGCGCGATGGTCACCCCCTTCACCGCCGAGGGCGCCCTGGACCTCGACGGAGCCCAGCGGCTCGCCGACCAGCTGGTGGCGGGGGGCTGCGACGGCCTCGTTCTCTCCGGTACGACGGGCGAGTCCCCGACCACGACGGACGCGGAGAAGTCGGCGCTGGTACGGACCGTGCGGGAGGCGGTCGGTGCGCGGGTGTCGATCGTGGCGGGCGTCGGCACCGCGGACACGCTGCACTCCGTCGAACTGGCGCGGGCGGCCGAAAAGGCGGGCGCGGACGCCCTGTTGGCGGTCGCCCCCTACTACAGCCGCCCCCCGCAGGACGCGATCGAGGCCCACTTCCGCGAGCTGGCGGACGCCTCCGCCCTGCCCCTCGCGCTCTACGACATCCCGGGCCGCACGGGTGTTCGCATCGAGCCGGAGACGATGATCCGCCTCGCCGCCCACCCGAGGATCGTCGCCGTGAAGGACTGCGCCTACGACCTGATGGGCACCCAGAAGGTCCTGCTCCGGACCGACCTGGCGTTCTACACGGGCTGCGACGAATACGTACTGGCGCTGTACGCGCTGGGCAGCGCCGGATACATCAGCACCGTGGCCAATGTGATCCCCCGTCACTTCCGTTCCGTCATCGACAGGTTCGACGCGGGCGACACCAGCGAGGCCGCCCGCCTCCAGCAACGGGCGCTTCCACTCACCGAGTTGATGATGGCGTCCGGACTGCCGGGCGCGGTCACGGCCAAGGCCCTGCTCGGCGGACTGGGCCTGCCCTCGGGCCCGGTGCGGGCACCGCTGCGATCGGCCGACCGGCCGACGACAGACGAACTACTCGCGGCGTACGAGGAGTTGACCGCGTAGCCACCCTGCCGAAGCCCGGCGAACCGGCACCTGGAACCGAGGAAGGGCCGGGACCCGTACCGTCACGTCAGCGCGCGATACGACCCACGACCCTCCCGGAACCGCTCCCGCCGTGCACCAGCCGGGACCCGCAGACCCCGGCCGGCACACGGCGTAGGTCAGTTGTGGCTGTGCAGGACCTCGTTCAGGCCGCCCCAGACCGCGTTGTTCGGGCGGGCCTCGACCCGGCCCGTGACGGAGTTGCGGCGGAAGAGGATGTTGGAGGCGCCGGAGAGTTCGCGGGCCTTGACGATCTGTCCGTCGGGCATGGTGACGAGAGTGCCGGCGGTGACGTAGAGCCCGGCCTCGACCACGCACTCGTCGCCGAGGGCGATCCCCACGCCGGCTTCGGCGCCGACCAGGCAGCGCTCGCCGATGGTGATACGGACCTGGCCGCCACCGGACAGGGTGCCCATCGTCGAGGCACCGCCACCGATGTCGGAACCGTCGCCGACCACGACACCCGCGGAGATACGGCCCTCGACCATCGACGTACCGAGCGTGCCCGCGTTGAAGTTGACGAAGCCCTCGTGCATGACGGTCGTGCCCTCGGCGAGGTGCGCGCCGAGACGCACCCGGTCGGCGTCGGCGATGCGGACGCCCTTGGGGGCCACGTAGTCGGTCATCCGGGGGAACTTGTCGATGGACGTGACCTGGAGGTGCAGGCCCTCGGCGCGGGCGTTGAGCCGTACCTTCTCGACGTCGTCCACGGCGACCGGGCCGAGCGAGGTCCAGGCGACGTTGGCGAGGTGGGCGAACATGCCGTCCAGGGACTGCCCGTGAGGCTGCACGAGCCGGTGCGAGAGCAGGTGGAGGCGGAGGTAGACGTCGTGCGCGTCGAGCGGCTTGTCGTCGAGGGAGGCGATGACCGTACGGACCGCGACCACCTCGACGCCCCGGCGTGCGTCCGGACCGATCGCTTTCGCCGCACCCGCGCCGAGCGCCTCGACGGCCCGCTTGACGGACAGCCGCTCGGTACCGGCGGGGCCGGGCTCGGCGGACAGCTCGGGAGCGGGGAACCAGGTGTCGAGAACGGTGCCGTCAGCGGCGACGGTGGCAAGCCCGGCGGCCACGGCGCCGGTGGTGCGGGGAGCAGTCGTGTCGGTCATGGAGAAAACCTAACTTGCCCAGGCCTGCGGGGGCGAACCAGCACGGAACGGATCTCAAGGGCCGGTCACAGTCCCCGCCAGGCACAATCCAGCCCCCTCCGGCGCTTGAGGAGCGGGGTCTGGGGCGGAGCCCCAGAAGGACGGGACGGGTAGGGGCGGCGGGGGCGAGAAACCTCCCTCGTCAACCCCGCAGCACCCTCCCGAACACCTCCCGAGCAAACCCCTCGTCATAAGCACCGCCTGTAAGCAGCACCTGCAGACAGATCCCGTCCATCACCGCCACCAGCGCCCGCGCGGTAACCGCGTCCGTCCGCCCACCCAGCAACTCCACGACCCCTTCCGCCCACTCGGCGGCGACAGGCCGCAACGCCGGCCGCCGAAGCGCCGCCAGATACAACTCGCACTCCAGCTCGACCCCGGCCCGGTCCCCCGAAAGCCACTCCCCAAACAACCCGGCGAGTTCCCCCGCCAGGTCGACCCGGTCGTCCCGCAGCCCGCCTCGCGCGGCCACCACCTTCGCGAACCCCTCGTTCGCCTGCCGCAGCGCGGCGACGAGAAGCTCGTCGAGAGTGCTGAAGTGATACGTCGTGGACCCCAACGGCACATCGGCCTCCGCGGCGACCGACCGATGGCTCAGCCCGGCGATCCCCTTCTGGCCCACCACCCGGATCGCCGCGTCGATGATCCGCTGGCGCCGCTCGGGGTCGTACCGCCGCACCATCAGTGCGCACCGCCCATGTTCAGCACGACGACACCGCCGATGATGAGCACGATTCCCGCGACTTTGGTCACACTCATGCCCTCCCCGAGGAACACCGCGCCGATCGTCGCGACGGCCGCCGTCCCGATCCCCGACCAGATCGCGTACGCCGTGCCGACGGACACGGTCCTCAGCGTCTGCGCGAGCAGCACGAACGCGACGGCATACCCCAGTCCGGTCAGCACGGAGGGCCACAACCTGCTGAAACCGTCGCTGTACTTCATGGCGGTCGTGGCGCCCACCTCGGCGGCGATGGCTCCGACCAGCAACACATATCCCATGTGTACGATTGTACGCATCGATACGTACAGCTGTACACAGCAACCGCCCAAATCCACCCTCACTCCGCACCCCGCCACCAACTCCCCCGGTCGCCGGTCTCATTGAGGAAACAACCCTTCTCACGGCACTGGACGTCCCCTAGCCTCGCGTCCATTACTGTTTCAACCACACGTTCACACGTTCGCCACAGGCGACGCCGGAGGAACAGCGCATGACAGAAGAAAAGCCCCGGCTCATCCCAACTCAACCGTGGGAGAACGGCTGGGCCCCGGACACCTCGCGTGTGCCCGGGACGCGGCGGCTCTGGATGGCGGGCACCCTGGCCCTGTCGGTCGTGGCCGCCTGTGTGACCGCGATCATCGTCACGGACCGGCAGACCGAGGACCCGGTACCCGTGGCGAAGGCACCCGTGCCTTCGCCCGGTTCGACGTACCCCGGCCTCCTCACCTTCGCGTCCCCGGTTCCGTCCGGAGACACGCCTCCGGACGGAAAGAGCGGCCTGTCGTCGGCGCAGCAGTCCACGCCGACCGCTTCGACCGCCGCCACAACCCCCGCCCCCGCCCCGGACGTCAAGGGCTCCGCATCCGCGCCCGTCAAGGAGGCTCCCGGAAAGCCCGCCGCCTCCCCGTCCCCCAGCAAGTCCGCAGCCGCGCCCTCGAAGCCGGGCAACTCCTCGCTGAGGTCAGTCGAGTCGGTCAACTACCCCGGCCGCTACTGGCACGTGTCAGGGGACCTGGTGAAGCTCGATCCGGTCGCCGGCTCGGAATCCCGCGAGGACTCCAGCTTCAACGTGGTCCCGGGGCTGTCCAACGGCTCCTGCTACTCGTTCAAGACGCACGACGGCAAGTACCTGCGTCACCGGGACTTCGTCCTGCATGCCGACCGCAACGACGGCTCGTCCCTGTTCAAGCAGGACGCCACCTTCTGCGCCGGGTACTCGGGGAATTCGGGCACCGTGATCCAGTCGGTGAACTACCCCAACTACGCGCTGCGTCACAAGAACTTCCAGCTGCGCCTGGACCCGTACGGCTACAACACGACCAACCGGCAGGACTTCTCCTTCCGCGTCGTTGCCCCGCTGGCCTGAGGCGCACACGAAAGCGGCGGCACCCGAGCAGGGTGCCGCCGCTTTCGCGTACAGCGTGCGGACGGAATCGCCACAACCTCAGACGTTGAACCCGAGCGCCCGAAGCTGGTCCCGTCCGTCGTCCGTGATCTTGTCCGGGCCCCACGGCGGCATCCATACCCAGTTGATGCGCAGTTCGTTGACGATGCCGTCCGTGGCTGACTTGGCCTGGTCCTCGATGACGTCCGTGAGCGGGCATGCCGCCGACGTCAGGGTCATGTCGATCGTCGCGATGTTCGCGTCGTCGACGTGGATGCCGTAGATCAGGCCCAGATTGACGACGTCGATGCCCAGTTCGGGGTCGACGACGTCGTACAGCGCCTCGCGGACCTCGTCCTCCGAGGCCGGCTTCATCTCAATGGTCTCGCTCATGCCGTCTTCCTTTCGGCGGCGTCCGAGCCCAGGGCCTGGGCCGTCGCGTCCTTCCACGCCATCCAGCTGAGCAGCGCGCACTTCACCCGGGCCGGGTACTTGGAGACACCGGCGAACGCGACAGCGTCCTCCAGCACCTCCTCCATCGCGTCGTCCGGCTCCAGCTTGCCCTTGGACTGCATCAACTCCAGGAAGGTCTCCTGGATCTTCTGCGCCTCGGACAGTTCCTTGCCGACCAGGAGCTCGTTCAGCACGGAGGCCGACGCCTGGCTGATCGAGCAGCCCTGGCCCTCGTACGAGACATCGCTGATCGTCGTACCGTCGTACTTCACGCGCAGGGTGATCTCGTCGCCGCATGTCGGGTTGACGTGGTGCACCTCGGCGTCGCCGTCCCGGAGACCGCGCCCGTGCGGGTGCTTGTAGTGGTCCAGGATGACTTCCTGGTACATCGAATCAAGTTTCACGACGACTAACCTCGCGTCCCGTCTTCCGTTGCGTGGTCTTCCGGCCGGGGGTCCGGGGGGTGTCCCCCGGGATAGCACAGCACGACTCAGCCAGCTCCTCAGCCGAAGAAGTTCCGTACGTGCTCCAAGCCGTCGATCAGAGCATCGATCTCGGTCGGCGTGGAGTACAGATAGAACGACGCTCGCGTGGTCGCGGGAATTCCGTAGCGCAGGCAGACCGGCCTGGCGCAGTGGTGGCCGACCCGGACCGCTATGCCCTGCTCGTCGAGGACCTGGCCCACGTCGTGCGGATGGATGTCACCGAGCGTGAAGGAGATCGCCGCCCCCCGGTCCTCGGCCGTGGACGGGCCGATGATCCGCAGGCCGGGGACCTCGCCGAGCCGCTTCACCGCGTACTCGGTGAGCGCGTGCTCATGGGCGAGGATCTTGTCCATGCCGATCGCGGAGAGATAGTCGATCGCCGCACCGAGACCGACCGCCTGCGCGATCGGCGGAGTGCCCGCCTCGAACTTGTGCGGGGCGGGAGCGTACGTCGACGAGTGCATCGACACCGTCTCGATCATCTCGCCGCCGCCCAGGAACGGCGGCAGGTCCTCCAGGAGCTCCTGGCGGCCCCACAGCACCCCGATGCCCGTCGGGCCGCACATCTTGTGGCCGGTGAAGGCCACGAAGTCGGCCTGGAGGGCCTGGACGTCCAGCGGCATGTGCGGGGCGGCCTGCGAGGCGTCGATCAGGACCAGGGCCCCGACCTCCTGCGCCCGGCGCACGATCTGCTCGACCGGGTTGACCGTGCCCAGGATGTTGGAGACCAGCACGAAGGAGACGATCTTCGTCTTCTCGGTGATGACCTCGTCCATGTTCGACAGGTCCAGGCGGCCGTCGTCGGTCAGGCCGAACCACTTCAGCTTCGCGCCCGTGCGCTGCGCGAGCAGCTGCCACGGCACGATGTTGGAGTGGTGCTCCATCTCCGTGATGACGATCTCGGTCTCGTGGTCGACCCGGTAGGGCTCGTCGGCCCAGCCCAGCATGTTGGCCACGAGGTTGAGCGACTCGGAGGCGTTCTTGGTGAAGATCACCTCGTCGCGGCTGGGCGCGTTGATGAACGCGGCGACCTTGTCGCGCGCGCCCTCGTACAGCGCCGTGGCCTCCTCCGCGAGCACATGGATGCCACGGTGCACGTTGGCGTTGTGCTGCTCGTAGTACTCGGAGAGAGTGTCGATCACCTGGCGGGGCGTCTGCGAGGTCGCCGCGTTGTCCAGGTAGACGAGCTTCTTGCCGTCGTGGATCACCCGGTCGAGGATCGGGAAGTCCTTACGGATCGCCTCTGTATCGAGGAGGCCCGGCAGCTGTGTCACGCGGATGCGCCACCCTTCACTTCGTACGACTCGTAACCCTCGTTCTCCAGCTTGTCGGCGAGCTCGGGGCCACCCGACTCCACGATCCGGCCGGCCGAGAACACGTGAACGTGGTCGGGCTTGATGTAGCGCAGGATGCGCGTGTAGTGCGTGATCAGCAGGGTGCCGACCTCGCCGCTCTCGCGGACGCGGTTGACGCCCTCGGAGACGATGCGCAGGGCGTCGACGTCCAGACCGGAGTCCGTCTCGTCGAGGATCGCGATCTTCGGCTTGAGGAGCTCCAGCTGGAGGATCTCGTGGCGCTTCTTCTCACCGCCGGAGAAGCCCTCGTTGACGTTGCGCTCGGCGAAGGTGGGGTCCATGTTGAGGCGCTGCATGGCCTCCTTGACCTCCTTCACCCACAGGCGCAGCTTCGGCGCCTCACCGCGGATGGCGGTGGCGGACGTACGAAGGAAGTTGGAGACGGAGACACCGGGGATCTCGACCGGGTACTGCATCGCCAGGAACAGGCCCGCGCGGGCGCGCTCGTCGACGGACATCTCCAGGACGTCCTCGCCGTCGAGCAGCACGATACCGCCCGTGATCGTGTACTTCGGGTGACCCGCGAGCGAGTAGGCGAGGGTCGACTTGCCGGAGCCGTTGGGGCCCATGATGGCGTGGGTCTCGCCCTGCTTCACGGTGAGGTCGACGCCCTTGAGGATCTCCTTCGTGGCGTTGTCGGCCTCGACGGTGACGTGCAGGTCGTGGATTTCAAGCGTTGCCATGGGTTCCTCAGGACTCCTGGTGGAGGGAGACGAGCACATCGTCCCCTTCGATCTTTACGGGATATACAGGGACGGGGCGCGTCGCGGGAAGGCCGGACGGCTTGCCGGTGCGGAGGTCGAAGCTGGAGCCGTGCAGCCAGCACTCGATCTGACAGTCCTCCACCTCGCCCTCGGAGAGCGAGACGTTCGCGTGCGAGCAGACGTCGTGGATCGCGAACACCTCGCCCTCGGTACGGACGACCGAGACCGGCGTGCCGTCGAGTTCCACCCGCTTGGGGGTGTCCTCGTCGAGCTCGCTCAGCCCACAGGCGCGTACGAACGTCGGAGCGGCAGTCATCAGACGGACGCCTCCAGCTCCTCGTCGATCTTCGCAAGAAGGCGCTCCTGGATGTCCGCGACGCCGATCTGCTGGACCAGTTCGGCGAAGAAGCCGCGGACAACCAGCCGGCGGGCGTCGTCGGCCGGGATACCGCGGGCCATCAGATAGAACAGCTGCTCGTCGTCGAACCGTCCGGTGGCACTCGCGTGCCCGGCGCCGACGATCTCACCGGTCTCGATCTCGAGGTTCGGTACGGAGTCCACGCGGGCGCCGTCCGTGAGAACCAGGTTGCGGTTCATCTCGTACGTGTCGGTGCCCTCGGCCTTGGCCTCGATGAGCACGTCGCCGATCCACACCGCGTGGGCGCCCTCGCCCTGGAGCGCGCCCTTGTAGACGACGTTCGACTTGCAGTGCGGGGTGTTGTGGTCGACCAGGAGGCGGTGCTCCTGGTGCTGGCCGGCGTCCGTGAAGTACAGGCCGAACAGCTCGGCCTCGCCGCCGGGGCCGGCGTAGGAGATGCGCGGGTGCAGTCGTACGAGGTCGCCGCCGAAGGTGACCACATAGGACTTGAATGTGGCGTCGCGGCCGATCAGCGCGTTGTGCTGGGCGACGTGCACGGCCTGGTCGTCCCAGTCCTGGACGGAGACGACGGTGAGCTTGGCGCCGTCACCGAGGACGTACTCCACGTTGGCGGCGAGCACGGCGTCACCGGTGTGGTCGATGATGACGACCGCTTCGGCGAAGGCGCCCAGCTCGATGACCTGGTGGCCGTAGGCCACCCCGCCCTCGCCGTGCACGGCGACGCGGATCGGCTCGGTGAGGACCATCTCCTTGGGGACGGTGATCACACCGGCCGCCTCGAAGGAGCTGTACGCCTGGGCGGCGACGCGGTCCACGGGAGTGCCGGCCCGCCCTAGGCGCGCGTCGTCACGGCCGACGGCCTCGACGGTGACGCCCGAGGGTGCCTGGACGTCCACCTTCACACCGGCGCCGGTGGCGACGGCGGTGCCGTCGTGCAGCCCGCGCAGGCGCTCCAGCGGGGTGAACCGCCACTCCTCCTCGCGGCCGTGGGGGACGGGGAAGTCCGCCACGTCGAAGGACGGCGGCGCGCTCATGCGCGTCGCTACGGTCGACTCGGCGGCAGCGGCCACCGCGATCGAGCCGGCGGTGGTGCTGCCCACCGGAATGTTCTGAGCCTCAGCCATGGCTGTCGGTCTGCTCTCTTCCCTGCGTAAGTGACTTGATGGGGGGACGGCGACCGGCACTCAGCCGACCGAGCCCTCCATCTGGAGCTCGATCAGCCGGTTGAGTTCCAGCGCGTACTCCATGGGCAGTTCCTTGGCGATCGGCTCGACGAAGCCGCGCACGATCATCGCCATCGCCTCGAACTCGGACAGACCGCGGCTCATCAGGTAGAAGAGCTGGTCGTCGGAGACCTTGGAGACGGTCGCCTCGTGGCCCATGGACACGTCGTCCTCGCGGACGTCGACGTACGGGTACGTGTCGGAGCGGGAGATGGTGTCCACCAGCAGCGCGTCGCACAGCACGTTGGACTTGGAGCCGTGGGCGCCCTCGGCGATCTCAACGAGACCGCGGTAGGACGTACGGCCGCCACCGCGCGCGACGGACTTCGACACGATGTTCGAGGAGGTGTTCGGCGCCATGTGGACCATCTTGGAGCCGGCGTCCTGGTGCTGGCCCTCGCCCGCGAAGGCGATGGAGAGGGTCTCGCCCTTGGCGTGCTCACCCATCAGGTAGACGGCCGGGTACTTCATCGTCACCTTGGAGCCGATGTTGCCGTCGATCCACTCCATGGTCGCGCCCTCGTACGCCACGGCGCGCTTGGTGACCAGGTTGTAGACGTTGTTCGACCAGTTCTGGATGGTCGTGTAGCGGCAGCGGGCGTTCTTCTTGACGATGATCTCGACGACCGCGCTGTGCAGGGAGTCCGACTTGTAGATCGGCGCCGTACAGCCCTCGACGTAGTGCACGTAGGCACCCTCGTCAACGATGATCAGGGTCCGCTCGAACTGGCCCATGTTCTCCGTGTTGATACGGAAGTAGGCCTGGAGCGGGATCTCGACCTGCACGCCCTTGGGCACGTAGATGAACGACCCACCGGACCACACGGCACTGTTCAGCGACGCGAACTTGTTGTCGCCGACCGGGATGACGGTCCCGAAGTACTCCCTGAAGAGCTCCGGGTGCTGCTTCAGCGCGGTGTCGGTGTCGAGGAAGATGACGCCCTGCTCCTCCAGGTCCTCACGGATCTGGTGGTAGACGACCTCCGACTCGTACTGGGCCGCGACACCGGCGACGAGGCGCTGCTTCTCCGCCTCGGGGATGCCGAGCCTGTCGTACGTGTTCTTGATGTCCTCGGGCAGGTCCTCCCAGGACTCCGCCTGCTTCTCCGTGGAACGCACGAAGTACTTGATGTTGTCGAAGTCGATCCCCGACAGGTCCGAGCCCCAGTTGGGCATGGGCTTCTTGCCGAAGAGGCGCAGGCCCTTGAGACGGAGCTTGGTCATCCACTCGGGCTCGGACTTCTTCGAGGAGATGTCGCGGACGACGTCCTCGTTGATGCCGCGCTTGGCAGAGGCACCGGCCACGTCGGAGTCGGCCCAGCCGTATTCGTACGTGCCCAGACCCTCGAGCTCGGGGTGGGCGGTCTCCTCGATGGGCAGCGTCATGCTGGGTTCCTCCCGGCGGTACGTGCAGATGCTTTATGAGTGGTGGTCGACAACGGTGGAGCAGGTGGGGCCGAGGCGTGCGAGGCCTTGGGGATGAATGTCGTGCACACACCGTCGCCGTGGGCGATGGTCGCGAGCCGCTGGACATGCGTTCCGAGCAGCTGGGAGAAGATCTCGGTCTCCGCCTCGCAGAGCTGCGGGAACTTTTCCGCGACATGGACCACCGGGCAGTGGTGCTGGCAGAGCTGCTCTCCGACCGGTGCGCTGCGCGCCGTAGCAGCGTACCCGTCCGCGCTCAGGGCCTTGGCCAGGGCTTCGGCGCTCTTCTCGGGGCCGGCGGCCTCGACGGCCTCCCGGTAGTTCACGGCCTGCTCGGCGAACCGGGCGCGCGCGAAGGCGAGCACCGCCTCGTCGCCGCCCTCACGCTCGGCGATCCAACTCAGCGCGTCCATGGCGAGCTTGTCGTAGGACTGGTCGAAGGCGTCGCGTCCGCAGTCGGTGAGCGCGAAGGCCTTGGCGGGCCGGCCACGGGTGCGTGCCCCGTAGACCCGCTGCTCACGCGGTTGCACGACGTCGTCGGCCACCAGCGCGTCCAGGTGACGGCGTACGGCCGCATGGGTCAGGCCCAGGCGCCCGGCGAGCTCGGCGGCGGTCGACGGACCGTGGTCCAGGATGGATCGCGCGACCCGGTTGCGCGTCGAGCGCTCACCGGTCGCGATCTCCTCCTGGGGGGCGCCCGTGGGGGCCTCCCGATCCTCGCCGTCGTATTTCACAACACCATTGTTGCGTAATTCCCCAGAGCGCGGCAAGCCGCGTCCGCCCCACTCGACGGTGCCCTGCATCACTTAGGCTCACCTAACCTGACCTGCGAAAACGATCTTTGATCGATCGGAGACCGCCCCCGAGCAGCACGGGAGCACGCCCGGAGCCGGGCCGCACCAGGCCCCCACCGGGCCCGGATCCGGCCCCCGCGCATCTGGGCAGGCCCTCCCGTACCTAGACTCTCGACCCATGCGAAGCGAGCCCGTGGTCCAGGTCCAGGCCCTGGTGAAGCGGTACGGCACGAAGACCGCGGTGGACGGCCTCGACCTGGTGGCCCTGGCGGGCATCACCGCCGTACTGGGTCCCAACGGCGCGGGCAAGACGACCACCGTCGAGACCTGCGAGGGTTACCGCAGACCGGACTCCGGGACGGTACGGGTCCTGGGCCTCGACCCCGTACGGGAAGCCGCCGCCCTGCGTCCACGGGTCGGCGTGATGCTCCAGTCCGGCGGCGTCTACTCGGGCGCCCGCGCCGACGAGATGCTCCGCCACGTCGCCAAGCTGCACGCGCACCCGCTGGACGTGGACGCGCTGGTCGAACGCCTCGGCCTCGGCAGCTGCGGCCGCACGACCTACCGCCGCCTCTCAGGGGGCCAGCAGCAGCGCCTGGCGCTCGCGATGGCGGTCGTCGGCCGCCCTGAGCTGGTGTTCCTGGACGAGCCGACGGCCGGCCTGGACCCCCAGGCCCGCCGCGCCACGTGGGGCCTGGTCCGCGATCTTCGCGCCGACGGCGTCTCCGTCATCCTCACCACCCATCACATGGACGAGGCCGAGCAGCTCGCCGACGACGTCGCGATCATCGACGCCGGCAAGGTCATCGCCCAGGGCAGTCCCGAACAACTGTGCCGTGGCGGCGCCGAGAACACGCTGCGCTTCATGGGCCGGCCGGGTCTGGACGTGCACTCCCTGCTGAAGGCCCTCCCGGCGGACTGCACGGCCGCCGAGCTGACCCCGGGCGCCTATCGCGTCGGCGGCAAGATCAACCCGCAGCTCCTCGCGACGGTGACGTCCTGGTGCGCCCAGCACGGGGTGATGCCGGACCGGATCTCGGTGGAACGGCACACCCTGGAAGACGTCTTCCTTGAGCTCACCGGCAAGGAGCTGCGCTCATGACCGCCACCCCGACCGCCCCCGGGACCTACACCCCGCAGCCCGGCGCCGCCCCGCTCCCCCGCATGATCGGGGCGCAGGCGGCTCTGGAGACGAAGATGCTGCTGCGCAACGGCGAGCAGCTGCTGCTGACGGTGGTGATTCCCGCCCTGCTTCTGCTGCTGTTCGGCTCGGTGGACATCGTCGACACGGGCGCCGGCAAGGCGGTCGACTTCCTCGCCCCGGGCATCCTCGCGCTCGCCGTGATGTCGACGGCGTTCACGGGCCAGGCCATCGCGACGGGCTTCGAGCGCCGCTACGGCGTCCTGAAACGGCTCGCCTCCTCGCCACTCCCCCGCTGGGGCCTGATGACGGCGAAGACGGCATCCGTACTGGTCACCGAGGCCCTCCAGGTCGCCCTGCTGACGGGGATCGCCTTCGCGCTCGGCTGGTCCCCGCACGGCAACCCCTTCGCCGTGCTTCTCCTGCTCCTCCTCGGCACGGCCGCCTTCTCGGGCCTCGGCCTGCTGATGGCGGGCACCCTGAAGGCGGAGGCCACGCTGGCCGCCGCGAACCTGGTCTTCCTGGTGCTCCTGGTGGGCGGCGGGGTGATCGTCCCCCTGGACAAGTTCCCCTCCGGCGTCCAGGACGTACTGGCCCTGCTCCCGATCTCGGCCCTGTCGGACGGCCTGCGGGACGTACTGCAGCACGGCGCCGGGATGCCCTGGGGCGACCTGGGGATCCTCGCGGTGTGGGCGGTCGTGGGGCTGGCGGCGGCCGGCCGGTTCTTCCGCTGGGAGTGAGCCGGGGATGAGCCGGGGATGAGCCGGGAGCAAGTGGGGAGTGGCCGAGGAGCCCCGGGGACCCCTCGTGAAAGCGTGCACAAGCAGCCGCCTACGATGGGACGCGTGCCAAAGATGACCCCCGCCGAGGCCCTGTCCGCCGTGCGGAACCCGCTCGCCTTCATCGCCGCCCGCTGGACGCCGACCCCCCGTACCGTGCGGCGTGCGGCGCTCGCCGCGCTCGTCATGTCGGTGGTCATCGTGGTAACCGGCGGTGCCGTACGGCTGACCGGATCGGGCCTCGGCTGCCCGACCTGGCCCAAGTGCACCGACGACTCGCTGACGACGACCGGCGCGATGGGCGTGCACGGCGTCATCGAGTTCACCAACCGCATGCTGACGTACGTGCTGTGCGCTGCGGTCGGCTGGGCGATCATCGCCGCCCGCTCGGAGAAGCCGTACCGCCGCAGCCTGACCCGGCTGGGCTGGGCGCAGTTCTGGGTCGTCATGAGCAACGCGGTCCTGGGCGGCGTCGTCGTCCTGGTCGGCCTCAACCCGTACACGGTCGCGGCCCACTTCCTGCTGTCCTCTGCCCTGATCGCGGTCGCCGCGGTGATGTGGCAGCGCACCCAGGAGGGCGACGGCGCGCCTCAGCCCCTGGTCGGCAAGGCCGTACAGCAGTTGGTGTGGTTCCTGGTGGTCGCCACGGTCCTGCTGATCGCGGTCGGCACGGTGGTGACCGGGTCGGGCCCGCACGCGGGTGACTCCAACGAGATCGAGCGCATGCCGCTGAACTGGGAGAACGTCAGCAAGCTGCACGCGGTGCTCGCCTGGATCGTGGTGACACTGACGTTCGCCCTGTGGTTCGTCCTGAAGGCGGTCGACGCCCCCAAGGGCCCGCTGGACCGCACGCGGGACCTGTTCCTGATCCTGCTCTCCCAGGGCGTCATCGGGTACGTCCAGTACTTCACGAACCTCCCCGAGGTCCTGGTCGGCCTGCACATGCTCGGCTCGGCGCTGGTGTGGATCGCGGTCCTGCGCGTCCTGTTCGCCCTGCGCGAGCGCCCCGGGACGGCCTCCCTGACCGACGTGCCCGGCCCCGCGACCGAGGCGACGGTCGGCACGCGCGCGTAGGCCGAAAACGGGACGCACGCGCGTGTGCATCCCGTTTTCATGCAGTCACGTGTACGAGGTCACCAGACGGTCGATCGAGGCACCCAGGTAGTCCCGTGTCAGCTCGCCACGCCGCTCACGCCACCCGGAGTCGACCGGCCCGCCTTCCCGCCCGTACCGCCGCCGCACGATGTCCTCTACGACCTCCACGGGCGCCCCCAGCCCCGGCAGCAGGTCCAGCGCCTCCCGTTTCGAGATCAGGCTGCCGTCCCTCAGGGTCACCGTCGCCCGGGCGAAGGTGACCAGCCCGTAGTCGACCCAGACGTCCTGCGTCCAGAGCCGGGCCTTGTCCACGGCGGGCCGCAGAAAGTCGCGCTGGTCGCGCACGACGAAGTCGGCCAGTTGCCGGTCCGACACCGCCGGAAGCAGCTCCCCGGGCGCCTTCCCGTACAGCACCCGCCCGAAGGTGTGCAGCTCGCGCCGGGTCACCGGGGTGACCGTCCGCCGGAACAGTTCGCTGTGCGCCCAGGTGAGGTGCCGGCGCTCTGGATCGGCCGTCGTCGCGTCGGTCAGGTAGGTGCAGTGCAGCAACGGGGCGAGCGGGTCGGTGCGCAGCCGGGCGTGCAGCTTGGCCACTTTCCAGGCGATGCCCGGGCCGATCGGCTCCTCCAGGACGGCGATCAGGTCGAGGTCGCTGCGGCCCTCCTGATAATCGCCGCCGCCAAGCGATCCATGGGCCCAGGCGGCGACCGGGTCGAGTGCGCGCAGCTCACCCAGGAAGCGGTCCAGTAAGGCGTCGGTCAGGGCATCCGCCGTCCGAGTCCCGTGTGTCGTCATGCCCCCAGTCTTCACAGCTCACCCCAGCCCGTACACGCGTCGCGCGTTGCCCGCCGCGATCAGCCCGGCCACACGCTGCGCGTCCCCCAGCGACCACGCCCCCTCGGTGACCCAGCCGCCGAGCACCTGGCCGAGCGCCTCACGGAAGAGGCGGGCGCCCACCACGTGGAGTTCGGGCAGGCCGTGGGCGCCACTGGAGAAGATGATCTTCCCGAAGGGGGCCAGTTCGAGGATCTCGGCGAGGATCGCGGCGGCCCGGGCGCCGGTACGCACCAGGGCGGCGCCCAGGTCGGCGTACACATGCGGGAAGACGCCGGCGAGATGGGCAGCGTGGCGGTGGTAGGGGTATCCGTGCAGCAGCACCAGGTCCGTGCCGAGCCCGGCCGTCGCTCGGACGAAGTCCGTGAGCAGGACCGGGTCGGTGCGGTCGATGCGTAAGCCCGGTTCGCCCAGTCCGGCGTGCAGCTGGAGCGGCAGGCCCGAGGCGACCGCGTTCCACAGCAGGTGGCGCAGCAGCACCGGGTCGCTGAGCGCGCCGCCGACCCGGCGCCCGGCCAGCCAGCGGCCCGCCGCGCCCCGGACCTCCCCCGGCCCCGGCGGATCGGGCGCGAGCGCCAGTCCGTGCCGTACGCCCGCCACGGAGGTGAAGGCGACGGCGCTGGTCGCCGCGCCGTGCACCGACTCGGCGAGGTTGGCGAGGAAGGACTCGACGGTGCCGGAGGTGTCGGCCACCTGTTCGGCGAGGAGTTCGAGCCGGACGACCTCATGGGCGTCGGCGGCCCCCGCGGCGGCCATCTCACCGGGCCCGGTGAGGTCGCCGGGCAGCCCGGCGTCCACCAGATATGTCGTGATTCCACTCCCCCGCAGCAGCCGTCGGCCCGATTCCAGTACGCCGAGTTCACGGCGCCGGGCGAGATAACGGGCGGGGGAGGCATGCGGTTCCAGGCCGAGCAGCGGGGGGCACCAGCGGCGTACGGCGAACCCGGTCTGGGTGTCGAAGAGGGTCGTACCTGCGGCGGGCGGCCCCTCGGTACGCGCGAGTTGGGCCTCGAAGGTGCCGAGGCCCAACTCTGTTCTCAGTACGCCGTGGCAGTACTGGTCCACGAGCGACGGCATTTCGATCATCCGGGCTCCCCGTGACTGGACCGTGTGTTCCTAAGGTCCTAACGGGTGAACCGACAATCAGGTGTTGCTCGCGCACACCCCGTGGGAACGACCGACACCGATCGGCCACTCCCGGCACGTCACGGGTTCCTCGGCCCGCCCACCTGGATCCCTGCCATGCGCGTCCACTCGTACGGGCCGGTGGTCACCTTGGCCGCGAACTCGCCGTCGAAGTCCTCGTGGACGGCGATGCCGGCCTTCTCGACGGCCTGCTGGGCGATCGCGTACGTGGGGGCCACGAGGTCACCCCAGCCGCCGTCCTCGCCGACGAGCACGATCCTGGCGCCGCGCTCCCCGATGTACGCCACCTGCCCCTCGGCACCGCCGTGTTGCTTGGCGAAGCCGTCGATCTGCTTGGCGAGCTTGGCCGCCCTGCGCTCCGCCTTGACTGCCTGCTTGGCGTCGGCGGTCTCGTCAACCTGCTGCGTGTCTGCCATGGCCTGGATGCTACCGACGGGTAGATCAGCTGGCGACGGCAGGGCAAGTGGCCTTGACCACGTAACACCGGCGACAGGAGCGCCCCATAAGGGGCGCGGGAAACTGCGCGACCAGCCACGACGGCGCCGCAGCCGACCACCGAAACGTCACCGAAGGAAAGGATCCACCGCGACCGCCACAAACAGCAGCGACACATAGGTGATCGACCAGTGGAACAGCCGCATCTCCTTGAGCTTGCCCCCCGACGCCTCAGCCCGCGCACGCCCCTGCAAGGCATGCGCCTCCCACAGCCACCAGCCGCCCGCCGTCAGCGCGACCACCGTGTAGAACCAGCCGGTGTAGCCGAGCGGCGTGAGCAGCAGCGAGACGAAGACCATCGCCCAGCTGTACGCCACGATCTGCCGGGCGACCGTCTTGTTGGAGGCGATGACCGGAAGCATCGGAACGCCCACGCGCGCGTAGTCGTCCCGCACCTTCATGGACAGCGGCCAGTAGTGCGGCGGCGTCCAGAAGAAGATGACCAGGAAGAGGATGAGCGGCGCCCAGGAGAGCGAGTCCGTGACGGCGGACCAGCCGATGAGGACCGGCATGCAGCCCGCGATGCCGCCCCACACGATGTTCTGCGACGTACGCCGCTTGAGGATCATCGTGTAAACGACCACGTAGAAGAGGAGCGCGCCCAGCGACAGCCAGGCCGACAGCCAGTTGACCGTGAGGCCGAAGAGGAGGGTCGAGGCGACGGCGAGGGTGATGCCGAAGGCCAGACACTCGCGCGGGCTGACCATGCCGGTGACCAGCGGGCGCTGCGAGGTGCGGTCCATGAGCGCGTCGATGTCACGGTCGATGTACATGTTGAGCGCGTTGGCGCCACCCGCGGAGAGGTAGCCGCCGAGGCAGGTGAGGAGGACCAGTCCCAGGTCCGGTACACCCTGCTCAGCCAGAAACATCACGGGAACCGTGGTGATGAGCAACAGCTCGATGATCCGCGGCTTCGTAAGAGCGACGAACGCCATGACCCGGGCCCCGAACGGCTGCCGGCTCGGGTTCTGGCTCGTCCCGCTCATCCCCGCTGGACGGGATTCAACGGCCGTCACGCACACCCCTGACAGAGACATTCCAACAAGCCCCCGGCTGTGAAGTCCCGGTAAAGGCTCGCGCTTACCACGCCACTCTAGACGTTGCCCAGACCCCGTCCTTCGCGGGGGTGGGGTCGTGTTGAGGGGTGCTTTGTGATGGGCGTGACGCGGCTCGATTGAGCACTCGGACGGCGCGCTTCGTATTGCAGTCCGGTAGTGGCCGGGAGGCGGATGCGAAGCAGTCCCGGCAGTCTGGAATGACTCGAAATACTGCACGTTCTTACGAGGGTAGGCTCGACAAAGGCCGAGGGTGTCAGCCCCCGGCAGCCGGTGGACACCGAGGACGCCGGTATGAGACATGTGGAGAGGAGCCCTGACCCAGGGTGAGCACCAAGCCGACCACGACAGACCTCGAGTGGACCGAGTTGGACCAGCGGGCCGTCGACACCGCCCGCGTCCTGGCCGCCGATGCCGTACAGAAGGTCGGCAACGGCCATCCCGGTACGGCGATGAGCCTGGCCCCCGCCGCGTACACCCTCTTCCAGAAGGTGATGCGGCACGACCCGGCGGACGCCGACTGGGTCGGACGCGACCGTTTCGTACTGTCCGCCGGCCACTCGTCCCTGACCCTCTACACCCAGCTGTACCTGGCCGGTTTCGGCCTGGAGCTGGACGACCTGAAGGCGTTCCGGACGTGGGGTTCCAAGACCCCCGGTCACCCCGAGTACGGGCACACGACAGGCGTCGAGACGACGACCGGTCCGCTCGGCCAGGGTGTCGCCAACGCCGTGGGCATGGCCATGGCCGCCCGCTACGAGCGCGGTCTGTTCGACCCGGAGGCACCCGAAGGGGAGTCCCCGTTCGACCACTTCATCTTCGCGATCGCCGGTGACGGCTGCCTCCAGGAGGGCATCTCCTCGGAGGCGTCCTCGCTGGCCGGCCACCAGAAGCTCGGCAACCTGGTCCTGCTGTGGGACGACAACCACATCTCGATCGAGGGCGACACCGAGACGGCCGTCTCCGAGGACGTGGCCAAGCGGTACGAGGCGTACGGCTGGCATGTGCAGCGGATCGCCCCGAAGCCGGACGGCGACCTCGACCCGCACGCCATCTACAACGCCGTGCAGGCCGCCAAGAAGGTGACGGACAAGCCGTCGTTCATCGCGATGCGCTCGATCATCGCCTGGCCCGCCCCGAACGCCCAGAACACCGAGGCCGCGCACGGCTCGGCGCTCGGCGACGACGAGGTGGCGGCCACCAAGCGCGTCCTCGGCTTCGACCCCGAGCAGTCGTTCGAGGTCTCGGACGCCGTCCTGAACCACACCCGCGAGGCGGTGGAGCGCGGCCGTCAGGCCAAGGCCGAGTGGGAGAAGTCGTTCCAGGAATGGCGCAACAACAACGCAGAGCGCGCCGCCGAGTTCGACCGCATCGCCGCGGGTGAACTGCCCAAGGGCTGGGAGGACAAGCTCCCGGTCTTCGAGGCGGGCAAGGGCGTCGCCACGCGTGCCGCGTCCGGCAAGGTCCTGCAGGCGCTGGGTGCGGTCATCCCGGAGCTGTGGGGCGGCTCGGCCGACCTGGCCGGCTCGAACAACACGACCATCGACAAGACGTCCTCCTTCCTCCCGGCGGACAACCCGCTGCCGGAGGCCAACCCGTACGGCCGCACGATCCACTTCGGCATCCGCGAGCACTCGATGGCCGCCGAGATGAACGGCATCGCGCTGCACGGCAACACCCGTATCTACGGCGGCACCTTCCTCGTCTTCTCCGACTACATGCGCAACGCGGTACGTCTGTCCGCGCTGATGCACGTGCCGGTGACGTACGTGTGGACGCACGACTCCATCGGCCTCGGCGAGGACGGCCCGACGCACCAGCCGGTCGAGCACATCGCGTCGCTGCGCGCCATCCCCGGCCTGAACGTCGTACGCCCGGCCGACGCCAACGAGACGGCCATCGCCTGGCGCGAGATCCTCAGGCGCTGGACGAAGGTCTTCGGCAAGGGCGCCCCGCACGGCCTCGCACTGACCCGTCAGGGCGTACCGACGTACGAGGCCAACGAGGACACGGCGAAGGGCGGCTATGTGCTCTTCGAGGCCGAGGGCGGCACGCCCGAGGTCATCCTCATCGCGACCGGTTCCGAGGTCCACGTGGCCGTCGGTGCCCGGGAGCAGCTCCAGGCGGAGGGTGTGCCGACGCGAGTCGTGTCCATGCCGTCCGTGGAGTGGTTCGAGGAGCAGGACCAGGGGTACCGGGAGAGCGTTCTGCTCCCGTCCGTCAAGGCGCGGGTCGCGGTCGAGGCCGGTATCGGCCTCACCTGGCACAAGTACGTCGGGGACGCGGGTCGCATCGTTTCCCTGGAGCACTTCGGCGCGTCTGCCGACGGCAAGGTCCTCTTCCAGGAGTTCGGCTTCACTGCCGAGAACGTCGCCGCAGTAGCCAGGGAATCGATCGCCGCAGCCCAGCGCTGACGCTGACATACCGACACGTAGGAGATGCATTTTCCATGACAGACGCACTCAAGCGCCTTTCCGAGGAAGGCGTCGCGATCTGGCTGGACGACCTGTCGCGCCAGCGGATCACGTCCGGCAACCTCGCCGAACTGATCGACCAGCAGCACGTCGTGGGCGTCACGACCAACCCGTCGATCTTCCAGAAGGCGATCAGCGGCGGTGAGGGCTACGACCAGCAGCTCACCGAGCTCGCCGCCCGCAAGGTCACCGTCGAAGAGGCCATCCGCATGATCACGACGGCGGACGTCCGTGACGCCGCCGACATCCTGCGACCGGTCTTCGACTCGACGCAGGGCCAGGACGGCCGGGTGTCGATCGAGGTCGACCCCCGTCTCGCCCACAACACCCTCGCGACCGTCGCCGAGGCCAAGCAGCTCTCCTGGCTGGTGGACCGTCCGAACACCCTGATCAAGATCCCGGCCACCGAGGCGGGTCTCCCGGCGATCACCGAGGTCATCGGCCTCGGGATCAGCGTCAACGTCACGCTGATCTTCTCCCTGGAGCGCTACCGCAAGGTCATGGACGCCTACCTCTCCGGCCTGGAGAAGGCCAAGGAGCGCGGCCTGGACCTGTCGAAGATCCACTCCGTGGCGTCCTTCTTCGTGTCCCGCGTGGACACCGAGATCGACAAGCGGATCGACGCGCTGGGCACCGACGAGGCCAAGGCCGCCCGCGGCAAGGCCGGTCTGGCCAACGCGCGGCTCGCCTACCAGGCGTACGAGGAGGTCTTCTCCACCGACCGCTGGGCAGCCCTCGACAAAGCGCGGGCCAACAAGCAGCGTCCGCTGTGGGCCTCGACCGGCGTCAAGGACCCCGCGTACAAGGACACCCTGTACGTCGACGACCTGGCCGCGCCGAACACGGTGAACACCATGCCGGAGGCGACCCTGTTCGCCACCGAGGACCACGGACAGATCACCGGCAACACCATCGCCGGTACGTACGAGCAGGCCCGCGCCGAACTCGACGCGGTCGAGAAACTCGGGATCTCGTACGACGAAGTGGTCCAGCTCCTGGAGGACGAGGGCGTCGAGAAGTTCGAGGCGTCCTGGACCGACCTGCTCAAGTCGACCGAGGCGGAACTGACGCGCCTCGCCCCCTCGGAGGGCTGAAACCTTGTCAAGCAGCAACCCGCTGCGTGACCCCGCAGACCGACGGCTCCCGCGTATCGCGGGGCCGTCGGGCCTGGTCATCTTCGGGGTCACCGGCGACCTGTCACGCAAGAAGCTGATGCCTGCCGTGTACGACCTCGCCAACCGCGGGTTGCTGCCGCCAGGTTTCTCCCTCGTCGGCTTCGCCCGGCGCGAGTGGGCGAACGAGGACTTCGCGGCGGAGGTGCACGACGCCGTCAAGGAGCACGCCCGTACGCCGTTCCGTGAGGAGGTCTGGCAGCAGCTCATCCAGGGGATGCGCTTCGTCCAGGGCACCTTCGACGACGACGAGTCCTTCGAGCGGCTGCGCTCGACCATCGACGAGCTGGACAAGGCGCAGGGGACGGGCGGCAACTTCGCCTTCTACCTCTCCGTGCCGCCGTCGTCCTTCCCGGTGGTCATCAAGCAGCTGAAGAAGCACGGTCTGGCGGACCAGGACAACGGTTCCTGGCGGCGCGCGGTCATCGAGAAGCCCTTCGGCCACGACCTGAAGTCGGCCGAGGAGCTCAACTCGACCGTCGAGGAGGTCTTCGCCCCGGACCAGGTCTTCCGGATCGACCACTACCTCGGCAAGGAGACCGTCCAGAACATCCTGGCGCTCCGCTTCGCCAACCAGATGTTCGAACCGATCTGGAACCGGTCCTTCGTGGACCACATCCAGATCACGATGGCCGAGGACATCGGCATCGGCGGCCGGGCCGGCTACTACGACGGCATCGGCGCGGCCCGTGACGTCATCCAGAACCACCTCCTGCAGCTGTTGGCCCTCACGGCCATGGAGGAGCCCGCCTCCTTCGACGCGGACGCGCTGGCCGCCGAGAAGACCAAGGTGCTCGGCGCGGTCAAGCTGCCGCAGAACCTGGGCGAGGACACGGTCCGCGGGCAGTACGCGGCGGGCTGGCAGGGTGGCGAGAAGGCCATCGGCTATCTCCAGGAAGACGGCATCGACCCCAAGTCGAAGACCGACACCTATGCGGCGATCAAGGTCGAGGTCGACAACCGCCGCTGGGCGGGCGTCCCCTTCTACCTGCGTACCGGCAAGCGCCTGGGCCGTCGCGTCACCGAGATCGCGGTGGTCTTCCAGCGGGCGCCCCACTCCCCCTTCGACCACACGGCGACGGAGGAACTGGGCCAGAACGCGATCGTCATCCGCGTCCAGCCCGACGAGGGCATCACGGTCCGCTTCGGCTCCAAGGTGCCCGGCACCTCGATGGAGATCCGGGACGTGTCCATGGACTTCGCGTACGGCGAGTCGTTCACGGAGTCGAGCCCGGAGGCGTACGAGCGTCTGATCCTGGACGTCCTCCTCGGCGACTCCAACCTCTTCCCGCGCACCGAGGAGGTCGAGCTGTCCTGGCGGATCCTCGACCCGATCGAGCAGTACTGGGACAAGCACGGCACGCCCGCGCAGTACCCCTCGGGTACATGGGGCCCCGTCGAGGCGGACGAAATGCTCGAACGAGACGGACGGAGCTGGCGGCGCCCATGAAAATAGACCTCACGGACACCACGGCCAGCAAGGTCAACAAGGCGCTGGTGCAGGGCCGTCGGGCCATAGGAACACCGGCCGTAGGCATGGTGTTGACCCTTGTCATCGTCACCGACGAGGAGAACGCGTACGACGCCCTCAAGGCGGCGAACGACGCCTCGCTGGAACACCCCTCGCGCACCCTGGTCGTCGTCAAGCGTGTCTCCCGCTCCCCCCGTGACCGAACGACGTCCCGTCTGGACGCCGAGGTCAGGGTCGGCGCGGACGCGGGCAGCGGCGAGACGGTCGTCCTGCGCCTGTACGGCGAGGTCGTCGACCACGCCGACTCGGTGGTGCTGCCCCTGCTGTTGCCGGACGCCCCGGTGGTCGTCTGGTGGCCGGTGAACGCCCCGCTGGACCCGGCGAAGGACCCGCTGGGCGCTCTGGCGCAGCGCAGGGTGACGGACACGTACGCGGCCGAGCAGCCGGTACGGGAACTGGCGGCGCGCGCGGACGCGTACACGCCGGGCGACACGGACCTCTCGTGGACGCGTATCACCCCGTGGCGCTCGATGCTGGCCGCCGCCCTGGACCAGGTCACCTGCGAGGTGAACGCGGTCGAGGTGGAGGGCGAGGAGTTCAACCCGAGCTGCGAGCTGCTGGCGATGTGGCTGGCGGACCGGCTGGACGTCCCGGTGAAGCGCTCCCTGTCCTCGGGCCCCGGCCTGACGGCGGTCCGGATGCGGACGAGCACGGGCCCCATCACCCTCGACCGCGCCGACGGCTCCCTGGCGACCCTCTCCATCCAGGGCCAGCCCGACCGCGCGGTGGCGCTCAAGCGCCGTGAGACGGCCGAGCTGATGGCGGAGGAGCTGCGGCGCCTGGACCCGGACGACACGTACGCGTCCGCGCTGCGGTACGGCGTGGAGCGGCTGGCCTCTTCCACGGCCCCCGAGCCGCAGGCATCCACACCAGCGCCGGCGTCGGCACTGGCACTGGAACCGGCGAGGAAGGCCCCCGTGGCGGAGGACGCGGACAGGGTGACTCCGGCTCTGATGCCACCGGTGAAGAAGGTGTCCACGAAGTGAGTACGGCACCGCAGCTCGTCGTCCACCGTGACAAGGAGCTGATGGCCCAGGCCGCGGCAGCCCGCCTGATCACGAAGATCGTGGACGCGCAGGCCTCGCGGGGCTCGGCGTCGGTGGTGCTCACGGGTGGGCGCAACGGCAACGGCCTGTTGGCCGCGCTGGCCTCCGCGCCCGCACGGGACGCGATCGACTGGGCCCGGCTCGACCTGTGGTGGGGCGACGAACGCTTCCTGCCCGAGGGCGACCCGGACCGCAACGTCACCCAGGCGAAGGAGGCGCTGCTGGACGCGGTGCCGCTGGACCCGACCCGTGTCCATGCCATGCCCGCGTCGGACGGCCCGTACGGCTCCGATGTGGACGCGGCGGCGGAGGCGTACGCGGCGGAACTGGCCAAGGCGGCCGGCCCCGAATCCCACGGCCCCGTGCCCACGTTCGACGTCCTGATGCTGGGCGTGGGCCCGGACACGCACGTGGCGTCACTGTTCCCGGAGCTGCCCGCGGTACGGGAGACGGAGCGCACGGTGGTGGGTGTCCACGGCGCCCCGAAGCCCCCACCGACCCGGGTCACCCTCACCCTCCCGGCGATCCGCGCGGCCCGCGAGGTATGGCTGCTGGCGGCGGGCGAGGACAAGGCGGGTGCGGCGGCCATAGCCCTGTCGGGCGCGGGCGAGATCCAGGCCCCGGCGGCAGGCGCCTACGGCAGACAACGCACCCTGTGGCTACTGGACGCCCCGGCAGCATCCCAACTCCCGAGGGCCCTGTACCCCCCGGCATCACCCTGACGGATGCCGGACGGGCTGGTACATCAGCCCGTCCGGCGTTTGAGGACGAGGCCCCTTCAGGGCCGAAAGGGGGGTCTGGGGGCGCAGCCCCCAGGAACAGGATGGGACGGGTAGGGGCGGCGGGGGCGAGAAAAACCCCTACCTCCCCCGCAGCTCCCGATACCGACCAACCAGCGCCACCGTGGACGCATCCAGCCCCGCCACCTCCACCCCCTCCGTCAACGCCGGCTCAACCCGCTTCGCCAGCACCTTCCCCAGCTCAACCCCCCACTGGTCGAACGAGTCGATGTTCCACACAGCGCCTTGTACGAACACATTGTGTTCATACAAGGCGATCAACTGCCCCAGCACAGACGGCGTCAACTCCCGAGCCAGCACAGTCGTCGTCGGATGGTTGCCGAGGAACGTCTTGTGCGCCACCAACTCCTCCGGCACCCCCTCCGCCCGCACCTCGTCCGGCGTCTTCCCGAACGCCAGCGCCTGGGTCTGCGCGAAGAAGTTGGCCATCAACAGATCATGCTGGCCCTTGAGTTCGTCGCTCAGTTCCGCGACCGGCTGGGCGAACCCGATGAAGTCCGCCGGGATCAGCTTCGTCCCCTGGTGGATCAACTGGTAGTAGGCGTGCTGCCCGTTCGTCCCGGGGGTGCCCCACACCACCGGCC